>NZ_JACZKG010000070.1 GCF_014860165.1 Devosia sp.
CCCTTGATCCCGCCCCTCAAGGGGAGGGAGACGACTGCGAGATTTGCACACCGCACGCTTTCGCCACCGCGCGACCCCAAGGAATGCTCACGCACCTGTTAGGGAACCGCACCTACCCCTGTGCGCATTATCCTTGCATAGACCCGCGCCAGCACGCGGGGCCCAGGGTGAAAGCCCCCAAATGCGAGGGAGGATGGGCCAAAAACTCGCCTCCCCCGCGCTTCTTTTGGCCAACGCGCGGCAAGCTTGTCCCATGTCGAATGAGTGCCCGTCGTTGCCACCCGTAAAGCGATGCGGCTTGTGGAACGGCTTCGGTTCTGAAACCGAGTAGGCAAACGGGCCGACTGCCAGAAGGCAGCCGACCGGATTTTTCATGTCAACGGCGCCAGAAGCCCCGGCCACCGCGACGCACCAGCCCCAAGACGACAAGCAGCAGGATCGCTCCCACGGTTGCATTGACAATCGACGCGACGATGCCGCTCCCAAGGATGATTCCAAGCTGTGGTAACAACCAGCTGCCGATCAGTGCCCCGACTATGCCGACTGCGATGTTGCCCAAGATACCGAAGCCGTAGCCACGAACGATCTGGCCAGCAAGCCACCCAGCGACCGCCCCCACCAAGAGGATGATCAACAGGCTTTCCGTGCTCAATTGCATTTTGTAGCTCCAGCGCCGAATGACGCCCTGCGGACGCTATAGACTCGCGAGTGTGAGGTCTATGATTGAGGCGGCTCCCCATCGCTTCCCAACGACGCATCCGCGAGCGGACGTGGGGCCAGGGTGAAAGCGCCCAAATGCGAAGGAGGAAGGGCCAGAAGCTCGCCTCCCCGCGCTTCTTTGGCGTGGCATGAATGCCCAATCAGACATGACCGATTTGGGGTGGATAGCGGCCATGCCGATAACCAACGGCTGACGGCAGCTTCGCGCCAGAAGCAGTCGCAGAACGCCGCCCCGTCACTCACCTACGTTCACACTCGCCCAGCGCGGGGGTGTGGTTCGTTATCAAGGATGCTGGCTCAAGTTGGGCCGGTTAGCGCACGAGGCCCCTCAGACACTCTAGCGCAGTCGAACCGCCGTCGGACTAGGCAAGGCGATCAGGGACGGCAGGGGACAAGTGCATACACGCGCGTGGCCGCCTTTCGCGACGTTCTAACCGAGGTCTCAAGAAACAATCCCAGCTCAACTGCCGGTGGTCACCTAGTTGGTCGCCTTAAGACCGAATGGGAATTGAGGACGCCGTTCGTCCCGCCAACGTCGAGAGTTGTGAGGTCAACGGTGTTGGGCTTTTTGATCCTCTTGCCGTTCGCGTCGAGTATGTAGTTGCCGTTCTCGTCGACTAGGTACTCGGCATCTGCGGTGTCTGAGACATCTGCGGTGTCTGCGGCATCTGCGGCGTCTGAGACGTCACCGGCATTTTCTCCGCCGTCATCACTACCACCGTCGCCGCCATCCTCCTGTGCGTAGGCCGGCGGGCTATGGGCGACCAAAAAGCTCGGAACCCCAAAGCCTATCATCAACATCATGAATGCACGCGACAGGCTCATGGCTTCGTTCCTAAACAAAAGGATGCGAGCTGAGACGACCACGGCCTCTCAACAATAGCAAGGACGTCCGGGGAACGTGATCCGCAGTTGTTCCGTATCCGGCACTTTGCCAGCCATGAACAGCAGTTCCGGCAGGCTAACTCTCCCACGTATGGCCGGGTACTACGCCCTTAAGTGCTTACGTCAGCATACCGAGAGCACAGCTCTTTCGCTGGCTGACAAGTTCGCCGCTCGCCGGAACACCGCGATCCCTGAGATTGCGGTATCCGATGCAGCGTCGTGAGTGGCTGCTTCGGGCCAAAAGCGGTCATCGCGGGACGAAACTCAAACGGCCGAAACGGGGTCGACTGCGGTCAAAGTCCACGCCTCAGTGCAGCCTCACATCCGTCACGCCATCCAGCGCCTTGATCCCGCCCGCGACTTCGGCGGTGATGCGATACGCCCCCGGCAGCTCGATCTCGTATTCCCTTGCCCCGCCATCCCTGATGACGACGAAGTTCACCCTGCCCTCGCCGCCCCGCTTGAGCTGGGCGTTGATGGAGCTGAGGGCCTTGGCGTCGGCGGCGAAGACCGTCAGGCGCCGTTCGATCGTGTCTTCGATGCCGTCGATGCGCTGGGCCGATAGCAGGCGCAGGCTGACGCCTTCGGCGCGCTCGTCGGCGCCCACCTGCAGGATCACCGACTTGCCCGGCGAGAGGATCGCGCCGAATTCGTTGATCTGTTCGGAAAAGGCGATGACCTCGAAGCTGCCGGACTGGTCTGACAGCGTCAGGATCATCATCGGCGTGCCCTTGCGGGTGCGCCGGTCCTGCCGTCCGCTGATCGTGCCCGCCAGCCGCCCGGCCGAGGCGCCATCCTTGACCGCCCGTTCGAAATCGCCCCAGCGCTGCACGCGCAGCTTCTCGAACAAATCCGAATAGGCATCGAGCGGATGCGCCGAGAGGTGGAAGCCGATGGCCGAGAGTTCCCGGTCGGCCCGCTCGGTGGTGGTCCAGGCCGGCACCCCCGCCGGCAGGCGCACCGGCTCGGGCTCGCCGATATCGAACATGTTCCACTGGCCCTCGTTGCGCTCATGGGTGAGCGACTGGGCCATGCCCATCACCGCCTCGATGGCGGCAAAGGCCACTTCGCGGCGCGGCACGATGGCGTCGAAGGCGCCGGCATTGACCAGCGTTTCCAGCGTCCGCTTGGAGAGAATGCGCGGATCGACCCTTCGGGCAAAGTCACCCAGATCCTTGAAGGGTTTGTCGCCCCGCGCCTCGACGATATGCTCGGCCACCTGCCGGCCGACGCCCTTGACGGCGCACAGACCATAGAGGATGCGCTTGTCCTTGACCGAGAACACCACCTGGGAGGTGTTCACGCAGGGCGCCACCAGCTCGATATTGTGGCGCTTGGCCTCGCTGCGGAACTCGGCCAGCTTGTCGGTATTGCCCATATCCAGGGTCATCGACGCCGCGAGGAATTCGTGTGGGTGATGCGCCTTGAGCCAGGCCGTCTGGTAGCTGACCAGCGCATAGGTCGCCGCATGGCTCTTGTTGAAGCCGTAATTGGCGAACTTGGCGAGCAGGTCGAAAATCGTGTCGGCCTGGCTCTGCTTGAGGCCGTGCTTGATGGCGCCGTCGCGGAAGCGCTCGCGCTGCGCATCCATCTCCGACTTGATCTTCTTGCCCATGGCGCGGCGCAGCATGTCGGCTTCGCCCAGCGAATAGCCCGACAGGAGCTGGGCGATCTGCATCACCTGCTCCTGGTAGACGATGATGCCATAGGTCTCGTCGAGCACCTTGGAGAGATCGGGATGGGGATACTCGACCTCTTCCCGGCCATGCTTGCGGTCGTTGAACAGCGGAATATTGTCCATCGGACCGGGGCGATAGAGCGCCACCAGCGCGATGATATCCTCGAAGCGGTCGGGCTTCATGTCGACCAGCGCCCGGCGCATGCCGGCGCCTTCGACCTGGAACACGCCGAACGTGTCGCCCTTTGCATAGAGGTCGTAGGTGGGCTTGTCGTCGATCGGGATATCCTCGATGCGGAGGTTCCCGCCATCGAGGTTCACCATCTCGACCGCATACTGCACCGTCGTCAGCGTCTTGAGGCCGAGGAAGTCGAACTTGACCAGGCCGGCCGCCTCGCTCCACTTCATGTTGTACTGGCAGACCGGCATGTCCGAGCGCGGATCGCGATAGAGCGGCGCCAGGTCCTGCAGCGGCCGGTCGCCGATGATGATGCCGGCGGCATGGGTCGAGGCGTGGCGGAACAGGCCCTCAAGATTGCGGGCAATGGCGACGAGGTCGGCCACCGTCTCGTCCTCGTCGGCCATGGCCTTGAAAGCCGGGACCTCGTTCATGGTCCGCTCGATGGACCATGGATCGGCCGGATTGGCCGGCACGAGCTTGCAGATGCGGTCCACCTGCCCATAGGGCATCTGCAGCACGCGGCCGACGTCGCGCAGCACGGCGCGCGCCTGCAGCGTTCCGAAGGTGATGATCTGCGCCACCTGCTCGGTGCCGTATTTGCGCTGCACATAGCGGATCACCTCTTCGCGGCGATCCTGGCAGAAGTCGATGTCGAAATCCGGCATCGACACGCGTTCCGGATTGAGGAAGCGTTCGAACAGGAGGTTATAGGCCAGCGGGTCGAGATCGGTGATGGTGGTGGCATAGGCCACCAGCGAGCCGGCGCCCGAGCCACGGCCCGGCCCCACTGGAATGCCCTGCGACTTGGACCAGCGGATGAAATCGGCCACGATGAGGAAGTAGCCGGGGAATTTCATCGAGGCGATGATGCCAAGCTCGAATTCCAGCCGCTCCCAATAGTCCTGCTCGCTCTTGCCGGGCGCCGTGCCAACAGTGGCGAGACGCGCCCGCAGCCCCTCCTCCGCCATTGCCCGCAGGGCATCGGCTTCGGCCTGCAGCGCGTCGACCTCGCTGAGATCGGGCGCGGCGGCGAATTTGGGCAGGATGGGACTGCGCGTCCGCGGCCGATAGGAAACGCGGCGGGCGATTTCCACGGTCGAATCGAGTGCTTCCGGAATGTCGGAGAACAGCTCCGTCATCTCCGCGCGGGTCTTGAAATAATACTGGTCGTTGAGCTTGCGGCGCTCGGTCTGCGCCAGCACCGTGCCGCCCGCAATGGCCAAGAGCGCGTCATGCGCCTCGAATTCCCTCGATGACTTGAAGAAGGGCTCGTTGGTGGCGACCAGCGGAATGCCCTTGCGATAGGCATAGTCGATCAGCCGCGGCTCCACGGCCGCTTCCTGCACCCGGCCATGCCGCTGCAATTCGATGTAGAAGCGGTCGCCGAAGAGCTCGGCCAGCCGATCGAGCCGCCTGATAGCATTGGCATCCTGCCCCTGGGCAAAGGCCATGTCGATGGCGCCCTCGGGCCCGCCGCTGAGGCAGATGAGGCCTTCGAGCCGCTCGCGCGTCAGCCAGTCGAGCCTGGCCCGCGCCGTGCCCGAGCCATCGCCCTCGAGGTAGGATTGCGACACCAGCCGCGACAGGTTGGCAAAGCCCGCTTCGGTCTGCGCCATGAGCACGACGCTGGATTTGCCGGCCCAGGCGACATGGCCGCGCTCGCTGATCCGCTCCTCGGCAGCGGCGAAATCCACCGCCAGCTCGACCCCGACCAGCGGCTGGATGCCCTTCTTGCTGGCCTTTTCGGAAAATTCCAGCGCCCCGAACAGATTGCCGGTATCGGCAATGCCCAGGGCCGGCTGACTGTCCTCCGCGGCCAGCTTGAGGATGGTCTCGAGCTGGAGGGCACCCTCCAGCAGCGAATAGGCAGAATGGACGTGAAGATGGAGGAAGCCGGGACCGTTCATGCATGACCTTTAGCATCAGCGCCGGGTGATCCCCACCTCACCGTGGGCGCAATCCACAACGGGATCGTCACACGAGTCGGGTGATCACATCCATCCAGGTGAGCGAGCCGATGGTGAAGGCCCCAAGCGTGACGAAGGCGGCGAAGTCCTTGATGAAAGTGAGCATCTGCATCTCCCGTGTTGCTATAATGTTCTTATAAGTTCGTCTTTTGTTCTTGTCGAGGGACAAGAGCGGGAACAGCGGGGATTGGGCCTGCGTGGTTAGCGAAGTGTTAGGAAATGTTCACGGAGCGTTAGCGTCGACGGGCCGCACGAGTGAATCGGCGGCCCGCCGGAGGTCAGTGACCCAGCACGATATCGGCATCGGCTTTCTGGTGGATGCCGAGATTGTCGACGATCGTGGCGCTGGCCTTGTTGAGGCCGCTGAGGGACACGTCCACCCCCTGCTTGCGGAACTTGAGCACCGCCTTGTCGATGCTGGCGACGCTGGAAATGTCCCAGATATGGGCATGGGTCAGGTCGATGATCACGCGGCTGACCTTCTCGTTGAAATCGAAGGCCGCCATGAACTGCTCGGCGGACGCGAAGAACAACTGGCCCTGCACGTGATAGACACGCACCTTGCCGTCCTCGCTCAGTTCCTTGCGGACGTCGAAGATCTGAGAAATCTTCCAGGCGAAGAACACGCCGGACAGCAGCACCCCCACCAGCACACCGATGGCCAGGTTATGCGTCCCCACCACGAAGGCGACCGTGGAGAGCATGACGAAGGAGGAGCTGCGCGGATGCTCGCGCAGATTGAGGATCGAGCGCCAGTCGAAGGTGCCGATCGACACCATGATCATGACGGCGACCAGCGCCGGCATGGGAATGATGCGCAGCAGATCGCCCAGCAGCACCATCAGGACCAGCAGGTAGCCCCCCGCGAGGAAGGTCGAGAGCCGCCCGCGTCCACCCGAGGCGACATTGATGCCCGATTGGCCGATCATGGCGCAGCCCGCCATGCCGCCGAAAAAGGCAGAGGCGATGTTGGCCATGCCCTGCCCCAGACTTTCCTGGCGCTTGTCGCTCGAGGTGTCCGTCGCCTCATCGACGATCTGCGCCGTCATCAGCGATTCCAGCAGACCCACCGCCGCCACGGCGACGGCGTAGGGCAGGATTATCCAGAGCATGTCGAGACTTAGCGGCACCTGCGGAATCAGAAGTTCAGGCAGCGAGCGCGGCAGCTCGCCCATCTGTCCGACGGTATGGACATCGAAGCCCCAATACCAGGCAGCGAGGGTGAGCACGATGATGGCCACCAGCGGCGACGGCACCAGGGTGGTAATGCGGGGAAACAGGTAGATGATGGCAAGGGCGGCAGCGAGCAGCGGATAGGTCATCCACGGCACGCCGATCAGCTCGGGCAATTGCGCCATGAAGATCAAGATCGCCAGCGCATTGACGAAGCCGGTCATCACCGACTTCGAGACAAAGCGCATGACCCGGTGCAGGTTGAGCCAGCCAGCGAGCAGTTGCAGCAACCCGGCCAAGATGGTGGCGGCCAGCAGATATTGCAGGCCATGGTCGCGCACCAGCGACCCCATCAGCACCGCGGTTGCCGCCGTGGCGGCCGAGATCATCGCCGGACGGCCGCCCACGAAGGAAATGACAATGGCGATGACCACGGAGGCATAGAGCCCCACCTTGGGATCGACGCCTGCAATGATGGAAAAGGCGATGGCCTCGGGAACAAGTGCCAGCGCCACCACGAGGCCGGACAGGGCATCGCCCCTGATATTGCCGAACCACTCGCGGCGGTATTGGTCGAGATTGAACATGGATGAAACCCAACAGGCATCCCGCGCGGCAACGCACATCAGCGGAAGCGATTAGTTGGTGACCGGGGGATAGGCGCCCGGAGAAGCCACCCGGGACAGGGCCCGAGTCCGACGAAGGCCCTCCTGATGACGGCATGCAGCCAAAAAATCAACCGCCAAAACCGCATGGCCCGCGCCCACCCGCACGAGCGGCTTGCGCAGCGGCGACAGACTCGCTCAATGTCGGCCAACCCCGGAGCCGCGATGACGCCCACCCCTCAACTCAGCCTTGGCCTGTTGCTGACGGGCGCCGCCGGATTCGTCGATGTGGTGGGCTTCATCGAGCTGGGCGGCCACTTCACCTCGTTCATGAGCGGCAACATCACCCAGCTGGGCGATGCGCTGGCGCTGGGCGCCTGGCCAGTGGCGCGGATCACCGCCTCGCTGGTGGTCTTGTTCCTGCTCGGCAGCATTGCGGGGTCCACCCTGGCCTTGATGGCCGGCCCGCGCTGGGGCTCGGCCGCCGTGACCGGCCTCGTCGTGGCCACCTTCACCCTCACGCTCGTCCTGGCTTTTTTGGGCTTTTCACCCAACCAGTTCATGCTGACCATGGCCGCAGGCGCCGGCGCCCAGAACGCCATCCTGCCCTCGACAGGCTCGGTGCGCCTGGGCACCACTTTCGTCACCGGCACATTGTTCGCCACCGGCCAGGACCTAGCCCGCGCCATCTACCGCCTCGCCCCACCCTGGCGCTGGGCCCAGCACCTGCTGGTGTGGCTATCGCTACTGCTGGGCGGATTGCTGGGGGGCTTGGGCTACCGGGTGATGGGGATCAACGTACTGCTGGTCCCGGGCGCGGTCTATCTGGGGTTTCTGGTGGCGTTTGTGGTTCGGCGGCCGAGCAAGGTCGTGCCTTAGTTGGTCTGGTTCGGTTCTCCGCTAGATCGGCGCTCGCTGGTTTCCTTAGCGAAGTAGCGCCCCAATGGATTTCCCGTCACCTTCTTGCAATGGGCCTTCACTGATCCGCGAATACGGCTGGCGGCGCGTGCCTTCCCCTACCCGCCCGGGCATTGCCGCGCCGCGATGGGGACGCTAGGTTCCGGGCTTTCCTGGGGGGATAGATGCTGGATCTCAAAACGCCTGAGCTGCAGCCTTTCTGTACGCTGGAGGTCGAAGTCGGGACCGTGCGGAGCCTCGGAATGGGGCGGCTCGGCCAGCGGCGCATCATTCCCATCACGGGCGGCCGGGTCAGCGGTCCGCGCGTCAGTGGCAGGATACTGCCGGGGGGCGCGGACTGGATGACCACGACCCACGACGGCGTGTCGCTGATGGAAGCCCGCTATGCGTTCGAAACCGATGACGGGGCGATCATCGAGATCATCGACCAAGGCTTCCGCCACGGACCCGAAGCCGTGATGCGCAGCCTCGTGGCCGGGGAGGCCGTGTCGCCTGACGATTACTACATGCGCTCCACCATCCGGCTCGAGACGGGCCACCCGGCCTACGCCTTTGTCAACCGGATGGTCTTTGTCGGGACTGGCGCCAAGACGGCGACCGGGGTCCAGGTCAACATCTATGCCGTCGCATGACGCGGGCGTTGGACTTGGTCCAGCGGCTCGTCTATGACCGTTATGAAACATAACAATTGGGCGGGGGAACGTGTCCGAACCACATGTCATCATAGCCGGCGGCGGTATCGGCGGCCTGGCAACGGCGCTCACGCTGCAACAGATCGGCGTCCCGTTCACGGTGTTCGAGTCGGTCCGCGAGCTTGCGCCGCTGGGCGTGGGCATCAACATTCAGCCCAATGCGGTGCGGGAGCTCTATGATCTCGGCATCGGGCCCGATCTGCTCGACACGGTCGGCATCCCGGCGCGGGAATGGGCGCTGGTCGGGCTGAACGGCAACGACGTCTATTCCGAGCCGCGCGGCCTGCTCGCCGGCTACAATTGGCCGCAATATGCGGTGCATCGCGGCCCGTTCCATATGCTGCTCCATCGGACCCTGGTGGAGCGCGCCGGCCCTGGTGTCGTCAAGCTCGGGCACAGGGTGACGGGCTACGAGAAGAATTCAGATGGGACGGTCACTGCACTCGTGCAAAAGGCCGACGGCACCCTGCTGCGCGAGAAGGGCACCCTGCTGCTCGCGGCGGACGGCATTCATTCCGCGATCCGCGCCACCATGCATCCCGACCAGCCGCCCATCCACTGGGGTGGCGCCATCATGTGGCGCGGCACCACACTGGCCAAACCGATCAGGACCGGCTCGTCTTTCGTCGGTCTCGGCACGCACCGGCATCGCGTCGTGTTCTATCCGATTTCCCATCCCGATCCCCAGACCGGGCTGGCCATGATCAACTGGATCGCCGAGCTGACCGTCGACGCCAACGAGGGGCGCAACACCAGCGGCTGGTTCAGGCCGGTCGCGGTCGAGGAATTTGCCCACCATTTCGCGGGCTGGACGTATGACTGGCTCGACGTGCCCGACCTGCTGGCGCGGTCGGACGTGGCCTATGAGAACCCCATGATCGACCGGGACCCGGTCTCCACCTGGCAGGATGGGCCGGTGGCGCTGATGGGTGATGCGGCACACGCCATGTATCCAACCGGCTCCAACGGCGCCAGCCAGGCCATCATGGATGCCCGCCATCTCGGGGCGGCCATGCTGGAGCATGGGGTGACGCCAGCGGCCCTGGCCGCCTACGACGCCAGGTTCTGCGGACCAATCTCGCAGCTTGTGCTGCGCAACCGGGGCGCCGGCCCGTTTGGTCTGCTCAATCTCGTCGACGAGCGCTGCGCGGGCAAATTCGACAATATCGACGATGTGGTGCCGCCCGACGAGCGCAACGCGTTCGTGGCCAAGTACAAGGCCGCAGCCGGTTTTGCGATTGAACAATTGAACAATGCCCGGCCCACCATCGCGGCTGGCGCAAGCGTGCGTTCGATGGTCGAGGCGTAACCGCACCGTTACGCAACGACCGCAGAAGCAAAAGGCCCGGATGCTCCGGGCCTTTGTTCTTAGCTCTTGTCCGCCGTCGCCTTGGGCTTCTTCGGCTTCGGCAAGGCCTTCGGCTTGGCCGGCCGCGGCGGCACCGCGATCAGTTCCAGCTTGGCCTCCGAACCCTCGCCGACCACCGCCACGGTGACCGTCCCGCCATTCACCAGTTCGCCGAACAGCACCTGATCGGCCAGCGGCTTCTTGATGTACTCCTGAATCACGCGACCCAGGGGACGGGCACCCATGCGTTCGTCATAGCCGCGTTCGGCCAGCCAATCGGCGGCCTCGGGCTGGAGGACGATGGTGACGCCGCGTTCGGCCAGTTGGCCTTCGAGCTGCAGCACGAACTTCTCGACCACGCGACGGACGACTTCCCGCGGCAACGGCGCGAAGGAGATGATCGCGTCGAGCCGATTGCGGAACTCGGGCGTGAACAGGCGGTTGATCGCCTCTTCGTCATCGCCCTGCTCGCGCTTGCGGCCGAAGCCGATCGGGCTCTTCTGCAGGTCCATGGCCCCGGCATTGGAGGTCATGATCAGGATGACATTGCGGAAATCCACCGACTTGCCGTTGTGGTCGGTCAGCTTGCCGTGATCCATCACCTGCAACAGGATGTTGTAGAGGTCCGGATGGGCCTTCTCGATTTCGTCGAGCAGCACCACGCAATGCGGATGCTGGTCCACGCCATCGGTGAGGAGGCCCCCCTGGTCGAACCCGACATAGCCCGGCGGGGCGCCGATCAGGCGGCTGACCGTGTGGCGTTCCATGTATTCGGACATGTCGAAGCGCAACAGCTCCACGCCGAGCGTGTCGGCGAGCTGCTTGGCGACTTCGGTCTTGCCGACGCCGGTCGGGCCGGTGAAGAGATACGAGCCGATCGGCTTTTCCGGTTCGCGCAGGCCGGCACGGGCCAGCTTGATGGCCGATGACAGCGCGGTGATCGCCGCATCCTGGCCGAACACCACCGATTTGAGGCTGCGTTCCAGCCCGCCCAGCAGTTCGGAATCGGACTTGGACACCGACTTTGGCGGGATGCGCGCGATCGTGGCGATGGTCGCCTCGATGTCCTCGACATCGATGACCTTCTTGCGCTTGTCCTCGGTCAGCAGCATCTGGCTGGCGCCCGTCTCGTCGAGCACGTCGATCGCCTTGTCGGGCAGCTTGCGGTCATTGATATACCGCGCGCTCAGTTCCACCGCCGCCTTGAGGGCATCGTCGGTGAACTTGATCTTGTGGAACTCTTCGTAATAGGGGCGCAGGCCACGGATGATCTCGATGGCATCAGGGATCGACGGCTCATTGACGTCGATCTTTTGGAAACGACGCACCAGGGCCCGGTCCTTCTCGAAGAACTGGCGATATTCCTTGTAGGTGGTCGAGCCGATGCAGCGGATCGCCCCGCTCGCCAGAGCGGGCTTGAGCAGGTTCGACGCATCCAGCGCGCCGCCCGAGGTGGCGCCCGCACCAATCATGGTGTGGATCTCGTCGATGAACAGCACCGAATTGGGAAGCTTTTCGAGCTCCTTCATCACCGCCTTGAGGCGTTCCTCGAAGTCGCCGCGATAGCGTGTGCCGGCCAGCAGCGAGCCCATGTCGAGCGCATAGATGACCGCTTCCTTGAGCACTTCGGGCACGTCGCCCTCGACGATCTTGCGGGCCAGGCCCTCGGCGATGGCGGTCTTGCCCACGCCGGCATCGCCGACATAGATCGGGTTGTTCTTGGACCGGCGGCACAGCACCTGGATGGTGCGGCGCAGTTCGGCATCGCGGCCGATCAGCGGATCGATCTTGCCGGCCCGGGCCTTCTCGTTGAGGTTGACGCAGAAATCGGCCAAAGCCGAGCTCTTCTTGGCCTCGGCGCCGCCCTCGCCATGGTTCTCGCCGTCTTCGGCACCACGCACCTTGCGCTCCTCGCTGGGACCGGACTTGGTGATCCCGTGGCTGATGAAATTGACGGCGTCCAGCCGGCTCATGTCCTGCTGTTCGAGGAAATAGGCGGCATGGCTTTCGCGCTCGGCAAAGATGGCGACGAGCACATTGGCGCCCGTTACCTCTTCCCGACCGGACGACTGGACGTGAATGACGGCGCGCTGGATCACGCGCTGGAAGGCGGCGGTCGGCCGCGCATCCTGGCCGGACGCCACGATCAGGCTGTCCAGTTCTTCATTGATGAAATCTTCGAGGTCGCTCTTGAGCGCATCGATATCGACATCGCAGCCGGTCAGCACGGCGATCGTCTCGCGGTCGTCGGTCAGGGCCAGCAGCAGGTGTTCGAGCGTTGCGAACTCATGGTTGCGCTCACGCGCCAGGTTCATCGCCTGATGCAGAGCCTTTTCAAGTCCGCGGGAAAATGAGGGCATATGATGTTCCTATTGCTTTTCCATCACGCATTGCAGCGGATGCTGGTTCTTGCGTGCCGTATCCATGACGCGTGTGACCTTGGTCTCGGCCACTTCGTATGGATATACGCCGCACTCACCCACCCCCTTCTGGTGAACGTGCAGCATGATCTGCATGGCGTCTTCACGCGATTTGTTGAAGACATCCTGCAAGACCAGAACGACGAATTCCATCGGCGTGTAGTCGTCGTTGAGGAGCAGCACCCGGTAGAGATTCGGGCGCTTGGTCTTGGGACGGGTCTTGGTGATCGTCCCGGTCTCGGTGCTGCCTTTGCCATCCCCGCCCTTGCCAGGATCGTCCTCCTTGGGCCCCGCATGGGCGGGCACAGGCACCAGTCGCAGCGCGGCTGGGGCCTCATCGGTCAAAGCGAGGAGGTCATTGGCATACATGGGATACATCTGTCGTAGAGGAAAACGAAGCAGCATGGTGAGGACCATTATGTAGGCAAAAGATCGCCGGTGTTAAGGGGCAATGGTTCTCGATTTTGTGAAGGGGTGACGAGGGGCTTAGCCCTGCCCCTTCCTCAACCACGGGGTCATTCCCGCGCAGGCGGGAATCTCCGTTGCCAAACGACGAACGCGCGCCAGCTTACCCTAATGGCGCCCTTCGGACGGTACTTTGTTTACATCCTCGCGAGCCGAAAGTACGGCGCGATCTATGTTGGCGTCACCGGCAATCTGATTGCCCGGACTTACGTCCATCGCGAGGACATCCTCGATGGCTTTTCGTCCCGTTACAAAACGCACTTGCTGGTCTTCTATGAGCAGCACAGGGACCCAATCGAGGCGATTACTCGGGAAAAGCGGATCAAGAAATGGCTTCGCCCATGGAAGATCCGGTTGATCGAGGAAAACAACCCGGAGTGGCGGGACCTCTACCCCGATCTGCTGGGATAGCCCCGGCAACGGAGATTCCCGCCTTCGCGGGAATGACCCGGTGGGTGTGCAGGGTCTTGGATCCCTCCACCCCCTCACCCATCCGTGACCACCTTTCCACACCCCCGCCTAAATCGCTCGCATTTTACGGAATGGTAACGGCGCGGGCCTATTCTCTCACGGATAGAGGACTGTTCGGGAGCGTGGGGCTCACCCGGATGGTCCACCCAGTTGTGTTGCGTACGGGCGCAGAAGCGCCCGAGAGTAAAGTTTGGAGTACCGGGTGGCTTCCCAGGCGAAATCCCCATGGCGCGTCGTGATCACTCGCGCCTTTGCCGCAATCGTCATCGCCCTCGCGGTCAGCGCTCATATGGCTGCGCCCGTCCAGGCCATCGAAAATCTCCGCAAATATGCCGGCATCGTGGTCGACGCCAAGTCGGGCCAGGTGCTCTATGAGGAAGCCGCAGACTCCAGGCGCTATCCGGCCTCGGTCGCCAAGGTGATGACGCTCTATGTGTTGTTCCAGGAGCTGAACGCCGGCAATCTCAAGCTGTCCACCAAGATGACCGTGTCGCGTCACGCCGCGGCCGCCGTGCCGACCAAGCTGGGCCTGCGCGCCGGGGCGGAAATCACCGTGGAAGACGCGATCAAGTCGCTGGTGACCCTGTCGGCCAATGACATGGCCCGCGTCATTGCCGAGCACATTTCAGGCACCGAATCCAAGTTCGCCGAGCGCATGACCGCCACCGCCCGTGCGCTGGGCATGCGCAACACCACCTATCGCAACGCCTCGGGCCTGCCCGATGGCGGCCAGGTCACCACTGTGCGCGACCAGGCGATCCTGGGCATCGCCATCTACCAGCACTTCCCGAGCTATTACGAATTCTTCCAGACCCGCAGCTTCAGCTACGGCAAGTCCACCTATGGCAACCACAACCGCGTGCTGGGCTATATGGGCGCCGTCGACGGCATCAAGACCGGCTATATCAACGCCGCCGGCTCCAATCTGTTGACCGCCGCCCGCAAGGATGGTCGCCACATCGTCGTGGTCGCCTTCGGCTTCAACTCGGCCGGCGCCCGTGACGAAAAGGTGCGCCAGCTCGTCGCCAATTACCTGCCGCAGAGCCGCCGTGGCGACTACCTGCAGACCGCCATGATCCCGGTGCCAGGCCGTCAGGGCAATGGTAACGTGCAGGTTGCCGTTGCCCAGCCCAGCCAGCCGATCTTCGTCATGCCCATGCCCCTGCCCGGCTTTCGCCTGGCGCAGCTGGTGGCCGCCAATGGCGCCCAGGCGCAGCCTGCCGCCATCCAGCCCATCCCCCAAATCGTGGTGGCCAGTGCCGCGCCGGCTCCGGCACCCATGCCGGCCGATCTGGGCCTGCAGCCGGCCGTACAGGCGGCCAACACTCTTGCCGCCCCGTCGCAGGCGCCGCAGCCGGCCTATCCCAGCCAGGACATCATCGGCGCCTGGCTCTCGGAGAGCTACAACCTGGGCGCGCCGCCTTCCGCCCTCGGCCAGACCGCGCCTTCCGCCCCGCTCGGCTTCCAGCCGCCGCCGGCCGATGTCGGCAACCCGCAGCAGGGTGGCCAGCCGGTCGACCTGATGACTTCAGGCGCTGTTCAGACCGCAGATGCCGGCATCACCCCCGGCTGGGTGGTGCAGATCGGCGCTGGTCCGTCCGAGGACAGCGCCCGCGCCATGCTCTCCGATGCTGCTGGCAAGGTCGGCACGCTCGGGGACTTCCGCTCCTATGTCGAGCGCTTCGAAAAGAACGGCCAGACCTTCTATCGCGCCCGCTTCATCGGCTTTGGCGGCCGCGACGATGCGACGGCCATGTGCAACCAGCTCAAGCAGCAGGATATGAGCTGCCTGGCCATGCAGAGCTAGGCCACGAGAAATAACGAGCCGACGCCTTCGAGCGCCGGCCACCCGGGGAAGCAAATTGGTGCCTGTGTTTGGAGTAGCCCAATGAGCGAAAATACTGCCCTTACCGAGCTGGCCAACTTTGTCGGCCGCTCCAGCCTCGCATCCGAGGACATGGCCGCGCGCAATCGCGTTCTGGCTGGCATTACCCAGCGCCTGCTGCCCAAAAAGCGCGGCGTCGGCGACCTGCTCGGCGTGGTGCTGGCCCTCTCGGCCCGCACAAGGCGCATGGTGCAGGAGCCGGTGACCATCGATATCGACGTCTTCGCACCCGGTGGCAGCCGGGCCGTCGATCTCATCTTCGGCAACCGCGACGCCTAAGGCTCGGTCTGCAACATGTGAATAAACCGCTGGGCGGAATCGCCCGGCTTCGGCGCCGCCAACTCCCTTCGCGCCGCCAATATCTCGCTGGTCGGCAGATGCAGCGCTGCCACCAGGCTTCGATATTCCTGCCGCGCACTCATATGCGACATGGACGGCAGCCCGCCCAGCAGATCATCGTCGAGCGGATCGAACACCGTCATCCCGGTGGGAAACAGCGACCTGAAGATCACCCGTTCGGCAATGCCTTCGGCCACCCGGCAGCCCAGTCGCAGGGCGATCCGCTCCAGCATGGTCTGCACCTGCCGCATGTTGCGCGACGACAGCATGGAGATGCGGTTGCGCACCAGCACCCAGTCGATGGTCTTGCCATCGATCGCCATGCGCTCGGAACGAGCGCGCTGCACCAGCCTTGCATAGTGGCTCATCTCGGTCGGCTCGCCCGTCACCGCATCGAACCGGGCCATGACATTGAGGTCGATCAGGCTGTCATTGACCGGTGTCACCAGCGTATCGGCCAGCGAATGCGCCAGCCGGGTCAGGTTGGTGTCAAAGCCCGGCGTATCGATGACCAGGAAATCGGCATCGTCTTCCACCTCGCCGATCGCCTGCCGGAACAGGTCGAACTCGGCGCGGTGGTTTTCGCGGATGGAATCGCCGCGCGACAGCGGCAGGTGGAAATGGGTGGTATGGGGAATGCTCAGCCCGCGGCTGCGCGCCCATTCGCGGCGGTTGCGCACATAATGCGTCAGCGTCTGCTGGCGGCTGTCCACATCGATGGACGCAACCTTGAAGCCCCCGTACAGCAAATGGATGGCCAGATGGAAGGCCGTGGTCGATTTGCCCGACCCACCCTTCTCATTGCCCACCACGATGACATGCACGCCCCGCCGAGCCATCGAACCACCTGCCTGCGCCTGGCGTGACTTTTCGGGGGTTCGACCGTCACAGGCAAGGTGCACAGGGTGAATATTTCGTTAATGGCTTAACGGGGCCGCCTAGGCCGAGAGCCGCACCGGCTCGGCGGCGCCATGCAGCGGCAGGTGCAGCGCGGCCACCAGGTTGCGATATTCCTGCCTTGCGCTGACATGGGACACCGACGAGGACTCGCCGCTCCCCTCCTCGTCCAGCGGATCGAACACGGTCGTCCCGCTGGCGAACAGCGAGCGGAATATGACGCGCTCGGCAATGCCATCGGCCATGCGGCAGCCGAAACGGGTGGCGATGCCCTCGAGCGTGGCATGGACCTGCCTGGCATTGCGGGAGGCCAGCATGGAAATGCGATTGCGCACCAGCACCCAGTCGATGCTCTCGCCACCCAGGGCCATGCGCTCGGACCGGGCCCGCTGCACCAGCCTTGCATAATGGCTGGTCTCGATCGGCAGCCCGCTTTCGGGATCGACCCGCGCCAGCACGTTGATGTCGATCAGGCTGTCATTGACCGGCGTCACCAGCGTATCGGCCAGCGAATGCGCCAGCCGGGTCAGGTTGGTGTCGAAGCCCGGCGTGTCGATGACCAGGAAATCCACCTTGTCCTCGACCTCGCCCACCGCACGGCGGAACACGTCGAACTCGGCCTTCTGGTTTTCCTTGATGGAATCGCCCCAGGCCGATGGCAGGTGAAAATGCAGCGGATTGGGCAGTGGGCGCCCGGTATCGCGCGTATGCGCGCGCCGGTTACGGACATAGTGCGTCAGTGTCTGCTGGCGGCCGTCGACGTCGATGGTGGCGACGCGGTACCCGGCATAGAGCAGGTAAATGGCCAGGTGGAAGGCCGTGGTCGACTTGCCGGACCCACCCTTCTCGTTCCCCACCACAATGACATGCGCACTGTCACGCGCCATCGCCGCCCCCCAAATCAGTGCATGCACCCTGGGTGCTAACAAGAGCCGCCATGGTTAACAGGGCATTAACGCCATGATGCCCTACGACTTGAGCAGCCGGTCCCGCGCCGCATTGATCTTGGCCGCGAGATAGCTCGAACCACCGTGATCGGGATGCACACCCTTCATGAGCTCGTGATGCGCGGCCCGGATTTCCGCGTCGCTGGCGCCCGGCTGCAGGCCGAGTATGGCATAGGCCTCGGCGTCGGAATCCTCTGGGGCACTTTCGGAGGCCGCGCCAGCCGCCGAGGTCTCGGCAAAATATTCGCGCCAGCCACTTCTATTGGCATCAAGCCAGCTTTCGAGCAGGCTCACACTATCGGGGTCGCCTTCGATTTCCGCGATCAGCTGGCGCGTATCCATCTCGCCCAGATCCATGAGGTCGGCGCCGGCGAACCGCCCCGCCAGCACCCGGCCAGCGACCGTGCCGGTATCGTGATCGAGCTCCATGGCAAAGTATCGGCTCTTGATGCGCGAGACATTGCCGGCCTGGGCCGTGACACTGTCGAACGAGAACGGCCCCAGCCGCCCATAGCGGAGCACCGAAAACGCGCCAGCGCCCACGAAGACGGCAATATCGAATCGCCGCGCCAGCAGCAGACCAACCGCCAGCAGCGCCGCGCCGCCGCCGACCGCCCAGCGCAGGCCGCGCATGAGCTGCCCCCGGCTGACGCCGCGCAGATATTGGTAGGCCGCCAAACCGGCCAGCAGCGCCACGCCGCCCAGAAAGAAATAGGTCATCGCGGCAATTGCGCCAGCAGCGCCTGCGCCTGGCCGCTGCCCTGGAGCTTGAGCAGGTCCCGGCCGCCGCTGGCATAGGCCGCCACCGCCTTGAGCAGCGCCGCCAGTTCCCCGGGCGCCGCGGCATCGAACCGCGCATAGGCGCCCTTGGTCAGCCGCGCAAATTCACGGAACGCCGCCTCGACCCTGCTGTCGCGCCCCTCCTGGAACACGAAGATCGGGCAGTTCAGCAGCCCCAGTTGCCCGGCCTTCTCGGCCAGGTCATCGACATTCTCCTCGATGGCGTCCCCGACATAGACCACGGCATTGATGCGCCTTTTGGCGTGCTCGGCCCGCGCATGGGCAAACACCTTGCCGATCTGGGTATTGCCACCGCGACAGTCGATCCCGGTCATCAGCCGCGCCAGCGCCCCGGCATCCAGCACCCATTTGGAGGCCCGGCATTCGCCGAAACCGCGAAAATACAGCAGCTGCACCTGGAGCGCGCTGTCCTTGGGAATGGCTTTGAACATCTCCGCCTGCAGCGAGCAGGCCAGGTCCCAGGTCGGCTGGCGGCTCATGGTGGCATCGAGCGCAAACAGCAGGCGCCCATCCTGCGCCGCATTGGGCCGCGCCATGGTGCCGACCTTCTTTACAAAAGCCGCAATATCGCCGCTGACCTTGCCCTGTTGAGGCAAGCCACTGGTCGTCGTCCGGGCAATCGGGTCTTTCTCCGCCATGGATTCAATATGTGGCGGCTGGGCATGGACGGCAAGGGCGGCTACTCTTCACCTCTCCCTTCGGGGCAGGTGAAGGCCTAGATCAGCCCCAGCTTCGCCAGGTCGGCCGCCAGCGCCAGCGACTCGGCGTTTTCATTCGCGCCCAGGTCGGGCGGCGCGTCTTCGGGCCGCAGGTAGCGCCAGCCCTGGAACGGTCGCTTGGGATAGGGCGCCGTGCGCACCATGTCGGGCGACATGATGATGTCGCAATAGTCGATGCCCTCGGCATTGGTGAACCGGGCCAGCCGCAGGATGGGCTGCCGGCACACCACCTGCCCCGCAATCACCCAGTAGATCGAGGCCTGCCCTTCCATCTCGGCGGCCCGCTTGGGCATCATCCGCGTCCGGTGGACATGCACGTCCTCGCCATAGTCGGCGTCCCACCAATGGGCCCGCTCGTCGCGATAGTCCTCGAGCTCCTGCAGGCTCGAGACCCCGACACAGAGCTTGATCATGTGGATCATACCAGCGTCCCCGGCTTGACCCGGCCCTGGATTACATCGATCTCGTCATCATCGACGATCCACGGCTCGTGCCGCGCCATGGCCAGCCACTCCTGGAAGGCAGGCAGGGCATAGATGGCGTCGACATAGCCCGTGGCTACATCGGACACCGGCAGCGCGTAGGTGCGGATGCGGGTCGCCACGGGGGCAAACATGGCGTCAGCCGCTGTGAAGGCGCCGAACAGGAACGGGCCGCCCGAACGGGTCAGCAACTCGCCCCACAGGGTTTCGAGACGATGCAGGTCCTTCACCACCGTGTCGACATTGACCTTGCCCGGATGGGAGGCGCGCAGATTCATCGGTGCGTGGCTGCGGAGCGCCTGGAACGCCGAATGCATCTCGGCCGCCGCCGCCCGCGCCAGCGCGCGCTCCCCGATATCGTCAGGCCAGATGGCCCGATCAGGGAACCTGTCCGCCACATACTCGATGATGGCGATGGTTTCGACGACCTTCAGTTCGCCATCCTCGAGCACCGGCACCTTGCCGGTCGGCGAGCGTTGCGCCAGCACATCGCGGAAACCCTCGCCCTGCAGCTGCAGCACCTCGTCCTCGAACGGAATGTCGAAGTGCTTCAGCACCAGCCAGGGGCGCAGCGACCACGACGAATAGTTCCGGTTGCCGATCAAGAGCTTCAAGGTCTGTCTCCCGGGAAAGAAGAAGGGCGCCCCTGTGGCCCGGGCGCCCTTCCGAATTGCTGTTAGTGAAGAACTCTAGCGTTTCAAACTAAACGCCAGCAACGACGGAGAAAACCAGTCCCATTGAGAGCAGGCAGACCAGGGTCCAGGTCGCTGCTCGCCACAGCGTGGCGGTGGTCTTCGGTTGACTTCGCATGATCGCTCCTTGTCAGCCGTTCACTTCGGGCCCTGTCGCGTTGCACGGCTGCAGCACCCGATAGCAAATCGTTAACCGCGTCATAAATGCTTTGCAAGCGGCCAAGTTGCCACACTCCACAGGCAGATCGATTGGGCTGGTTAAGCGCGACCAACCACATTTCCGGGCTTTTTAGACGCTGGCTGTAAGTTCAGGTCCCGAGGAGACTCCTGAAAACCGACATGGGCGACCGATTATTCCAGGCCGCGAGGATAGAGCCGACATTTTCGGTCGCGTCGCCCTCGCCCTGCACCTCGAAGTCATAGGTCTTGCCACGGTGAATGGTGCGGAAATCCTGCTCGGCGCTGCCCGCCGGCCGGTCGCCCCTCGCCTTCTCGCGCTCGATGAGCAACGGCAACGGGCAACGGACGCCCACAAAAAACACGTCGAACGGCGCAAACAGCTGCACCAGTTGCTCAAGCCAGCCCTCGCCATCGAGGATATGCTCCAGCACCAGATTGTTCCCAGCTCCCGCATAGGCCGCCAGCGAGCGGTGAAATCCGTCGAAGAACGGCGCCCGCGCCGCCTTCCAGTCGAATTCGCCCGACTTGAACCGCGCCATTGGCAACACGCCCGAGTCGCGCAGGTGATCGATGGAAATATGCCAGAACGGCTCGCCGATGCGCGCCTGAACCCCGCGCGCCAGCGTCGACTTGCCGCTGCTCGATGCACCATGCAGGAAGATGATCTTGCCCGGCTCCACCATGGCTAGAACAGCCCGAACCACAGCCCCGCAATGCCCAGGAATGCGAAGAACCCCACCATGTCGGTGATCGTGGTCACGAACACCGCCGAGGCAATCGCCGGATCGGCCTTGAACTTGTCGAGCATGATCGGGATGAGGATGCCCGCCGTGCCAGCCACCACCAGGTTGATGACCATGGCCAGGGCAATGACGATGCCCAGTTGCAGGTCGTTGAAGCGCAGCCAGGTCACCAGACCAATGAGAATGGCGAAGATCACCCCATTGGCGCAGCCGACCACCATCTCGCGGGTGATCAGCCGCCGCAGGCGCCGTCCGTCCAGCTCGCGCATCGCCAGCGCGCGTACCGTCACCGTCATGGTCTGGGTGCCGGCATTGCCGCCCATCGAGGCCACGATGGGCATGAGCACTGCCAGCGCCACCATCTGGTCGATGGTGGCGCCAAACAAGCCGATCACGAAGGACACCGCCACCGCG
Source organism: Devosia sp. (assembly GCF_014860165.1). Lineage (GTDB taxonomy): Bacteria > Pseudomonadota > Alphaproteobacteria > Rhizobiales > Devosiaceae > Devosia. Next base: position 21,623 of record NZ_JACZKG010000070.1, read on the forward strand.
GTGAACAGGTTGATCACTAGCCAGGGCACGCGGCTGCGCACGGTATCGACGGTGGAGTCGGAAATATCCTCGTCGCCCACGCCGGCCAGCAGCTTGATATCCTCGTCCGCCTCTTCGTGGATGACGTCAACGATGTCATCGATGGTGAGCACGCCGACCAGCCGCTTGCTCTCATCGACCACACCCACTTCCACCAGGTCGTAGCGCTCGAAATCGCGCGCGGCCTCTTCCTGGTCTTCGTTGGCATCCACCAGCACGAAATTGGTGTTCATCAGCGCTTCGATGGTCGTGGCGCGCTGGGCCCGCAGCATCTTGTCGAGCGGAATGGTACCGAGCACCTGATAGGACGCGTCCACCACGTAGATCTGGTAGAATTCGTCCGGCAGGTCTGGCTCGCTGCGCAGATAGTCGATGGTCTGCCCCACCGTCCAGAAGGGCGGAATGGCGATGAAATCGGTCTGCATCCGCCTGCCGGCGGATTCTTCGGGAAAATCAAGGCTGCGCTTGAGGCTGAGCCGCTCGAAGGTCGGCAGCTTGGCCAGCACCTCGTCGCGGTCTTCCTGCTCCAGATCCTCGAGAATGGCCACGGCATCGTCATTGTCGAGACCGCTGACGCCGCGGGCGATTTCCGCATTGTGCAATGCGTCCATCAGCTCGACGCGAACAGATTCGTCCACCTCGGTGAGGGCGGCGTAGTCGAAGCGGTCGCCCAGCAGCCGCACCAGGTGCAGGCGCTCCTCGGCATCGAGCGATTCGAGCACGTCACCCACATCCGCGGGGTGCAGCGGCGCCATCGCCGTGGCGACATCTTCGTCCCGTTCGGCAGCCAGATAGGCGCGCAGGCGTTCCAGCCACAGCGGGCTGATCCGGTCCTCGGCGTCGCGCAGCGCATTGAAATCTATCCCGGCGTCATGGCCGGGCACTGTCTCGGGATCTGTGCTCATTGGGAGCCCTTTGTGTGTCCGGAGTTTCGGGGGCAGCCAAGCTGTAGCCAATCGGGTCGGGATGCGCCAGACTGGCAAATGGGATTTGCATTGGTTAGGCACACACAATGACTGCTGATCTCGACCAGGTATTCGGCCGCATCGAGCAGCTCGCGCAGGCGCGGCGCCTGCCTGAGGTGGCGCGCACGCGCAGCGAGGGCCTGCCATCGCTCCGGGTTGGCGGCAAGACCATCGCACGGCTCAAGGATGCGGCCACGCTGGTGCTGCTCTGCCCCTCCGAGCAGAAGACCCTGCTGATGGACATCTCGCCCGACATCTATTTCGAGACCGACCACTATGTCGGCTACCCGGCGGTGCTGATCCGGCTCGATACGGTGGACGACGAGGAGCTGTCGCTGCGGCTGGAGGATGCATGGCGCTTCGTGCAATCGGCCGGAAATGGCAAGGCCCCAGCCGACCCGCGCGCCGACTAGTGGATGGAATCTAACACTTGGTGCCCTCGTCTGACGGCGGCGATGATGCGGTCTGAGTCGGCGGTCCATGTGAAGGGCTTTGGGTTTGCATTGGTCTCGGTGACGAAGCGGTTGATGGCGGCTTGCAGGTCGACGACGGATCACAAGACGCCGCGCTTGAGGCGACGACGACTGAGCTTGGCGAAGAAGCCCTCCACCGCGTTCAGCCATGAGGCGCTGGTAGGCGTGAGGTGGAAGACGAACCGTGGATGCCGCTCGAGCCACGCCCGCACCTTCGGGTGTTTATGGGCGTCCTGCGTCGTGGCGACCGGCCTCAACGGCCTCGCCATCTTCTGGCTGATCGACCGGGCGTCGCCGCAATTCGTGGCGCTGGGCAATTACATGATGCCGATCGGCAATATCATCCTCGCCATGGCGGTGCTCGGCGAAGTGCTGGCGCCGGGACAGTATCTGGGAACAGTGGTGATCCTGGTCGGCATGGCGCTGTCGAATGGCGGCCGCGGGCGCCAGCCATCGGCCGTTCCTCGCCCGCGGAGTGACGGGGCGGCGAGATCGGCGTTTCGCGTCACGACTCTAGAGTCGACAGGGCGTGCTGCGGGGCTTAGGCTCTCCCCAGCCCGTGGATGTGCAGCCCGCGGTTCGAGCTTGATCGGGGAGTCACAGATGAAGCATCTGCTTGCGGCCGTCGCTCTACTCGCAGTTCTCGGGACCCATCCGATAACGCTAGCCGACGACGCAACCGACGACGCAACCGACGACGAGCCCGCTGCCGCGGTTGAGGACCCTTTCGCTTTGCCACCGGAGTTGCAGGGCCCCTTCAACGTAAACGCCCTACCCGACCCGAACCTTACCGTCGAACAGGTCAAGGCCGAAGCGGAAGCCGCGGTACAGCAGATGTTGAAGGAGCTCGGCCCAAATCCAACCCCCGAGCAGATTGCCGACTGGATGCAGCGGCACAGGTCGCGGAAGAACTAGGGCCGGTCCGTAGCCACGGTTCAGTAGCTAGTGGATGGAATCTAACACTTGGCCGTCCGGCGCATGATCTCGACGGTGCCAATGCCGTCGGCGCTCAGCAAGAGGATGGCCGCTCGCCAGGCGTGCTTTTGCGCAGCGTTGCGGTCGTTGCTGATGGCTTCGAGCCGGCGACGGTCAGCCGACGTCAGGGTGATGGAAATCCCGGTGGCATGCATCAGACTCGCATGCGCGGCGATCAATAGGAATCCCCAACCGGACTCTTATGTCAGGCGGATACCACTAGCATCCGCTCAGCCCTATCTTCGCCCCATTGGGGCCATTAGCTCACGGACGCTTGAAGACCAAGATCAATCTATGGTTCAAACCAAAGGAGATCCTATGTCCCGAATTCTGCTTGCGCCGCTGGCCCTTGTGCTGGCGCTTGCCCTGGCTGCCTGCGGAGGCGCCCCGGACAATTCCACCGCGCCGCCAGCCGATGCCGCGCCGGCCGATCCGGCCGCCCCTGCCGATCCGGCTGCGCCGCCCGCCACCTAAGACAAAAGGCCGTCCCGAGGGACGGCCTTTTTCGTCTCATCCGTAGGATGAATGGTGCGGTCGAGAAGACTCGAACTTCCACGTCTTGCGACACAGCGACCTCAACGCTGCGCGTCTACCAATTCCGCCACGACCGCACACTTTGGTAGAGCCCCACCCCAAGGGGCGAAGCGAGTGGGGATGTAGCAAAGGTCTCTCCCAACCTCAAGCGCTTAAATCGAGATTTGCGCGCAGGCTGTGGAGACGGGCTTGTCCCGAACGTTACAACCCGTCATCACCCGGCTTGTCCGGGTGATCCATCCAGGATCCGAAAATGGATTGCCCGGACGAGCCGGGCAATGACGGAAGCACGAGTGAACGCGGTCGCTCACCTATCCCCGCCTGAAGATCTTCTCCGATATCACCACACGCAGGTGGCCGTCCTCGACACTCACCTCGCCATGAGCGATCAGCGTGCTGTTGGCATAAATGTTGAGCGGATCGTTCTCATGGGCGTCCAGCTCGATCACCGCGCCGCGACCCATCCGCAGCAGATGGTGGATCGGCATGGTGGTCGCGCCCAGTTCGACCGTGATATCCACTTCAATATTGTCTAGCGTGTTCATAGATAAGTGCGTAACCCCGGCCCGGCCGACATGATGCGGCCGCTGAATCTCTCACAGCTAACTCTCTGGCAAGCATGGTTATGGAAGCGTTAACGTCAGGCAGCGATGCATGCGAAACCAGTAACAAACTGGTACGCTTGGATGCCCGGCCTGTGGAATGGATCATTTCGGCCGATCCCGTGCCCTATCCGGTGGCGCTGGAAACGATGCGCGCCCGTGCCGCGGCCGTCGCCGCAGGCCAGGCCGAGGAGGCCGTCTGGCTGCTTGAGCACCCGCCCCTCTATACGTCTGGCACCTCGGCACATCCCGAGGACCTGCTGTCGGATCGCTTCCCGGTCTATGACGCCGGGCGCGGCGGGCAATATACCTATCATGGCCCCGGCCAGCGCGTGGCCTATGTCATGCTCGACCTGACCCGGCGCGGTCGCGATATCCGCTGCCTGGTCAAGGGCCTCGAAGGCTGGGTGATCGACACGCTGGCGGCGCACAATATAGCCGGTGAGCGCCGCGACGGCCGCATCGGGGTCTGGGTCAAGCGCCCGGACAAGGGTCTGCTCAAGGAAGACAAGATCGCCGCCATCGGCGTGCGCGTTTCCAAATGGGTGACCTTCCACGGCATTTCGCTCAACGTCATGCCCGATCTCAGCCACTATGACGGCATCGTGCCCTGCGGCATCTCCGACCAGGGCGTGACCAGCTTCGAGGACCTTGGCCAGCTCGTTTCCATGCCCGAAGTTGATTCCGTGCTGCGCCGGGCCTTCGAAGGCCGCTTCGGCCCTACCGTTTCCGCATCAGAGGAAAGCCTTGTCAGCACTGGTCCGCATGGCCAAGTTGCGTAACAATCGAATCGAGCCTTGGAGGACGCGATGACCCTGGACGACCTGAAGCGCCTGTTCACCCGGCAAACGCTGTTCCGCCTCGATGCGATCCTGTCGCCGCGGCTGGTGCCCATCTTCTATGCGCTCGGCCTCGCCGGCATCCTTCTCTGGGCCGTCAGCCATCTGTTCTGGAGCTTCGGCTTCGGCTTCGGCAATGGTCTGTGGGGCCTGCTCGAGATCGCCGTCTTCGGCCTGCTCTCCCTGGTGGGCCTGCGCATCGCCAGCGAGGCACTGCTGGTCTGGTTCAAGGCGCACGAGCAGAGCGGCGAGACGGTCAACCGCTCGCGCTACTCGGCTTCGCTGCTCGATGAGGTGCGCGAGGCGATCAGGGACCTGGCCGAGGAAGGCGACAATCTCGATTATGCCGAGGCCGACGAATACATCACCCCGGCCACCGAGCCTGCCCCCTATGTCCCGCCCGCCAGCGAGGTGCCACGCGCCCCGGCCACGACCCCCGGCGAAGTGTTCAAGCCACGTCGCACCGCCAAGCGGACGCCGCCGCCCAAGGGGTAACCTGAGCCTCAATGAAAAGGGGCCGCCGGATGTCAGTCCGGCGGCCCCTTTGATTTCTGCGCGGCAGACTACTGCTTGTTGACGCTCCAGGCGCCCGGACCGGCAAACACCAGGTAGAGGAACACGAAGCAGAACAGGATGGCAGCGTCGCCGCCATTGTTGGCCGGGAACAGGTTGCCCGGCGCATGAACCATCCAATAGGCGACGGCCATTGTGCCCGAGGCGATAAACACGGCCGGGCGGGTGAAGAAACCGACAATGATCATGACGCCGGTGATCAGCTCGATCACGCCGGCAGCGCCGAACAGGCTCATCAGCGGCGGCTGGAATTCAGTTGCGGGGAAGCCGAACAGCTTCTGCGTGCCATGCAGCACGAACAGCAGGCCGGTCACGATGCGCAGGACAGCGAGGGCCTGCGGCGCATAGGCGGAGAGACGATCGAACATGTGTTAGTCCTTGAACTAAGGGGGGAGTGCCGCGCCACCCCATCAGGCGCATCGGCAAAAACCCCGATAAAGCAATCGCTTGCGTTCAAGTACCGGACAAATAGCAGACACACTGTTCACCGTAGCCAGCGATCACCTTCGCGTGTCCATCGCCTTGGACAGGCCAGCCCCGCGTCGCGCGGGAGGCAGTCACATTGCGTAACCGTCAAACATTCTGTATGACGCGCGCAACCATTTCCCACATCGGAACTCAAAGCTCTCATGAGCCAAGCGCCAAAAATTGGCCTCGTCAGCCTCGGCTGCCCCAAAGCCCTCGTCGACAGCGAACGCATCATGTCGACCCTGCGCAGCCAGGGCTATTCGTTCAGCCGCGATTATGCGGGTGCCGACATCGTCCTCGTCAACACCTGCGGCTTCCTCGACAGCGCCAAGCAGGAATCGCTCGAAGCCATCGGCGAGGCCCTGAACGAAAACGGCCGCGTCATCGTCACTGGCTGCCTGGGCGTCGAGGAAGAGCTGATCCGCAAGACCCATCCGTCGGTGCTCGCCATTTCCGGCCCGCACCAATACGAGAACGTGGTCAGCGCCGTGCATGAGCACCTGCCGCCCGTGCCCAATAAGTTCGTCGACCTGGTGCCGGAAGCCGGCCTCAAGCTGACCCCGCGCCACTACGCCTATCTCAAGATTTCCGAGGGCTGCAACAACCGCTGCTCGTTCTGCATCATCCCCCAGATTCGCGGCGACCTGGCCTCGCGCCCGGCAGCCGGCATTCTCGGCGAGGCCGAAGGCCTGATCCGCTCGGGCGTCAAGGAGCTACTGGTCATCAGCCAGGATACGTCAGCCTATGGCGTCGATATCAAATATGCCGAAAGCAACTATCGCGGCCGCCCGGTCAAGGCCAAGTTCTATGACCTCGCCAAGGAACTGGGCCAGCTCGGCGCCTGGGTGCGCCTGCACTATGTCTACCCCTACCCGCATGTCGACCAGGTGATGGAACTGATGGCCGACGGCCTGGTCCTGCCCTATCTCGACATTCCGTTCCAGCACGCCTCCCCCAAGGTGCTCAAGGCCATGCGCCGCCCCGCGCATCAGGAAAAGACCCTGAATCGAATTCTCGACTGGAAGCACCAAGTCCCTGATCTGACTGTGCGATCCAACTTCATCGTCGGTTTCCCCGGCGAGACCGAGGAAGATTTCGAGATGATGCTCGACTTCATCGAGGAAGCCGAAATCGACCGCGCCGGCTGCTTCAAATATGAGCCCGTCACGGGCGCCCCGGCCAACGAGCTCGAAGGCATTGTCCCCGACGACGTGATGCAGGATCGCTGGGAACGCCTGATGGAAGTGGCGCAGAACGTCTCCACCGGTCAGCTCGCCAAGAAGGTCGGTCGCACCATCCAGGTGCTGGTGGACGACGTACAGCCCGAGGCCAACAAGGCCATCGCCCGCTCCAAGTGGGACGCCCCCGAGATCGACGGCCAGGTCATCATTGCCAATGCCACTGGCATCAAGCCGGGCGACATGCTCGACGTTGTGGTGACCGACAGCGACGAATACGACCTGTTCGCCGAGCCGGCGAAAGCGCTGAACTAAGAGCGACTTAGCCGCGAATTCGGACTCAAGTTCAGAGGCGTCGCGCCAGCGGCGCCTTTTTGTTGGTCGGCTGGAGCCTGGCCCCCTCCAGTGCGGTCAGCACTGCGGCAGGATCATACCCATCACCACGTCATTCCCGCCTTCGCGGGAATGACGCGGGGTTGTAGAGCGGATCGTCGCCTACAGCCCCTTGCCGCTCGCCACCGCGAACATCGCCGCCATCACGTCCGACTGCGTTACCATCCCCACAAGGTGTCCCGCCTCATCCACCACTGGCAGGTGGTGCAGCCCGGCATCGGCCATGAAGGGCACGATCTGCGCGATATGGGTCTCGGGCCGCGCCGCCTTGACCGGGGCGCTCATGATGTCTTCCACCTGGCCCTTGAGCCGCCGATCCGAATTGCTGATCGAGCGCAAGCGCCAGCCCAGGCCCGACCCCGTCGCCGACATGCCCCAGTCGGCTTTGTCGAGCAGGTCGGTCTGCGTCAGGATGCCGATCACCCGGTTGTCGAGGTCGACCACAGGCAGCGCCTTGATGTGATGCTCGCGCAAATGTCGCAGCGCCTCGCGCAGGCCGGTCTTGGGCCCGACCGATTGCACATCGCGGCCCATGATGTCAGCGCAGGTAACGCCGCCCGAGCGCCGGTCATAGGCGCGGATTTCTGCCCGGTGCAGGATGTCTTCGAGATCATCGGTCGCGACAGGCAGCACCAGGTCATACTGCGCCAGCACGGCGCTGATATCGTCCTGCGTCACGCCCAGCCTGCCCATCGGCAGCGGATCGGCGGTGCGGTGCGGATTGCCGGGCACCGGCGCCAGATGCGGATAGCGGCGGCCGGTGAGATTGTTGAACAGCAGCGCCGCCAGCAGCAGCAGCACCGAATTGACCAGCACCGGCCACACCACGAAGCCATAGCCGGCCGACTGGATAGCCGGCCCGCCCAGCACCGCCGTCAGCGCCACTGCGCCACTCGGCGGATGCAGGCACCGCAGCGCCATCATGACAGCGATGGCAAGGCCCGCCGCCAGCGCGGCCGCCAGCATCGGCTCGCCGACATAGCGGGCGCAGGTCACCCCGATCAGCGCCGCGATCGTATTGCCGCCAATAATCGACCAGGGTTGCGCCAGCGGGCTCGTCGGCACCGCGAACAGCAGCACGGCCGACGCCCCCATCGGCGCGATCAGCAGTGGCACGTCGCTTGTGCCCCCCAGCGCCAGCCCCGCCACCGCCCCGGTGACCAGGATGCCGATCAGCGCCCCGATCGACGCACGCAGCCGCTCGCCCAGGCTGACAGGCGCCAGGCCGGGCACGAAGCGCTTGATGAAGGGAAGAACCGCGGACATCGCGTGCGGATGTAACAGGCCGCACGGCGGTCGCCAACTGGTTGCTCGCCCACGGTTTTCCATAATCAACGGCAAGGCCAGAATATTCTTCCGCCCGCTTGTCGATCCGGTCCGCTTCCGCTCGTCGCCAAGGCATACCCCGAGGAGGTTCCCATGCTCAGACGTACATTCCTGTCCCTGACCACCGCGCTTCTGCCGCTCCTGGCATTGCCCGTGCATTCCCAGCAACCCACCCAGCCTGCCCAAGGAGCTGCCATGCTGCCCGCCCCGTCCAAATCCGGTTACGCCCCCGTCAACGGCGTCGAGGTCTACTACGCCGTTTTTGGCGAAGGAGAGCCTCTGGTGCTGCTCCATGGTGGCCTGATGAATATGGGAATGTTCGGTCCGGTCCTCGCCAAGCTGGCTGAGACTCGCCAGGTCATCGGTGTCGATCTCCAGGCGCATGGCCGCACCCTGCCCTTCGACCGGCCGATGACATTCGAGGCCCTCGCCACCGACATTGCCGAGCTCATCGGGTGGCTCGGCTTCGAAAGGGCCGACATCATGGGCTATTCGTTCGGCGGCATCACTGCCCTGCGCACCGCCATCGATCACCCCGAGGTGGTGGACAAGCTGATCGTGGTCTCGGCGCCCTTCGCCTATTCGGGCTGGCACGACTACAATGCCGAGGGCATGCGCCAGATAGGCGCGCACCTGGCCGAGGGCATGATGGGTACGCCGATGTACGAGGCCTACGTTTCCGTCGCGCCCGACCCGGACAACTTTCCCAAGCTGCTCGAGCAGATGGGCAGCATGATCGGCAAGGACTACGACTGGTCCGCCGAAATCCCCGGCATCACGGCGCCTACCCTGCTGGTAGTCGGCGACTATGACGCCGTCCGTATCAGCCACGCCACCGCATTTTTCGAGCTGCTAGGCGGCGGCAAGATCGATGGCGGCTGGGACGGTTCGGGGATGACGCCCAATCGCTTCGCCGTCATTCCCAGCGTCACCCACTATGCCATCGGCAGCGATTTACGCCTGGCCGAGGCTGCCATCGGGTTCCTCGATCTGTAATCCGCCCGCTGGGGCTCAATGCCAGCTCTTGAGCCCCAGCAACTTCTCGCCCAGCAGCGTGAGCTTGGCCGTCGTCGCATGCTTCCTTTCCCATTCCCGCGGATCACCCGGGAAGGCGTCGCGCTGCGGGTGGTCCAACTCGCGCCACAGCCGGATGTGCTCGGTGCGCTCGGCCACATTGCCCGCGTCGGCCGGGAACATCGAAATATACTGCGCCATCCGCACCCGGTCCTTGGGGTGGTTGGGCCGAGTGTGTCGTCGGGCGCAGTGCCCCACCTACCGCGCAAACGCCTCGAACGGATTGACCTCCGTCAGCTGCACCATGACAGCCTCACTCACACCCGCTGCCCGCAGCTTGGGCAGCACGCTGTCCACCAGATGCGTATAGGGCCGTGGCTCGCCACCACCGGGCTTGGCCGGGTCGAACCAGCCCATGTCGTGGCTCAGCAACAATTGCCCGCCCAGCCCAGCTTCCAGCGCCTTGAGGATCAGCGGCACGCTCTCCTCGTCCGGCACCCAGCCAAGATTGTCATATTCGATCCAGGCGCCACGCGCCGCGACGGCCTTGTGCATCTCGAAATCCGGCTCGGCCTGGGTATGGATCGAGATGAACCGGCTGGCCGTGTAGCCCTCCGCCTCGATGATATCGAGCTGGTCCATCACCACGCGCCCCTTGATCGTATGCGAGCCGATGACCGCCCCCGTCGCCTTGGCGGCGCGAGCGGCGGCGCGCAGGATGCGGGCCTCGATCGGGGTAATGCCGTCATCGCCGGCGCTGATCTTGATCCAGGCGGCCTTGACACCCGTATTGCCGACGCCCTGGGTGAGATCGCGCAGCATCGCCGCCTCGAGCTCGGCTTCGCTGGCTGTGCTCACCCATTCCGGAATCCATGGCTCGCGATAATTGCCCGTGGGTACCACGATGGGGAAATTGGTCGCCTTCGACACGGCCAGGTCGAGATCCACGCGCAACCCTACGCCACCGGTCGAACACTCGACCAAAGCCGTGATCCCCTGCGCCTTGATCGCCTCGATCTGCGGTGCCATCAGCGCCACGACGTCGGCCGCCTCGGCCTGGGCATAGCCCGGCTGGTCGGGTGTGCGCAGGTCGACAAAGACATGCTCGTGCGGCAGGATTTTGCCCAGTTGGGCCTTGGTCAGTGGCCCAAGCGTGGTGAAAAGCTGCTTCATCCGGACTCCTCCGCCATTCGGCGCAATTGGGTTGGGTTTCGCATCTAATACTGCAATGGGACGATTTTGGCACTTGCAGACGCGCCCCGATCTGCGGTGTGTTGCGCTGGCCGCTATCGGTGGAGCCCCAATGACCCTGCCTCAAGTGTTCGTCTTCCTGACCATCGGGCTCATGATGCTGGCCTTTGTCTGGGGGCGCTGGCGTTATGATGTCGTGGCCGTCGCCGCACTGATCGCCGCCATGGCGTTGGGCATTGTGCCACCGTCCGAGGCTTTCAGCGGCTTCTCCGACGATATCGTCATCATTGTCGGCAGTGCGCTGGTGGTCAGCGCTGCAGTCTCCTATTCCGGCATCATGGAGGTCGCCGTCCGGCGCTTTGCCCCCGGAATCAGCTCGCCCCGGGCCCAGCTCATCCTGCTGGTCGTGGTCGTGACCGTGCTCAGCGCCTTCATCAAGAATATCGGCGCACTCGCCATCATGATGCCGATCGCCTTCCAGATGGCGCGCAAATCCAGTGTGTCGCCGTCGCTATTCCTCATGCCCATGTCGTTCGGCTCGCTGCTCGGCGGGCTGATGACCCAGATCGGTACCTCGCCCAACATCATCGTCTCCCGCATTCGCGAGGAGATGACCGGCCAGCCCTTCACCATGTTCGACTATACGCCCACCGGCCTGGCACTTTCGGTGGTCGGGGTGATCTTCCTCAGCCTCTGCTATCGCCTGCTGCCCGAGCGCCAGCGGCAGGGCATCGGCATGGACAGCGCCATCGAGATCAAGAACTACACGACCGAAGCCCGCGTAGCCGAGGAATCCCCCGCCATCGGCAGGACTGTGGCCGAGATCCAGCGCAATGCCGACGGACGCGCCATGATCATCCGCATCCTCGGCGCCTCCGGCCAACGCCGCACGCCCCTGCCCGACATGAAGCTGCGGCTCGGCGACATCCTGGTCATCGAGGGCGCCGCCGATGCGCTGGACAATATGGTGACCCAGTCCGGCCTGGTTTTTTCCGAGCGGCGCGGCGCCGCCACCAAGGATGCGGCCCATATGGGCACCATCGAGGCGGTGATCGGGGAAAGTTCGGCGCTGATCGGGGCGACAGCGCAGGAGCTGACCCTGTTCGACCGCACCGGGCTCAATCTGCTCGCGGTCAGTCGGCGCGACCAGCGCTTCACCGAGCGGCTGGGGCAGATCCGCTTCCAGAACGGCGACGTCATCCTGCTGCAGGGGCATATGGGGCGGCTGCCCGAACTGCTGCGCGAGTGGGATTGCCTGCCACTGGTCGAGCGTGGCCTGCGCCTGGGCAGTGTCCGCAACGGTCTCGTCCCTCTGGCCATCCTGCTGGTCGCCATGGCGGCGACCGCCTTCGGCGTCGTTCCAGTGGCGCCGGCCTTCTTCACTGCCGCCGTCGCCATGGTGCTGAGCCGCTCGATCCCGCTGCGGGACGTCTATTCCGCCCTCGATGCACCGATCCTGATCATGCTGGCCTGCCTGATTCCCGTTTCGGATTCGCTGCGCAGTTCGGGCGGCACCGATCTCATCGCCAACTGGCTTTCGGCCACCGCCAGCACCCTGCCCGACTGGGGCGCCCTGGCCCTCATCATGGTGGCGACCATGGCGGTCACCCCCTTCCTCAACAATGCCGCCACCGTGCTGGTCATGGCCCCCATCGCCGCGACTTTCGCCACCAGCCTGGGCTATGCTCCCGAAGCCTTCCTGCTCGCCGTGGCCATCGGCGCCGGTTGCGACTTCCTTACCCCCATCGGCCACCAGTGCAACACCCTGGTCATGGGCCCGGGCGGCTACAAGTTCGGCGACTATTGGCGGCTCGGCGCGCCCCTCTCGATCCTGGTCGTACTGGTCGCCGTGCCTGTGCTCATGCTGGTCTGGCCGTTCTGACTACTGACCGCGCCGAATCTGCAGTAGACCACATGGCGAGCCTGCCCAACCACGAGGTCGTGCCGCCATGCACACCACCCACACCATCCCGCTGCCCGGCCGCGCGCCGCTGATCCTCGGCCAGACGCCTCTGGTCATGGGCATCCTCAACGTCACCCCCGACAGCTTCTCCGATGGCGGCCAGCACAACCTGCTCGACAGCGCCCTGGCCCATGCGCGGCAGATGATCGCCGAAGGCGCCGATATCATCGATGTCGGTGGCGAAAGCACCCGGCCGGGCTCGGAACCGGTGGGCGTGCAGGAGGAACTGGATCGCGTCATGCCCGTCATCGACGCACTGGTCGCTGACGGCATCGGCGTGCCCCTCTCCATCGACACCTACAAGCCCCTGGTGGCCGACCAGGCCATCCAGGCCGGCGCCACCATCATCAACGACGTCCACGGCCTGCAGGGCGCCCCGCAAATGGCCGAGGTCGCCGCCCTGCACGACGTGCCGGTCATCGCGATGCACTGGCAGAAGGATCGCGACACGACCCGGCCGCTGTTCGACGACATGCAGGACTACTTCACGCACAGCATCGCGCTGGCGGAACGGGCCGGCATGGGCCGCGACGGGCTGATCCTCGACCCCGGCTTTGGCTTCGGCAAGTCGCTTGCGGAAAACTACCAGCTTCTTGCAGGCTTTCTTGCGGCATGCCCGCAGCAATTTCCGATCCTGATTGGCACCTCCCGCAAGTCGATGATCGGGAAGCTGCTCGACAATACGCCCGACCAGCGCCTGGCGGGGACGATCGCAACCACTGTGCTCGGCTATATCAATGGCGGTCACATCTTCCGGGTGCACGATGTCAGGGCGAACCGCGACGCCCTTCGCGTGGCGCAAGCGACGCTGTATGGTCCGCCCGCGGGCCTATAGGCTCCGCCTGCAGAACGGGGATAGCAGATGAGCCAAGGCTTCACGGGCGACCGTATCATCCTGAAAGATCTGGGTTTTTATGGCTATCACGGCGTCTTCGCCGAGGAGGCCAAGCTAGGCCAGCGATTCTTCATCGATCTGGAACTGGGTGTCGACCTGTCGGGCCCCGCCACCACCGATCGCCTCAGCACCGGCATATCCTATGCGGAAATCTATGACGTGGTGAAATCCGCCTTCGAGACCCGTCGCATGAAGCTGCTCGAAGCCGTGGCGCAGAACATCGTCGACGCAATCTTCGAGGCATTTCAGACTGTTAACTGGGTCGTCATCCGCGTTCGCAAGCCGGAAGCGCCCATTGCCATGGTCCGCGGCGAAGCGGCGATTGAACTGCACCGCGAGCGGAAAACGCAATGAGCTCAAAGGCCTGGCTGAGCCTCGGCGCCAATCTGGGTGATCCGCCGGCGCAACTCGCCGATGCGGTCCGGCGCATCGCCGCACACCCCCAGATCACCATAATCGCCCAATCCAGCGTGCTCAGCACCGAGCCATGGGGCAAGACCGACCAGCCGGACTTCGCCAACATGGCCATCGGCATCGATACAACGCTCAAGCCTATGGAATTGCTGGATGTTCTGCTCGGCATCGAAGTGGCCATGGGCCGCGTGCGCGAAGAGGTCTGGGGGCCGCGGCTGATCGATATCGACATCATCGCCTACGACCAGTTCGAAATCCGGACACCTCGCCTGACCCTGCCGCACCCCTATGCGCATGAGCGCAGCTTCGTGCTGGTCCCCTTGGGCGAAATCGCCCCCGAGGTCAACGACTGGGTCAAGGCGACAGCGGCCAAGCCGCGCTAGGCGCGCATCGCGTCCAGCACCGCCACGGCGGTATCGAACTCGACCCGGCGCTTGACACGGCGCTCGGCGGCCTCATCGTCCTCGCCCCAGTGGCTGATCTGGTAATCCTCGTCGACATGCGCCGCCTGCCACACCTGGTCGGGTGAAAACAGTTTGTGCCAGAGGCCCATGGCCAGAAGACCTGAACCGGTCAGTCCGGTGATCGACACCAGCGCGGTCAACACGAACAGGTTTTCTCCCACCAGCGCCTCCGCCAGGCGGTCGAGCGTCGCCTTGGGCTGCGACTGGTGGATGATGCCCATTGTCGGCTGAAAGCTGACGCCGAAATGGCGGGCAATGGCGGTCAGCGCCTTGTCCCAGGCCAGTTCCTGCTCCGAAACCAGTTCCCGCGGGCTTTCGGCGCGATAGAGCATCAGATCGCTGGCGGCGAATTTGACGACTTCCTCGCGGAAGGCCGGAATCATCTCCTCGCCGCTCTCAATGGCCGAATTGATGAGCCGAACCATGGGCATGGTGGCCGGGTCGATGAACTCGCCCTGAGCCGCCCATTCCTCGGCCATGGCGGTGGCAATGGCCGCGGCGGGCACGAGCACCGGCAGCTTCCGCCCCGGCGTGCGCACAGGCCTACCATCGAGCGTGACGACGAAGCCGCCATCGATCGGACCCGCCGCGACTTCCTTGTAGAAGCGCTTGGGCAGTTCAACCCTGTTAAGGTGCTGGGCGCGGCCATAGCCATCGTCGCGATGTTGGTGGGCGTCCTCGAGCTGATCACGCATGGGTCTTTTCTTCCAGCAATTGGTCGATGCGATCATAGAGCGCATTGAAGCGGTCGACAGTGGCCGTGGCCCCGGCGGCCACGAGTGCCGCCACCGGTTGCAGGCCCCAGGCCACGCCGATGGATCGCACCCCGGCAGCATTGGCCATCTGGATGTCGAACACCGCGTCGCCGATCATCACCGTCTCGCCTGGCCCGACGCCGCACTCGTCCATGGCAGAATGGAGCATGCCTGGATGGGGTTTGGACGGATTGTCATCCGGCGTCTGCAGGCTCGTGAAATAGTGGGCCATGTCGTTCTGCGCCAGGGTCTTGTCCAGCCCTGCCCGCCCCTTGCCGGTCGCCACGGCAAGCTGCATTCCCGGCCGCGCCTTGAGCCGATCCAGCAGCGCCCGCGCGCCATCGAACATGGGCATCTGGCCCGGCAGGGAGGCCGCGGCGGCGGCCCGGTAAGCGTCGAACAGCGCCGAGATCACCTCCGGATCGTCGCTGCCGGATACGGCGCTGAGGTAGATCGGCAGCGACAGGCCGACATTGGCCCGGATCACCTGTTCGGACGGCGCCGCCAGGCCAACAGCGGCAAAGGCCTTGAAGACCCGCGCCGTGATCTCGGCGCCACTATCGATCAGCGTGCCGTCCATGTCGAAAACGACCAGGCTCACGCGCCATCCTCCGGGTCGCCGCTGACATCGTAACGATCGGGGTCGAAGCCCAGCGTTTCAAAGCTCGCCCGCATATGCGGCGGCAAGGGCGCCGAGATATCGAGGCGCTTACCGTTGCGCAGCGGAATGGCGATGCGGCGGGCATGCAGGTGCAGGCCCTCGCTGAGGCCCGGAGCGCCCTGCCAGTTCTCGATATTGAAATAGCGCGGATCGCCGATAATCGGCGTGCCGAGCTGGGCCATATGCACGCGCAACTGGTGGGTGCGGCCGGTGACGGGCTTGAGCGTGACCCAGGCGAAGCGCTTGCTGGCCGTGTCGGTGGTCGAATAGTAGCTCATTGAGTGCTGGGCGCCCGGGGTGCCATTCTTGACCACCACCATCTGCTCGCCGTCTTCCGTGCTCTGGCGCGCCAGGAAGCAGGAGATTTCGCCCTGCTGCGGATGCGGGTTGCCGGCGACCACCGCCCAGTAGATCTTGCGGGCCGAGCGAGAGCGGAACACGTTGCCAAAATGGCTCGCCGCCTGCTTGGTCTTTGCGACGACGAGGCAGCCAGATGTGTCGCGGTCGAGGCGATGCACCAGGCGCGGCGCCTCGCCCTTCTTGTTGGGCAGGCTTTTCAGCATGCCGTCGAGATGGCGCTTGGTGCCGCTGCCGCCCTGCACAGCCAGGCCATGGGGCTTGTTGAAGACATAGATGTCGTCGTCCTCGTAGAGGATGAGGTCGCGCAGGAACTGGGCATCGGCCTCGTTGAGCTTGACCGGCTTGACCACATCCGGATCGTCGATCGGCGGGATGCGCACCGTCTGGCCACCAACCAGCCGCGTGCTCGTGGTCACCTTCGCCTTATCGACCTTGACCTCGCCATTGCGGATGAGCTTTTGCAGGCGTCCGAAGCCGAGCTGGGGGAAATGGGTGGCGAACCAGCGATCCAGACGCATCCCGTCTTCGTCGTCATTCACCTGCCGCTGTTGAACGCCACTCATGCCACGCCTCGGGTCACCAAAAGCCCGAGATAAAGCCCAATGAGGCAGAGCACAACCGACAACAGCACATAGAAGCCCGCCTGCAGCAGTTCGCCACGCTCGATCAGCGCGACGGTATCGAGCGAGAAGGTCGAGAAGGTCGTGAAACCGCCAAGGATGCCGACGGCGACGAACAGCCGGGCATCTCCCTGCCATGGCGGCAGGAAGCGGGCCATGAGGCCGATGAATATGCCCATGGCGACCGAGCCGATCATGTTGATGAGCAGGGTGGCGAGCGGAAAGCCCATTGGCCAGAGCCGACCGACAAGACTGGCAATGCCGAAGCGCGCCATGGCGCCAATGGCACCGCCCGCCCCGACCAACAAGAATGCCTGCATCTGCTGCCCCGCTCCACCAATAACCAATTGAACACCTCAATATGCAAGGCTCGCGCCGCTGCATACCAATATCGCCTAGTCTACCTGCCAGTCCCAGCGAGCGTCGAGCCATATGCCCCTAAAGGCCGCCCTGCAAACCGCGATCACCATAGCAGTGCTGCTGGCCGTGGCCGCCTGCAGCACCATGCAGCCGCGTCAGCAAATCCCCCCGCAACTGGTGGCCGAGGCAATCATTCCGGCCGATCAGCGTGTACGCTACTGGGGCGACGATGATGAATTTGCCCGCATTCAGGCGCAGGTTGCTCCGGGCCCCGACGGCGATGTGGACTATCTGACACTCTCGGGCGGCGGCATCAATGGCGCCTACGGCGCCGGCTTCCTGGTCGGCTGGACCGCCAAAGGCGGGCGCCCCGAGTTCGAAGTCGTCACCGGCATCAGCGTCGGCGCCATGATCGCACCCATGGCCTTTCTGGGACCCAGCTACGACGAACGGCTGCGCACAGTTTTTTCCAGTCTGACCCAGAAGGACAGCTCATCCGGCACCAACTTCCTGGGCGCGCTCTTCGGCGCGCCGTCGGTGATGAGCAATGCTCCCCTGCAAGCAGCCATCCGCGGCCTGGTCGACCACCAGACGCTCGACGCCATCGGCGCAGCCCACAGGAAAGGGCGTCGGCTCTATATCGGCACCACCAATCTCAATGCGCAGCGCCCCATGATTTGGGATATCGGCGCCATTGCCATCAGCAACATCCCGAACAAGCTCGACCTGGTGCACCGCATCATTCTGGCCTCAGCCGCCGTGCCCGGCATCTTCCCGCCTATCCTGCTCGACGTTTCGGCCCAGGGCATGGCGTTTGAGGAACTGCATGTCGATGGCGGCGTGACCGAGCAGGTTCTGTTGCTGCCAGGGGGCTACGAAGCCTTTGTCAGGAACCGCCGTGGCGTACAGAAGCTCTATGTGATCTTCAATGGCGTGGTGGCGCCCAGCCCCGCCACGGTGCGGATATCCAGCCTGTCGCTGCTTGAGCGCGCCGTGCCAACGTTGCTCAAATATCTCGGGCGCAGCAATCTCGAACAACTGAGCAATTCTGCCCGCAAGGCCGGGTTGGCCTTCCGCCTGACCGCCATTCCAGCCGATTTCCCTGAAAGCGCCAGCGTGTTCGGCAACCCGCAATGGCTGACCGCGCTCTATCAATATGGCTATCAGAGCGGCCGCGCCGGCACCTGGCAGACACGCTAGCGCCGACTACTCGTCCTTTTCGGCCTTTGCCGCACGCAGGCGCTCGAAATAGTCCAACCGCTTCTTGAGGTCGCGTTCGAAGCCACGCTCCACCGGCTCGTAGAACTTCTGCCGGCCGATCTTCTCAGGAAAATACTCCTGCCCTGAGAAGGCTTCCGGCGTGTCGTGGTCGTAGATGTAGCCGTCGCCGTAGCCCGAGCCCTTCATGAGCTTGGTGGGCGCGTTGAGAATGACCTTGGGCGGCATGGGCGACCCAGTTTCCCTGGCGACGCTCATGGCGGCCTTGAAAGCGGTGTAGACTGCGTTGGACTTGGGTGCGAGGGCCAGGTGGACCACCACTTGCGCCAGCGCTAGTTCGCCCTCGGGCGAACCCAGCATCTGATAGGCATCGCGCGCGGCGATGGCCATGGGCAGCGCCTGCGGGTCGGCCTCCCCGATATCTTCCGACGCCATGCGGATCAGCCGCCGCGCCAGAAAGAGCGGATCTTCACCGGCCACCAGCATGCGGGCGAAATAGTAGAGCGCAGCATCGGGATCGGAGCCCCTGATAGTCTTATGCAGCGCCGAAATCAGGTTGTAGTGCCCGTCCTGCGCCTTGTCGTAGATCGGCGCGCGACGCTGCACCACGGTAAGCAGACCCGCCGCATCGAGTGTCTCGCCCGCCTTGGCCGAGGCCAGCACTTCCTCTACCAGGCCCAGCAAGGCGCGGCCGTCGCCATCGGCCAGGGTGAGCAGCGTCTGGCGAGCCTCCGCATCGAGCGGCAGGGCCGCGCCGGTCAGCGCCTCGGCGCGCTGCACCAGCTTTTCGAGATCGTCGAGGTCCAGCGACTCAAAGCGCAGCACCTGGCTGCGCGACAGCAGAGCTGCGTTGAGCTCGAAGGATGGATTTTCGGTGGTCGCGCCAACCAACACGACCGTCCCGTCTTCCATGACGGGCAGGAAGCCATCCTGCTGCGCGCGGTTGAAGCGGTGGATCTCGTCGACGAACAGCAGCGTCCGATGGCCGGAAAGACGCTGGAAGCGGGCTTTCTCGAACACCTTCTTGAGGTCGGCGACGCCCGAAAAGACCGCCGATATCTGCTCGAACGTGTAACCGATCTGATCGGCCAGCAGCCGCGCCACCGTGGTCTTGCCCGTGCCCGGCGGCCCCCACAGGATCAGCGAGCCCAGCCGCCCGCTGGCAATCATGCGGCGCAGCGTGCCGTCAGGTCCCAACAGGTGGCTCTGGCCGATGACCTCGTCGAGCGAGCGCGGTCGCAATTGATCGGCCAGCGGCCGGGCGCGGTCGGTTTCGGAAGGATCGGCAGCGAAGAGATCGGACATGAGGCTCTTCTAGCCGATTGCCGAAGGCCGTGCCACGCCCTCGCGCCCCTATCCGCTGACAATGCTGCGCGTCACGCGGCCCTCGCGCTGCAGGATGATCTGCCAGGTGCGCACGCGCTGGCCGGCGGTGCCGGCAAAGGCCCGGGCGGTCTCCATCGGGATGTCGTTGAGCGCCAAAATGATGTCATCGACGCGCAGGCCCATCTGCTCGGCGGGGGACCCCGGCTGGACTGCGGTGACGATCACGCCACGCGCGTCATAGGGCAGCCCCTTGGCCTCGGCCAGGGCCGCATCCAGCTCCCGCACGCTGGTGCCGGCGAAGCGGGAATTGCCGGTGATGCTGGCCAGCATGTCGTCGGTCGGCGACGGCGCGGGCTCGACCGTGAAGGGAACGGTCTCGGTGCCGCCGCCGCGCAGGCGCTCCAGCATGGTCGACTGCCCGATGGGCTTGGTCGCCAGCCGGAAGTTGAAAGCGCTGGGATCATCGACCGCCACGCCGTCGACGCTGAGAATGACATCGCCTGCCGCAAAGCCGGCACGCGCTGCCGGCCCATCCGGCGCCACTTCGGCGATCAGCGCCCCATGCGGCGCCGCCATGCCCAGGCTCGCCGCAATGTCTGATGTGACCGCCTGCAGCTTGGCGCCGAACCATGGCCGCACAATCTCGCCGCCGCTGACCCCCGCCTCGGCCACCAGACGCGCCATATTGGCCGGAATGGCAAAGCCGATGCCGACCGAGCCGCCACTCTGGGAATAGATGGCGGTGTTGATGCCGACCAGCCGCCCGTCGAGATCGACCAAGGCGCCGCCCGAATTGCCCGGATTGATCGCCGCATCGGTCTGGATGAAGAACTCATAATCCGAGCTCTCCACCCCGGTGCGCGCCAGCGCCGAAACAATGCCTGATGTTACCGTCTGCCCCACGCCGAATGGATTGCCGATGGCCAGCACCAGGTCGCCCACCTGCAGTGCATCGGAATCGGCAAAGGCAATGGCGGGAAAGCTCGCATCGCCCGGCTGACGCACGCGCAGCACCGCCAGATCGGTCTGCGCGTCCTCGATGACGATATCGACCGCGAATTCCCGCCCGTCCGACAGCGCGATCCGCACATCCGTCGCACCCTCGATGACGTGGCGGTTGGTGAGGATCACCCCGCTTTGGTCGACGATGACGCCGGAGCCGAGCGATCGCGATTCCCGCGGCCGGCTCTGGAACTGGCCTTCGCCAAAGAACCGGGAGAAGAACGGATCATTGGCAAACGGCGACAGCGCCTGTTGCTCGATGCGGGTGGCGTAGACATTGACTACCGAGGGGGCCACCGAGCGGACCACCGGGGCGAAGCTGAGCTTGACCTGGGCTTCGCTCTCGGGAACCTGCCGCGACTGTTCGGCAGGCAATCGCAGCTCACTCTGCGCCAGGGTGGGCGTATGCCAGGGCATCAGGGCAAGAGTGCCGCCAACGGCGAATGTGGCCATGGCAACGCCGGCAAGCAGCAGCGGGCGCAACATCATCGATCGTCTCCACACCAGTTCGGCAGAGGCAGACGCCGGGATTCTGGCGCGAAAATGGCAGCGCCGATGTCGTTTGCCAGCGGTGCCAATGTACGATTAAGTCAAGCCAACCGGAGGAAATCGACATGCCGCTGCTTCGCCTTGCCGTCACCATGGTTGCCGCAATGGTTCTGGTCCTGCCGGTGACGGCCCAGGAGGAGGCCCTGGGCATTCCCGGGCCGATCATGTTCGAGGAAACCGCATTCGAGCTGGCCTGGACCAGCCACCCGAACGAAGCCTACTACAAGCAGGAATACCTCCCCTCTGGTGAGGCGCTGGAAAGCTACAGCCAGATGTTCATGATCGACGTACTGGTCGCGGGCGCTACGCCGGAAAGCGCCGCTGCCGACATGATCGCCGGGCTGGAGCAGCGCAAGGCCAGCGATCCGGTGGTCAATTTCGACATGATCGCCAATGAGGCGACAGGCGAACTCATCCTCGATTTCCTGCTCAGCGATTCCAGCACTGGCACCGTCATCGTCGAGTGGAACGCCTATCGCTACGTACCCTATGGCGACGGCCTTGTGTTGTTCGCCATCAGTCGCCGCGGCTATGACGACGAGGCGTCCGCCTTCATCGCCGACCTGGGCAACTGGCGGACAAGTTCAATCGAGTCGCTGGCGGTGATGGAACTCCCAAAGGTCGTGCTGGATTAGCCTCATAACGCCCGGCAAACCCTAGGGAAAACCGCGTCATCCGACCGTCGCATTTTGCGTCCAAATAAACGTTTGCGCCGGGGGTCACGTAGCCCTATATGCAGCGCTCACTTTGGCGCGTTTCCAACGGAAAACCGGGAGCCACTTTTCCCGGAAACGCGTTGCCGTTCCCGCATCCCCAGCCCCGAAAGGCCAGTCGTCAATGACCACCGAGCCGAACCACGTCTATTCGAACACCTCCGCCCTGATCGCGGCGGAAGCGCCGGATTTCCCGGCTTTCCTGTTCTCCGAACGTGAGCTTCACAAGGCTACGAAGGTGTTCCGGAAGGGCTTTGACGGGCTGCTGACCTATGCGGTGAAGTGCAATCCCTCCCCGCACATCATTGCGCAGCTGCATCGCGAGGGTCTCAAGGCCTTCGACGTGGCCTCCAATACCGAGATGGAACTGGTGCGCGACTACGCCCCCGGCGCGGTGATGCACTATAACAACCCCATCAAGAACAAGCGCGAGATTGCCCGGGCCTACGAGGAATTCGGCGTCCGCAGCTTCACCATCGACCACCCCCAGCAGCTCGACCAGCTGGCCGCCGTCGTGTCACCCAGCCGCGACGTGGAAGTCACCACCCGCTTCAAGGCCGGCAAGGCCCTTAAATCCTATGACTTCGGCATCAAGTTCGGCGTCATGGAACAGGGCGCAGCCGAAATCGTCACGATGGTCGACCAGATGGGCTACACGCCCAGCCTCTGCTTCCATGTCGGCAGCCAGTGCGAAGACGCCTATGCCTATGAGCGTCACATCGCCGCCGCCGCCCGCATCGTCGAAGAGAGCAACATCGAGCTCAAGCGCCTCAACATCGGTGGTGGCTATCCGGCCCCTTACCCGACCAGCGAAGCCCCGCCGATGGACTATTATTTCGAGACCATTGCCACGGCCGTTTCCGACCATTTCGGCGAGAAGCGCAAGCCCGAGCTGATCATCGAGCCGGGTCGCGCACTTGTCACGTCATCGACGTCACTTCTTCTTCGCGTAAAGCACCAGCGCGGCGGCCAGTCGGTCTATGTCAATGACGGTGCCTATGGCAGCCTGATGGAAGTCAAGTTCATGCACTTCACCCCGCCGGTGCGGGTGTGGCGCGGCGCCCGCGTGCATGACAACGACCAGGAATTCTCCGAATTCACCATCTGGGGCCCCACCTGCGACAGTTATGACGTGCTGCCCCAGGTCTTCACCCTGCCCTCCGACATCGACGAGGACGACTGGATCGAATTCGGCCTGATGGGCGCCTATACCCAGGCCTCCCTGACCCCGTTCAACGGCTTTGACCGCCGCGACCAGTTCTGGGTCGAGGAAGTCTATACCGGCAAGGACCAGCAGCCGGAGTAAGCCGGCCAGCGCCAAACGCCTCAAATCCCCGCTTCGGCGGGGATTTTCGTCTCTGCACCAACAGCTTTTCCACCCCGATCCTCAATCCATATCGGAACTGAAATGCACCCTGTCCTCCCCTTGGCCGATCTCGGCCCTCGCATCGTTATCTTCGGGCCATCCAATGCCGGCAAATCGACGCTGGCCGAAGCGCTGTCCCAAAACCTGGATATCCCGGCGGTTCACCTCGACCAGTTGCATCACACGCCCAATACCGACTGGGTACCGCGCCCCAAGGACGAGTTTCACGCGCTGCAACGTGCGGCAATAGCCGGCGAAGCCTGGGTCATGGACGGCAACTATAGCGAGCTGGTCGACGAGCGGCTGGCGCGCGCCACCGGCGCCATCGTGCTGGACGACAATCACTGGGTGCGATTGGGTCGCTACTTCAATCGCACCCTGTTCCAGCGCTACCGGCCCGGGGCCCTCGCGGGCAACAAGGACAGCCTGAAGTGGTCGATGATCCATTGGGTAACCTTTGCCTCGCGACACCACGGCGCTCGGTACCGGCAGATGGTGGAGCGCACCGCGCTTCCCCTGGTCTTTTGTGGCTCGATGGGTGAAGTCAAGGCCCTGTATCAGCACTGGGGGTTGACGGGGCGCTGAAGCCCCCGGGACCTCATAGTGAGCAGTCGAACCACGAGGTCAGGAGAGTGGAGGCTTGGGCGCCACAACCTTCCTTCGACGACCTCGGGATGAGGTCAAGAAGCGCCCTACGCGCCCTTAAGGCTTGAGCAGCCCCAGCCGGATCACACTCTCAGCCGAAGCCAGGATGGCGTCCTTCCCCGAGACAAACGGCCGCCCGAGCAGCGTCTCGCCCTTCTCGCGCGAGAAGTGCTTCTCATTGCCGATGTCGTTGATGATCTGCCGCGTCGGGCCGCCGAAGCGGGCCAGAAGCTTGATGATCCAGTCCGGCACGACCTTCTGCGTGATTTGCCGGTCGGGATAACCCTCCCGGAGGACCTGCGCGACCTCAGGGAACGGCACATAGTCCGACGTGGCCAGGTACCTCTGGCCGATGGAGGACGGCTGCTGCAAAGCCGCAACATGCATCGCAGCCACGTCCCGCACGTCGATGATGGAAAAGCCGTTGCTCGGCATCGCCGGGGTGGTTCCGTCGAGCAGCCCGGTGACCATGCCCAGCGAGATGCTGGCGTCTCCGTCCAGCGCCGGCCCCAGGATGGCACCGGGATGGACGGTGGTCAGTTCCAGCCCCTCAGCGCGGGCATAGGCCCAGGCGGCCTGCTCGGCCAGCGTTTTGCCGATGCAATAGGCCCAACTGAAGCGCATGGCGTCCAGATTGGTGAAATGCTCCTCGGTGTAGGTGCGTCGCCCCCTGTCATGGCCATGACCATAGCCGACCGTGGCAATCGATGAGGTCATGACGATGCGCTTTACCCCCGCCGCAATGGCGTGACGCAACACGCGCTCGGTGCCTTCCAGCGCCGGCCCGATGACCCGCTGCGCGTCCTTCGGCTCCTTGGCAAGTATCTGCGCCGCCACATGGGCCACGGCTTCCACGCCCTGCATGGCCTCGGGCCAACCCCGATCCTGCATCAGGTCGACGCGCACGAAGCTCAGGCGCTGCAGCGCCGCGTCGCCGAGTTGCCCGGCAACGGCCACCCGAACCGCCTCCGCCCTGCCCTCGGATCGCACAGTGCCGCGGACGTCAAACCCTGCGCGCAGCAGCTCGATGACAGTCCATTTGCCGACAAAACCATTGGCACCGGTAACCAGAACCAGACCCGACTGCATGGTCGCTAACCCCAAACCAAGATGGCACGGAATGAACCGCACCGGTCGGCAAAAGTCCACATGGTGTGGACCGTCAGAGGCCGACGGGCCAATGGCGGAAGATGCGGGCAAACAAAAAGGGCGGCCGCTGATGTCGCGACCGCCCCTTTTCTGTCTGGTGAAGTGCGCTTACGCGGCTTCGAATTCCTCGTCGTCGCGCACCTGCACCGGGCCGCTGTCCTGGCCCTTGGCATTGACGTCGCGGTCGACGAACTCGATCACGGCCATCGGCGCGTTGTCGCCATAGCGGAAGCCAGCCTTGAGGATACGGATGTAACCGCCCTGGCGTTCCTTGTAGCGCGGGCCAAGCACGGCAAAGAGCTTGGCAACCTGGCCCTCGTCACGGATCTGGGCGATCGCCTGGCGGCGAGCATGCAGGTCGCCGCGCTTGCCCAGCGTGATCAGCTTCTCGACGATCGGACGCAGGTCCTTCGCCTTGGGCAGGGTGGTGACGATCTGCTCGTGCTTGATCAGCGCGGCGGACATGTTGGCGAACATAGCCTTGCGGTGGCTGGCGGTTCGGTTGAGCTTGCGGCCGGAATTACCGTGGCGCATGGTAGTCTCCTAAAAGCTTGGCAGCGCGGGATCAGTAGTGATCTTCGTAGCGCTTGGCGAGGTCATCGATATTCTCGGGCGGCCAGTTGGCCACGTCCATCCCGAGATGAAGCCCCATCTGTGCCAGGACTTCCTTGATTTCGTTGAGCGACTTGCGGCCGAAATTCGGCGTCCGCAGCATCTCGGCTTCCGTCTTCTGGATCAGGTCGCCGATATAGACGATGTTGTCGTTCTTCAAGCAGTTGGCCGAGCGAACCGAAAGTTCGAGCTCGTCGACCTTCTTGAGCAGGGCCGGGTTGAAGGCCAGTTCCGGAACGGCATCCTGTGCCTTTTCCTTGCTGGGCTCTTCGAAGTTCACGAACACCGACAGTTGGTCCTGGAGAATGCGCGCGGCAAAAGCCACGGCATCTTCCGGCGACAGCGCACCGTTGGTCTCGACCTGCAAGGTCAGTTTGTCCTTGTCGAGGCTTTCGCCCGCACGGGTCGCATCGACCTTGTAGCTGACGCGACGAACCGGCGAGAACAGCGAGTCGACCGGAATAAAGCCGATCGGCGCGTCTTCAGGACGGTTCTTGTCAGCCGCGACATAGCCCTTGCCGGTGTCGACGGTGAACTCGATGTTGATCTCGGCGCCGTCATCGAGGTGGCAGATGACCAGCTCGGGGTTCAGCACTTCGATATCGCCGGTGACCTTGATGTCGCCAGCGGTGACCGCACCCGGGCCCTGACGGGACAGGGCAAGGCGCTTCGGGCCCTCGCCGCCCATCTTCAACGCAATTTCCTTCACGTTGAGGACGAGGTCGGTAATGTCTTCCCGCACGCCCGGAAGCGACGAGAATTCGTGCAGGATGCCGTCAATCTGGATTGCAGTCACTGCCGCGCCCTGGAGCGACGACAGCAGCACGCGACGAAGGGCGTTACCAAGGGTAAGCCCGTAACCGCGCTCAAGCGGCTCGGCAACCACCGAGGCCACGCGCGCGTTGTCGCTGCCCGAAACAATCTCCAGCTTGGTCGGCTTGATCAGTTCTTGCCAGTTCCTCTGGATCGTCACGGTTATGTCCTTTCAAAATCGCGGCCCCAGCCCGAGCCGCTCCGCCGCAAACGCAATAAGACTCCCGGCCCATTCAATCGGCCGGGAGCTCTCTAGTCGGTCTAAATTAGACGCGGCGCCGCTTGCGCGGGCGGCAGCCATTGTGCGGGATCGAGGTGACGTCACGGATCGAGGTGACGTTGAAGCCAGCGGCCTGCAGGGCGCGAAGCGCCGATTCACGGCCCGAACCGGGGCCACGAACTTCGACCTCAAGGGTCTTCATGCCGTGTTCCTGCGCCTTCTTGGCGGCATCTTCAGCAGCGACCTGAGCCGCATAGGGGGTCGACTTGCGCGAACCCTTGAAGCCCATGACACCCGAGGAGGACCACGAAATCGTGTTGCCCTGCATGTCGGCGATGGTGATCATGGTATTGTTGAACGAAGCATTCACGTGGGCAACGCCCGAGGTAATGTTCTTGCGTTCCTTGCGCTTGACGCGCGTGGTTTCAGTCTTAGCCATCTAATTCCTCTGATCGATATCAGCGCTGCCGTTAGCGAAAGTGCCCCGGCAGCTACATCGAAGAACCCGGATCGGGTTCTTACTTCTTCTTGCCGGCGATCGGCTTGGCCGGACCCTTGCGGGTGCGGGCATTGGTGTGGGTGCGCTGACCGCGGACCGGCAGGCCACGACGGTGACGCAGGCCACGATAGTTACCCAGGTCCATCAGGCGCTTGATGTTCATCGCCACGCCGCGACGGAGGTCACCCTCCACGACGTAGTCGCGGTCGATGGTCTCACGGATCTGGATCACTTCGGCATCGGTGAGCTCGTTCACGCGGCGCTCAGCCGGAATGCCAACCTTGGCGCAGATATCCTCGGCGAACTTGTCGCCGATCCCGTGGATATACTGCAGCGCAATGATAACGCGCTTATTCGTCGGGATATTGACGCCAGCAATACGAGCCACGTCTGCTCTCCTTCATTCAGCGCGAACCATCACGGTTGGCGCCCTTATAACAACAAGGGACCGAATTCGACCCCCACTATGTGGAAAACCGAATCCAGCCCAATAATCCATGAGACTGACGCGGTTCTTAAGGGCTCGATTCCGAGGAGTCAACCTCGAAGTCAAGCCCGAATTTTAGTTGGTGATGGCAGCCTTGATCGCTGCCGTCACCTGATCGACCGGCTCCATGCCGTCCACGGTCTTCACCAGGCCGCGCTCGCGGTAATACTCCACCAACGGCGCGGTATCGTTCTTGTAGACATCGAGGCGCTTGCGGATCACCTCCGGATTGTCATCCGGGCGGTTGCTCTCCTTGGCGCGGTTGATCACGCGGGACACCAGCACATCGGCATCGGCCGTCATCTCGATGACCGCGTCGAGTTCCATGCCCTTGTCGGCAAGCATTCCGTCCAGCGCTTCGGCCTGGCCGATCGTGCGCGGAAAGCCATCGAGGATGAAGCCGGCCTTGCAGTCTTCAGCATCCAGCCGATCGGACACGATGCCATTGACGATATCGTTCGACACCAGGTCGCCACGATCCATCACTTCCTTGGCCGCAAGCCCGAGCGGCGTACGGTTCTGGATGGCCGAGCGCAGGATATCGCCAGTCGAGAGCTGGGGGATGCCGTAGGTCTCGACCAAGATCTTGGCCTGCGTCCCCTTCCCCGCTCCCGGCGGTCCGAGCAGTATCAACCTCATCGACGCTTGCCTCCTCCAAGACGGGACTTCTTCACCAGCCCCTCATACTGTTGCGCGATCAGGTGCGATTGTATCTGCGACACCGTGTCCAGCGTCACCGTCACCATGATCAGCAGCGAGGTGCCACCGATGAACTGGCTGATGGCAAGCTGGCTGAACAGCACTTCGGGGATCAGCGCCACCACGGTCAGATAGAGCGCACCGATCACCGTGATGCGGGTCAGCACATAGTCGATATGCTGGGCCGTGCGCTCACCCGGGCGGATGCCCGGAATGAAGCCGCCGGAGCGCTTCAGGTTATCGGCCGTCTCGACCGGATTGAACACGATGGCCGTGTAGAAGAAGGCGAAGAAGATGATGAAGAAGGCAAACAGCGCCAGATAGAGCGGCTGGCCACGACCCAGCAGCGCCGTCACCACCTGCAGCCATTGCGGGGCATTACCCTGCGCCGCGAAGGACGCAATGGTTGCCGGCAGCAGCAGCAGCGACGAACCGAAGATCACCGGGATAACGCCCGACGTATTGAGCTTCAGCGGCAGATGCGAGCTGTCGCCCTGGAACATCTTGTTGCCGACCTGGCGCTTTGGATACTGGATCAGCAGCCGGCGCTGGGCGCGCTCGAAGAACACGATGGCAGCGATGACCACCAGGGCAAGCACGGGCATTGCAAACCCGGCAATGGCAGGGATGGCGCCGGTGCGAGCCAGCTCGAGCGTCTGCACGAAGGTCGTCGGCAGGTTGGCCACGATACCGGCAAAGATGATCAGCGAAATGCCGTTGCCGACGCCGCGCGAGGTGATCTGCTCACCCAGCCACATCAGGAACATGGTGCCGCCGACCAGGGTGATCACGGTCGAGACGCGGAAGAACCAGCCCGGATTGAGCACGACGCCCTGGCTGGCCTCGAGGCCTACGGCGATGCCATAGGCCTGCACGGCGCAGAACACGACGGCGAGGTAGCGGGTATACTGGTTCATCTTGCGACGGCCAGCCTCGCCACCCTCCTTCTTCATCGCCTCTAGGCGCGGCGATGCGGTCGAGATGACCTGCACCACGATCGAGGCGGTGATGTAGGGGATCAGGTTGAGGGCAAAGATCGCCATGCGCTCGACAGCGCCGCCGGCGAACATGTTGAACATGCCCAGGATGCCCTGCTGCGACTGTTGGAAAGTCTGCGCGAAGGCGTCAGGGTCGATGCCCGGCACCGGAATGAATGTACCCAGACGATAGACGAGCAGCGCCCCCAGTGTGAACCAGATGCGCTGCTGCAGAGCCTTCGCCTTGGAAAAGGTCGAGAAATTGAGATTACGTGCCAGCTGTTCGGCTGCGGACGCCATATATCGCTCCTATGGCTTCAAGGCCAGGTGCGCTCGGAGCGCTTCGGGAGCAGATGCATCTGCGCCCTCACGCAACAAACCAAAAAAAGCGCACCCGACCACTCGGCCGGGTGCGCCATGCCGATGCTTAACCGGCGTATGGGGTCTTCTTCCACGGCGCCTTTGCCGGGATGATATCGATCTTGCCACCGGCCGCTTCAATAGCAGCAGTGGCGCCGGCCGTTGCGTAGTTGACGTTGAACGTCACCTTCTTGGCCGTGAAGCCAGCCGAACCGATCAGGCGAACGCCGTCCTTGGGACGACGGATCACGCGGGCCGCGATCAGCGCGGCGGCGTCGATCACTGCCTTGGGGTCGAGCTTGCCGGCATCGATATAGGCCTGGAGGCGGTCGATACGGACCTCGTTCCAGTCGCCCGGGTTCAGCGCGTTGAAGCCGCGCTTTGGCATACGCATGTGAAGGGGCATCTGGCCGCCTTCGAAGCCGTTGATCGCCACGCCCGAGCGCGCAGTCTGGCCCTTGCCGCCACGACCACCGGTCTTGCCCTTACCGGATCCGATGCCGCGGCCAACGCGGATACGGACCTTGTTGGCGCCGGGATTGTCGCGAAGTTCATTCAGACGGGTCATGATTGCTCCTTACTCGCCAATGACGCGGACGAGGTGCGGAAGCTTGTTGATCATGCCGCGGACTTCGGGCGTATCGATCAGCTCGCGCTCTTTGTTCATCTTGTTCAGCCCGAGACCGATAAGGGTCGCGCGCTGCACCTTGTCGCGGCGGATCGGCGAGCCGATCTGCTTGACAATGAGGGTCTTTTTCTCAGCCATGATTTATCTCCTGACCGGCGATCAAGCTTCGACCGCAGTCTCGCCGCGGCGAGCCTGCAGTTCCGAAACCTTGAGGCCACGGCGGGAAGCAACCGAGCGAGGGCTGTCGACGCGCTTGAGCGCATCGAAGGTGGCCCGCACCATGTTGTATGGATTGGCAGTGCCCTGCGACTTGGCAACGATATCGTTGATGCCAAGCGTCTCGAACACGGCGCGCATCGGACCGCCGGCGATGATGCCGGTACCGGGAACAGCAGCACGCAGGATGACCTTGCCGGCGCCGTGGCGACCCTGCACGTCATGGTGCAGCGTACGGGCATCGCGCAGCGGCACGCGGATCATCTGGCGCTTGGCCTGCTCGGTGGCCTTGCGGATCGCTTCTGGCACTTCACGGGCCTTGCCGTGACCAAAGCCGACGCGGCCCTTCTGGTCGCCGACAACCACCAGGGCGGCGAAGCCGAAGCGACGGCCACCCTTGACCACTTTGGCCACGCGGTTGATGTGGACCAGGCGATCGACGAATTCGCTTTCGCGTTCTTGAACGTCTCTGCTCATAATGTTTCTTTCCTTGTCCGTGCCTAGAACTGCAGGCCGCCCTCGCGGGCAGCTTCTGCAAGGGCCTTTACACGGCCATGATAGATGTACGCGCCGCGATCGAAGACCACCTCGGCAATACCGGCCTTGGTGCCGCGCTCGGCGATCAGCTTGCCGATCGTCGCTGCAGCTTCCGAGGTAGCGCCGTTCTTGACCTTGGACTTGATGTCCTTGTCGAGCGTCGAGGCAGCGGCCAGCGTACGGCCGGTCGCGTCGTCGATGATCTGGGCGTAGATATTCTTGTCCGAACGGAAAACCGACAGACGCGGACGACCGAAGGCACGAGCCTTGAGCGCCTTGCGGACACGAGCCTTGCGGCGTTCCGCACCTTTTGCACTGATAGCCATTGCAGGCGCTCCTTACTTCTTCTTGCCTTCTTTGCGGAAGACCTGTTCGCCCAGGTACCGCACACCCTTGCCCTTGTAGGGCTCTGGCTTGCGCCACGCGCGAATGTTCGCCGCAACCTGGCCAACCTGCTGCTTGTCGATACCGGTGATGACGATTTCCGTCGGCGCCGGCACCGCAAGCGTGATGCCCTTGGGGGCTTCGTAGATCACTTCGTGGCTGAAACCAAGCGACAGCTTGATATCCTTGCCCTGCATGGCGGCGCGATAGCCCACGCCCTGGATCGCCAGCTTCTTTTCGAAGCCGGTCGAGACACCGGTGACCATGTTCTGGATCAGTGCACGGGTCGTGCCCCAGGCCGCACGAGCAAACTTGGTGTCGTTTGCGGGCGTGATGGAGACGCCGTCGTCCCCCTGCTCCGCGTTCACGGCATCCATCAGCTCGATGCTCAGTTCGCCCTTCGGGCCCTTGGCGGAGACGGTGCGACCATTGATGGTGACCGTTACGCCGCTTACCGGTGCAACCGGTTTCTTGCCAGTACGTGACATTCTAGTTCAATCCTTGAGTAATCGTCTTACCGCGGATCCTAAGGCCAGAGGCCTTAGAACACGCGGCAGAGTACCTCGCCACCAACGTTGGCAGCCTTGGCTTCGTGGTCGGCCATCACACCCTTGGGGGTGGAGAGGATCGAAACACCCAAGCCATTGGCAACCTGCGGAATATTCTTGACGGAGGCATAGACGCGACGGCCGGGACGCGAAACGCGCTCGATCGTGCGGATGACGCCTTCGTTGTCCGAGTACTTGAGTTCAATCTCGTACTCGGAAGCGCCGTTCTCGAACTTGGTCTCCGAATAGCCGCGGATGAAACCCTCGGACTGGAGAACGTCCAGCACGCGACCACGCAGGGTCGATGCCGGAGTCGAAACGGAATTCTTGCGACGCATCTGGGCGTTGCGGATGCGGGTCAGCATATCGCCGATCGGATCGGAAAAGCTCATCTTCGGTTCTCCTTACCAGCTCGACTTCACGAGACCCGGGATCTGCCCCAGGTTACCCAGCTGGCGCAGAGCGATACGGCTCAGCTTCAGCTTGCGATAGTAGCCGCGGGGACGACCCGAGACTTCGCAACGGTTGCGCACGCGGACCTTGGCGGAATTGCGCGGCAGCTCGGCCAGCTTGAGCTGGGCTGCGAAGCGCTCGTCCATGGGGATCGACTGATCCTTGGTCTTTGCCTTGAGAGCGGCGCGCTTGCCAGCAAACTGCTTGGCGAGCGCAGCGCGCTTGTTGTTCTTAATGATGGAGCTGGTCTTTGCCATATCCTGATCCTCTGTCCCTTCCCTGTCCGCTTACTGGCGGAAGGGGAAGTTGAATGCCTTGAGCAGCGCGCGAGCTTCATCATCGGACTTCGCGGTCGTGGTGATCACGATGTCCATGCCCCAAACCTGATCGATCTGATCATAGTTGATTTCGGGGAAAATGATGTGTTCCTTGATGCCCATGGCATAGTTGCCACGGCCGTCAAAGGAGTTCGGGTTCAGCCCGCGGAAGTCGCGAACGCGCGGCAGCGCGATGTTCACCAGGCGGTCCAGGAACTCGTACATACGAGTGGAACGCAGGGTAACCTTCACGCCGAGCGGCATGTTCTCGCGCACCTTGAAGCCGGCGATCGACTTGCGAGCGTAAGTGATGACCGGCTTCTGGCCGGCGATCTTCTCGAGCTCGGCCGCAGCCGTCTTGACCTTCTTGGTGTCGTTGACGGCTTCGCCAACGCCAATGTTGAGCACGATCTTCTCGAGCTTGGGCAACTGCATGACGTTCTTGTAGGAGAACTGCTCCTGCAAGGCCTTGCGGATGTTGCCTTCGTATTCGCTACGAAGACGCGGAACGTAAGCTGTCTCAGCCATCGATCGAATCTCCGGTCGACTTGGCGACGCGCGTCTTCACGCCGTCCTTGATCTGGAAACCGACGCGGGTGGGCTTGCCATCCTTGTCGGCGATCGCGAGGTTCGACAGGTGGATCGGCGCTTCCTTGGTGAAGATGCCGGCATCGGTCGACGCGGTCTGCTTGGTGTGGCGACGGACCAGGTTGATACCCTGGACAAGCGCCTTGGTTTCGGTGGGGATCACGGACAGGACCTGACCGGTCTTGCCCTTATCCTTGCCAGCCAGGACGACGACCTTGTCGCCCTTCTTGATCTTGGCAGCCATTACAGCACCTCGGGAGCGAGCGAAATGATCTTCATGTGGTTCTTGGCGCGAAGCTCGCGCGGAACCGGTCCGAAGATACGAGTGCCGATCGGCTCTTTCTGATTGTTGATCAGAACCGCGGCGTTCTTGTCGAAACGGATCACGGTGCCATCGGGGCGACGGATGTCGAACGCGGTGCGAACGACCACGGCCTTCATGACCTGGCCCTTCTTCACGCGACCACGCGGAATGGCATCCTTGACCGATACGACGATGATATCGCCGACCGAAGCGTACTTGCGGTGCGAACCACCAAGTACCTTGATGCACATGACCCGCTTGGCGCCGGAATTGTCGGCGACATCGAGATTGGACTGCATCTGGATCATGGCGTCGTGCCTTCCTGCTGTGCCGCGCCAACAACCAGCGTCCAGCGCTTGTTCTTGGAGATCGGCGCACATTCTTCGATCCAGACCACCTGCCCGACCTTGGCCACGTTGGCCTCGTCATGGGCATGGTACTTCTTGGACCGGCGAACGGTCTTCTTCATCACCGGATGCGTGAAACGGCGCTCGACGCGCACCACGACCGTCTTATCATTGGCGTCGGAGACTACAGTCCCCTGCAAAACGCGCTTTGGCATGGTCGCGGCTCCTTACTTCGCTGCGTTCTTTTCGCCGAGGATCGTCTTGATCCGCGCGATATCGCGGCGGACCTTCTTGACCTGGGCGGGCTTTTCCAGCTGCTGGGTAGCGCGCTGGAAACGCAGGTTGAACTGTTCTTTCTTGAGGTCGACGAGCTGGTCCTTCAGTTCGTCTGCGGTCTTGCTCCGCACATCACTGGCTTTCATGCTCATCGTCCTTAGTCGGCAATGCGGGTGACAACCCGCGTCATGATCGGAAGCTTCATCGCGCCGAGGCGCAGCGCTTCCTTGGCGACGTCCTCGGGGACGCCGTCGATCTCGAATACGATGCGGCCGGGCTTCACGCGGGCCGCCCAGTATTCCACCGAGCCCTTGCCCTTACCCATACGCACTTCGGTCGGCTTCTTGGAAACCGGCACGTCCGGGAAAATGCGGATCCAGACACGGCCCTGGCGCTTCATCTCGCGGGTGATCGCGCGGCGGGCCGCTTCGATCTGGCGAGCGGTCACGCGCTCAGGTTCGGTTGCCTTGAGGGCATACTGGCCGAAAGCCAGCTCGGTACCGCCCTTGGCAACGCCATGGATACGGCCCTTGTGAGCCTTGCGGAACTTGGTCTTCTTAGGTTGCAGCATAATGAACTAACCTTCTTATGCGCGTTCGCGGTCACGGTCGCCGCGCTCACGGCGCGGTTCGCGTTCTGCGCGCTGGCCACCCATGTCGGCGCCTTCGGTGGCGCGACGTTCATGGGCAGTGGGATCGTGCTCAAGGACTTCGCCCTTGAAGACCCAGACCTTGATACCGATGATGCCATACGTGGTTTCGGCTTCGGCAGTGCCGTAGTCGATATCAGCACGCAGCGTGTGCAGCGGCACGCGACCTTCGCGGTACCATTCGGTACGAGCGATGTCGGCGCCACCCAGGCGGCCACCAACGTTCACGCGGATGCCGCCGGCGCCCATGCGGATCGCCGTCTGCACGGCGCGCTTCATGGCACGGCGGAAAGCCACGCGGCGTTCCAGCTGCTGGGCAATGCCCTGGGCAACCAGCGTCGCATCGGTTTCCGGCTTGCGCACTTCAACGATGTTGATGTGCACTTCGCTGTCGGTGAACTTCTTCACCTTGGCGCGGATCTTGTCGATGTCAGCGCCCTTCTTGCCGATCACGATGCCCGGACGGGCGGTGTGGATCGACACGCGGCACTTGCGGTGCGGACGCTCGATGACAATCTTGCTGACTGCGGCGGCCTTGAGGTCTTCCAGCAGCATCGTGCGGATCTTCAGGTCTTCCTGAAGCAGCGAGCCGTATTCGCCCTTGTTGGCGTACCAGCGGCTGTCCCACGTGCGGTTGATGCCGAGGCGGAAGCCGATTGGATTGATCTTCTGGCCCATTATGCGGCCTCCTCAACTTGCCGGACGATGATCGTCAGATGCGCGAAGGGCTTCTCGATGCGCGACGACCGTCCACGGCCACGAGCGGTGAAACGCTTCATTACAAGCGAATTACCAACAAAAGCTTCCGCAACGACGAGAGCGTCGGTGTCGAGGCCATGGTTGTTCTCGGCATTGGCAATGGCGCTCTCGAGCACCTTCTTGACCTGGCCGGAGATGCGCTTGTGGCTGAACTCGAGTTCGGCCAGAGCCTTCTCGACCTTCTTGCCGCGGATCAACTGGGCCAGAAGGTTGAGCTTCTGCGGGCTGATGCGCAGCATGCGCAGCACAGCCTTGGCCTCGTTGTCCTTGAGCGCGCGCTGGGTTTTTGGCTTGCCCATCTTACTTCCTCTTGGCCTTCTTGTCGGCCGCGTGACCGTAATAGGTACGGGTCGGGGCGAACTCGCCGAACTTGTGGCCGATCATGTCTTCGGTGACGCTGACCGGAATGTGCTTCTGGCCGTTGTGGACACCAAAGGTGACGCCCACGAACTGCGGCAGGATGGTCGAACGGCGGCTCCAGATCTTGACCACGTCGCTGCGGCCGGACGCGAGGGCCTTCTCGGCCTTCTTGAGCATGTAGCCGTCGACAAACGGCCCCTTCCAGATTGAACGGGTCATGGCTTACCTGCCCTTCTTCACGTGACGCGAGCGAACGATGAACTTGTCCGTCGCCTTGTTGCTGCGGGTCTTCTTACCCTTGGTCGGCTTGCCCCACGGGGTAACCGGGTGACGGCCACCAGAGGTACGGCCTTCACCACCACCATGCGGGTGATCGATCGGGTTCATGGTCACGCCGCGGTTGACGGGCTTGCGACCCAGCCAACGGCTGCGACCGGCCTTGCCGAGCGACGTGTTGGAGTGATCCTGGTTCGACACGGCGCCGACCGTAGCAAGGCAGGTGCCATGCACGCGGCGCTGTTCGCCCGAGTTGAGGCGAAGGATCGCCCAACCCTGATCACGACCGACATACTGGGCATAAGCACCAGCCGAACGGGCGACCTGGCCGCCCTTGCGGGGCTTCAGCTCGATATTGTGCACGATCGTACCGACCGGCATGCGTTCCAGCGGCATCGCATTGCCCGGCTTCACGTCGACGGTGTTCATCGACGAGATGACCTTGTCGCCAGCCGACAGGCGCTGCGGTGCGACGATATAGGCGAGTTCGCCGTCTTCGTACTTCACCAGAGCGATCCAGGCCGTGCGGTTCGGATCATATTCCAGGCGCTCGATCGTCCCGACCATGTCGAACTTGACACGCTTGAAGTCGATCATGCGGTAGGTGCGCTTGTGACCGCCACCGCGATGGAACGAGGTGATACGACCGCGGTTGTTGCGACCACCGGACTTGGACAGGCCTTCGGTCAAAGTCTTGACCGGCTTGCCCTTCCAGAGCTCCGAGCGATCGGTCGTCACGAGCTGACGACGGCCTTCGGAAGTGGGGTTGTAAGTTTTCAGAGCCATTTTTGTCTCTTATCCCTTAGAGGCCGGTCGAAATATCGATCGACTGGCCGTCGACGAGGGTCACGATCGCCTTCTTGACGTCGTTGCGAGTTCCGAGCTGGCCGCGGAAGCGCTTCACCTTGCCCTTGCGGACCAGGGTGTTCACTGCCTTGACCTTGACCGAGAACAGCTGCTCGACGGCAGCCTTGATGTCGGTCTTGTTCGCGTCGATCGCCACGTCGAAAACGACCTGGTTTGCTTCCGAAGCCATCGTCGACTTTTCAGTCACGACGGGGTTACGAATGATGTCGTAAGCGCTGAGCTTGTTCATGCGAACCTCGCTTCCAGCGCTTCGAGCGCTGCCTTGGTCAGGACGAGCTTGTCGCGCTTGAGGATCGACACAACGTTGATCCCCTGCACCGGCAGCACGTCGATATGCGGGATGTTGCGGGCGGACAGAGCGAAGTTCTGATCCACTGCTGCACCATCGATGATCAGCGCGTTGGTCCATTCCAGCTTGCCGAAGGTGGCCAGCAGACCTGCGGTCTTGGCTTCCTTCTGGGCAACGCTGTCGACAACGATCAGCGAGCCCGACTTGGCCTTGGACGACAGGGCATGCTTCAGCGCCAGGGCGCGGACCTTCTTGGGAAGGTCGATGGCATGGCTGCGCGGGGTCGGGCCGAATGCACGACCACCACCACGGAACTGCGGAGCCTTGCGATCGCCATGGCGAGCGCCGCCCGAGCCCTTCTGCTTCACGAACTTCTTGCCCGTGCGCACGCCTTCCGAACGATGCTTGACATCGTGCGTGCCGGCCATCGCCTTGAGCTGCTGGTAGCGAACCATGCGGTGCAGGATGTCCTGGCGGACTTCCAGACCGAAGACGTCGTCAGCGAGCTGGATCGTGCCAGCGGCCTTGCCGTCGAGGGTTGTGACCTTGAGTTCCATTTAGTTACCTTCCCCCGCGACTTCAGCGGCGGCCTTGAACGAGCCCGGGAAGGCAGCGCCCTTGGGGGCCGGCTTCTTCACCGCGTCCTTGATCATGATCCAAGCGCCCTTGGCGCCGGGAACCGAACCCTGGATCATGATCAGACCACGTTCCACGTCGGTCTTGACGACCTTGACGTTCTGCGTGGTGATGCGACGATCGCCCATATGGCCCGGCATCTTCTTGTTCTTGAAGGTCTTACCCGGGTCCTGACGACCACCGGTAGAACCGATCGAGCGGTGCGAAACCGACACGCCGTGCGTTGCACGCAGACCGCCGAAGTTCCAGCGCTTCATGCCGCCGGCAAAGCCCTTACCGATCGAAGTGCCGGTGACGTCCACCAGCTGGCCTTCGACGAAATGGTCTGCCT
Source organism: Devosia sp. (assembly GCF_014860165.1). GTDB lineage: Bacteria > Pseudomonadota > Alphaproteobacteria > Rhizobiales > Devosiaceae > Devosia. The sequence goes on from NZ_JACZKG010000070.1 coordinate 60,085, forward strand.
GGAGCGTCGCGCCGACCTCGATGAGGTTGGCTTCGTCGACGCGGAATTCCGCGACGTGGCGCTTGGGCTCGACCTTGGCGACGGCGAACTGGCCGCGCTCGGCCTTGGTCGTGTTCTTGACCTTGGCCTGGCCTGCGCCAAGCTGCAGGGCGACGTAGCCGTCCTTGTCAGCGGTCCGCTGGCCCACCACCTGGCAGTTCTGCAGCTCCAGCACCGTCACTGGAACGTGCGAGCCGTCCTCAGCGAAAATGCGGGTCATGCCCAGCTTCTGTGCGATCAATCCAGAACGCATCGGTTGTTACCTTCTCTCTTGGCGCAGTACCGGGTCATGGTTTCAGAGGACCCTTTATCTGGTACGCGCGGAAAACTCGTTGTCTTAGAGCTTGATTTCGACGTCGACGCCGGCGGCGAGATCGAGCTTCATCAGTGCATCGACCGTCTGGGGAGTCGGGTCCACAATGTCGAGGAGACGCTTGTGAGTCCGGATCTCGAACTGCTCGCGCGACTTCTTGTCGATGTGCGGCGAGCGGTTGACGGTAAACTTGTCGATTCGCGTCGGCAGCGGGATCGGGCCGCGAACCTGCGCGCCCGTACGCTTGGCCGTCGACACGATCTCGCGCGTCGAAGCGTCGAGAACGCGATGGTCAAACGCCTTGAGGCGGATGCGAATATTCTGACCGTTCATCTTTGTAAATCCTGACGAAAATGGATCGCGGCGCGCGTTCATCCGCGCGCCGCGAATGTCTCTTGAGGCTTACTTCAGGATCGTCGCGACGACGCCCGAACCAACGGTACGGCCACCTTCACGGATAGCGAAGCGGAGCTTCTCTTCCATGGCGATCGGCACGATCAGCTGAACGTTGATGTTCAGGTTGTCGCCCGGCATCACCATTTCGGTGCCTTCGGGAAGCGTCACGATGCCGGTCACGTCCGTGGTACGGAAGTAGAACTGCGGACGGTAGTTGCCGAAGAACGGAGTGTGGCGGCCGCCTTCTTCCTTGGTCAGGATATAGACTTCAGCGGTGAAGTCGGTGTGCGGGGTCACGGAGCCGGGCTTGCAGAGGACCTGGCCGCGCTCAACCTGAGTGCGGTCGATACCACGAATCAGGGCGCCGATGTTGTCGCCAGCCTGGCCCGAGTCGAGCAGCTTGCGGAACATTTCGACACCGGTAACGGTGGTCTTCTGGGTTGCCTTGATGCCGACGATTTCGACTTCTTCGCCAACCTTGACGATACCGCGTTCGACACGGCCGGTGACCACGGTGCCGCGGCCCGAGATCGAGAACACGTCTTCGATCGGGAGCAGGAACGGCTGGTCAACCGGACGTTCCGGCTGCGGGATGTACGAGTCGACGGCAGCCATCAGCTCGAGAACGGCGTCGTGGCCGAGCTTCTTGTCGCTGTCTTCGAGCGCGGCGAGAGCCGAGCCCTTGATGATCGGAACGTCGTCGCCCGGGAATTCGTAGGACGACAGCAGTTCGCGGACTTCCAGCTCAACGAGCTCGAGCAGTTCCGGATCGTCGACCATGTCGCACTTGTTCAGGAACACGACGAGCGCCGGCACGCCAACCTGACGGGCGAGCAGGATGTGCTCACGGGTCTGGGGCATCGGGCCGTCGGCAGCCGACACGACCAGGATCGCGCCGTCCATCTGGGCAGCGCCGGTGATTATGTCCTTCACATAGTCGGCGTGGCCGGGGCAGTCCACGTGAGCGTAGTGACGATTGGTCGTCTCGTACTCGACGTGGGCGGTGTTGATGGTGATGCCGCGTGCCTTTTCTTCAGGGGCAGCGTCAATCTGGTCGTACGCCTTGAAGGTCGCGCCACCGGTCTCAGCCAGCACCTTGGTGATCGCTGCGGTCAGCGAGGTCTTGCCATGGTCAACGTGACCGATGGTGCCGATGTTGCAGTGAGGCTTATTGCGGGAAAACTTTTCCTTGCCCATCGCTTCTCTCCGTATTCGTTAGCCCTGCGGCCAACCTTGAGTTTCAGTTTCTTGTTTAGGCGTACTTGGCCTGGACTTCGTCGGCGACCGCCTGCGGGACCTGCTCGTAGTGGTCGAACGTCATCGAATACTGTGCACGACCCTGGCTCATGGAGCGCAGCGAGTTCACATAACCGAACATGTTCGCGAGCGGCACGTAGGCATTCACGACCTGGAGGACACCACGGCCTTCCGTGCCGTGGATCTGACCACGACGGGAGTTCAGGTCGCCGATGACGTCGCCCATGTAATCTTCGGGCGTGACAACTTCAACCTTCATGATCGGCTCGAGGATCTTCGGCGACGCCTTGCGCAGGGCTTCATTGAAGCCCGCACGACCGGCGATTTCGAAGGCCAGAACCGAGGAGTCCACATCGTGGTACGCGCCTTCGGTCAGCGTCACCTTGACGTCCACGATCGGGAACCCGATCAGCGGACCGGCCGACATGACCGACTTCACGCCCTTTTCGACGCCGGGGATATATTCCTTCGGCACCGAGCCGCCAACGACGGCATTCACAAATTCGAGACCCTTGCCGACTTCGCCCGGCTCAACGGTGAGCTTGACGCGAGCAAACTGGCCCGAACCACCCGACTGCTTCTTGTGGGTATAGTCCACATTGGCCGACTTGGTGATGGTTTCGCGGTACGCCACCTGCGGCTGGCCGATATTGGCCTCGACCTTGAACTCACGACGCATGCGGTCGACGAGGATGTCGAGGTGAAGTTCGCCCATGCCCGAAATGATGGTCTGGCCGGATTCTTCGTCGGTCTTGACGCGGAAGGACGGGTCTTCGGCAGCCAGGCGGTTGAGCGCAAGGCCCATCTTTTCCTGGTCGGCCTTGGACTTGGGTTCCACCGAGATGTCGATAACCGGCTCGGGGAAGATCATGCGTTCAAGGATAACCTGGGCATTCTGCACGCAGAGCGTGTCACCCGTGGTGGTGTCCTTGAGGCCGACGATGGCGACGATGTCACCGGCGAAGGCTTCCGTGATCTGCTCGCGGCTGTTGGCGTGCATCTGGAACAGACGACCAACGCGCTCGCGCTTTTCCTTGACGGTATTCTCGAGCATCATGCCCTGCTCGAGCTTGCCCGAGTAGATACGGCAGAACGTCAGCGTACCCATATGCGGGTCGTTGGCGATCTTGAATGCCAGCATGGCCAGCGGCTCGTTGTCGTCAGCATGACGCTCGATCGGAGCCTCGGTGCGCGCATCGATACCCTGGATGGCCGGAACGTCGCCCGGAGCAGGCAGGAAGTCGATCACGCCGTCGAGCAGGGGCTGCACGCCCTTGTTCTTGAAGGCCGAGCCGGCAAAGACCAGGAAGAACTTCGCATCGATCGTGCCGCGACGCAGCAGGCGACGGATGGTGTCGTTGTTCGGCATCTCGCCATTGAGATAGGCTTCCATCGCGTCGTCATCGACTTCGACAGCAGCTTCGATCATCGCTTCGCGGTACTTCGCGGCAGAGGCCTTGAGGTCTTCCGGAATCTCGACGACGTCCCACTGGGCGCCCAGCTCTTCATTGCGCCAGACCAGGGCATTCATCTCGATCAGGTCGACGACGCCCTTGAACTCGGTCTCGGCGCCGATCGGCAGCTGAACCGGAACGGCCTTGGCGCCGAGGCGCGTGCCGATCATCTCGACGCAGCGATAGAAATCGGCGCCGATCTTGTCCATCTTGTTGACGAAGATGAGACGCGGAACATGGTACTTGTCGGCCTGGCGCCAGACGGTTTCCGTCTGCGGCTCGACGCCGGCATTGGCGTCCAGCAGGGCAACGGCACCGTCGAGCACGCGCAGCGAACGTTCGACTTCAATGGTGAAGTCCACGTGGCCGGGGGTGTCGATGATGTTGAAGCGGTGCTGGGTACCGTTACGGTCCTTCCAGAACGTGGTCGTGGCAGCCGAAGTGATCGTGATGCCGCGTTCCTGCTCCTGCTCCATCCAGTCCATGGTCGCGGCGCCGTCATGGACTTCGCCGATCTTATGGGACTTGCCGGTATAGTAGAGGATGCGTTCGGTCGTGGTCGTCTTGCCAGCATCGATGTGAGCCATGATGCCGAAGTTACGATAGAGATTGATCGGGTATTCACGTGCCATGATGCGCTCCTACTACCAGCGGTAGTGCGAGAAGGCACGGTTGGCATCAGCCATACGGTGCGTATCTTCGCGCTTCTTGACGGCCTGGCCACGACCATTGAGGGCATCCATGAGCTCGCCGGAAAGGCGTTCGCGCATGGTGTTCTCGCCGCGCTTGCGGGCGGATTCGATCAGCCAGCGAATGGCCAGGGCCTGCTGACGATCGGCACGAACTTCGACCGGCACCTGATAGGTGGCACCGCCAACACGACGCGACCGAACTTCAACCGACGGGCGGATGTTCTCGAGAGCGGTGTGGAAGACCGTGATCGGGTCCTGCTTGACCTTGGCTTCGACGATGTCGAAGGCACCATAGACGATGCTTTCGGCAGCCGACTTCTTGCCGTCCTTCATGAGCGAGTTCATGAACTTGGTCAGAATCAGATCGCCGAACTTCGCGTCTGGAATAACGTCGCGCTTTTCCGCGCGGTGACGACGGGACATATCTCGATCTCCTTACTTCGGACGCTTCGCGCCGTACTTCGAACGGCGCTGCTTGCGGTCCTTGACGCTCTGCGTGTCGAGAACGCCGCGGAGCACGTGGTAGCGAACGCCCGGAAGGTCGCGAACGCGACCGCCACGGATCAGGACCACGGAGTGCTCCTGCAGGTTGTGGCCTTCGCCCGGAATATACGAGATGACTTCGCGCTGATTGGTCAGGCGAACCTTGGCAACCTTGCGGAGAGCCGAGTTCGGCTTCTTGGGGGTCGTCGTATAAACACGGGAGCAAACGCCGCGCTTCTGCGGATTTGCTTCCATGGCCGGAACCTTGTTCCGCTTTGGCTTGCTGGCGCGTGGTTTGCGGATCAGCTGATTAATGGTGGGCATTGCGCTCTTTCCATCGTCCAAAATTCATTGCGGTCTAGCAAAAGCAAACCAAAACGGCGCTCGCCCGACCCGGTTAGGGATACGGCGGCGCCTTAATTGCAGCGGACCACCCACCAGAAATGGGCAGTCATGCGCACAAGGATTTGCTTCGTCTAGTTACCCGACAGTGTGTTTGAGTGTCCTGGATGCCCGCACAAGATGGCAGGAACCCGGTGTGACATTCACGACCGACCGCTTAGGTAGGCGCTGTTTAGAGCCGACTCTCCCGTCCGTCAAGGATTCTTTCGTGAAATATCCGCGAGGGAGCCATGCATCGACCCGCAATGGTTTTGCCCGGCGCCGGGCAAACGTGGCAAACTCATCCCTGCCCCTCAGCTGCCCGATCCCTCCAACTATCCGCTTCTCGCCACCTGCGAATTGTGTAGGATCGGGTCACAGACCGGACCAGGCGGCGGCACCGGCGCAACACCATGTCGGGAAGGACCACACGATGAAGCTCAACTCCATGTTTGCCGGCACCGCCCTGGCGCTCGCCCTCACCGCCTCGGCCCAGGCCCAGACACTGGTGACTGGCGCCGACACTGCCGAGATCCTCAACGCTGCGCGCGGCTATGGCGCGGCAAACCTGACCACGCAGAGCAACGGCGACCCGCAGATCACCGGCAAGATCAACGGCGTCACCTACCAGGTCTATTTCCGCAACTGCACCGACAATGAGGATTGCGAAGACCTCAACTTCTATCTCGGCTTCCTGGACATCAAGCCCAGCCTCGAGGACATCAACGACTGGAACCTCAACAAGCGCTTCAGCCGCGCCTACCTCGACCAGGACCAGGACGCCTGCGTGGAGATGGACCTCGACCTGGTGAAGGGCGTGACCGCCGATTACCTCGATTCCCAGTTCGGTCTCTGGGCCATGGTCGTCGGCCAGTTCGCCGAGCATGTCGGCTATAACTGAGACAACCTGTCGGCACCGCGGATAAAGGGGGGCTGACTGGCCCCCTTTTTCATTTCTTGCCGGAACGCAGCATTTCCACCGCCCTGTCGATCCGCCTCCGCCGGGTTTCCGGGGTCTTGGCATCGGTGATCGACAGCGCATGCCGGAGCTTGTTGCTGTAGGACAGCGTCTCGAAGAACGCCCCGGCCGCCGCATCGCCCGCCAGGGCGGCGCGCAGGTCTTCCGGCACCGTGACTTCTCGCGGCTGGTTGTCGAGCGCCAGTTCCACCTCGACGACATCGCCGCCCTTGATCCCGGATTCAGCCCGCCGTTCCGCACTCAGCGGAATGAGGAACCTGCCGCCCATCACCGCGATCGATGAGCGATAGCCATAACTGCCGATGGACAGGATCACCGCCGGCTTCCTGCCGCCGCCGAGACCCTCGACCACCTCAGGCGGCACCTCGATGCCAGTATTGTTGCCCGACTGCAAAATCGTGGTCGTGAACTTCATGGCATGTCTCCTTCTGCCTTCGTAGGAGACGACGAGCCAGCAAGCAAGAAATCGACAGGCATGCCGGCGGCAAAATGCAGGCAAAAAGAAAAGGGGCCCGAAGGCCCCTTCCCCATTCAACGCTGTAGCGACGCTTACTCGGCAGCTGTCGGCGCCGGGATCTGCACGGTCGACGCCTGGCGGCGGCGCTCGTCCAGGATCAGGTCGTCGCGCTTGGTCGCGATCAGCTTGGCCGAGGAAATGCCCGCACCGGTACCGGCCGGGATCAGGCGGCCGACGATGACGTTTTCCTTGAGGCCTTCGAGCAGATCGGCCTTGCCGGAAACCGCCGCTTCCGTAAGGACGCGGGTGGTTTCCTGGAACGAAGCCGCCGAGATAAACGAGCGGGTTTGCAGCGACGCCTTGGTGATGCCGAGCAGCACCGGATTGGCCGTCGCCGGCTTCTTGCCGTCGGCAACCAGGCTGTCGTTGAGCTCGTCGAAGTCCAGCTTGTCGAGCTGCTCGTCCTTGAGCAGGCCGGTATCACCTGGATCCACGATCTCGACCTTCTGCAGCATCTGGCGAACGATCACCTCGATATGCTTGTCGTTGATCAGCACGCCCTGCAGGCGATAGACCTCCTGGATTTCATTGACGAGGTAGCGAGCAAGCTCCTCCACGCCCTTGATGGCCAGGATGTCGTGCGGCGCCGGGTTGCCGTCGAGGATGTATTCACCCTTTTCAATGGCGTCGCCTTCCTGCAGGTGGAACGGCTTGCCCTTGGGGATCAGGTACTCGACCGGATCTGCACCTTCCTCGCTTGGCTCGATGATGACGCGACGCTTGTTCTTGTAGTCGCGGCCGAAGCGGATGGTGCCATCGATCTCGGCGATGATGGCGTGATCCTTCGGACGACGGGCTTCGAACAGCTCGGCCACACGCGGCAGACCGCCGGTAATGTCCTTGGTCTTGGCGCTTTCGAGCGGGATACGAGCCAGCACGTCACCCGGCGAGACCTTCTCGCCAGGCTCGACCGCAATGACCGCGTCCACCGAGAGCAGGTACCGGGCGTCGCCGCCACGATCCACCTTCTGCACGGCGCCGCCACGAGCGATGGCCAGGGCCGGCTTCAGGCCCTCACCACGCTGGTTGCCGCGCCAGTCGATGACCACGCGCTTGGTGAAGCCGGTCGCCTCGTCGGTGTTTTCCGCAACGGAAGCACCATCGACCAGATCCTCGAACACGACCTCGCCCTCGACCTCGGCCAGAACCGGACGGGTATAGGGGTCCCATTCGGCCAGACGCTGGCCGCGACGCACCTGATCGCCTTCCTTGACGAGCAGCTTGGAACCGTAGGTCACCTTGTGGGTGGCGCGTTCCTTGCCTTCGGCGTCCAGGATGGCGAGCGACACGTTACGGGCCATGACGACGAGCTTGCCGCCCTCGACCTTGACCACGTTCGGGTTGCGGATGGCGATCTTGCCTTCCGCGCCGGACTCCAGGAACGAGCTGTCGACCACCTGTGCCGTGCCACCGATGTGGAACGTGCGCATGGTGAGCTGGGTACCGGGTTCACCGATCGACTGCGCGGCGATAACGCCGACAGCCTCACCCATGTTCACGGGTGTACCGCGAGCAAGGTCACGGCCATAGCAGGCCGCGCAGGTGCCCTGGCGCATGTCGCAGGTCAGCGGGGAGCGAATGCGGATCGACTGGATCCGGGCTTCCTCGATGACATCGACATGCTTTTCTTCCAGCAATGTCCCCTTGGCGGCGATCAGATCGCCGGTCAGCGGATGGAAGATGTCGTCAGCGGCAGTACGGCCCAGCACACGCTGGCCGATGGAGGCCACGACCTGGCCGGCATCGACGATCGGCTCCATGGTCAGGCCACGATCGGTGCCGCAATCGGTCGACACGATGATCGCATCCTGGGCCACGTCGACGAGACGACGGGTCAGGTAGCCCGAATTCGCGGTCTTCAGCGCCGTATCCGCGAGACCCTTGCGGGCGCCGTGGGTGGAGTTGAAGTACTCGAGAACGTTGAGGCCTTCCTTGAAGTTGGCCGTGATCGGGGTCTCGATGATCGAGCCGTCCGGACGGGCCATCAGGCCGCGCATGCCGGCCAGCTGCTTCATCTGGGCCGGTGAACCACGGGCGCCGGAGTGAGACATCATGTAGACGGAGTTGATCGGCTTTTGACGGCCGGTCTCCTTGTCGATCTGCACCGTGCGGATCGCGTCCATCATCTCTTCGGCAACCTTGTCACCGCACTTGGCCCAGGCGTCGACCACCTTATTGTACTTTTCGCCCTGAGTGATCAGGCCGTCATTGTACTGCTGCTCGAACTCTTCGACCTGCTTACGGGCGGCTTCCACGATCGTGTACTTGGAGGCCGGGATAACCATGTCGTCCTTGCCGAACGAGATGCCGGCGTCGCATGCGTTCTTGAAGCCAAGCTGCATGACGCGGTCGCAGAAGATCACCGTCTCCTTCTGACCGCAGCCACGGTAAACCGTGTCGATCATCTTGGAGATCATCTTCTTGGTCATCAGCTGGTTCGCGGTCGCGAACGGCACGGCCGGGTTCTTCGGCAGAATCTGGCCGATGAGCATGCGGCCCGGGGTCGTTTCCACGATCTCGGTCTTCTCGTTGCCGTTTTCATCCCAGGCCGTGACACGGCCTTTGATCTTGGTGTGGAGCGTGACGACCTTGTTGTCGAGCGCGTGTTCGAGCTCGGCATAGGACGAGAAGGCCATACCCTGCCCCGGCTCATTTTCGTTCATGAGCGAGAGGTAGTAGAGGCCCAGCACGATGTCCTGGCTCGGCACGATGATCGGCTGGCCGTTTGCGGGGTGCAGGATGTTGTTGGTCGACATCATCAGCACGCGCGCTTCCAGCTGCGCTTCGAGCGACAGCGGAACGTGCACGGCCATCTGGTCGCCGTCGAAGTCGGCGTTGAACGCCGAGCACACCAGCGGGTGAAGCTGGATCGCCTTGCCTTCGATCAGCACCGGCTCGAACGCCTGAATGCCCAAGCGATGCAGCGTCGGCGCGCGGTTCAGCAGCACCGGATGTTCGCGGATCACCTCGTCGAGGATATCCC
>NZ_JACZKG010000071.1 GCF_014860165.1 Devosia sp.
CCCCGGTAATCCCCTTCGTCCGCGAACACGGCGGCGGGGATGATGCGTAGCGCCACCTAACCGCCCTCGTGGCTCATCCTGAGCCTGTCGAAGGACGAGGTCGCGGCACGGCGCCGACTAAAACAGCGGCGGCACGCTGGCGATTGGCACCAGGCCCGAGAATATCGCGCCGGCCCGGAAATTGAGCTGGTTGGCATGCGCGCCCTCCGCCGTCGGCGTCCCCAGCACCAGCGTGCGCCACGGCTCTTCGAGCAAGGGGCCGATGCGCTCGGCCACCCCGGTCGAGGTGATGCCGATGGACCCGTCGAGCGTGCCCTGCGGATCGAGCCGCAACTCGCCCTGCGCGTCGAGTACCGAATCGGCATCCGTGCCGCGGATGGCGACGATCTTCAGCGCCCCGCCGGCCTGCTGCAGGCTTTGCAGCAGCAGCGGATCGCCCCAATTTCTGATATCATCGGGTAGTCCCGACAGTTCGAGCTGGATTTCCGCATTGGTGTCGGTCAGCGTCAGCCCCGGCCAGACCAGGGTCTGGGCGCGCGCATACAGCGCCAGCGCCGCCAGGCGCCGCGCGCTGTCATGCTGCTCGGGAATATCGAACAGATGCACCTCCACCAGCGGACTCTGCGCGATGACCGCGTCACCAAACAGCGTATCGGACCAGACCACGTCCTTGGCCGAGATCGAGCCGCGGGCAATGCGCCAGTTGTCGAGCCGCATGCTGGCTTCCAGCCCCGACCAGGCCACGCCATTGCGCGTGCCGGTGAAGCTGTCGGTGAGCTGCGCCGGCCCCAGCGCCGAAGCCAGCATATGGGTGGGCGCATAGACGCGCACGCTCGCCCTTATGCCGGGCACATCTACCACGAGGTCGCCGCTGACGATGCGGGCCGTGCCGCAATCGACATCGAAGCGGAACGGAAAGCCTCCCACATCAAGCGTCTGGCAGCTGACATTGGGCGCGGTGACGCCATCGGCCAGCGCCAGGGCCTCGACATTCTGCCGGACCATGCCGGCCAGCACAAACCATGCCGCGCTCCACAGCACGACCACTGCCACCACGACGCTGCCAAGAATGATGATTCGTTTTTTCATGGGCGGCACTCTTACCTGCGCGGGCCGAGGGACCAAAGCGCCATCGCTGCCGCTTGCCGATATTCACCGCCGGCAAATCCGGGTCGCAACATCATTGCATGACCTCTATCGACACGGGGGCAATTGCCTTGGACGGCAAGCAAGCCTAGATTTCTGTTCGGGTTATGGCGATGAGCGATTTGGAATACACAGCGACCCACTGGGTCTTCGGCTACGGTTCCCTCATCTGGAATCCGGGATTTCCCCATGTGTCGGCGCAGCAGGGCCTGCTCCGGGGCGCCCATCGCAGCCTCTCGATTGTTTCCCATCACCATCGCGGCACGGTCGAGCAGCCCGGCCTGGTCTTTGGCCTCACCCGTGGCGGTGCCTGCCGCGGCATGGTGTTCGAAGTTGCCGACGCGCAGTGGCCCGATGTCTACGCCTATCTCCATGAGCGCGAACAGGTCACCTCGGTCTATCGCGACGTCATGCGGCCCGTTCGCCTGGCCGATGGCCGCGCCATCAAGGCGCTCGCCTTCCTGGTCGATGAGCGGCACGAGCAGTTCGCCGGCCATCTGAGCCTCGAGCAGCAATTGGCCATGGTGCGCGCGGGCGTCGGCATTTCGGGCCGCAATGTCGACTATGTGCTCAACACCTATAAATATCTGCGCGAGCTGGGCATTCGCGATCGCCAGCTGATGGCCCTGGCCGATCTGCTGGCAAAGGAAGCGGCCTGAACCTTCGAGACCTCATGGTGAGCCTGTCGAACCACGAGGTCGGGCACCACCATCCTGCCACGACCTCGTCGTTCGACAAGCTCAGGATGAGGTCTACCGGCAATCAAAGCGCCAGCCGGCCGCCCTCGCCCACGCAATTGGCCCGCTCGCCATATTGGGCAACGCGCTCCTGGATAATCCCCGCAATCCGCACCATCCCGGCCGATGGCCGTCCAGGCTGCCGCAGCAGCGGATTGGGCAGGGCCGTCACCAGCAGGGTGGCCGTACGCCAGTCGAGATCCTGAGGCACGATGCCGAAGGCCCGGCGCGCGCCCGCGGCCACGCCGAACTGCCCCTCCGGCCCCCATTCGGCGATGTTGAGATAGATTTCCATGATCCGGCGCTTGGGCAACACCAGGTCGATATAGAGCGCCAGCGGCACTTCCAGCGCCTTGCGGACCGGGCTCTGCCCGTTCCACAGGAACAGGTTGCGCGCCACCTGCATGGCGATGGTCGAGGCGCCGCGCGCCTCCTCGCCATCAAGGAAATTCTGCACCTCCTCGCGCAGCGCCCCCAGATCGACGCCCCAATGCCGGCAGAACTGGCCGTCCTCCGAAAGGATCACCGCCGCCTTGAGCCGGTCCGAAATATCGCCGATTTCGCGCCACTCGCGATCCACCGGCCGGCCCGTGAGATAGCGCTCGAGCATCGGCACCGATACCGGGTCGACGAAGACATAGACCGGCGTCAGCACGACCGGGATGGCGACCAGCACCGCCGCAACAAGACCAAGCCAGCGCAGAATGCGCCACATGCCCCGCGGTTTGCGTCGTCTTGCCATGCCCATCCAATACCCACCGCGCCGTTCCCGCGAAAGCGGGAATCTCTGCTGGGTAGAGTGACCGCGCGAACCTCCCCCTCCTCGATCGTCACCCTCGGGCTTGACCCGAGGGCTCTCCACTTTGCTTCACGCACGGCAAGTGTAGTGTCCTCGGGTCAAGCCCGAGGATGACGTCCGGTAGTTGGGAGGCGCCCACCGACAAGCACTTGCCGCCCCTCCCCCAAACCAGCTAGCAACATCCCCATGTACGATTTCCCCGCAGACCTGACCGATGTGGCCAGCGCCGTCGAAACCGCGCTGGCGCAGCAGCTCGATAATGCGCGCCTGTCCGGCCCCGGCCCTGCCCCCGGGCGGCTGGTCGATTCCATGCGCCATGGCAGCCTCGAAGGCGGCAAGCGCCTGCGGCCGCTGCTGGTGCGCCAGGCCGCCGCCATCTTCAATATCCCCGCATCCCAGGCGCTGACGGCCGGGCTCGCGGTGGAAATGGTCCACTGCTATTCGCTCGTCCACGACGACCTGCCGGCCATGGACGATGATGATATCAGGCGCGGCCGCCCCACCGTGCACAAGGCCTATGACGAAGCCACCGCCATCCTTGCCGGCGACGCGCTGCTGACCCACGCCTTCGGCCTCCTGGCCGATCCGACCTGCCACCCCGATCCCGCCGTGCGCATCGCCCTGGTGCGTGAACTGGCTGCCGGTTCCGGCGCCGGCGGCATGGTCGGCGGGCAGATGCGCGACATCGCGGGCGAACAAGCGGGCCTCGCCGCCGATGAGATTTCGACCATGCAGGCCATGAAGACCGGTGCCCTCATCCGGGCCAGCGTGCGCATCGGCGCCATTCTCGGCGGCGCCGATGCCAGGGCACTCTCGGTGCTCACGGTCTATGCCGAGGCCGCCGGCCGCGCCTTCCAGCTCGCTGACGATATCCTCGACGTAACGGCGACGGCCGAGACCATGGGCAAGGCCACCGGCAAGGACGCGACCCATGGCAAGCAGACGCTGGTCGCCCAGCTTGGCCTCGAGGGCGCCCGCGCCCGGCTGAACCAGACCGTCAGCGAGGCGTTGTCCGCGCTGCGCACCTTCGGCCCCAAGGCCGACGGCCTGCGCGCCACCGTGCGCTATTTCGCCAGCCGGGAGCACTGACTTGGCCATACTCGACAGCATCAATATCGGCCAGCCGCGGACCATTCCGACCAAGTCGGCCAGGACAGGCATCTATAAGGAGCCCGTTCCCAGCGCCACCCTCACCACACAGGGGATCGAGGGCGACGCGGTGATGGACCGCAGGCACCATGGTGGCGTCGATCAGGCGGTCTATCTCTATTTTGCCGACGACTATGCCTGGTGGAGCCAGGAACTCGGCGAGACCGTCGCACCCGGCACCTTCGGCGAAAACCTGACGCTATCAGGTGTCGAGGGCCGCTCCGTCGCCGTGGGCGATCGCTTCAACATCGGGCCGGTAGTAATCGAAGTTACCAGCCACCGCACGCCCTGCAATGTCTTCGCCCTGCGCATGGGCGACCCCAAATTCGTCCGGCGCTTCCACAGAGCCGGCCGCCCCGGCGCCTATTGCCGCGTTATCACCCCCGGCGTGATCGAGGCCGGCAAGCCGGTGACCTGCCAGCTCTACGCCGGTGAGCGGATCACCGTCTCCGAGTTGATGTCGACGCTCGATGGCGCGCGCGATGTCGATCCTGCTTTCCTGCGCCGGGCCCTGACCGCTCCGGTGCATTACAAGATGCGCGCCGATTTCGAAGACCGCCTCGCCCGCCTGTTCTGAAAGCCCGCCCTCATGAGCCTTGCCTCCGTCCAAGCCGACCTTGCCGCTCGGGCACCCGACCTTGCCGTCGAAGTTACCGACGCCTCCACTGCCACCGTGCAGCTCGCCGCAGCCGTGCATGGTTGCGAGCCCGGCCAGATCGCCAAGACCCTGTGCATCCGCGTGCGCGACGAGGAATTCCTGCTGGTGACGCGCGGCGATGCCCGGCTGGACAACCAGAAATCCAAGGCGGCCTTTGGCGGCCGCCCGCGCATGCTGGGCGCCGAGGATGTGCTGCGTTTGACCAGCCACCCCGTCGGCGGCGTCTGCCCCTTCGGCCTGCCTGATCAGCTGCCGATCTACCTCGATGTTTCGATCAAGGTCTATGACGTGATGATCCCCGCCGGTGGCGACACCCACGCCTCGGTCACCCTCAGCGTCGCCCGCCTCGCCGAACTCTGCGGCAACAAATGGGTCGACGCCTGCGTGCCGCCAGGTGCCGTCGAGGCGGAGTAGCCTACTCCGCCGCCGACCGCGCTCCGGTGCCGAACTTGCGCTCGATATAGTCGGCCACCATTACCTTGAACTGGTCCGCCACATCGGCCCCGCGCAGGGTCGCGACCTTCTGGCCATCGACGAAAACCGGCGCGGCCGGGGTCTCGCCCGTGCCCGGCAGCGAAATGCCGATATTGGCATGCTTGCTCTCGCCCGGCCCGTTGACGATGCAGCCCATGACCGCCACCGACAGCGTCTCGACCCCCGGATAGCGCTCGCGCCATTCCGGCATCGAGGTGCTGAGATGATCCTGGATATCCTTGGCCAGCGTCTGGAACGTGGTCGACGTCGTCCGCCCGCAACCCGGGCAGGCCGCGACCACAGGCAGGAACTGGCGGAAGCCCATGGTCTGCAGCAGCTCCTGCGCCACCTTGACCTCGGTAGTGCGATCACCACCCGGCTCGGGCGTCAGCGAAATGCGGATCGTGTCGCCGATTCCCTGCTGCAGCAAAATGCCCAAAGCCGCCGACGACGCGACCACGCCCTTGGTGCCCATCCCTGCCTCGGTCAGCCCCAGATGCAGCGCATAATCACACCGCGCGGCCAGGTCCTGATAGACCGCAATGAGGTGCTGGACGTCGGAGACCTTGGTGGACAGGATGATCCTGTCGCGCCCCATGCCCAGCTCCTCGGCGCGCCGCGCCGACAGCAAGGCCGACTGGATGATCACCTCGCGCTGCACCGCCGCCGCCGTAACCGGCTCCGGAGAAGCCGCATTCTCGTCCATCAGCTTGGTGAGCAGTTCCTCGTCGAGGCTCCCCCAGTTCACCCCGATGCGCACTGGCTTGTTGTAGCGATTGGCAATCTCGATCAGCGTCGAGAACTGCGTATCGCGTTTGGCCTTGAAGCCCACATTGCCCGGATTGATGCGATATTTCGCCAGCGCCTCGGCACAGGCCGGATGATCAGTGAGCAGCTTGTGGCCGATATAGTGGAAGTCCCCCACCAGCGGCACGTCATAGCCCATCAAGGCCAGTCGATCGCGGATGATCGGCACCGCCGCCGCCGCCTCGTCGCGATCGACCGTGATGCGCACGATTTCCGAACCGGCGCGGGCCAGCTGCATCACCTGCTTCACGGTCGCGTCGATATCGGCCGTATCGGTATTGGTCATCGACTGCACGACGACGGGCGCGCCGCCGCCGACCATGACGCCGCCGACATCCACACCAACAGATTGCCTGCGCATTGCCGGCCCAGCCATCAAACACCTCGAACTTGGAGAGGCAGAAATAAGCCTGCTAGGTTAGAGACGCAATGTTTCTCGATTGTGTCGAAGGGACGCGGCCCGGCTCGTCGTCTGACAGAAGACACTAGGAGCCCAAAGAATGTCGTTCCAGGCCTATATCGACAATATCGAGAAGCAGACGGGCATCGGCCCCGACGAATTCATCCGCCTCGCCACCGAGAAGGGCCTGACTCGGCCCGGCACCAAGGCCACGCCGATCACCGATTGGCTCAAGGCCGAATATGGCCTGGGCCACGGCCACGCCATGGCCATCGTCAAGCTGCTGCGCGACCGCGGCGTGCTCACCTGATGCCGATGTGATCGGCCCGGCCTTGAACCATGCCGGGCGAGGACCATTTAATGGGCATGATGAACATGCTCCTCCCCCGCCTCGTCCTCTTCCGCAAGGAAGTCGTCCAGCTCTGGAAGGCCTTCTTCGCGCCCGAAACCCCGCTCCACCTCAAGGCCGCGACCCTGTTCGTCGCCTTTTACCTGGTCAACCCGATCGATCTCATCCCCGACCTCATTCCGTTCCTGGGCTGGGTGGATGACATCATCCTGGTGCCGCTGATGGTGAGCTGGATCGTCTCGCGCCTGCCGGTCAAGGTCCGCGCCGACCACCGCGAGCGCAACGACCGCACCATCGACGGCCGCGCGCGTCGGCTGTAGACGCCCGCTCCCTTCCCCCTGAGGGAAGGGGACGACATGACGCGTTCAGCGAAGGTCAGCGTGAGGCGTGCCGCGCTCGCTGCTAGGCGTTGCGCGCCTTCCACCACACCAATATCCCGTTGCTCGGCATGAATGGGATATCCAGCACCAGCTTCTTGCCCTCGAAATAGGGCTCGGTATGCAGAACCTTGGACTTGGGGTGGATGGCGCGGTAGCCGACCTCGTATTCGGCGTCCCGGTATTTCAGGTAGACCTCCATCTTCTCGCAGAATGAGAAGTTTGTGAAAATCTCGTTGTCGATGCCGAACCGCGGCTTGCGATCAGAGACCATGACGCGAACCTGGTCGCCCGGACTTAGCGCATAGTGCTCCGCCAGTTGTGCGTAACGCGGATCTCCTGCCGTCCTGTCATAGACAAGGTCGAAATCCGGTTGGCCCGACCGCTTTATGAAGATCGCGTAGGTTACTATACCGAACTTTTCCTCGGGGAAGTTCTTGAGGAAATGCGCGGCAATCATGTCTTCGCCAAAACTCGTATAGGGCGGATGCCAGTCATATGTCTCCCGCCTGGTATTCTCGAACAGGGCCTCGGCTTCGAAGTGGAGAGCCGTATACTTGCCCATCGCCTTGAGTTCAAAAGTAAGCTTCTGATGGCGCTTGAGAATTTTCGAACTGAGGATGAACTCCTCCAGTTCGTCCGTTATCGAGGTCGGCAGGTCGGTTGCCAGTAGATGGGATAGAACCGCGCGCGTCGACAGTCGCCGCTCGGCAATTTCAAGGTCGCTCTTTGTCCTGCGGTATTCGTTCTTGACGAAGTCGCTGAAGTCCTTCTTCTCCCGACGATCAACAACGACGATGATCACGTGGGCGATGACGAAAGCGAAGCCGAACTCGGTGATGCCTGCAAAGGCTATCTTTTGCCAGATGTTGCTATGATCGACCAGAAGGCCCAGGCTGACGCCAAGCGCGATCAGCAGGAGCCCCAAGTACAACTGCCAGCCCAGGTAAGAACTAAACCCGGATTCTCTTCCATCCGCCAAATCTGTCACAATCTATCCCTCCATAGACCTGAGGTAAGATAGACTATTGGGCGTCCGTTAGGAATGAGTAGTATATCTGCTGCAGAACGTCCGCGCATTAAGGTGAAAAGGCCCGGTCTCCCGGGCCTTCTGCTTATTCGAACCGCACCAGCAAATCCTTGGCGTCGATCTGGTCGCCCGGCTTGATCAAGAGTTCCGCGATCACGCCATCCACCTCGGCATGGATGGCGGTCTCCATCTTCATCGCTTCGATCGAGCACAGCACGTCGCCGGCCGTGACATGTTGCCCCTGCTTGACCGCCAGCGTCGAGATCACCCCCGGCATGGGCGCGCCCACCTGCTTGGGGTCGCCCAGGGCCGCCTTGGCCCGCACCTTGACGTCGCCCACCTTGAGCCGGTCCGGCACCAGGATAGTGCGCGGCTGGCCATTGAGGTCGAAGAACACGCGCACTTCGCCCTTTTCATTGGTGGGAGCGCGGCCGAGATATTGCAGCACCAGCGTTTTGCCCTTCTCGATATCGACGAAGAGCTCATCGCCTTCCGAAAGGCCGTAGAAATAGACCGGCGTCGGCAGGACTTCCGTCGGCCCATAGCGCTCCTGGGTCTTTTCGAAATCCGAATAGACCTTGGGATACATGAGATACGAGGCCAGCCGGAAATCGTCGATCGGGTGTCCCACCTCGTCTGATATCTTCTTGCGCTCGGCCTCGAGATCGACGGGCTTGAGATAGGAACCCGGCCGCTCGGTGATCGGCGCCTTGCCCTTGAGCACCTTCTTCTGCAGCGCCTTGGGGAAGCCGCCCGGTGGCTGACCCAGATCGCCGGCAAAGAAGCCGACTACGGAGTCCGGGAAGGCGATATCGCGATTGGGATCTTCCACATCGGCGCGGGTCAGCCCGGCCGAAACCATGGCCAAAGCCATGTCGCCGACCACCTTGGACGATGGCGTCACCTTGACGATATCGCCGAACATCTGGTTGACGTCGGCATAGGTCTGCGCGACCTCGTGCCAGCGCGTTTCGAGCCCCAGCGAGCGCGCCTGTTCCTTGAGATTGGTGAACTGCCCACCGGGCATTTCGTGCAGATAGACTTCCGAAGCCCCGCCCTTGAGATCGCTTTCAAAGGCCCGGTACTGGGTGCGCACAGCCTCCCAATAGAACGAGATCTGGCGGATCGCCTTTGCGTCAAGCCCGGGGTCGCGCTCGCCACCGGCCAAAGCCGCGACGATCGAGCCCAGCGTCGGCTGGCTGGTGGTGCCTGAAAGAGCATCCATCGCCGCGTCGATCGCGTCGACCCCCGCATCCACCGCCGCCAGCACCGTGGCCGAAGCAGCGCCCGACGTGTCATGCGTATGCAGGTGGATCGGCAGGCTGGTCTCGTTGCGCAGCGTGGCGATCAGCTTGCGCGCCGCGGCGGGCTTGAGCAGACCCGCCATGTCCTTGAGCCCCAGCACATGCGCGCCGGCCTTTTCCAGTTCCTGTGCCAGCCCGACATAGTATTTGAGGTCATACTTGGCGCGGTTGGGGTCGAGGACATCACCGGTATAGCAGATGACGCCCTCGGCGACCTTGCCCTCCTCGATGACCGCATCGAGCGAGACGCGCATGTTCTCGACCCAGTTGAGGCAATCGAACACGCGGAAGATGTCGACGCCGCCGGCCGCTGCCTGCTTGACGAAGAACTTGACGACATTGTCGGCATAATTGGTGTAGCCCACGCCATTGCTGCCGCGCAGCAGCATCTGCGTCAGGATATTGGGCGCGCCTTCGCGCACCTTGGCCAGCCGCTCCCACGGATCCTCGTTGAGGAAGCGCATCGACACGTCAAACGTCGCCCCGCCCCAGCATTCCAGCGAAAACAGGTTGGGCAGGCCCCGGCTATAGGCCTGGGCAATGCGGGTAATGTCGAACGAGCGCATCCGCGTGGCGAGAAGCGACTGGTGGGCATCGCGCATGGTGGTGTCGGTGAACAGCACCCGGCTCTGCTTCTTCATCCACCTGGCGAGCGCCTCCGGACCATCCCGGTCCAGGATCTGCCGGCTGCCCTCGATGGCGCTGAGAACCGGGAATTCCGGCACGACAGGCGCCGCGGCCTCGGCCGGCGGCCGCGGCCGATCGCGCACTTCGGGGTGCCCGTTGACCGTGACGTCGGCGATATAGCTCAGAAGCTTGGTCGCGCGATCCCGGCGCGGCTTGAAGTTGAAGAGCTCCGGCGTCGTATCGATGAAGCGCGTCGTGTAGCGGTTCTCGACGAAGTCAGGATGGGTGATGATGTTTTCGAGGAAGGCCAGGTTGGTCGCGACCCCGCGGATGCGGAACTCGCGCAAAGCGCGGTGCATGCGGGCAATCGCCTCCTCGGCACTCGGCGCCCAGCAGGTGACCTTTTCCAGCAGTGGATCGTAATAGCGGGTGATCACCGCTCCCGCATAGGCCGTGCCGCCATCGAGGCGAACGCCAAAGCCGGTGGCGCCGCGATAGGCGGTGATGCGGCCATAGTCGGGGATGAAGTTCTGCTCCGGGTCTTCGGTGGTCACCCGGCATTGGATGGCATTGCCGTTGAGGTGAATATCCTCCTGCAGCGGCACGCCTGATTCCGGCGTACCGATCACAGCGCCATCGAGCAGATGGATCTGCGCCTTGACGATGTCGATGCCGGTCACTTCCTCGGTGACGGTGTGCTCCACCTGGATGCGCGGGTTCACTTCGATGAAGTAGAACTTATCGGTATCGGCATCCATCAGGAATTCGACCGTGCCGGCGCCACGATAATTGGCGGCATTGCCCAGGCGCACCGCTGCGTCGGTCAGTTCCTTGCGCACGGCTTCCGAAAGGTAGGGGGCCGGCGCCCGCTCCACCACCTTCTGGTTGCGCCGCTGCACCGAGCAGTCGCGTTCATAGAGGTGGACGAGGTTGCCATGGTCGTCGCCGATCAGTTGCACCTCGACATGGCGCGCCCGCTCGATCAGCTTTTCGAGATACATCTCGTCCTTGCCGAAGGCGGCCTTGGCCTCGCGCTTGCCCTCGGACACTTCGGCGATCAGGGTGCTCTCGTCCATGATGCGGCGCATCCCGCGCCCGCCGCCGCCCCAGCTGGCCTTGAGCATCAGTGGATAGCCGATCTCGGCGGCCAGCTTCTTGATGGTTTCCGGATCATCCGGCAGCGCCTCGGTGGCCGGCACCACCGGCACATTGGACGCGATGGCCATGTTGCGCGCCGCAACCTTGTTGCCCAGGTCACGCATGGTCTGGGCGCGCGGGCCGATGAAGATAATGCCGGCATCCTCGCAGGCATCGACGAATTCCGGCGACTCCGACAGCAGCCCATAGCCGGGATGGATCGCATCGGCGCCCGAAATGCGGGCAATGCGAATATATTCGTCGATCTGCAGATACGCCTCGACCGGCCCCTTGCCCTTGCCGATCAGATAGGCCTCGTCGGCCTTGAACCGATGCAGGGCCAGCTTGTCCTCTTCGGCATAGGCCGCCACCGTCTTGAGCCCGAGCTCATTGGCGGCGCGGAACACGCGGATGGCGATTTCGCTGCGGTTGGCGACGAGGATTTTCTTGATCGGCATATAGGTCCGTCCGAGCAGGAGGGGTTGGGGACCCATGACGGGTCCGGCTCAGGTAGTCACGGACGGCAGGGACGGTTGACCGCCCAACCGTCGCGGGCAGATCTAGTCGCGGCTGAGATGGCCGGCGAGATGGCTCATATCGTAGCCGGCCTCGGCCGCCTCGCGAATGATTTCCCCCGCATCCATCGTTCCGGCCTGGCTCAGCGCCCACAACGTGGTCGAGCGCGTTCCTGATCGGCAGAAGCAGAAGACCGGACCCGCGCTCCCCTCGAGCACGGATTTGGTCCTTTCGACCATGTCGGGGGAAACCCCTTCACGGCCCAGTGGAATGAAATGGTAGGCGAGTCCGGCAGCCTTGGTGGCCGCCTCGATTTCAGCGCCCGCGGGCTGGTCGGAGGATTCCCCGTCGGGGCGATTGTTGATGATGGCGACGAAACCGGCGGCTTTGAGCGCTGCGATATCAGCGGGCTGAATCTGCCCCGATACGCTGACATGATCGTTGATCCGCTTCAAATCCAAGGCGCTACTCCCGCTGCCGCATCAAGGCTTCCCGGGCCCCTTATATCCGCGCGCTCGCGTCGGACGCAACTGCGACAGAAGGATGGCTGTCGTGAACCTGTCGCGCTGATCAACCCACGCCTGGCGTGTATCGGGCCAGCGCCTTTATCACCTGCTTGGCGGTCACCCGGCCGATCTGCTGGCCACCCTCGTCCACCACACCCACCCACTCGTGCTCGGCGAACAGGGGCAACACGTCCTCGCAGCGCGCATCCTTGGGCACCGAGTGCTCACAGGGCTCGTGCGCCCCCCGTTCCATGATCGATCGAACATGGATGGCCCGCGCCTTGTTCACATCGCGCACGAATTCCTCGATATGCGCGTTGCCCGGGCGCAGCACGATATCCTCCGGCTTGCCCTCCTGCTGCACCGCACCATCCTTGAGCACGGCGATGCGGTCGCCGATCTTGAGCGCCTCGTCGAAATCGTGGGTGATGAACAGGATGGTCTTGCCCAGCGACTTCTGCAGTTCGATCAGCTGATCCTGCATGCCAGAGCGGATCAGCGGGTCGAGCGCGGAAAAGGCCTCGTCCATCAGGATGATGTCGGTATCCATCGCCAGCGCCCTGGCGAGGCCCACCCGCTGCTGCTGACCGCCCGAAAGCTGGCGCGGCCGGCTCTGCTCATAGCCGGAGAGGCCGACAATCTCGATCCACTTGGCGGCCTCTTTCAGCCGTTCGGCCTTGCCCATGCCCCGCACTTCGAGGCCATAGGCTACATTGTCGATCACCGAGCGATGCGGCAGCAGACCGAATTTCTGGAACACCATGGCGATCTGGCTGCGCCGATAGGTGCGCAACTCGTCCAGGCTCATCTTGAGCACGTCAGTGCCATTGACCACGATTTCACCGGCGGTCGGCTCGATGAGCCGGTTGACATGGCGGATCAGCGTCGACTTGCCCGAGCCGGACAGTCCCATGACCACATAGATCTGTCCCTTGGCGATATCGAGGGAGACATTGTCCAGCCCGACGACATGGTTGGTTTCGGCCTGCACCTCCGCCTTGGACTTGCCCGACTGCAGCAGCGTCAGGGCACCGGCTGCGTCGTCTCCGAAAATCTTGGTGACGCCGCGCATGGCGATGGCGAGGTCTTGCCGTGTATCGATCGCATTCATGTCAGCGTGCCTCCGCCAGGCCGATGCGGGCCTGCAATTGTTTGCCAAAGGATTGGGTCACGCGATCAAAGATGATCGCCAGGGCGACAATGCCCAGCCCGGCGAAGAGGCCCCGGCTGACTTCAAGCCGTCCGATGCCCTGCAGCACCTGGTAGCCCAGGCCACCCGCCCCGATCATCGAGGCGATCACGACCATGGACAGCGCCATCATCGTCGTCTGGTTGACGCCGGCCAGGATCGTCGGCAGCGCCAGCGGAATCTGTACGCCCAGCAGGCGCTGGCGCGGATTGGTGCCAAAGGCACGACTGGCTTCCATCACCGCCGGATCGACCGAGCGCAGGCCCAAATCGGTCAGCCGCACCAGGGGCGGGGAGGCATAGACGATGGTGGCGATCAGCGCCGGGATCTTGCCGGGGCCGAAGATCATCACCGTGGGAATGAGATAGACGAAGCTCGGCAGCGTCTGCATCAGGTCGAGCAGCGGGGTAATGGCCTTGCGCACATTGAGCGAGCGGCTCATCCACACGCCGACCGGAATGGCGATGACGATGGCCGTGATGGTCGCCGCGATCATCAGCGCTGTGGTGGTCATTGCATCTTTCCACAGGTCCATCACCCCCAGGAACAGCAGCGAAACCAGCACGGTCACCGGCAGCTTCCAGCCCCGGGTTGCCAACCACGCTATGGAGACCAGCACGGCCATGATCAGCCACCAGGGCGTGGCGACCAGCAGGTTCTCGATGGCCTTGAGCAGCATCAGCAGCGGATAGGCCGCCGCTTCGAACTCGCCGCCCCAGTTGCGCACGACCCAGTTAAGGCCATCATCGACAGCGCGGCGCAGCGGGCGGGTATCAATCAGTTCTGGAAACACGCTTTTTCTCTCTTGGAGCTTGGGCGCGCGATGCCGGAAAGCGTTCCTCTGCGCCTTCGGGCATCACGCGGAAAACGGCCGGGTCGTAACCCGGCCGTCCTGACTTGCCACTGTGAGGCAGCACGTTAGCTAAGGCTTGCCTTGACCTTTTCGGCCACCTCGGGCGACACCCAGCCGCTCCACAGGTCTTCCTTGGTCAGAAGGAAATTCTCGGCCGTGGCTTCGGCATCAGCCTGGTTCTCGTCGCCATAGACCAGCAGTTCACTGATCTCGGCATTGGTCAGGCCAACCTTGCTGAAATACTCGGCGACAGCCGGCGCTTCTTCCTGCAGCCATGCCGCGGCGCCAACCACCGCGGGCGAGCTCGGATAGGCTGTCTTGCCGGCCGGCTTGTCGCAATCGGGGTCGGTATTGCAGGCATAGACGGCCTGGTCGGGCTCACCCATGTCGAGCTGCACCGCATCATACTTGCCCAGGATGGCCGTCGGCCCCCAATAGTAGAACAGGATCGGCTCTTCCCGCGTGAAGGCGCGGGCGATCGAGGCATCGAGCGCCCCGCCTGAACCCGGCGAGAACAGGTTCCAGGTCTCTTCCATGTCATAGGCCTCGAACAGCGCCGAAGTGGACAGTTCGCAGGCCCAGCCCGGCGGGCAGGAATAGATGCGGCCCTGCTCAGGATCTTCTGGATCGGCGAAGAGGTCCGGGCGGGCGATGACGGCTTCCGCAGTCGTCAGCTCGGGATGCGCGTCCTGCACATAGCGGGGGATGAACCAGCCTTCCACCGTGCCATCGGTAATGGCCTCGGAGAGCTGCACGACCTCGCCGGCCGCAATGCCTTCGGCCCAGGGCTCTTCGATGGCGCTGGTCCACAGCTCCGGCGCCACGGCTGGGGTGCCGCGTGTCAGCATGGACGATGAGGTGGGAACGGTATCGCCGGTCACGATCTCGACGTCGCAGCCAAAGCCGGCTTCGAGAATGGTGGCGTGAATATGGGCCAAGGCGGCCGCGGAGGGCCAGGTCATCTCGGCAATGTCGATGGTGCGGTCGGTGCCGCAG
This sequence comes from Devosia sp., assembly GCF_014860165.1. Classification (GTDB taxonomy): domain Bacteria; phylum Pseudomonadota; class Alphaproteobacteria; order Rhizobiales; family Devosiaceae; genus Devosia. Next base: position 15,055 of record NZ_JACZKG010000071.1, read on the forward strand.
GCAGCGGCGTCGGTGTCCTGGGCCGTTGCGGGAAGACTGATTGCAGACAAAAGCGCAACAGCCATCGCGGCGGCAATGCCACCGGATTTCAATATCATCAGGTCGTCTCCTGGATTTATGTGATGCCGGACTATATTGCCAGCAATATCTCGTTGTCAAATTGACAGATACTTCGACATAGTCTGTTGTCGACTCGTCGGTTTTCTTGGCATCATGACGAAGTTATACAATAGATCAACTATAGAATACGCAAAACTTGCTCATCGAAGTTTTTGTGGATTGACCGTAAATTGCCAAGCAAGAAAAACTATTTTTGGCCGCCGCGATTTTGCCGCAAAGCTGCCCGTTTCCGGCTGGCGCGCACGACTGGCGGAGCTGCGCTTGTTCAGGGCGGCCGGGCCTGGCGCAGTTACGCGGGCTCTCGGCGACGTTTCAGGCAGCAACCGAGCTTGCGGCCCTTTCCAGGGCGCGCGGGCGGCCGAGCAGATAGCCCTGGAAGCTCGTGCAGCCGGCCTGGCGCAGCAGCGTGAACTGCTCCTGGGTCTCGATACCCTCGGCCACCACTTCAACCGGCAGGGCGCGGGCGATATCGCAGACGGCCGAGACGATCATGCCGTCAATGCGGCTGCTGCCCATATTGGCGACATAGCTGCGATCGATCTTGATGATGTCGAAGGCAAAGCCGCGCAGATATTGCAGGCTCGCATGCCCGGCGCCGAAATCGTCGATGGCGATGCGCACGCCCAGCTTGCGCAGCGCCGCCAGGTTGGCCATCTCGATATCGCCGGCATTGAGCGGCACGGTCTCGGTCACTTCCACGATGATCGAGCGGGGGTCGGTGCTGGTTTCGTCGAGGATGGCCACGAAGCTGCGCGCGAAATCGGCATGGCGCAGCTGCACCGGCGAGACGTTGACGGCAACCGGCAGCCCGCCCAGATCCGGCAGATCGTTGCAGGCGCGACGCAGCACCCATTCGCCCAATCTGCCGATAAGGTCGCTTTCCTCGGCGATCGGAATGAACTGCGCCGGTGGTATCATGCCGCGAACCTGGTGGCGCCAGCGCACCAGCGCCTCATGCGAGCGAATGGTCATGTCGGCGCCGAATACCGGCTGGTAGTGCAGCTCCAGCTCCTCCATGAGCAGGGCAGCGCGCAGCTCGCGTTCCACGAAGCGCCGGTGGCGTTCATCGCCCAGCATGTCGGAGTCAAAGCTCACCACCGCGTGGCGGCCGTTCTTCTTGGCCTTGTAGAGCGCCAGGTCGGCCTTCGAGATCAGGTCCGCGGTGTCGACCGCATCCTGGGGCGACAGGGCCACCCCGATCGAGGCCGAGAGCCGCACCGGCCGGCCGGCAATGCTGACCGGGCGCTCCAGCGCGCGCAACAGCGCCTCGCCCAGCCGGCGCAGGGCCGCCTTGTTGTCATGGCCCGGTATCATGATGCCGAATTCGTCGCCGCCCAGCCGCCCGACAACGGCGCCCGGCGCCACCTGGTCGATGACGCGGGTCAGATGGACCAGCGCCGCATCGCCCGCGGCGTGGCCGGCGGTGTCATTGAGAATCTTGAGATTGTCCATGTCCAGTTGCAGATAGCCCACCGGCGTCTGCGAGCCGTGAAACACATGCACGGCCAGCGCATCCAGAAAATAGGCGCGCGTGAACACCCCCGTCAGCGCGTCGCGATGGCTCTGCGCCTGCGCCTGCTGCACCTGCCGCTGAATGTCCCTCAGATGCCGCGACAGCCAGTGATGACCATAGCCCAGAATGGCCAGCAGCAGCAGGCCGCTCAGCAGGCTCCCCGCGGGCAGCATGTCGATGAACGTCGCATCCGCCAGCCCGAAAAACACCATTCCCCGCGCCGCGATAATGCCAAGCACAACCAGGGTCACCGCCACGGCGATGCGACGATAACCAGCGAGAATGACGGTGAAATCGGGTTTCATGATCGGCAGCGTCCGGACAGGTTGCCCCATCTAGCGGCACCAAATCTGAACACGGCGTTAAGCGCCCAGAAAATTGTATATAAAACAAATGGTTAGCAACGCCAAGCCGGGCAATATACGACAACTCGATGACAGTGATGCGACGCCTATTGTGCCGGCGTGCCCACCCAGCCCTGCCAGATGTCCTGCCGCTCGGCGACGAACCGGTCGGCAATCCCCTCGACGGTCGCGCCAGGCTCGTTCAGTGCGGCCAGCAGGTCATTCATCTCGGCGAGGGCAAGGCTCGAGCGCTGGAAATAGCCCGCAATCTCGGGAATGTCGGTGAAAACCCATTCGGCCAGCGCCACCACCACCGTCTCGCTGGGAAAGGCGCTGGGCACCGGTGTCGGGCAGGCCACCCGCGCCAGGCACTTGGCCGCCTCTTCATCATAGGCGCCCATGTCGAGCGGCACGAAGTTGAATTGGCTGAGCACCGCATTGGGCTGCCAGTAATAGAACAGGATCGGCTCGCTGCGGCTCACTGCTTCGGCAATCAGCGTATCCATCTCGAAGCGGGTCGCCGGCTCGACCATGTCCACCATGCCGCTCAGCCCCAGCGCCCGCACCAGGTTGCGGTTGATCAGGGCGCAGGCCCAGTCGGGCGGGCAGGAGATGAACCGCACCGGCGCCCCGGCATTGAGGGTCGGCAGCGCCACGGCGAGACCGGCCGCCGCCACCAGTTCGGGATGCGCCAGCGCCACATAGTCCGGCATGAACCAGCCCTCGAACTGCGTCTCGACATAGGTGGGCGCCGCCGGCCGCAGCATCTGTGCCTCCGTCCCGGCATTCCACACATCGGCCACGCGGGTCGCCCACATTTCGGGCGCCACGGCCGGCTGCCCGGTCGAGCCCATCGACGATGCCGTGGCCCCCAGGTCTCCCGGCGCCACCTGCACGTCGCAGCCATAGGCGCGCACCAGGATGCGGGCATGGATTTCGGCCAACAGTTCGGCCGAGGGCCAGCCCATGCGGGCAATGCTGAGCGGCTGGGTGCCGCAAGGTGGCGGCGGCGGCGCCGCTTCGGAAGCCGGCGCATCCTGGGCCTGGTCGAGCACGGTGATCTGGGCGAGAGCCGGCGCCGCCACCAGCATGGCGACCAGCATCAACCCCGCCTGCAATAGCCTCGCCTTCATGCCGCCACGCCTCCTCAGGGGCCTCACTCTATGCAAAAGTCGCCCCCGTTAAGCAACAGCCGCGGCACGCCGAATTCCCAATCAATACAAGGTGACTCCGGCCAATCAAATGTGCAACATTCGCCGCAGCGGGGCGCGGGTTGCGCCCCCTTTATCGCGTCGTTCCGTGCGAAAAGACTGGCTCGGCCAAGAGCCTCTCGGCGGATCGACCCAGCAGAGGGACGTACATGCTCAATCTCAAGAACACCCTGACTCTGGCCGTTGCCGCCTCGACCCTTGCCGTCGCCGCGCCAGCCATTGCCCAGGATACCGGTGCCACCATCGGTTTCATCGGCGGCTTCACCGGCCCCATCGAATCCCTGACCCCGCCGATCTTTGCCGGCGCCGAGCTGGTCGTGAAGCAGGTCAATGAACAGGGCGGCATCCTGGGCGGCGAGCTCAAGATCGTTTCCGCCGACGGCGCCTGCGACGCCACCGCTGCCGCCGCGGCCGCCGACAAGGTGATCAACACCGACAACGTCGTGGGCATCGTCGGCGCGCTCTGCACCGGTGAAACCATCGGCGCCTTCAACGGCTCGGGCCTTTCGGGCAATGTCGTGTTCATCTCCCCGGCCTCCTCGGCCCCGGCTTTGACCACGCTGGAAGACAACGACCTCGTCTACCGCACCACCCCCTCGGACGCGCTCCAGGGCGTGAAGCTGGCCGAACTCCTGCTCGCCAAGGGCGTCAAGGACATCGCCATCACCTATGTCAACAATGACTACGGTAAAGGCTTCGCCGATGCCCTGAGCGCTGCCTACACCGCCGGCGGCGGCACCGTGGCGGCCAATGTCGCCCACGAAGAAGGCAAGGCCGATTACCGCGCCGAGCTGGGCAACCTGGTCGCCTCGCAGAACCTGGTGATCCTGGCCTATGCCAACGCCTCGGGTAACACCGTGCTGCGCCAGGCTGTCGAATCCGGCAACTTCACCCTCTATGTCGGTGGTGACGGCATGGTCGGCGACGACCTGCTCTCGGGCATCGACGCTGCCGCCGTCGAAGGCCTCGTCGCCACCCGCGCCGGTGCCCCTGAAGGCGCTGCCGTCGACATCTACAACGCCTTCGCCAGCGATGGCTTTGTGGCCAACGCCACCTACGCCCCCCAGGCATACGACGCCGCATTCCTGCTGGCTCTCGCCATCGAGAAGAACGGCTCGGCCACTCGCGAAGGTCTCTCGGCTGCCCTGCGCGAAGTCGCCTCGGCGCCCGGCGAGAAGATCCTGCCCGGCGAGTGGAGCAAGGCTGTTGAGCTGATCAAGGCCGGCACCGACATCGACTATGAAGGCGCCGGTGGCGCGCTCGACTTCGACGCAGCCGGCGACGTGGACGGCATCATCGTCGAACTCGCCGTCGAAGGAGGCGCTTTCGTCGAGAAGGGCCTGATCCAGTAATCTGGATCCGCTGAAATCCGAAGGCCCGGGAGCGATCCCGGGCCTTTTTTGTTGGAGGAGCCCATGCCCGATCCCGAAACACTCAAATTCTACGCCGACAATGCCGCGACCTATGTGCAGCATGCCCAGCGCCCCACGCCGCAGCTCGCCGGCTTCATGGCGCGCCTGCCCTCGGGCAGCACCGTGCTCGAACTGGGCACCGGCAATGGCCGCGACGCCGCCGCCATGCTGGCATCAGGCTTTGCCGTCACCCCCGTCGGACGCCTCGCCGGAACTGGCGGCAGAGGCCCAGGCGCGGCTCGGCTGCCCCGTGCGCATCATGGCCTTCCACGAACTCGATGATGTCGCCGCCTATGACGGCGTCTGGGCCTGTGCCTGCCTGCTGCACGCCCCGCGCGAGGAACTAACCGACGACCTCGCCCGCATCTTCCGCGCCTTGCGCCCCGGCGGCGTGCTGACCGCCAGCTTCAAGGCCGGGAACAGTGAAGGCCGCGACCGCTTTGGGCGCTACTACAACTATATCGACGCCGACCAGCTCCGGGCCCACCTGGCCGCATCAGGCGCATGGGCCAGCCTGGACATCACCGAAAATGACGGGTCTGGCTATGACGGCGAGCCGACCCGCTGGCTCTGGGTCGAGGCGCGCAAGCGCGGCTGATATCAGGCTCTGCCTGCGGGCCAGGCTTTGCTATGGTCGCCTCGGGCCGAACGAGGGGAAGAGATCATGGCGCGACTGCAATATTCGATCAACGTCACGCTCGACGGCTGCTGCGACCATATGGCCATCGTGGCCTATCCGGAAATGCATGAGTTCTGGTCCGACGTCATCACCAGTGCCGACGCCCTGCTCTATGGCCGTGTCACCTATCAGATGATGGAACCGGCGTGGCGGCCGATTGCCGAGACCGGCGTGGTGCCCGACGGCACGCCCGGCTGGGTCATCCCCTTCGCCCAGTCCATCCACAAGGCCCGCAAGTTCGTGGCATCGACAACGCTGACCGAGGTCGATTGGAACGCCCGTCTGCTGCAGGGCGATCTAAAAAGCGCCGTGGAACAGCTCAAGCGCGAGGAGGACGGGATCATTTCCCTCGGTGGCCTCAACCTCGCCCGCTCGATCGCCGCCCTGGGCCTCATCGACGACTTCGTCTTCCTCGTCCACCCGCGCATTGCCGGACACGGGCCGACCCTGTTCTCGGGCCTGCTTTCCCCCCTCGACCTGACCCTCAAGAGCCAGCGCAGCTTTGCCTCAGGCGCCATAGCCCTGACCTATGAGGCGAAACACTGAGGCGGCACATTTGGTGGCCCGAAATGCTGCAGTCGACACCCTCCCCCTTTGGGGGCTCCGAGCCGGCCGCAGACAAAATCGCTCCGGTGGAGCGATTTTAGGTGACGAGGCCTTGAGGGTTGTGCCCGGAAGGCTGGATCAAGGATGGGGGTAGTTTGGCCCCCGGTATGGCCTAAGCGTCCCGCCGCACCGCTTCCGGAATCAGCCCCTTGGGCGCAAAGCGCAGCGCTATGGTGATCACAAGGCCCAGCACGAACACGCGCATCTGCGCCGAGCGCGACTCGATTTCCGGAATCGCGCCCCAGCCGACATTGGTCGACCAGTAGCTCACATTCTCGAAGATCACCTTGGCCAGCGGCTCGGACACCACCCAGACCAGCCAGATCAGCACTGCGCCGAACACGGCGCCCCAATTGTTGCCGGCCCCGCCCACGATGATCATCACCCAGATCAGGAACGTGTGGTTGATTGGCTGGTAGCTCGATGGATCAAAGATCTGCGTGAAGCTAACCAGCATGGCGCCCCCAATGCCCATCAGCACCGAGCCGAACACGAAGATTTCGAGCTGCCGCGCCGTGACGTTCTTGCCCATCGAGGCGGCGGCGATGTGGTTGTCGCGGATGGCCCGCATCATGCGGCCCCAGGGGCCGGAATAGGCGCGGGAGATCAGCCACATGGCAATGGCGAGAACCACCAGAGCCAGCAGCAGGAAGCCGCCGCGCGCCAGCAGCAGCGAGGCGAACTGGTCCGAGCCGGTGGCCTGATAGGCCTGCGGCAGCGGCGTCGGCCACGGGATCGGCGACACCGTCAGCGTACCGCGCGTCAGCCAGTCCATGTTCTTGATCAGCGCCCGGATGATCTCGGAAATGCCGATCGTGGCAATGGCCAGGTAGTCGGTGCGCAGGCCCAGCGCGATCTTGCCGACGATGAAGGCGATGACCGCCGCCAGCACCCCGCCGAACAGCCAGCCCAGCACCGGATGCGCCCCCAGCCCGCCGACAAAGCCGGCATTGGCCTCGATATAGGCCGCGGCCGGGTCGATCTGGCTGCGATAGATGACATAAGCCACGAACCAGGCGAGCACGGTGACGAAGCTCTTCCAGCCGCCGCGAATGCCCAGCCTGTCGCTCTTGCGCGCGCCATAGACGAGCAGCGCCCCGGCGGCAAAGGCCAGCAGCGCCCGCCCCAGCAGCATCGGGCCGTCCGAGCCCCAGAACTGCGGATTGACCGGATAGGAGATGAAGGTGACCGCAAAGCCGCCCAGCATCAGGAACCCCATGATGCCGAAATTGAACAGCCCGCCATAGCCCCACTGGATATTGAGGCCCAGCGCGATCAGGCTATAGGCGGCGGCTTCGACCAGGCGCGACGAGGTAAAGGGCATGCCCATCAGCCAGCCGATCACCAGGATCAGCACGAACAGCCCGGCAAAGAGAGTAAGCGAGCGCCGGATCATGACGAGGCTCCCTTGAAGATTCCCGTGGGCCGCACCAGCAGCACCACCACCAGGATGACGAAGGCCACGGTGAGCTTGTATTCGGTCGGCACCAGCGCCAGCGTGGCCGGCAGCTGCAGCCATTCGGGCAGCACCGCATTGAGCGGCCGCAGCACCATGGTCCAGTTGAACACGGCCAGCGACTCGGCAAAGCCGATCAGCAGGCCCCCAGCAATGGCGCCATAGGCCTGGCCCAGGCCGCCCACGATGGCGGCGGCAAAGATCGGGATGATGATGTTGAAGGCCAGGTCCGGCTTCAGCGTCACGTCCAGCGCCAGCATGGTGCCGGCCATGCAGGCCAGCGCTCCGGCGACGATCCAGGTCACCCGCACCACCAGCGCCGTATTGATACCCGAGACCTGCGCCAGGTCGGCATTGTCGGCCATGGCGCGCATCGCCTTGCCCAGCCGCGACCGGGTCAGGAAGAAATGCAGCGCCAGCACGGAAATGAGCGTCACCACGATCATCAGCAGCTGCGGCTCGGTAATCACGAGCGGCCGTGTCGATCCCAGGAACGTCGTGTCGATGCGGAACACGTCCTTGGTTTCGGTCTCGAAGAACGACCAGGAGCCGGCGCCGAAGAACAGCCGGATCAACCCCTGCACCATCAGCGTCACCCCGATCGAGGCAATGAGCAGCGTCACTGGCCTCACCCCGCGCTGGCGCAGCGGCGCATAAAAGCCCTTGTCGATGCCCAGCGCGAAGATGGCCGACAGCACCATGGCGATCGGCAGCACCACGAACCCGGTCGGGATCGGCGTCACGATTCCCCAATGGGCAAACAGCAGCGCCAGCAGGAACGCGAAGAAGGCGCCCGAGGTCATCAGTTCCGAATGGGCAAAATGGGCAAAGCGCAGGATGCCGAAAACCAGCGTGATGCCGACAGCACCCAGGGCATAGATGCAGCCGAGCACCGCGCCCGCAATGACCACCTGGTTGATGAAGAAGATGAATTCGGTCATGCGGATGCCTCAGCGGCGCACGGCACATTTCCCACCCACGGCGTCATTCCCGCGCAGGCGGGAATCTCCGTTTCGGGTTGGCGCTGTAAACAGGGATTCCCGCCTGCGCGGGAATGACGTGGTGGGTTGGGCTGGGCCTGATGCAACATCATCAACCCCCCAAAAAGCTCTTGGCGACTTCGGGGTCGGCAATGAGTTCGGCGCCCGTGCCGGTGAAGCGGTTCTGCCCGCCCGCCAGCACGAAGCCCTTGGAGGCAAAGGCCAGCGCCTGCCGCGCATTCTGCTCGACCATGAGAATGCCCACGCCTTCCTTGTTGACGCGCACGATGGTCTCGAAAATCTCGATCACATAGCGCGGCGACAGGCCCGCCGAGGGCTCGTCCAGCATCAGCAGTTTCGGCTTGCTCATCAGCGCCCGGCCCATGGCCACCATCTGCCGCTGCCCGCCCGACAATTCGCCCGCCGGCTGCTTGCGCTTCTCGGCCAGCACCGGGAACATCTGGTAGACCCAGTCCATCGTGCCCTTGAAATCGTCGCGCCGGGTGAAGGCGCCCATTTCGAGGTTCTCCTCGACGCTCATCGAGGTGAAGACGTTCTTTTCCTGCGGCACGAAGCTCAGGCCCATCGGCACCAGCGCATCGGGCAGCGAGTTGGCGACATTCCGGCCGCCGAATTCGATCGTGCCGCCGGTCACCTTGAGCAATCCGAAGATGGCCTTGAGCGTCGTCGATTTGCCTGCACCATTGGGCCCAACGATGACGCCGATATCGCTCTGCTCAATGGCCATGTTGACGCCATTGAGGATCGGCGCCCCGCCATAGCCGCCCACGACATTCCTGAGTTCGATCAGAGCCATGCACGGGTCTCCCGGAAAAGTGGGAACCGGTTTTCGGACAAGGAGACCCGCATCAGGAGACCGCCTCCACGGGCGTGCCGAAATAGGCTTCGACGATCTGGGGATTGGCGCGGATTTCGGCCATCGGACCCTCGGCGATCTTCTCGCCCTGCGCCATGACGATGACCGGGTCGCACAAACGCCCGATCAGGTCCATGTCATGCTCGATGACGAAGAAGGTGTAGCCCAGTTCCTTGTTCATGCGCTCGATATTGCTGGCCAGGTCATTGAGCAGCGTCTTGTTGACGCCGGCCGCTACTTCGTCGAGCAACACCACCTTGGCATCCACCATCATGGTGCGGCCCAGCTCGAGCAGCTTCTTCTGCCCGCCACTGAGGTTCCCGGCCAGCTCGTTGCGTACATGGCCCAGCTTGAGAAAGTCGATGACATCGAGCGCCTTCTTGCGCACCTCGGTCTCCCGCGATCTGCTGAGACCCGGGCGGAACCAGGCATTGCCCAGATACTCGCCCGGCTGGTCGCCCGGCACCATCATCAGGTTTTCCAGCGCCGTCATGTTGGAGAATTCATGCGCGATCTGGAAGGTGCGCAGCATGCCCGTGCGGAACAGCTGATGCGGCTTGAAGCCGGTCACATCGGCACCGTCAAAGATCACCGAGCCCTCGTCGGGCACGATATTGCCGGCCACGATGTTGAACAGGGTCGACTTGCCCGCCCCGTTCGGCCCGATCAAGCCGGTCACCGAACCGCGCCGCACCGAGAGCGAGCAATTGTTCACGGCCGTCAGGCCGCCAAAGCGTTTGCTGACGTTGCGAACGTCAATCACCAAGTCAGAGGGCACCAAAGCCGTCCCGTTTCCCAAAAGCCATTCATGTCCGGTTCATCATCCGGGCAATTTTGGGGCATCTGCTCATAAGGTAACGCAAGGGTCAACCTTGCCGGCCCGATCAAAGGTAGGCGAGCACCGCGTCGGCTGTGGATTTGTTGTTGGCGCAGGGGACGTCATAGAGCGTCGCCAGCCGGGTCAGCGCCTTGACGTCGACATCATGCGGCTGCGCCGAGAGCGGATCGATGAAGAAGATCAAGACGTCCAGCTTGCCCTCGGCGATCATCGCGCCCAGCTGCTGGTCGCCGCCCAGCGGACCGCTCTTGAGCAGCGTCACGGTCAATCCCGTGGCCGCCATGACCCGGCTGCCGGTCGTGCCGGTGCCCCATAGCTCATGCTGGCTGAGCTTGTGCTTGTGATGCTCGGCCCAGACGCAGAGGTCATCCTTCTTGTCGTCATGTGCCACCAGGCCAATCCGCGCCATGCTGCCCTCCAGATGCAAGATTTCTACAAGCATGCTTCAGGCAAAAAGGGCAATGGCCTCGCTGAGCAGGATGCCGATCCGGTCCACTGGAATATCGTCGCCGGGCACGAGACGCAGGTATCGACCCTTCTTCAGCCCGTCGCCGGCCAGCAGCCCATCGCCATGTTCCAAGAGCCGTCCATGCTCGAAATAGAGCGTCACCCGGTCCACCTGCGGAAACACCGAACAGACATGGCCGGCCACGGCATGGCGGAAATTGACCGACTTCCAGCCGTTCATCACCTTGCCCGCTAGCCCCGGATGCGCCGCGATCAACGCCACCAGCCGCGCCGTCAGTTCCCCCACCGCCGCCGGCAGCGGCGCGATCAGCGTGGCGAAATCGCTGGAATAGACGGGATCGACGGCTGACGTGAGCATGGGTGAAATCCAGATGAACACCCAGATCCTGTCAGGACCTGCTGACAGCTCGTGTCAGCACGCTAGAATTCGGCCCAGTCCTTGGCGAGAGCAGTATTGCCCACGCTCTGGGCGGCGCGAACGGGCTTCGCCGCCGCGCGCTTGACCGGCGCCGGCGCCAGCACGGGTCCGGGCGTGGCGCCGATGCGAAAGACTTCCACGATATGGTCCAGTTCCCCCGCCTGGCCTTCGGTCTGCTCGATGGCGGCATTGGTTTGTTCCACCAGCGCCGCATTGTGCTGGGTCATCTCGTCCATCGCCCGGACAGCAACCGCAACCTCTTCGAGGGCGCCGGACTGTTCCTTGTTCGCCTGCGCGATCGTGTCGATCAGCGACGCACTCTCCTCTGCCCCGCTCACGATGCCCAGCAGCGTCTGGGCGGCCTGCGCCACCAGCCGCGAACCGGATTGCACCTCATTGGCGCTCGCCTCGATCAGTGCCTTGACGTCGTTGGAGGCCTGCGCGGCAGACTGCGCCAGCCGCCGCACTTCGACGGCGACGACCGCGAAGCCCTTGCCGGCATCGCCGGCGCGCGCCGCCTCCACCGAAGCATTGAGGGCCAGCAGGTTCGTCTGGAAGGCGATATCGTCGATCAACCCGATAATGTTGGAAATCTTGGCCGAACTGGATTCGATGGCCAGCATGGCCTCGCTCGCCCTGCGCATGACGTCGCCGCCCTGCGCGGCGCTGGCAGAAACCGCCTGCGCCTTCTCGCTCGCCGTCCCGGCACGGCGGGCATTCTCCACCACGGCCGTCGACAGCTGCTCGACCGCCGCCGAGGTCTCTTCGATCGTGGCGGCCTGTCGTGTGGTCCGATCAGCTAGGTCATTGGCGCCCGACAGGATCTCCCCTGTCGCCGTCTTGAGCGAACGCGATGTCTGCTGCAACTGGCTGACGATGCCGGTCAGCTTCTCGGCAACGGCATTGGTATCGTCCTTGATCTGCTCGAATTCGGGTTCGAACGCGTCGGTAATGCGGCTGGTCAGATCCCCCTGCGCCATATCCTTGAGCACCGCGCCGGTGAGAGCAACGGCGCGATTGATCTTGGCCTTGGCGGCATCGTCGGCCGCGCGGGCCTCTTCGGTCATCTTGTCAAAATAGGCGGTAACGCCGATGTCGATATCGAGCAGCATGGATTTGAGCACGGCGCCAAGCGCCTCCGCCATTGCATCGGCCCGCTCCAGTACAGCCTCCGGAGACTGCGCAGTCTTTCCACCGAAACGGCCCCGCGTGGGAGTCAGAGCCTCTGCCATGGCGTCGTGAATGAGTCCCAGCACCAGGGTCTCGAAGATCACGCCGTAGCCCCCGATATGCCAGCGCGGTTCCAGTCCGATCTGCGCATGGCGCAGCCCTACCCTGGTACTGGCCTCGAAGTAGTCATCGTCGAACTTGCCGGCGGCAATCGCCTTCCAGTGCCCGATCTGCTTGGATTGTGCACGATCCATCTGCGGCTTGCCGTCAAAGAACTTCGCGACCGCAGGCACCTTGGCGATCTTGGCGTAGAATTTGTCGAGGGCAAGCGGCAGGTGAGTGTCGATGTGCCGCTGCACACTTGCCAGCTGCTCACGCGAAGCCGCGTCCAGTCCTATGAAGTCGAGGCGAGTCTGGAGGGAGTTCTTCGCTTGCATGTCGTTTGGACCATGAACATTGCGGGTTTGAGACTTGTCATGGCCCAGACTCCCAAATCTTGACCTGGATCAACTCACGGTCATTCTAGCGGTTCATGGTAAATTATTCATTGATAAGTTCTCGGCGGAACTTAATCGATCCGCCGCGACGCTTTCCCCAACGACACCATCCTGTTGGCGCTCAACGGCGGCCGAAACGGCTCCCTGCCGCCGCGGTGAGGCCGGATGGCCTGCCGGACGCCTCCGTGGCGGGGGTAGTTTGCGCCGGCCGCGTCACTGTGAACACCCCGATCACCCGATCGAGTTCATTGGCCTGTGCCTCGGTCTGCTCGATCGCTGCATTGGTCTCTTCGACCAGCGCCGCATTGTGCTGGGTCATCTCATCGAGATGACGCACCGCCACGTTGACCTCGTCGATGGAAGCGGCTTGCTCGCGGCTGGCCGTGGCGATGCCGTCAAGCAGCGCTGCATTGGCGCGGATCGCTCCCTGCACGGCCTGCAAGCGCTCGGCAGCACTGGCCACCAGGCGCGTTCCGCCCTTGACCTCGTTGGCCGACTGTTCGATCAGCGCCTTGACGTCGCTCGACGCACTGGCCGCCGATTGAGCCAGACGCCGCACTTCCACCGCTACCACGGCAAAGCCCTTGCCCGCATCGCCCGCCCGCGCCGCTTCGACCGAGGCGTTGAGCGCCAGCAGGTTGGTCTGGAAGGCGATATCGTCGATCAGCCCGATAATGTTGGAAATCTTGCCCGACGACTGGGTGATGCGCTCCATCGCCCCGGTTGCCTCACCCATCACCTCACCGCTGGCCTCAGCCTCGGCCGACACCGCCCGCGCCTCGCGGCTGGCCTGTTCGGCCTGCGTGGCATGGTCGACAACGGTACGGCTGAGCTGCTCGATGGCGGCGCTGGTTTGCTCGATCGTGGCCGCCTGGCGCGTGGTGCGCTCGGAGAGGTCATTGGCGCCCGACAGGATTTCCCCCGTCGCCGTCTTGAGCGCACCCGACGTTCCGCGCAGTTGGGTGATGATGTCACCCAATTGCTCGGCCACGCCATTGGTATCCGCCTTGAGGCGGCCGAACGCGCCCTTGTAGTCGCCCGTCACGCGGTGCGTGAGGTCGGCGCGGGCGAGCGAGGCCAGCACATTGCCGGTTTCGGTCAGCCCGCGATCGACCGTTGCCACCAGGTCGTTCACATCAAACGCCAGCTGGCGCAGTTCCGGATCGCTGAGCTCGGTGCCAACGCGCCGCGAAAAGTCGCCATCGATCGCGGCGCCCACGACCGCACCGATCTCCTGCTGCAATCCCTGGACGACGCTGACCCGCGCAGCCCGCTCATCGCTCATGTCGAGCTCGGCGGCGCGCAGGTCGCGCATCTTGAGCCCGTTGCCACGGAAGACCTCGACGGCTTCGGCCATGGCGCCCAGTTCATCGGCGCGCTCGAGGCCGGGCACGGCCAACTCGAGCCTGTCGGCGGCAATGTTGGCCATGGCATCCGTGAGGCGGGAAATCGGCCGCGTGATCGTGCGGGCGATGAAGACACTGGCCGCAGCGGCCAGCGCCAGCAGCACCAGGCCGATGACAAGCATGGAATTGCGCAGGCCCACCGATGGCGCGGCAATGTCGGCCTCGCTTTCGAGCGCCACCACGGCCCAGTCGACGCCGCCAAAGCTCAGCGGTTCGCTCGCAGCGACATAGCTCGCCCCCTCGTGATGGGCCAGCTTGCCCAGGGCGACGCTGCCCGTCAGCGCGGCGTCGATGGCCTCGCCTTGGAGCGACAGAGTCAGCGCATCATTGCCTTCGGTCCTGGGAGAATCGTTGCGCACCAGACCATCCTGGCCGACCAGATAGATCTCGCCGCTCGCGCCCAGGCCCTGCGTACGGTTCAGCACGTCACCGATACGTGCGGTGGAGAGCTGGAAGGCAATCACGCCGATCAGGAAACCCTGGTCATGGACTGGCGCAGCGATGAAGCTGGCCGAGGCGCCCGCGCTCGGTCCATAGGGCGCAAAATCGGAGAGGAACACCTGCCCCTCCTCACCCGCCATGGCGTCGCGCACCACCTTGCCCAGGTCGCTATCGGCCCAAGGCCCGCCGCCCTCGGCGAAATTGGTGGCGAAATCGGCCTCCTTGAACACCGTATAGACGTTGTTGAAGTCGGTATCGAACAGGAAGATGTCGTAATAGCCGCGCGCCTGCAGCAGGCTGCGGAAGTCGCTGTGCAGGGCCCGGTGGTGCAGGTCATAGACCGGCAGCTTGTCCGATGTGTCGAGCAGCAGTTTCTCCCCGGCCGGATGCGGGTTCTGCGTGATATAGGCGTCCTGCAGCAGCTCGGTCGGGTCGCCCTGACCCGACAGCGAACGCATGGCGCCCGAGAACAGGTCAATATCGGCGGCAATTTCCGAGCGCCCCGCAAACAGCGTCAGATCTTCGGCGACCTCGCTGAGATAGGCCTCGAGCGTCGAGCGCGCATTGGCCGCCGCCGCCGTCAGCCGCTGCTCGGCTTGGCTGGTGACAATGCTGTTGCTGGCGAAGTACCCGGCCAGGGCCAGGCTCGCGCCGGTGACCAGCGCGATCGCCACGACCATCGCTGGCAGCTTGAAGGCAAGTTTGAGCTGCGTCGTCATCGAGGATACTTCCGGAGTTGTGGCACTGCTGCCTTTGCCAAGGCATGCCCGCAGCTCCTCTTCCACGGCCATGACGCGAATAAACCATAGGCCCCAGGAGGTTAAGGAAGCCCTTCGGGCTCGCGGCGGTCCCCGGATCTTGACCCGGGGACCGCCGCAGCACCTGGCCTAGAATTCGTTCCAGTCAGCCGAGATGGCGGCATTGCCCTGGCTGAGATAGGTCTGGGCGGCCTTCCTGACACTGGCCGGCTTGGCCGGTGCCGGTGCTGCGCGGACCTTTGCAGCGGCGGCCGGCTCGCGGCCGGTGTTGAACACTGCCACGATCGCGTCGAGCGCGCTCGCCTGCGCCTCGGTCTGCTCGATGGCGGCATTGGTCTGCTCCACCAGCGCCGCATTGTGCTGCGTCATCTCGTCCATGGTGCGGACCGCGACGTTGACCTCTTCGATGGCCGAGGCCTGTTCGTGGCTTTCCCGCGCGATGCCTTCCATGAGCTGGTTGTTGGCGCGGGCGGCCTCCAGCATGGACGACAGGCGTGCCGCAGCGTCCGCCACCAGCCGCGAGCCGCCCTTGACCTCGTTGGCGCTCTGCTCGATCAGCATCTTGACGTCAGCCGAGGCGCTGGCGGCCGATTGCGCCAGGCGCCGCACTTCCACGGCCACCACGGCAAAACCCTTGCCGGCATCACCCGCCCGCGCCGCTTCCACCGAGGCGTTGAGCGCCAGCAGGTTGGTCTGGAAGGCGATGTCGTCGATGAGCCCGATGATGTTGGAGATCTTGCCCGAGCTGGCCTCGATGGCGATCATGGCCTCGTTGGCCTGCTGCATCACCTGCCCGCCCTCTTCGGCCGTGCGGGTCACCTGGCCGGCATTGGCGCTGGCTTCCTTGGCGCGCTGGGCGTTCTGCAGCACGGTCGAGGCCAGCTGCTCCATCGCCGCCGACGTTTCTTCGATCGTCGCCGCCTGCTTGGTGGTGCGTTCGCTCAGGTCATTGGCGCCCGACAGGATTTCGCCCGTGGCAGTCTTGAGCGTGCCCGAGGTCTCGCGCAACTGCGTCACCACCTCGCTCAGCCTGTCGGCCACCGCATTGGTGTTGGTCTTGAGGCGAGCGAATGCGCCCTGATAGTCCCCCTCCATGCGGTGGGTGAGGTCCGTATTGGCCAGCGCCGTCAGGACCCGCCCGGTCTCGTCGAGGCCACGGTCCACCGTGGTGACGAGGCTGTTGACGCTGCTGGCCAGGCCGTTGAGCTCCGGATCGGGAAATTCCGTCTCGACCCGCCTGGTGAAATCGCCTGATATGGCCGCATCCACCACCTGGCCGAATGCAGCCTGCAGGTCGGTCATCATGGCGCGACGGCTCTGCTCCTCAGCCACGATGCGGGCAGCCTCCGCCTCCGTCATCTGGCTGATCTTGCGCCCGTTTTCGCGGAACACGTCGACCGCCCGGGCCATGTCTCCGATTTCGTCGCGCCGGTCCTGGCCTTCGAGCACGATGTCGAAGTCATTGTTGGCCAGTCGCACCATGTCGGCTGTTAGCGCCGCGATCGGCCGCCGGATGGCGCGGGCGATCAGGGCGCCCAACGCCAGCACCACGGCCATCACGCCCAGGGTGATCGCGGCGCTGGTGACGGCTGCCTGCATGAAGATGGCCTGCACCGTGGTCATCAGCACGCCGCTGGCAATCGTCCAGCCCCAGGGCGCGAAGGCCTGCGCATAGGTGACCTTGTCCTTGGACAGGCCATCCTTGTCCTTGAAGGCATAGGAGACGAAGTACGATCCCTGGGCTTTGGCGCCGTCGATCATCTCGGCCATGTAGAGCTTGCCATTGGCGTCGGTCGTTTCGCGCCGGTTGGTGCCTTCCTTCTCCGGCTGATAGGTGTGCAGCACGTTCACATAGTCGAAATTGTCGACGAAAATGTACTCTTCGCCCTGGTAGCGCATGGCCCGCAGGGCATCGAGCGCAGCGGCCTGCGCCGCCTCGGTTGACAGTGTCCCCGCCTCGGCCAGCGCATGGTAGTGCTGCACGATGCCGGCGCCAGCCTGCACGACGCTCTGGATTTCCGTGCGCTTGAAAGCGTCCAGATTCTGCCGCAGGGCGTAGAGCTGGTAGGCCACAACGCCGGCAAAGCCGAGGGCGAAGACGAACAGCAGACTGTAGAGACGCCGGGCAATGCTGCCGGTAAACAAGCGGGACAATTCAATTACTCCAGGGGGCGATGACTAAGTGCCCCGACGGAACAAATCTCATCCTTGCCTTAATACCCGGTAAACCATGCGCTTCACGCACCGCCAAAAGCGGAGAGGGCGCCTTGCGGCGCCCCTTTGCCCCGGCGGGTGGTGCGGAATCAGAATTCCGACCAGTCCTTGGAAATGGCCGCATTGCCCTGCGACAGGTAGGAACGCGCCGCCGACCGCACCTTGTCCACGACGCCGCGCTCTTGCGTCGGCAAGCCGCGCGCTGGGGCCCGCCTCGGCGCCGCTTCGGCAGTCGCCTCGATGGTGAAGATATCCACCACGCGGTCGAGCTCGCTGGCCTGCGCCTCGGTCTGTTCGATCGCGGCATTGGTCTGTTCCACCAGCGCCGCATTGTGCTGCGTCATCTCGTCGAGCGTGCGCACCGCCACCGAGACCTCGTCGATCGCCGCGGCCTGTTCGCGGCTCGCCTTGGCGATCGACTGCATCAGGCTGGCATTCTGGTTGACGGCCTCGAGCATGGCCGTCAGTTGCTCGGAGGCACTGGAGACGAGCTTGCTGCCGCCCTGGACCTCGCCTGCCGACTGCTCGATCAGCACCTTGACCTCGCTGGACGCCTGCGCGGCCGACTGCGCCAGGCGCCGCACCTCCACGGCCACCACGGCAAAACCCTTGCCGGCGTCGCCTGCCCGCGCCGCTTCCACCGAGGCATTGAGGGCCAGCAGGTTCGTCTGGAAGGCAATGTCGTCGATCATGCCGATAATATTGGAAATCTTCGCCGAACTGGAGGTGATGCGCTCCATGGCCTGGTTGGCCTCGCTCATCGTGACCCCGCTATGGGCGGCGCTCTGCGATACCGACTGGGCCTTGCCATTGGCGTCTTCGGCCATGCGGGCATTTTCGGCGACCGTGCTGGCCAGTTGCTCCATGGCGGCCGAAGTTTCCTCGATCGTCGCCGCCTGCTTGGTGGTCCGTTCGGAAAGGTCGTTGGCGCCCGACAGGATTTCGCCCGTCGCGGTCTTGAGGGTCCGCGAGGTCGAGCGCAGCTGCGTGACCACCTCGGTCAGCTTGTCGGCCACCGCATTGGTATCGCCCTTGAGCTTGGCGAAGGAGCCCTGATAGTCGCCCGCCATCCGCTTCGTCAGGTTGGTGTCCGCAAGCGCTGCCAGCACTTCGCCGGTCTCGGCGATACCGCGGTCGACCGTTTCGACCAGGTTGTTGACGCTGGCGGCGAGCGAATTGAGCTCGGGATCGGCAAATTGCGCATGCACGCGCTTGGAGAAGTCGCCGGCAATGGCGGCATCGACCACCTCGCCGAAGGCGGCCTGCAGGGCCACCATCATGTCGGTGCGCTCCACCCGCCGGCGCTGCGAGGCGGCCCGCTCTTCGTCGGTCATCTGGCTGACCTTGAGGCCGTTCTCGCGGAACACTTCCACGGCCCGGGCCATCTCGCCTACCTCATTGCCCCGTTCGATGAACGGCACCTCGGCGTGATAGTCGCCTTCCGCAACCGCCTTCATCGTGCCGGCCAGCTTGGGAACCGACGCCATCATCGCTCGCGACAGCAGGTAGCCAAGGGCGCCCAGGACCGCCAGGGTGGCGAGGCCCACTACGAGCAGCACCTTGACCGCATCATAGACGACGGCCTCGATCTCGCCCTTGTCGATGCCCACGAACACGATGCCCACCGGCTTGTTGGTCTGGTCGAAAATGGGCTGATAGGCGGTGTAGAAGGGCCTGCCGACAATCGTCGCCTCGCCAAAATAGGCCTTGCCTTCCATCATCGGGGCATAGGCCGGGCTGGACTGGCCCAGCGGCGTCCCCACAATGCGTTCGCCATCATCGCCGACAATGGTCGTGGTCATGCGAAAGAAATCCTGGCTGGCCTCGTCCCAGCCGAAAATGGTCGCAGCCTCGCCGGTAATCCGCGCAATGGAATCCACGATCTCGTGGTTGAGGAACTGCCGTGGCATGGCCCATGTGCGGATCTCGGCAATGTCGCCGGTTTCGCTCCACACCACTTCGGCGCCCGGCAGGCTGGCCTGCACTATGGTCGCCGCCGTCTTCAGATTGGTCGTCTGCTGGTCGAGCGCAGTGGCGCGCGTGGAGGCACTCAGGTTGAGATAGATCGCCGCTGTCACCACCGATACGGAAACGATGATCGCCGAGATCACCAGGATCGCGATCATCGTCGTCAGCTTGATATTGCCGATAAAGTGGCCAGCGCGCTTCAACATGCCAGTCAGCCCCAAAATTATGCGCGTCGAGAAGTCCTCCGCGCCAATCCGGGAAAATTATCAGCATAGGCTTAAGCGAATGTTTATCGCCCGGAAATCCGGGCCTTTCCGACGGTCGGGGCACCCACCAAACCACACCATGTCATTCAGTTGCCAGGCAGATTTCGGACTTGTCCGACAAGTTGCGGCGCACGGCAACCGGCGCAGAATTGACGCCCCCGAAACGAAAGACCCGCGCTGCCGGAGCAGCGCGGGTCCCGGCTCTGTGTGTCGACCGAGAGCTAGAACTCGTTCCAGTCGGGCGCCAGCGCGGCATTGCCATGGGTCAGATTGACCGAGGCCGCAGCCAACCGCTGCTGCAGTCCCCGCGCACCGCCACTGGCAGCGGCGGCGGCAGGCCGCTGGTCCTGCCGGACGGCGGGACTGTCGCTTTGGGTGATACGGAACACCTCGACAATGCGGTCGAGCTCGGTGGCTTGCGCCTCGGTCTGCTCGATGGCCGCATTGGTCTCTTCCACCAGCGCGGCATTGTGCTGGGTCATTTCGTCCATGGTGCGCACGGCCGTCGTCACTTCCTCGATGGCCGAAGCCTGTTCGCGGCTGTCATTGGCGATCGATTCGAGCAGGCCGTTATTGCCCCGCGCCGCCTCCAGCATAACCTTGAGCTTGCCGGCCGCATCGCCCACGAGCTTGGAGCCGGCATTGACCTCGCCTGCCGACTGCTCGATCAGCACCTTGACCTCGCTGGAGGCCTGGGCTGCCGATTGGGCCAGCCGCCGCACTTCCACCGCCACCACGGCAAAGCCCTTGCCGGCATCACCGGCCCGCGCCGCCTCCACCGAGGCATTGAGGGCCAAGAGGTTGGTCTGGAAGGCAATGTCGTCGATCATGCCGATAATGTTGGAAATCTTGGCCGACGACTGGGTAATGCGCTCCATGGCCGAGGTCGCCGCATCCATCACCTGCCCACCTTCCTCGGCGGTGCGGGTGACCTGGGCGGCATTGGCGCTGGCATCCTTGGCACGCTGCGCATTCTTGAGCACCGTACCCGCCAGCTGTTCCATGGCAGCCGAGGTTTCCTCGATCGTCGCCGCCTGCTTGGTCGTGCGCTCGCTGAGGTCGTTGGCGCCCGAGAGGATCTCGCCGGTCGCGGTCTTGAGCGAGCCGGACGTGTGGCGCAGCTGGCCGACCACTTCGGTCAGTTTGTCGGCCACCGCGTTGATGTCGGATTTGAGCGTGGCAAAGGCGCCCTCATATTCGCCCTCCATGCGCTCAGTGAGGTCCGTATCGGCCATGGCGCCCAGCACCTGGCCCATTTCGGTCACGCCGCGATTGAACGTCCGCACGAGATTGTTGACGCCCTCGGCCAGCGCATTGAGTTCCGGATCGGGAAACTCCGCCATCACCTGCCGCGAAAAGTCGCCGGCCACGGCCGCGTCAACGACCTCGCCAAAGGCGGACTGCAGCTCGCTCATCATCTTCTGCCGGTTTTCCTGATCGGCGATGATGCGCGCGGCCTCTGCCTCCGTCATCTGACTGACGCGCAGCCCATTCTGGCGGAATATTTCCACGGCGCGGGCCATGGCGCCCACTTCGTTGCCCTGCCGCGTATAGGGCACTTCGATCTCGTAATTGCCCTCGGCAATGGTTTCCATGGAGCTGGCGAGCTTGGGAATTGGCTTGGTGATCGTGCGCGACAGCAGCAGGCCGAGCAGCCCCAGGGCAACGGTCACCAGGCCCCCAACCATCAGGATCAGCCCGAGCACGCCGTTGGCGGCGGCCTCGACATTGGCCATTGGCGTACCAACGAAGATCGCACCCATGACCTCGCCGCTCATCTTCTCGATGGGCTGCAGGGCCGCGAAATAGCTGATGCCGTTGATCGGCAGTGCACCTACGAACGGCTCGCCCGCCAGGATCGAGGCAAACGCGGGGCTGGTGGCGTCCAGTGCCAGGTCGGCGACGCGTGTACCATCGGCCGCCATGAGGCTCGTCGTCTTGCCGGCCAGGACCTGAGTGGCCGCGTCCAGCACGTAGATGGTGGCATCCTGCCTGGTGACGCGGGTCACCGAATCGATGATCTCGGTGTCGTAGAATGGCGGGACGGCCCAGCTCTGGAAAGCGGCCATCGTCCCCTCTTCGGTCCAGTTCAGCACCGAACCGGAAATGCGCCGCTCCAGGATCGTGGCCGCAACCGCGAGGTTGGTTTCCTGCTGCGCCTTGCTGTCGGTAACCGACTGGGCATGCAGGTTGAAGTAGATGGCACCCGACACTGCCGCGATCGACCCAATGATGGAGACAAGGACCAGCGCCGCGATGGCGGTGGTCATCTTGATGTTACCAAAGACCTCAAAGAACTTCCGCATGGTCATTTCCCCCCGGACGTCCGGATGCAGCGAATTCCTCGCGCGCAGCGGACCTGCTGAGGAGGAAAATTACGGGAAAGCGGTTAATCGAAAGTTGTGCGGGGCAGTCCCGGTATCGTTTCCGGTGACGATTTCGCCCATGGGATGCAGATTTATTGGCAAACCGGACAATCAGGACGCCAATGGCGCCCTGATTCTTCCATTGCTAGAACGCAGTCCAGTCGGCATCGATGGCCGCATTGCCGTGGCTGGCGTAGGAGCGCGTGGCCGATTTGAGCTTCTGCTGCAGGCCCCGTGCGCCAGCCGACTGCGCGGCCCGAACGGGCGCCTGGTCCACCGCAAAGACCGCGACGATGCGGTCCAGTTCAGTGGCCTGCGCCTCGGTCTGCTCGATGGCGGCGTTCATTTCTTCCACCAGCGCGGCATTGTGCTGGGTCATCTCGTCCATCTGCCGCACCGCAACGCCCACCTCTTCGATGGCGGAGGCCTGCTCGCGACTGTCCCGGGCAATGCCGGTCATCAACTCATTGGACGAGCGGGCTGCCGCCAGCATGGTGGCCAGCCGCGCCGCTGCGTCATTGACCAGGCCCGAGCCCTGGCGAACTTCCCCGGCGCTCTGCTCGATCAGCGTCTTGACGTCCGCCGAGGCGTTGGCTGCCGACTGGGCCAGCCGCCGCACTTCGACCGCCACCACGGCAAAGCCCTTGCCGGCGTCTCCCGCCCGCGCCGCCTCGACCGAGGCATTGAGCGCCAGCAGGTTCGTCTGGAAGGCGATGTCATCGATCAGCCCGATGATATTGGAGATCTTGCCGGAAGACTGGGTAATGCGCTCCATGGCTTCGGTTGCCTGATGCATGACCCGTCCGCCATCCTCGGCCGCCTCGCTCACCGTTGCCGCGACGCCGCTGGCCTGCGCAGCCCTCTCGGCATTCTGCAGCACGGTGGTGGCCAGCTGCTCCATGGTCGCCGAGGTTTCCTCGATCGTGGCTGCCTGCCGCGTCGTGCGTTCGCTGAGGTCGTTGGCCCCCGACAGGATCTCGCTCGTGGCCGTCTTGAGCGTGCCCGAGGTCTCGCGCAATTGACCAACGACTTCGGTCAGCTTCTCGGCCACCGCATTGATGTCGGATTTGAGTGTGGCAAAGGCGCCCTCGTAAGCGCCCTCCATGCGGCGTGTCAGGTCGGTATGGGCCAGCGCACCGAGCACTGTACCCATTTCGACCACGCCGCGATTGAAGCTCGATACCAGCGCGTTGACGCTGCCGGCCAGCCCATTGAGTTCGGGATCGGGGAATTCTGTCGTCACCTGCCTGCTGAAGTCACCGGCCACTGCCGCATCGACCACCTGGCCGAAGGCGCTCTGCAATTCGCTCATCATCAGCTGGCGATTGTCCCGATCGGCGATAATGCGCGCCGCTTCGGCTTCGGTCATCTCGCTGACACGCAGGCCATTGGCGCGGAAGACTTCCACTGCCCGCGCCATCTCGCCCAGCTCGTTGCCGCGCGCCACATAAGGCACCTCGGTGCCGTAATCGCCCTCGGCAATGGCGCCCATCGCCCCGGCAATGCGCGGAATCGGCCGCATCAGCAGGTGGCTGATCCACAGGCTGAGCCCACCCAGCACCACGAGCAGGATCAGCCCGATCGTCGCCATGCCCGGCAGTGCATTGTTGGCGGCCACCGCCGCCAGCGCTGTTTCGCTGCCCACGAAGAAGGCGCCCAGCGGATTGTTCTTGAGATCGGTAAAGGGCTGGAAGGCGCCGAAATACTCGACGCCCTGCATGGTGACCGTGCCATGGTAGGGCTGTCCCGCAGCCAGTGCCGCATGTTCGGGCGAGGCGGGATCGAGCGCGAAGTCGATGGCGCGCTCGCCGTCAGGCAGCACGAAGCTGGTGGATTTGGCGATGAATTGTCCGCTGGTGGCGTCGATGCCGAAAATGGCCGCCGCCCCCTTGGTGATGCGGGTCACCGAATCGATGGCTGCCGTATCGTGGAAGAAGGGAAGGGAATAGGCCTGGAATGCCGCGATCTGGCCATCCTCCGCCCAGGTCAGCACCGAACCGGACAATCGCTTTTCCAGAATGGTGCCCGCCACCTGCAGGTTTGCCGCCTGCTGCTCGATCGCCTGGGTGACCGACTGCCGGCGCATGTCGAAATAGCCGCTGCCGGAATAGGCGATGATGGTGATGGTGATGCTTGTCAGCACCAGGGCCGCCACGGCCGTCGTCAGCTTTACGTTACCCCAGAAACCCGCAATGGTCTTCATGATCTGCCGCTCCCCCTGCCGCCCCCGGCGCCAACTTGTATGGAAGCAAGATATTCCGGCGGACCTTAACGCCCGGTTGCGCTTGGTGCCTGATAACACACAGTAAAACGGGGCCCAGCGGGCCCCGTTGCGCGATATCCCGATCGTTCTGTCTCGGCTAGAATTCGTTCCAATCCTTGTCCACGGCGGCATTGCCATGGCTGAGATAGGATTTGGCGACAGTCTTGAGCTTGTCCTGCAGGCCCCGGGCGCCATCGGCAAAGGCCTTGACCGGCGAAGCCTGCACCGGAGCCGCACGGCGCTGCGGCGCGACCGAGGTTTCGCTGATGGCGAAGATGTCCACGATGCGGTCGAGCTCGGTGGCCTGCGACTCGGTCTGCTCGATGGCGGCGTTGATCTCCTCGACCAGCGCGGCATTGTGCTGGGTCATCTCGTCCATGGTGCGGACGGCCGAATTCACCTCGTCGATCGCCCCGGCCTGTTCGCGGCTTTCCTTGGCAATGCCGCTCATCAACTCGTTCGACGACCGGGCCGCGGCAACCATGGCCTCGAGCTTCGCCGCGGCATCGAGCACCAGGCGCGA
This sequence comes from Devosia sp., assembly GCF_014860165.1. GTDB lineage: Bacteria > Pseudomonadota > Alphaproteobacteria > Rhizobiales > Devosiaceae > Devosia. Next base: position 39,849 of record NZ_JACZKG010000071.1, read on the forward strand.
ACCGCCCTTCACTTCCCCGGCCGACTGCTCGATCAACACCTTGACCTCGCTGGATGCATTGGCCGCCGATTGCGCCAGGCGCCGCACTTCCACGGCCACCACGGCAAAACCCTTGCCGGCATCGCCGGCGCGCGCGGCCTCCACAGAGGCGTTGAGGGCCAGCAGATTGGTCTGGAAGGCAATATCGTCGATCAGTCCGATAATGTTGGAAATCTTGCCCGAAGACTGGGTGATGCGCTCCATCGCCTCGGTGGCCTGGTGCATCACCTGCCCGCCCTCTTCGGCGGTCCGGGTCACCGTCGAGGCAACCGTGCTCGCCTCCTTGGCGCGCTCGGCGTTCTGCAGCACGGTCGAAGCCAGTTGCTCCATTGCCGCCGACGTCTCTTCGATCGTTGCCGCCTGCTTGGTGGTGCGTTCGCTCAGGTCATTGGCGCCCGACAGGATCTCGCCGGTGGCGGTCTTGAGCGTGCGCGAGGTGTCCTTGAGCTGGCCGACAATATCTGTGAGTTTTTCGGCCACCGCATTGGTATCGGCCTTGAGTCGGGCGAAGGCGCCCTGATAGTCGCCCTCCATGCGGCGGGTAAGGTCGGTATCGGCGAGCGAGGCCAGCACCGTGCCGGTTTCGCTCAGGCCGCGATCCACCGTCGCCACCAGGTTATTGACCGAGCGGGCCAGCGTGTTGAGCTCGTCATCGGGGAATTCGGCATCGACCCGCCGGCTGAAGTCGCCGGCAATCGCGGCATCGACGACAGCGCCGAAGGCGCGCTGCAGATCCTGCATCATGGCGGCGCGTTCGGCCTGGTTGCGGATGATCTGGGCGGCTTCCGCCTCGGTCATCTGGGCCATCTTGAGCCCGTTCTCGCGGAACACTTCCACGGCGCGGGCCATGGCGCCCAGTTCATCCTTGCCGTCGGCGCCACGCACCTCGACATCCAGGTCACCATCGGCCAGCGCTTCCATCGTCGTGGTCAAACGGCTGATCGGGCGGCTGACCGAGCGCGCGAAGAAATAGCCGGCAATCGCCGCAATGGCGAGCAGCCCGCCACCGATGGCCAGCATCAGGTTGCGCATCTCGGTGATGGGGGCATAAGCCTCGTTTTCGCCCACCGCGGTCACCACCGCCCAGTTGGCGCCACCAAAGCTCAGCGGCTGCGCGGTGAGGATCATGTCCATGCCACGATAGTCCGAGGACATGCCCACGGCCGCGGTGCCGCCAAGCGCGGCTTCCACCACCGGATTCTGGAACGTAGTGGCCAGTGAGTCATCGGCTTCCGAGAAGCGCGAATCCGAGCGCATGAGGAAATCGGGACCGACAAAGAAGCTCTCCCCGGTCTCGCCCAGGCCCTCGCTCTTGCTCATGATGGAATTGATCGGTGCGGTCGAGATGGCTGCGGCCAGGACGCCCACCAGCTTCTGGCGGTTGTCGAAGACCGGCGTTGCCATGAAGCCCTCGGGCACGCCGCCCGCAGGCGCATAGGCCGAAAAATCCTGGAACGCGACCTGCCCGCCTTCGGTCATGGCGGCTGCCGCCTGGAACGCCTTGCCCAGGCCCGTCTCGGCCCCCGGGCCGCCAGCGGCGAAATTGGTCGCCAGGTCATCGCGCTTCTTGACCGAATAGACCAGGTCGCCTGCCGGACTCAGCACGATCAGGTCGGCATAGCCGCGCGCCTGCAGCTGCCGGCGGAAGGCGGGATGGATCTTGGAATGGGTGAAATCGTAATTGGTCCGCTTGTCGGCCGTCGACACGTCGAGCAGTTCGCGGTTGGCCGGATCGGGATTGTTGGCGATATAGGCCGTCTGCAGCGCCGCCACCGGGTCGGTCGCCAGCGAACCGGTCAGGAACTGGCCCCAATTGATGTTGAGGTCGCGCAGCACGGTCTGCGTCGATTCCGTCGCCGCAGTGATCGTCAGATCCTTGGCGACGCCATCGAGATACGAGCCGAGTTCGTCCGATGTCTGGGTGGCAATGGTTTCGATCTGCCGCCGCGACAATTGATCGACCGTGGCCGAACCGATCAGGTAGCTCGCAATGCCCACGCCCGCGCTCACCAGCAGCGCCGATCCGACCAGCGCCAGTGGCAGCTTCTGGGCGATCTTCAGTTGCGGCAGAAATCCCATCGAAAACTCCAGCTCTTGTCGACCGCCGCGCCGCGCCTCCTCCTGGATGGCATGGAAATACCGCGCCTTTTCGGCGCGGATCGCAGTGATCGTCCCCCTCGGTCGGCACGCATGGCCGAGCTATGGAAACGATACATGCGGGCGATTAACCACTCCTTACGGATGATTTTGACCTGCCTGAAATTTCGGCAGTGACAGCCTGATAGACAAAAGGCCACCCGCTGGGTGGCCTTTGTGTGCATTAGCTGGCTGTCTCTCAGCTCAGCGCGCCGATCACCGCCTCGATGCGCTTCTTCATGGTCGAGGCGTCGAATGGCTTGATGATGTAATTGTTGACGCCGAAGGAAATGGCTTCCTTGACCTGTTCCTTGTCCGAGCGCCCCGTCGCCATGATGAAGGGCATGGCCTGGGTGCGCGGATGCTTGCGGATGACCTTGAGCAGCGTCAGCCCGTCTATGTCTTCCATGTTCCAGTCGGAAATGATCAGGTCGACATTGGATTTCTCGAGCTTGCCCAGGGCATCGCGACCGCTCTTGGCCTCGATGATGTCCTTGAAGCCGAGCTGGGTGAGGATGTACTTGCAGATACCGCGCATGGACTGCTGATCGTCGACAATGAGGACGCTGACTGCGCTGGCTTTAGGCATGGTCGTATTTCACCTTCTGGCGCGTGGGGTCCGGGAACCCCAATTCTTCTCCCGAAACACTAGGCAACAAGCGTTACAAATCTCTCAACCTGGGACTTGGCATTGTGCGCGATGCGCCTCATGCGGCCGATTTCAGTCGCACCAGCGCATTGGCCAGCCGGGCCGCGATGGCCTCGACCGGCGCCTGTTCCACCACCGCACCTTCCTCAAACGCCACCCGCGGCATGCCATAGACCAGGGCCGAGGCCTGGCTCTGGCCAACCGTATAGGCGCCGGCATCGCGCATCAGCTTGAGGCCGCGCGCCCCGTCCCGGCCCATGCCGGTCAGGATCGCCCCGACAGCCATGGCGCCTACGGTCTTGGCCACCGATTCGAACAGCACATCGACGCTGGGACGGTGTCCGCTTTCCAGCTCGTCATGGGTGAGGCGGGTCTTGAGCTGACCCGATGAACGCTCGACCCGCAGGTGATAGTCGCCGCGCGCCACATAGGCGTGACCCGCCAGCAGCGGCATGCGGTCTTCCGCTTCCACGACCCTGAGCGCGCAGACCTCATCGAGCCGCGCCGCGAAGCGGCTGGTAAACCCGGCCGGCATGTGCTGCGCTATGACGATTGGCGGGCAGTCAACCGGCATGTTGGCGAGCACCGCGCGGATCGCCTCGACCCCACCGGTGGAAGCGCCGATGGCGATCAGCGCACCAGCCGGGGCAGCCGCGGTCTTGACCGCGATCTTGGGGGCCTCGGCGCGACCCGTGGAGCGCCCGCGCACATCCGATTTTGCCGCGGCGCGGATCTTGTCGCGCAGGTTGGCGCCGAAGGCCTCGATACCACCCTCGGCTTCCGCGCTCGGCTTGGCCACGAAATCCACGGCACCCAGTTCGAGCGCCAGCAGCGTCTCGCTGGCCCCCTTCTTGGTCAGGGTCGACACCATCACCACCGGCGTCGGCCGCAGGCGCATCAGCCGCTCGAGGAACTGCAGCCCGTTCATGCCGGGCATTTCGATGTCGAGCGTCACCACATCCGGATTGAGCTGCTTGATCTTTTCGCGCGCATCGTTCGGGTCGATCGCCGTGCCCACCACGTCGATATCGGCGTCGCGCGTCAGCATGCGCGACAGCACTTCACGGATCAGCGCCGAATCGTCGACGACCAGGACCTTGATGCTCATGCTGCTTCTCGTTTGCTGAGTTTCAACTTGGATTGATAGATGGTCTTGCCGACCAGGCGGAATCCCTCGCCGCCCGAGCCGAGATTTTCGGAATGCCCGATATAGAGGAAGCCTTCCGGCGCCAGCAGCTTGCCCAGCCGCCCGAAGACTTCGCCCTGCGTGGGCTTGTCGAAATAGATCGCCACGTTCCGGCAGAAGATGGCATCGAACGGCCCCTTCATCGGCCAGTTCGGCCCGATCAGGTTGAGCGGCTTGAACGAGACCAGCTCGCGCACTGCAGCCGGGATGCGAATGCTGCCGTCGCCGGTCTTTTCGAAATGGCGCGCGCGCTCGGCGCTGAGGCCGTTGAGCTCGTTTTCCGGATAGACGCCCCGCGCCGCCTTGGCGATGACGGCGGTGTCGATATCGGTGGCCAGGATCTTGAAGTCCCAGCGCTTGAGCTCGGGAAAGGCCGCCAGCAGGTCCATGCCCAACGTATAGGGCTCCTGCCCGGTCGAGCAGCCGGCCGACCACAGGCGCAAGCGCGTACCGCGCGGCTTTTCGGCGATCAGCGCGCCCACATAGGACCGCAGATGCTCGAAATGGTGGTCCTCGCGATAGAAGCGCGTCAGGTTGGTGGTGAGCGCATTGACGAAGTCCTGCCCGTCCTGGGCCGAGCCGCCACGCTCCAGATAATCGACATAGGCATCAAAACCCGGCAGGCCGAGTGCCCGCACGATCTTGCTCAGCCGCGAAATCACCAGCGTTCGTTTGGCATCGCTCAACGAGATCCCGGCGACCTGATAGACCCGGTTCTTGATCCGCGAAAACTCACGGTCGCTGAGGGAGATTTCTCCCTGTTCCATGCGGCTTACCCCAATTGCCAACCGGTTCGCAGGCCCGGTTTCAGGCGTGCGCCCGCCGCGCTGGAGGTACCAGAACGGTCTCCTCTGCCTCGCCGAACGACGCCATCCGCCCGGTGAGGCGCCGGAGCGCCACATCACCTTCGTCCAGTGTCGCTGCGACCATATCGGTTTCATTGCTTAGATTGCGTAAATGCAGATCGAGCCCGGCAATCATATTTTGCAGCGCCCGCGCCTCGTTCACGCCCGTCTCCGACTGCGCCCTGCCGCGCTTGACGACGCCGCGGATATCGCGGGCCGAGCGATTGGTCAGCTGTGCCAACTGGCGCACCTCGTCGGCCACCACGGCGAAGCCGGCGCCCTTCTCTCCGGCCCTCGCCGCCTCCACCGCCGCATTGAGCGCCAGCAGGTTCGTGCGGAAGGAAACATCTTCAATGGCCTGGACCATCGTGTCGATTTCGTGGGTCATCTGGTCGATCTCGCCCACCAGCGCATGGGTGCGCCGCACGGCCAGCTCCGCCTCGCCCACCAGCTGCTGCGCCTCGCGGCTCATCGCCTGCGCCTGGCGCAGGCGTCCGCCACCCTCGCTCAATGCCCTGCCGGTCGCACCCGCATCGTCCCGCCCCGCAGCGGCCAGTGCGCCATAGTGGGCCGCCTTTCGCTCGAAGCCATCGAGCAGGCCTCCCACCGCCGCCAGGCGCTCCTCAAGCCCTGCTCGAGCATCACGTTCCTCGTCGAGCTTTTCGAGCATGGCGCCGATGAAGTCGTGCAGCCGCCTTGCCAGCGAGCCCAGCGGGCCGTCGAGCGCATCGGGCATCTCCCCGCTGCCCGCCGCCAGCCCTTCGAGCTGCCGCAGGCCGCTATCGAGGGTGGCAAGGCCCGTGTTGAGGGCGGCGAGGGCCGGATGGGTCGCGGCGGCACGGGTTTCGAAGCGGAACCCGGTCTGCCCGCCCGCCAGCGCTCCGGCGAAAGCGTCCAGATCATCGTCCTCGATGTAGCTGCCGGCCGGCACCAGCTCGAGCAGGTAGCGTCCGGCCGCGATGGAGCGGCGCCTGACGGTGAACCGGCCCATGCCTAGCGTGATCATGGTTTCCTCTGGCGCCCCGCCACCGGCGGCCAGGTAGCCGGCGCCGAACAGCTGGTCCAGCGTGGCCCCCTCGACAGTGCCCTTCACCAGCGCTGACGCGCCGGCGCTGGCCACAAGGATCAGGCCATTGTCGTCCACGACCACAGCCGGCTGGTGCATTACGGCAATGGCACTCTTGAAATGATGAGCCTTTTCAAGGCGCTTGCCCAGCCGCGCTACGATGCCGGCAATGGTGAATGTCTCTCCGGCCTTGTCGCAGAGCCCGGCGGCCAGGGCCACCGAAGCCAGCATGGCACTGTCCTGCCGGTCGCGTCGCGCCGCAACGAAGACGGTCCCGATCAGCGCCGCCAGCACCAGGCCCGCGACGCTCCCCTGCCAGGCAGGGCCGGTACCGAGCGCGACCATGAGCCCGGCGGCCAGAACCATGCTGGCGAGCCATAGTCCGGTGATGATCAGCGCTAGCCGCAGATTCGGCATGATGCGCCCGATTCACAAATCAGTAGATGCGATTCCGACATGGCCGGACTTTACGCGGGCAATGGTTAATCAAGTCTATAAAGCCTTGGCCCGGCGTAAGACTTCGGTAAGCCTGATTGTCACAGTCTGAACATTTGTCCCATTTCGGGGCGCCGATTTGCGAAACATGCCTCTCGGCTCGCGAACCCTAGCGCAGCGCAAGAACTACGCGAGCACCGGGCGCGCGGCGAGCGGCCCAATGCAGGCGGCGCCAGCGCAATTACAGCAAGACTAGAACAGTTCGATATCGTCCACCGGCGCCGGCACCACGATGCGGCGCTTGGCGATTGCGGCTTCTTCGCGCGCCACGTTATCGCCGGCGTCGCTGTCCAGTCGCTTGACGAAGGCGCGGCCGGAATGGGGCTTGAACAGCACCCGGCGGGCATAATTGCCACCCAGGTCCTCGCTCATGGCGACATAGCCTTCATCGGCCAGGAACTGGCGCACGAATTCGATATTCTTGCGGCCGACATCATCGAGCGATGAATTGATCTTGCCGCCCCCGAAGACCTTGATTTCGAGATTGGCCTTCTTGCCCGTTCCCTTGCTCAGCACCTTGTTGATGAGCTGTTCCATAGCAAAGGCGCCGTAGCGGGCCGAGGCGCCATAGCGATCCTTGGCCGAGCCGGATTGCTCCGCCAGCAGGAAATGGTTCATGCCGCCCACATTGGCCACCCGGTCGCGTACGCAGGCCGAAATGCACGAACCCAGCACGGTGGAGTAGGTCAGGTCACTAGCGTCCGAGACATGGCAGTCGCCTTGATGCACGGTGGTAACCACCCCACGGTCAAACTCGGGCGGTAGAGAATTCGGCAGTGCCATTGTCGTCGTGCTACCTTAACGTGCCATTGGGGCGATCCTAAGGGAAAACTCGTTAGCCAATCGCTAACCACGCCGACACAGTGATGCGGCCCTCCAAAAATCGGCAAGAAGAGCTTTAGAAATACTGGGATAGGGTGGTCTGAACGGGGCTAGGATCTATCTTTATGTCACTGCAGAAACTCGCGAGAGAACTCGATGAGACGGCGCGCCAGACCGCGTCGATGCTAGAAGGCATCACGGAAGCGCTTGAACTGCTCGCCGACAAGAACCTGACCAAGGACGCGTCCATCCGCGAAGCCGTACAGATGATCGTCACTGCCATGCAGGGGCAGGACCGTATCGAGCAGCGTTGCCACAATATGGCGCTGGCCGTGCGCCAGTTTGCCCTGCTGCCCTCCAATGCCCCTGACAGCGTCTATGACGAGATCTGGTCCAGCCTGACGCTCGACGAATTGCGCGTCCCCTCTTTGTCAGGCATCGCCGCCCATCAGAGCCACGGCGACGCCGAACTGTTCTAGGCACCGCACTGCCGCGTAGATCGAGGGCGTCGCAAGACGCCTGTTTCGTTTTTGAACCTGCTGGGCCATTTTCCGACGACGCGGTGGAACGCGGCCTCCCCAGGGGCGTTCCGTAGCGCGCTAAGGAGAAGCCATGCTCAACCGCCTGCCCCGGTCCCTGCACCCCCGCAAGCTCGCCTCCTTTGTGGTGGCGGAGGCCCCCCTGCTGATGGCGCTGGCTGTCGTCAGCGGGCTGATCCTGGCCTTCCTGCAGATCGCCGATGAAATGATCGAGGGCGAGATGGAGGCGTTCGACCGCTCCATCTTGTTGATGTTCCGCGACCCCGCCAATCCCGATCTGGTGATCGGCCCTCCCTGGATGCACGAAATGGTGCGCGATATCACCGCGCTCGGCAGCTTTTCCCTGCTTGGCCTGATCGTGCTGGCGGTCTGCGCCTATCTGTACCTGGCCCGGATGCGGTCGGCGGCCCTGTTCGTGCTGGTGTCGGTGCTGGGCGGAACCCTGCTCAGTACGATCCTCAAGATGGGATACAATCGCCCGCGACCCGACCTCACCACCATGTCCGAGCAGTTCACCGCGAGCTTTCCCAGCGGCCACGCCATGCTGTCCGCTGTCACCTTTCTGACGCTTGGCGCGCTGCTGGCCCGCTTTGCGCCGACCCGACGCCTGCAGGTCCTCAGCCTTGGCGGCGCCTTGTTGCTCACTCTGCTGGTCGGACTGAGTCGCCTCTATATGGGGGTTCACTACCCCAGCGATATTCTTGCCGGCTGGTGTCTGGGCTCAGCCTGGGCCCTGCTGTGCAGCAGCGTCGCCATCGTGCTGCAGCGCCGCGGTTCAGTGGATCGTCCCGCCGGGCAGGACAGCGAGGGCGCCAGTCCCGCAAACTAGGGCGGCGGGGAACGTACGACGTTTCCCGGCGTTGCAAGTGCCTCTCCTGGAGGCAGTATTTATGCAGCATAATCGATTGGAAACCTTGGCACGTGCCGGCTACACGGCGCGCGGCGTTGTCTACCTCCTGCTGGGGGCACTGGCCCTGACCTCAGCCCTTTGGGGCGGCGGTTCGGAGGACACGTCGGGCGCGCTGTCGGGCCTGCTCGACCTGCCTTTCGGGCGGGTGCTGGTCGGCCTCATTGCCTTTGGTCTGCTGGGCTATGTCTTGTGGAAGCTGGCCCAGGGCCTGCTTGACGCCGATGGCGTGGGGGACGATGCCAAGGGCGTCCTGGCCCGCGCCGGCCAACTGGTCAGTGCCGGCGTCAACCTCTTCCTGATGCTCACCGCCGCCCGCCTGGCCATCAATGGCGGCGGCGCGGGGGGCGGCAACGGAGAGGAGAAAGCCTCCGCATGGCTGATCCAGCAACCCTTCGGCGCGTTTCTCCTCGGACTGGTGGCCTGCGGCGTGCTGGCCGCGGGTGCCATACAGATCTGGTACGGCGCCACCGATGGCTATCGCAAGCGGCTCTCGCTGCCGCATGCGCACCGGTCCTGGATGGAAAAAGTGTGCAAGTTCGGCCTCATCGCCCGCGGGGTAGTCCTGCTGATCATCGGCGGCTTCCTGTTCTACGCCGCCTGGACGGTCTCACCCGAACATGCCGGCGGCACCGCCGAAGCGCTGGACTATGTCCACAGCCTGCCATTCGGCCGCTGGCTCTATGGGCTCATCGCCCTGGGCCTTGTCGCCTTCGGCGCCTATGGCCTGATCGAAGCGCGCTACCGCTCCATCAATGCGCCATCCACGGCCAGGTTGAAGCCGGCATGATGAGCCAACTCAATGGCATCCCTTCGCCTGAAACGAAAAAGGCGCCCGAGGGCGCCTTTTCCGATGTCGCAGTCGTCAGGACCGGCTGGTCCGCCTAGCCATCCATCTTGGCGCCGCTGACCACGGCATGCAGGTCGATCAGCCCGACCATGCGGCTGTCATGCGTCACGATGCCGTTGAGCAGTTCGGTGTCGATGGAATTGCCTTCCGGCACATTGTGGATGTCGTCGCGCGACACGGTGAGAATGTCGCTGACCGCGTCGACCAGAATGCCGACCCACTTGTCGCCCACGCTCATCACCACCACGACATGGTTCTTGGTGGGCGAGGTCTGGCCATCGCCGAAGCGGGCGCGGAGGTCGAAGATCGGCACGATCGTGCCGCGCAGGTTGATCACGCCGCGCACGAATTCACGCGTATTGGGCAGCGGCGTCGCGCCGTTCCAGGCGCGGATTTCGCGCACCGTGGTGATCTCCACGCCATAGGTCTGTTCGCCGATCGAGAAGGCGATCAACTGCAGGGAATTCTGGGCGGCGATGGCCGACTTGTCGCCCATGTCGTCACGCAAACCGAGCGCTTCCATTTTACTGCCTTTCTACCGCCTGTTCTGGACGGTTACGCATTACAATTCGGCTGTCAGGCCGCATTCTTGTGAACGATGGTGGTCTTGAGGCCCTGCACGTCCACGATCAGCGCGACATTGCCGTCGCCCAGGATCGTGCCGCCGGCAATGCCGTCCACCCGTTCGAAGTTCTCTTCCAGCGACTTGATCACCACCTGCTGCTGGCCGATGATGTCGTCCACGATCAGCGCCACCTTGGCCGAGCCTTCGGCCTCGCACAGCACCACGAACCGGTTTTCCGGATCCGTCTCGGTGACCATCTCGAAGCGCCTGGCCAGGTCGATGACCTGCACATATTCGCCGCGCACCTGCAGCACCTGCCCGCCCGACGGCACCCGCTCGAAGCTGGCGCGCGAGCACTGAATGGTTTCCACGATCGAGGAGAGCGGCACCACATAGGGCGACTCGCCGACCTTGACCAGCATCACGTCGAGCACCGCCAGCGTCAGCGGCAGGCGCAGCGTCATGCGCGTACCCTTGCCCGTCCAGCTCCGCACATGCACCGAGCCGCCGATCTTCTTGATGTTGCTCAGCACCACATCCATGCCGACACCGCGGCCGGAAATGTCGCTGAGGGCTTCTGCCGTGGAAAAACCGGGGGCGAAGATCAGCTGGTCGATCTGTTCCTCGGTCGGGTTGACGTCCGGCGCCACCACGCCCTTGTCGCGCGCCACCTGCAGCACGCGCTCGCGGTTGATGCCGGCGCCATCGTCCTCGACGATGATCAGGATATTGCCACCAGCCTGCTCGGCCGAAAGCCGGATCGTGCCGGTTTCGCTCTTGCCGCGCGCCAGGCGCTTGTCCGGCGTCTCGATGCCGTGGTCGGCCGAATTGCGGATCATGTGCGTCAGCGGATCGGACAATTGCTCGATCACCGTCTTGTCGATTTCGGTATTCTCGCCGATCGTCTCGAGCTTGATCTTCTTGCCGGTCTTGGTCGCCAGCTCGCGCACCAGGCGCGGCATTCTGGAGAAGACCGACTTCACCGGCTGGGCACGGATCGCCATCACCGAATCCTGCAGCCCGCGCGTCGTCTGCGCCAGCACTTCGAGGCCGCGCACCAGTTCGGTGTAGCGCGCCCGCAGCGTCTCATCCATCTGCTGGGTGAGCATGGACTGGGTAATGACCAGCTCGCCCACCATGTTGACGACGCGGTCCACCTTGTCGAGATCGACGCGGATCGACTGCACGCCATTGCTGCGATTGCCGCCGCTCTCTTCGCCTTCGCTCGGGGCGGTCGGCGTTGCAGCGCGCAGCGGCGTGGCCGCCGGAGCGGCCGGCCGTGCCACGGGGCTTGGCTGGATGGTCTCGGCCAGTTCGGCAAAGCTCAGGCCGGGTGCCTGCTCAAAACTGTCCTGGGCGCTGACGGGCGCGGCTTCCGGCTCCGGCGCAAAGGCCGGCTGTGGCGCAGCAGGTGCCGCCACGTCGAAATCGAGCAGGCTTGCCACTTCGTCATCGGCCAGCGCCAGCAGGTCGGCCGGATCGGGCTCCTGGTTGGCGGCAAGCATGGCCTTGGCACTCGGCTTGGCCGCAGCCGGCTCGGCGGCGGGCGGAATATCGAACCCCACTGCGGCGCCACCCAGCTGGACCACCGCGATATCGCAGTCGCCCTCGACGAATTCGAAGACCTCGCGGATCATCGCCTCGGTGAGGGCGGGAGAGATCAGCGTGATCTCCCACGAGCAATAGACGGCAAACGGCTCGAAATCGGCCAGCGGCGGGATATCTTCCAGCACCGCGCGGACATGCATTTCGCCCAGCGCAGCCAGCTCGCGGAACAGCAGCAGGGGGTCGTTGGCGCGGGCATAGAGCGCCCGGTGCGGCGTGAAGCGCACTTCCCAATGGCCCGGCTCGACCTGCATGGGGGACGCCTCGAAGGCATCGTCCACCGGGGCTTCACCGGCCGCCGCAGCCTGCGGCGCATCCAGGTTCACCATGACCGGCGTGAATTCGATGTCGAACTCCTCGAGCGGATCACCGCCCTCGTCGTCGCCGGGCGCGGCATCGCCGCGCGCCAGGGCGTCGAAACGTTCCTTTTCATCCATGCCGTAATCGGCCGGCAGCGGCTCGCCGGTCTGGGCGGCCTTGACGTGATCAGCCACGATATCGTTGGCGCGGATGCACAGCGCCACCACGTCGTCGCTCATCTCGATGCGGCCATCCCGCACATAGTCGAGCAGCGTCTCATAGGCATGGGCAAAGCCGACCAGCGCCGAGAAGCCGAAGGCACCGGCGCCGCCCTTGATCGAGTGAATGGCGCGGAACACCGCATTGAGCCGGTCCGCATCGCGCTCGCCCGCCTCGATCGCCGCGAACTGCTCCTCGAGCTCGGTCAGCAGCTCGGAACATTCGTCGAAATAGGTGGCTTTGAAGTCGTCGAGATCGCTCATGCGGACACGTCCAACCCTTCTGGGTAAGTCTCTGGTTAGTGCACGACGCGGTGGATGACCGAGATCAGTTTCTCGGGATCGAAGGGCTTGACGATCCAGCCGGTGCCGCCGGCCGCCTTGCCCTGGTCGCGCTTGTCCTGGCTGGTCTCGGTGGTGAGGATCAGGATGGGCAGGCTCTGGTGGTTGCCCGTCGCCCGCACATTCTTGATGAACTCGATGCCGTCCATGACCGGCATGTTGATGTCGGTGATGACCACGTCGACCGTCTCGGTCTTGAGGACATCGAGCCCCTGCTTGCCGTCTTCGGCCTGCAGCACCTCGAACCCGGCATTGGAGAGGGTGTGATGCAGCATGGCGAGGATGGTCCTCGAATCGTCCACCGTCAGAACCCGCAAAGTCGTCATCCTCTGATCATCCCTGAAAACTGGGTGCTGAGACCCAGGCGCTCGATCGCGGTCATAAGGGCCGCGCTTGGCTGCTCAATAGCGAAGTCGAAATGGTTTCTGCGCGCCGCTTCCGCCGCGCTGATGAGCATGAACAGCGCATTGGTCGACACGCGCTCGACTGCACCGGCCGTGACCGTGACCGGCCCCTCCTCGATGGCGTCGATCAGGCCGTCGCGAATGCCGTCCAGCGAGTCAAGATCGATGACCGCTGGCAAAGCGACGGATTTCTTGGCCTGGCTGACCATTGCGAATGCATGCCCCCGGGAGTTCTCTCCAAGCCCCACTTTCCATGGGAACGGTTTAAGAAGCCTAAACGCGGCTCCCTTCGGGGGCGAAATCACACCACTGGCGCGATTCAGCGCACCGATCCTGAGGGCGACGTCTGAAATCGCAGTGTCGCGCGCCCACTGCACTTTCTCTTGCTTGCCAATGGGGAGGGGGGTAACCCAAGCACGCTTCTTCGCGTTGGACCTGCCATGACCACCTCAATAGCCCTGACCGGCCTTGCCCGCGACCTTGCCGCCCGCGCCGCATCAGGCAAGCCCATCCGCGTGGGCGTCATTGGCTCGGGCGAAATGGGCACGGACCTGGTGACCCAGATGTCGCTGATGTCCGGCATCGAAATGGCGGCCATCGCCACCCGCCGGCCGCATACCGCGCTCGACGCCATGACCATCGCCTATGGCGAGGATTCTAGGGGAAAGGTCGCCGACAGCCCGGCCCAGGCCCTGGCAGCCATCGAGGCCGGCAAGATTGCCATCACCTCGGCCGAAACCCTGGTCACCACCCCCAATATCGACGTGGTCATCGATGCCACCGGCAAGCCCGGTGTCGCCGCCGACTACGATCTCACCGCCATGGAGCATGGCAAGCATGTGGTGATGATGAACGTCGAGGCCGACGTCACCATCGGCCCCTATCTCAAGGCCCAGGCCGACCGGCTCGGCGTCGTCTATTCCGTCGGCGCCGGCGACGAACCCAGCTCCTGCATGGAGCTGATCGAATTCGTCTCCGCCCTCGGCCTGCCCATCGTTGCCGCCGGCAAGGGCAAGAACAATCCGCTCAAGCATGATGCCGTGCCCGACGACTATCGCGAGGAAGCCACCCGCCGGAACATGAACCCGCGCATGCTGGTCGAGTTTGTCGATGGCAGTAAGACCATGGTGGAAATGTGCGCGATCGCCAATGCCACCGGGCTCGTCCCCGACGTGCCGGGCATGCACGGCCCCAAGGCCGATCGCGACGACATGGCCAGGGTGCTGATCCCCAAGGCGGATGGCGGCATCCTGAACAAAATGGGCGTCGTCGATTTCACCGTCGGCAAGGGCGTCGCGCCTGGCGTCTTCGTCATCGTCAAGGCGGAGCATCCGCGCATCATCGAGCGCATGGACGATCTCCATATCGGCCATGGCCCCTATTACAGCTTCTTCCGGCCCTACCACCTGACCAGCCTCGAAGTCCCGCTGACCTGCGCCCGCGTCATGCTCTACGGCAAGCCCGACATGGTGCCGCTGCCCCATCCGGTCGCCGAAGTCTGCGCCGTCGCCAAGCGCGATCTCAAGGCTGGAGAGAGCCTCGATGCCATCGGGGAAACCTGCTATCGCAGCTACACCATGACCGTGACCGATAGCCGCGCAGCCGGAGCTGTGCCGGTCGGCCTGCTCGAGGGCGGCCGCACCACCACGGCGATCGCCAAGGGCGAATTGCTCACCCTGGCCAATTGCACGCCCGACACCACGACGCGGCTCTTCGCCCTGCGCCAGGCCCAGGATCGCATGCTGGGCTATTCCTGATCGATTTCCTGGATCAGCGGCAGCGGATAGCGCCCCCGGGGCGGTAGCCGATGCACCACGACCCCCAGCGCGACAAGCAAGGCGCAGGCCACGAACAGCACGCCAAACAGCACCAGTGGCTCCACCGGGCCTGTATAGGCCAGCAGCGGCACCGCTGCTGCGGGTGGATGCGTCACCCGCAGCACCAGCATGATCAGCATGGCCAGGCCCACGCAGAGCGTCGCCAGCCACCACGGCTCAGGCACCACGGACATGGCAAGCACCGCCAATGTCGTGCCGATGAAGTAGCCCGCAAAGATGTTGATGGGCTGGGCATTGGTCGATTGCGGCTGGCCGAAGATCACCAACGCCGTCGGTCCCAGCGGGGCCAATAGCAGTGGCAGGCCCGTCATCGCCGACAGCCAGCCGATCAGCGTGACGCTGGCCGCCGTCGCCGCCGCCGACTTGGCATGCACCCGCCAGTCGCTGCGAGGTTCGTGCCGGGCGATGAAACGGGCGATCAGTGCAAGCATGACCACACGCTACCTGCCTCCGCAGCCCGGCGAAAGCCACCCGAACGCATCCCACGCCTGCGCAGGCCTGGGTGCCACCCCACCATCGCTCACTCATCGGGGCCGTGCCCGCACGGCCAGTGCAGGAAAGATGTTCGGCTGGATCTGACGCGCGCCGTTGCCTAGCGGCGCGCCATCCCACGGATTGCTACCTTGCCCTTGCGCCCCGGCTCGCCGCTGGCGGCCACCGCCCTGGCCACGTCGGCTATCTGGAATTCGGCCTCGATCGGCAGCATCAGCTCACCCTTGGCGGCGCTGGCCACCAGTTCCCCCAGCAGCCGGCCGATCACCTCGCCCGCCAGCCTGGGCTTGGCACCCCAGAAGCCGCGCACCGTCAGCCCCTTGAACAGCAATTGCGCCGGCGTCAGCGTGATCGGCGCCCCGGTCATCGCGCCAAAGCTCACCAGTTCGGCGCCCTGCGCCGCCACCTCGACCACCTGGTCGGCGCCTGTGCCACCCAGCGAATCCACGGCCCGCACGATGGGTGCGCCCCCGGTAATCGCCCGCACCCGATCCTGCCAGCCCGCGCTTTCGGTGGAAACGACATTGCCGATGCCCAGCGCCGCCAGTTCGGCCACGGCGGCGTCGCGTCGCACCAGGCTCACCACGTTGATCCCCTGCTGCGGGCCGAACTGCGCCACCAGCTTGCCCACCGCGCCATTGCCGGCATTCTGCACGATCCAGTCGCCCGGCTGGAGCTGCAGGTCGACCAGCAGCATCTTGGCGCTCAGCGGCATCGACACCAGCTGGCATGCCGTCTCGTCGCTGACGCTGTCAGGCACCGGCACCAGCCGCTGCGCATCGGCCAGGTAATACTCGGCCCAGGTCTCGGCGGCCCCACCCGCCACGCGCTGGCCCACCGCAAGATGGGTGACACCGGCGCCCAACGCCTCGACCACCCCGACCGCCTCCGTGCCCGGCACGGCCGGCAGCGATGGCTTGAAGCCATAATTGCCGGCAATGGTCGCCAGGTCGTGGTTGTGGATCGGCGACAGCACCATGCGCACCAGTGCCTGGCCCGGTCCGGCGACCGGCTTGTCGCGCTCGGCGCTATGGAGCACCTGCTGCGGCGGGCCAAAAGTCTCATAAATTGCACTGCGCATCGCGGCCACTTTCGTCAGAGTCGGAGTTGCCTCTAGATAGACCGACGCCGCACCCAGTCAACCATCCCACCGAGATCGATGCCTTCCCGCCGGGAGGTCATCGCACAGCGGCACGCCTCCAGGCGGCGCTTCCGCACTTCTTCCATACTAGCCAAACCCGCCATGCCCCGCTAAGTCTGCTGCCAACACGGGAGACGGTAATGAGCACCAAGAAAGTCCGCTGGGGGATTCTGTCCACTGCCAATATAGGCATGCAGAAGGTCACGCCCGGGATCATGAAGTCCCCCCATTCCGAGGTCGTCGCCATCGCCTCGCGCCAATTGGGCAAGGCGCAGGTGGCCGCGGCCCAGCTCGGCATCCCCAAGGCCTATGGCTCCTATGAAGAACTCTTCGCCGATCCCGATATCGACGCCATCTACAATCCCCTGCCCAATCACCTCCATGTGCCCATGACCCTGGCCGCCGCCAAGGCCGGCAAGCATGTGCTCTGCGAAAAGCCGATCGCGCTCAGCGCCGCCGACGCCGAGGCCCTGCGTCAGTGCCCGCCCGACCGGATCGTGCTCGAAGCCTTCATGGTCCGCTTCCATCCCCAGTGGCAGCGGGCGCGAGAGATCATTCGCTCGGGCGAACTGGGCGAGGTCCGCGCCATCAATGCGGTCTTCACCTATTTCAACGCCGACCCGGCCAATGTGCGCAACCAGGCCGATATCGGCGGTGGCGGCATCATGGATATCGGCTGCTATCCGATCACGGCGGCCCGCTACCTGTTCGAAGACGAGCCCAAGCGCGTGGTCTCGCTGGTCGAGCGCGATGCCAATTTCGGCACCGATCGCCTCGCCAGCGTCCTTGCCGATTTCGGCGCCGGCCGGCAGCTCAGTTTCATCTGCTCCACCCAGACGACAGGGCACCAGCGCGTCCAGGTGCTGGGCAGCAAGGCCAAGCTCGAAATCATCATCCCCTTCAACGCCCCGGCCGATGAGCGCACGGCCATCACCATCGATACCGGCGCCCCCTTTGACGGCTCGCTGGCCCGCCGCGAAATCCTGCCTTCGGTCGATCAATATACCGAACAGGCCGAGGCCTTCGCCCTGGCTGTGCTCGGCGAAAAGCCGCTGCCCTGGGGCATCGAGGATGCGATCGCCAGCATGAAGGTGATCGATGCCATATTCGAAAGCGAGAAAACGGGGGGATGGGCGACGGTCTAGGCGCGCGCCCGCTCTACCCGATCCGGCCAGGGAAACCGCCTCGCCGCCTCCCGCCCGGTCTGGCTGGGAGCCGCGCGGGGGATCAACGATCCCCCTTGCCCTCGGGCGTGATATTGTCCATATCACCACCGTCGGAACGGGGCTGTAGCTCAGTTGGGAGAGCGCGTCGTTCGCAATGACGAGGTCAGCGGTTCGATCCCGCTCAGCTCCACCATTTCCGACTCTGTGAAATCGGCTTCGCGCTTCTCTCTCACGCAGTGTGCGACCGTGAATGCGCGCGCCGGTCGTCACCGGCCTCTTGATGCACATCAACAACCTGCGCCGCTCGGCAGGCTTTAGTGCTTGCACCAGCCAGGTCTGGACAATGCGGTGCAGGGGGGTCGTCATGCCGTTCCACGATCGCAAGGACGCCGGAGAGCGACTGGCTCGGGCGCTGCAGATGTTCCGGGACGATCGCCCCGTGGTCATCGCCCTGCCCCGGGGCGGCGTGCCGATTGGCGCCGAGGTCGCCCGCGCGCTCGATGCGCCGCTTGAACTGCTGATCGTGCGCAAGATCGGCGTGCCCCGGCGGCCCGAACTGGCAATGGGCGCCGTTGTGGATGGCAGCGAGCCCGTCACCCTCCGCAACGAGGACGTCATTGCCATGGCCCGGGTCTCCGAGTCCGAATTCGCAGCGATACGCGACCGGGAGCTAGCGGAAATCGATCGGCGGCGGCAGCGCTACCTCGGGCAACGACCATTCCCGGTTCTGGCCGATCGCACACTCATCGTCGTCGATGATGGCATTGCCACCGGCGCCACGATCCGCGTCGCCATCCGCGCCCTGCGTATCAAGCATCCACGCCGGATCGTGGTGGCGGTGCCCGTCGCCGCTCCCGATGTGCTGCGCACCCTGCGGGGCGAGGCCGACGACGTCATCTGCCTGGAGACGCATGAGGCATTCGGGGCCATCGGCCTCTACTATGACGACTTCGGGCAGGTTCCCGATGAAGCGGTGCTGCAGGCCCTGGCTTCGGCGCGATCAGCGAAGCGATCCTGATTTGATCCAGGACAAAACCCGCGGCCCCGGAACAGCTATGCTACCGGCATGAGCTGGTCCTCCGGCGAGCGCCGGTACCCTCCGTCCAGCAGCAACAGCGTCTGAAGGGAGCCTGAATTGTTCAAGGATATCGTGGTTCATCTCACCGGATCGGTTGAGGACGAAGTTCGCCTTGCCTATGCCGAGACTGTCGGCGAGCGCTTCGAAGCACATGTGACGGGCCTCTATGTCCATGTGCTTCCCGAGGTCGTCGGCGCCTATTCTGCCGGGATGGTCGGAATGGACGTGTGGTACGAACAATCCAATGCTCGGGCCGCGGAGACCCTGCAGCGGCTTGCCCAGCGTTTCGAGCGCCTGCGTTTACCCAATGATGTACGCCAGCTCGACGTCTTGTCGGGCACCGCCGGACAGGCTCTTGCGGCCGAGGCCCGCACGGCCGACCTGTTCGTCGCCACCCGTCCTTACGGGGACCCGGCAGACGAAGTCCACATGGAAGTATCGGTATTGTTCGGTTCGGGTCGGGCCTGCCTGTTCGTCCCGCCAAAGGGCGTGGCGCCCAAGAATTTCGGGACCATCCTGGTCGCCTGGAATGGCAGCCGCGAAGCGGCCCGGGCCATCGCCGAGGCCATGCCTCTCCTCAAGGCAGCGACCCAGGTCGTCGTCGTCTCGATCGGGGAGGAAAGCGAGGTTGAGTTCGGCGGCGATATCGCCCGCCATCTGAGCCGCCATGGCATCGCGGCCGTGATCGGCACGATCGAGGCGAGCATGGAGGGCCCGGGGGATGCCCTGCTCGGAGAAGCACGCCGGATCGGAGCCGACCTGCTGGTCATGGGTGGCTATGGCCATTCGCGGTTCCGCGAATGGATATTGGGAGGCGCGACCCGCCACGTGCTGTCCAGCGCGGAAATCCCGGTTTTCATGGCCCGCTAATAACCGGGGCTGTCGGGCTTGTACGCCTGATCAGCCCTTCTGGGTTGGCTCGGTCACCGCCATGCGACCGGCGGCGCGGCCGAAGCCCTCGGTGATCACGGCCTTCATGGCCAGGCGCGCCTCGTCGGCATTGCCGGCCTTGATCGCCTCGGCAATGCGGCCATGCGCCCGCACCGTGGCCCGCATGGCGGCCTCGTCCTCGACGGGCGAACTGATGGTGAAGGCGGCCGTCAGCGCCAGTTCGACCAGGGCGCTGATCGAGGCCATGAACGGATTGCCCGACGCTTCCGCCACGGTGCGGTGGAATTGCAGGTCGGTGCGCGCGAACTCCTCGGCGGTCCTGGCTTCCCCCATGCGGCCGGCGCAGGCCAGCAGCGCCTCGGCCTGTTCGTCCGTGCGGCGGGCAGCGGCCAGCGCCGCCGATTCCACTTCAACGCCGATACGGATTTCGGCAAGGCTGCGCAGCAGCTCGACGTCGGGCCCGGTTTCGAAATGCCAGGCCAGCACGTCCGAATCGAACAGGTTCCAGCGCTGCCGCGGCAGCACGCGGGTGCCGATACGGGCCCGCGCCTCGATCATGCCCTTGGCCGCCAGCGTCTTGAGCGCCTCGCGTAGCACGGTGCGCGACACGGAAAAGCGCGCCAGCAATTCGGTATCGGAGGGGAGGATGGAGCCCTCCGGATAGTCGCCCCGCACCATGGCGACGCCCAGTTGCCAGAGCACCTGCGAGTGCAGGTTCCGCATCGGTACGCGACCGGCGATGGAGGCGATGAGATCGCCTGTCGTCCTTTCCGGCGTCTCACGCGTGGCCATGACGGCACCCCCTGCCCTTCGGCGCAGCCAGCCCTGGCCGCATTAGTGTTACTATATGAACTATCCGACGCTGGCCCCCACCGCAACCGGTGCTGGACAGGGCACCCAGCGGCGGCGAGTGTAGCGGCAAAAAGGGAATCACCTGCATGACCACCACCAGCCACCTTGATGCCGTACTCGCCCATGTCGATGCCGGGCTCGACCAGAGCCTCGAGCGGCTCTACGCGCTGCTGCGCATCAAGTCCATTTCGACCGACCCGGCCTATGCCGCCGAGTGCCGGCGCGCCGCCGACTGGATTGCCGCCGAACTCACGGGCCTCGGCTTTGACGCCGCGGCGCGGCCGACACCGGGCCATCCGGTCGTCGTGGCGCATGGCCCCGAGCAGGCCGGCCCGCATGTGCTGTTCTATGCCCACTATGATGTGCAGCCGGTCGATCCTATCGAACTCTGGCATACCGACCCGTTCGAGCCCGTGCTCAAGACCGATGCCAGTGGCCGCCAGATCATCGTGGCCCGCGGCGCATCGGACGACAAGGGCCAGATGCTGACCTTCATCGAAGCCTGCCGCGCCTGGAAGACGGTGACGGGCGCCCTGCCGGTGCGGGTATCGCTGATGCTGGAGGGCGAGGAGGAATCGGGCGGCAAGAACCTGCCACCCTTCATGGAGGCCAATCGCGCCGAACTGGCTGCCGCCGACATCGCGCTGGTCTGCGACACCGACATGTGGGACCGCCAGACCCCGTCCATCACCACCATGCTGCGCGGCCTCGTCGCCGAGGAAATCGAGATCACCTGCGCCGACAAGGACCTCCATTCGGGCATGTTCGGCAATGCGGCGCGCAACCCCAACCAGCTGCTGGCCGAAATCATCGCCAGCCTGCGCGCGCCCGATGGCAGCGTGACCCTCCCGGGCTTTTACGACGACGTGGCCGAAATCAGTCCCGAACTCAAGGCGCAATGGGCCGGCCTCGGCTTCGACCAGGCCAAGTTCCTCGGCGAGGCGGGCCTCTCGGTCCCGGCCGGGGAGCAGGACCGCAGCGTGCTCGAAATGCTGTGGGCGCGGCCGACCTGCGAAATCAACGGCATGATCGGCGGCTATACCGGCGATGGCTTCAAGACCGTCATCCCGGCCAAGGCCAGCGCCAAGATATCCTTCCGGCTGGTCTCCGGCATGCAG
Source organism: Devosia sp. (assembly GCF_014860165.1). Lineage (GTDB taxonomy): Bacteria > Pseudomonadota > Alphaproteobacteria > Rhizobiales > Devosiaceae > Devosia. The sequence goes on from NZ_JACZKG010000071.1 coordinate 61,393, forward strand.
CCCGACAAGATTCGCGCCGCCTTCCGCAAGCATGTCCAAGCCATGGTCCCGGCCGATTGCTCAGTGAAATTCCACGCCCATGGCGGCTCGCCCGCCATCACCGTGCCATCAGACGGCGTGCATCTGCGCCGGGCGCTGGATGGCCTGTCCGGCGAATGGGGCAAGCAGGCTGTCATCACCGGCTCGGGCGGCTCTATTCCAGTGGCCGGCGACTTCAAGCGCATTCTCGACCTCGATACGCTGCTGATCGGCTTCGCCCATGTCGATGACCAGATCCACTCGCCCAATGAGAAATACGACCTCGACAGCTATCACCGCGGCATCCGCAGCTGGGTGCGGGTGCTGGCGAGCCTAGCGGGTTAGTCGCCTACAGCTGGCTCCGATTCCCCATTGTCGTCATTGCCCGGCTTGTCCGGGCAATCGATCCGTCAACACGCTTGGATGAATGGATCACCCGGACGAGCCGGGTGATGACGATGGTTGCTGGCGCGGGAACCCGCCCTACAGATACATCACCGCCAGCATCGCGATCACTGCCGGCACGGTCTGGATGAACACGATCTTCCGGCTGGCGGTCGCCGCGCCATAGATGCCGGCCACGGCGACGCAGGCAAGGAAGAACATGGCGATCTGCCAGCCGAATTCCGGCTGCGGATGCAGCACCGACCAGATGAGGCCCGCCGCCAGGAACCCGTTATAGAGACCCTGATTGGCCGCCAGCACCTTGGTCTGCTGGGCGAATTCCGGCGTCGTCCCGAAGGCCTTCTGGCCGCGCGGATCGGTCCACAGGAACATTTCGAGGACCAGTATGTAAAGGTGCAGCAGCGCCACGAGGGCGACAAGGACGACGGCGACGATACTCATTTGGTTTTGGTCTTTCGTGGGGTTTGGGCGCCGGCATCCCACGATGCCTGCCGCGCCTGCTCGGCCTGGTAAGCCGCATCCTGATCGGGCAGCGCCTCGCGCGAGCCGCCCAGCTCGATCAGCCGGTCGATAACAGGCTGCACATCCGGCCCATGTGTCGCACAGGCATCAGCCTTGTCGAGAGCCGCAAAGGCCGGCCCGTAATACTGGCTGTCATAGTCATCGACGCTGAGGCCCAGCTGCTCGCGCGCCAGCATGTCGGCGGAATCGGTCAGCAGTGACCATTCCTCGTCGGTGACCGCGAAGTCGGGACAATTGGAGGAGATGACATTGGCCAGCACCACCTCGCCGAGGAATTTCTCGGCCTCGGCGCCGCTGATGTCCGACAGGTCCGGCAGCTGCACATAGATCTTGCCATCGGCCAGGACGGGAATGGTCAGCACGAGGCTGGTGGCGAGAATGGCGAGCAAGCGCTTCATGTGATGTCTCCGCTGATATGGTGATGCCACGCCGTGGCGGTGGCGGGCAAGCTGGCTGGCGGATAGGTCGCAATTGCGGCGGGCGGATAGAGGCCTATGCCGGCTGCCCACCGATCGACTGCACCGCCTTGGCCCCCGCCGCAATGCCCGTGGCCAGCGCGGCCGTCTCGTCCTCGCCTGCCAGCAGCGCCGCGATGAACCCAGCCGCGAACGCATCTCCCGCCCCGGTGGAATCCACGACGGTCACGACAGGCGCCGGCTGCAGGACCCGGACGCCATCGCTCCCGCCCAGGGCAGCGCCCAGGCGTCCCCGCTTGATCACGACATTGGCAAACCGCCCGCCCAGCGCCCGCATCTGTGCCTCGTAGCCAGCCACGCCGGTCAGGGCCTCGGCTTCGCTCTCATTGGCGAATATCCAGTCGGCACCCTCGGTCCAGCCCAGAAACTGCGCCGGTCCGACCTCGACCAGGAATCCCACCGATGCCGGATCCACCGCCACGGCGATGCCGCGCGCCCTGGCTTCCGCCAGCAGGCCCTGCACCGCCGCTCGCGGCCCGGGGGCGAAAAAGCTGTAGCCCGAGACGACAACCATGCCGATCTCATCGAGCAGGCTCGCGGGCAGGTCATCGGGCGACAGATTGAGATTGGCGCCGCGATCGGTCAGGAAACTGCGTTCCCCATCTGGATCGACAATGGTGACGAGCACCCCCGAGGGTTGCTCCTTGTCGCCCGCCAGCACCGGCACGACGCCCAGCCCGCGGAAATAGTTCTCATACATCGCCTTGTCGGCAGCCCCGACCCGCGCCGCGAACACCACATTGGCGCCCATGGCCCCCAGCCACACCGCCTGGTTGGCGCCCGAGCCGCCGGGGCGGCTGCGCACCGTGGCCCTTCGGTCGCTGCCTTTGACGATGGGACCCTCAGGAACCACGATGACATCGGTCATCACGTCGCCGACGACGAGAACCCTGCTCCTCATGCGCGGCGGACAGCCGGCCTGGGGGTGGCTCGCGCCGCCATGGCCGCGGCAATCTGGGCCGCCACCTTGGCGTTATTTTCGACCAGCGCGATGTTGGACACCAGCGACTTGCCGTCGGTGAGCTCGAAAATGCGCTTGAGCAGGAACGGGGTGAGATCCTTGCGCGACACGCCTTCCTGCTCGGCGCCACGGATGGCTTCGGCGATGCGCGCCTCAATGGCAGCGGGGTCGAGCGCGTCGGCCTCGGGGATGGGATTGGCGACCAGGACGCCGCCCAGTCCCAGATCGGTCTGCATCGTCACCACGCGGGCAATGTCGGCGACGTCGTCGAAGCGGTGATCGACCTTGTGGCCGCTCTGCCGCGCCCAGAAGGCGGGGAACTCGTCGGTGCCATAGCCGATAACAGGCACGCCATTGGTCTCGAGCACTTCGAGCGTCTTGGCGATGTCGAGGATCGACTTGGCCCCGGCGCAGACGACGGCAACCGGCGTGCGACCCAGCTCTTCGAGGTCGGCGGAAATGTCGAAGGTCTCCTCGGCGCCGCGATGCACCCCGCCAATGCCGCCTGTGGCAAAGACATGGATGCCGGCCAGGGCCGCGATCTGCATGGTCGTGGCGACGGTGGTGCCGGCAATGACGCCCTTGACCAGCAAGGCGCTGACATCGCGGCGCGACGCCTTGGCCGCCTTGCCGCCCTCGAGCGCCAGGCGCTCCAGGTCCTCGCCCGAAACGCCGACGCAGAAGCGGCCATCCATGATGGCGATCGTTGCCGGCACCGCGCCATGCTGGCGGATCACGGCCTCGACATTGGTGGCCATTTCGAGGTTCTGCGGATAGGGCATGCCATGGGTGATGATGGTCGATTCCAGCGCCACCACCGGCCTGCCCTCGGCGAGCGCCTTTTTCACCTCGGGGCTGATGGAAAGATAGGCCTTGGCGGTCATGTGATCACTCGCTCGTATGATGTCGGTTTGAGGCCGGTGCGGCCCCGTTGCCGCGGGTTTTGCGCCTTGTTGGCGGATGGCGTCAATACCCGCGAAAACTTCCGTCCCCGACGCTTGTCGCCCCTGCATTTTGGCTCTAGGTTGCCCTCATAAAACTTCAGCGTGGAAAGGGCACTTCGCTGCAGACCATCATTGTTGATCCCGCCCTGCGCGGCGATCGATACGCGCCCGGCACCGGGCCGGGACCTGCCGATTTGCCCTGCGCTTCCGAGCGCTGTTTTCCCGTACCAGCATGTCGGACCGGATCTGACGATCCGGGCACTCAGAGATGAGCGCCCGCAGCTGATTTCCGCGCATCGCGCGGCCGGCACCTGCCGCGCCCTCGGCGCTGCAACACCAAGACTAAACTTTCCGAAGGAGCTCAACCCAGATGAACAAGTCGCTCGTACTTGCCCTCGGCGCACTGATGGTCGCCAGCCCGGCGCTGGCCCAGGAAGAGGCCGTGCTCAATGTCTACAACTGGTCCGACTACATTGCCGAGGACACCATCGCCAATTTCGAGGCGGAGACCGGCATCAAGGTCAATTACGACGTCTATGACAACAACGAGATCGTCGATGCCAAGCTCCTGGCCGGCAATTCCGGCTACGACATCGTGGTGCCATCAGGCAACTTCCTCGAGCGCCAAATCCAGGCCGGCCTGATCCTGCCGCTCGACAAGTCCAAGCTGACCAATCTGGGCAATCTCGACCCGGCCGTGATGGCGACCGCTGCCGGCCAGGACCCCGACAATGCCCATGCCGTGCCCTATATGATCAACACCATCGGCTATGGCTACAATGTCGCCAAGGTCACCGAAATCCTCGGCGCCGAGGCGCCGACCGATAGCTGGGACCTGATCTTCAAGCCCGAATTCGCCGAAAAGCTCGCCTCCTGCGGCATCAGCCTGCTCGACAGCCCCTCCGAAGTGGTCGGCATCGCCCTCAACTATCTGGGCCTCGACGCCAATTCGGAGAGCGAGGAAGACCTGGCCAAGGCCGAGGCACTGCTCAACTCTGTCAAGCCGTTCATCCGCTACTTCCACTCGTCCCAGTATATCGATGACCTGGGCAATGGCGAAACCTGTGTCGCCCTGGGCTATTCGGGCGACATCTTCATCGCTGCCGATGCTGCCGCCGCTGCCGGCCAGGGCGTCGAGATCCAGTATGTGATTCCCAAGGAAGGCGCGGCGACCCTGTTCGACTTCCTCGCCATTCCGGTGGATGCGCCGCATCCCGACAACGCCCACAAGTTCATCAACTATATCCTCGAGCCCGAGGTCGTGGCCGCGATCACCAATTACGTGTTCTACGCCAACCCCAACCTGCCGGCGCTTGAATTCGTCGACGAGGAAGTCAAGTCCAACCCCGGCATCTACGCGCCCGCCGAAACCATCGCCAAGGCCTTCGTCATGGGCGCGCATGACCCGGCCTTCGAAGAAGTCTTGACCCGCACCTGGACCCGCATCAAAACCGGCCAGTAAGTTTTCCAAGGGGCGGCATCAGCCGCCCCTTCAGCCTTTCAGAGTCCGCAATGGCCAAGAAACCGCAGCTCGCCGTCGACACTCGCCCCTGGCGCGATCCCAAGGCGAAGCCATTCGTGCGGATCAGGAACGTCACCAAGAAATTCGGTGATGTCACGGCGGTCAACGACGTCTCGCTCGACATCTACAAGAGCGAACTTTTCTGCCTCCTGGGTGGTTCGGGGTCCGGCAAATCGACACTGCTGCGCATGCTGGCCGGCTTCGAGCAGCCGACCTCGGGCACCATCGAGATCGATGGCCAGGACATGACGCACGTGGAGCCCTATAACCGCCCCGTCAACATGATGTTCCAGTCCTATGCCCTGTTCCCGCATATGAATGTGGAGCAGAACATCGCCTATGGCCTCAAGCGCGACCACATGCCCAAGGCAGAGATTGCCGCCCGCGTCGCCGAGCTGCTGGCGCTGGTGAAGCTCCAGGACTATGGCAAGCGCAAGCCGCACCAGCTCTCGGGCGGCCAACGCCAGCGCGTCGCCCTGGCCCGCGCCCTTGCCAAGCGCCCCAAGCTGCTGCTGCTCGACGAGCCGCTCGGCGCGCTCGACAAGAAGCTGCGCGAGGAGACCCAGTTCGAGCTGGTCAAGATCCAGGAAAGCCTGGGCGTCACCTTCATCGTGGTCACCCACGACCAGGAGGAAGCCATGACGCTGGCCACCCGCATCGGGGTGATGAACCAGGGCGAGATCGCCATGATCGGCGAGCCCACCGACATCTATGAATTCCCCAATTCAAAATTCGTCGCCAATTTCATCGGCTCGGCCAACATGGTCGAAGGCGTGGTGACCGAGGACGAGCCCGACCACGTCCGCATCCGCTCGGCGGAACTGGGCTGCGATATCTATGTCGGCCACGGCGTCGACTGCGCCCCCGACCAGATCCTGTGGTGGGCCATCCGCCCGGAAAAGATGCATGTGAGCCGCGACAAGCCGGAAGGCCAGTTCGGCGCCAATGTCACCAAGGGCATGGTGGAAGACATCGCCTATCTGGGCGACATGAGCCTCTACCAGGTGGCGCTCGACAGCGGCAAACGCGTCCGCGTCAGCCAAACCAATTCCATCCGCGGCAACCCCGACGCCATCACCTGGGACGAGGTGGTCTATGTCTCCTGGGCCGACAATGCCGGATCGGTGCTGACGGTATGATGTACCATTCGCACATGTGCATCGGCTCTTGTGCATCTCTCCCCCTTGAGGGGAGGGACCGACGGTGGGGGTCCGTCGGTGACCAACTGAATCACCCCCACAAGGGGGAGGGGGCGCAGACTTTCGATCCCGAATCTTCTCCGGGGCAAACGCCATGACCACCGCCCACGAACCCACGATTCCGCCACCGCGCCGCCTGCGTCCCTGGAACGCGGTGGAACGGCGCCTGGCCAGGGTCGGCATCACCGGCCGCATGCTGGTGCTGGTCGCGCCGGTGCTGTGGCTGCTGGTATTTTTCCTCGTGCCGCTGCTGGTGGTGTTCGGCATTTCGCTGGCCACCAAGCAGTTCGGCCGCCCGCCCTATTCGGCTCTGCTCTCGACCGAAGAAGGCACGGTGCAGCTGACGCTGCATCTGTCCAACTATATCCGGCTGTTTACCGACAACCTCTATGTCGCGGCCTATCTGAGTTCGATCCGCATCGCGGCCATTGCCACCATCATTACCCTGATCATCGGCTATCCCATGGCCTATGCCATCGCCCGGTCGTCCGACCGCTGGCGCAATATCCTCTTGATGCTGGTGATCCTGCCCTTCTTCACCTCGTTCCTGCTGCGCGTTTATGCGCTGACCGGCTTCATGCGCGGCAATGGCGTGATCAACCAGTTCCTGGCCCTGTTCGGCATCGAACCGCTGGTGATGATGCAGACCGATTTCGCCGTCTATGTCGGCATCGTCTATACCTATCTGCCCTTCATGATCCTGCCGCTCTACACGACTCTGGTGAAGCTCGACGTCTCGCTGTTCGAGGCCTCCGCCGACCTTGGCGCTCGTCCGGCGCGCACCTTCCTCTCGGTGACGCTGCCGCTCTCCATGCCGGGCATCATTGCCGGCTCCATGCTGGTCTTCATCCCCGCCATCGGCGAATTCGTCATCCCCTCGCTGCTGGGCGGCCCCGGTACGCTGATGATCGGCCGCGTGCTGTGGGACGAGTTCTTCACCAATACCAACTGGCCGCGCGCCGCCGCCGTGGCCATGGCCATGCTGGTGGTCGTGGTCGTGCCCATCATGCTGTTGCAACGCGCCCAGAGCGCCGTGGTGGAGAAGTAGCATGCGTCGTGGCTGGTTCCTGCCCATCGCCGCCGCCCTGGGCTTCTCGTTCCTCTACGCGCCCATCATCTCGCTGGTGATCTTCTCGTTCAACGAGAGCAAGCTGGTGACGGTCTGGTCGGGCTTCTCGACCAAGTGGTATGGCGAGCTGTTCAGCGACCCGCAATTGCTCGGCGCCGCCTGGCTGAGCCTGCAGATCGCCGCGCTCAGCGCCTCCATTGCCCTGGTGCTGGGCACGCTGGCGGCGGTCGCCCTGGTGCGCTTCCGCCGCTTCAAGGGCCGGACCCTGTTCTCCGGCATGGTCTCGGCACCGCTGGTCATGCCCGACGTGATCACCGGCCTGGCGCTGCTGCTGCTGTTCGTGGCCATGGAATCGACCCTCGGCTGGCCACGCGGTCGTGGCATGCTGACCATCGTCATTGCCCATGCCACTTTCTGCACCGCCTATGTCTGCGTCGTCGTGCAGTCGCGCCTCAGCGATTTCGACCGCAGCCTCGAGGAAGCCGCCATGGATCTGGGCGCCTCGCCCCTGCGCACCTTCTTCGACATCACCCTGCCCATCATCGCCCCGGCCCTGGTCTCGGGCTGGCTGCTCGGCTTCACCCTGTCGCTCGATGACCTGGTCATCGCCAGCTTCGTTTCGGGCCCCGGCTCGTCCACCCTGCCCATGGTGATCTTCAGTAAGGTCAAGCTGGGCGTCTCACCCGACGTCAACGCGCTGGCCACCATCATCATCGGTATCGTCGCCCTGGGTGTACTGGCCGCGACCATCCTGCAGTTGCGGAGCAGGCCGAAGAAGGCACGGGCCTAGACCCGATCCCAGGCCTCCGCCAGCGGCGCAGGGAGCACGGCGCGAATGGCCGCCGCGTCGGACGGCTCGCTTTCGGTCTTGATCAGCCACAGCATGTCTGCCGCCAGCCCCTCGGGCATGTGGACATGCGGCAACAGCCGCTCTGCGAGTGCCGCCTCGAAAGCCGCGAGGTCGGGCGTCGGCAGCGGGTCGGTCGGTGTCCAGTCCTGATAAAACACCCCGCGCTGCACGGCCGGCAGATGATTGCCGACCGTCGCGATATCGGCCAGCGCGAGCCGCGCGCGCAGTTCGTGCAGGAACCCGCGCAGGCAGGCAAAGGTGATGTTGTGGGTCGCCAGCATGGCGCGCTGCTTGAGCGCATCCTGCCAACGGGCAATGCTCTCATTGGCATATTTGACGTCGCGCGGATTGGTCATGGCGGCTGCATTCGTGAACGGCCCTGTCTGGACTTCGGCAAAAAACATGTCATGCTGATGTCATGTTCAACCAACGTGAAGGAGGTGATCCAATGTCTTATGAGATTACGGCGCTCGAAGAAGGTCTTGGATTTTTGGTGCTGGTTCGGGAGTCACTCGGCTAGCAGCTCCTTCCAGGCCAGAAGCGTCGGGCTCGCCTGACGCAACATTCGAGATTGAGCGCGTTGCGCTCTCAGGCCGAAACTCAGGAAGGGCCGCCCCCAGGGGTGGCCCTTTTTGCTGCGCACTTGACGAAGCCGCCCAAGCCATTGATACCGCTGACCAGATTTCGGAGTCTTGCGATGTCCTCGGCCAATTTCGTCCTCACCCTGTCCTGCGCGGATCGCCCGGGCATTGTCGCCGCCATCACCACCGAGCTGGCGGCCCTGGGCGCCAATATCGCCGAGTCCAACCAGTTCTGGGATCGCGAGACCGACCGCTTCTTCATGCGCCTGGCCTTCACCGCCCCCGAAGGTGTCGGCCGCGAGGCCATCGAGCGGGCGCTCAAATCCCCCATCGAGCGCTTCTCGATGAAGACCTCCCTGTCCGACGAAGCCCGCAGGAAGCGCATTGTCATCATGGTCAGCAAGTTCGACCACACCCTGCTGCACCTGCTCTACCAGATCCGCGTCGGCTGGCTGGACGCCGAGGTGGCGGCGGTCATTTCCAACCATGCCGATACCCGCAGAATTGCCGAGGATGCCGGTATCCCCTTCCACCTGCTGCCGGTGACCCGTGACACCAAGGCCGCCCAGGAAGAACAGGTGCTGGCGCTGGTCAAGCAATCCGGCGCCGACCTAGTGGTCCTGGCCCGCTACATGCAGGTGCTGTCAGACAACCTCTCGACCCGCCTCTTCGGCCAGGTCATCAACATCCACCATTCGTTCCTGCCCAGCTTCAAGGGCGCCAAGCCCTATCACCAGGCCCATGAGCGCGGCGTCAAGATCATCGGCGCCACCGCCCACTACGTGACCCCCGACCTCGACGAAGGCCCGATCATCGAACAGGAAACTGCCCGCGTCACCCATGCCATGAGCCCCGACGATCTGGTCGCCGCAGGCCGGGATATCGAAAGCCGGGTCCTGGCGAGGGCGGTCAAGCTGCACCTCGAAAACCGGGTGATGTTGAATGGCCGCAAGACCGTAGTGTTTGGGTAATCGTCACCGCTCCCCCGAAGGGAGAGGTAAGCCCGCTAAACCGGCAAATCCTCCAGCCGCAGCGAATCGGCCAGTGTGGTGTCATCCAGCACCGCCCGTGTTGCCAGCGTCACCCGCTCGAAGACATGCCGGATTTCGCAGCTCGCCTCGTCCCGGCAGTCCTCGCATTTGCGATAGGCGATCTTGCTCAGGCATGGCAGCGGCGCGATCGGCCCATCGATCAGCCGCAGCACTTCCCCGAACATGATCTCTTCGGGCGCCTTGAGCAGTTCGTAGCCGCCCGAGCGGCCGCGGCGGCTGGCGACGAAGCCGGCCCGCTTGAGTTCGAGCAGGATCTGCTCGAGGAACTTCTTGGGAATGGCCTGCTGTTTGGAGATTTCGCCGATCATCATGGTCTCGCCACGCCCGGCCCGGGCAAGGGAGACCAGCGCGCGCAGGGCATATTTGGCTTTTTGCGAGATCATCGACCCAACTCACTCCCGACGCACCCGCCCGGCACATCATACGCGATCGAGGGCGGACCGGCCGCCCGCCAAAATCTATGCGCCAGCCCGCAAGCCTTTGACAAGAGCCTAGCTTTTCGGCTCGGGCACCACCGGTGGCACCGGCGGTTTCTCGACTGTTTCGGCTTCGCCCTCGGCTGGGGCAATACCGCCCTCATTGGTCTCGGCCTCCGCTTCGGCCGCTGTCTCGGCGTCGGTTTCGACGGTGGTTTCGCCCACCGGTTCGGCTTCGGGCATGTCCGCACCGGCCACGGCTTCCGCCTCGGCCTCGGTTTCGGCAGCAATCTCCGCCTCGGTTTCGCTCAGCGGCTCGGCCGGCGCAATGCCACCCTCATTGGTCTCCGCCGCTGCTTCCGCCTCGGTTTCGGCGGCGATGTCAGCCTCGATTTCGCCGGCTGGCTCGGCGGGCATGGGGGGCACGACCTCGTCGATTTCGGCCGGCGCCTCGCCGACGGCCGGGGTCGCCTCGACCGTTTCCAGCGCTGCGGCAGGCGGCACATCTGCCGGAACCGGGCCAGGCAGTGCGATGACATCCTCGGCCGGCGCAGCCTCCACGGCATCGATGATGACCGGATCGGTGGGCTCGCCCACGGGAGTTGCTTCCGGCTGCACGGGCGCCTCGGCCTCCTCGGCAGCAGCAGCCGTGCCGCTTGCGGCATCGGCCACCGACGCCGCCATCACAGTCGCGCCTGCGGCTGCCTTTTCGAGCAGGTTCTCCACCGCGGGCAGCCTGGGCTCCTCCGGCACCGGCATGGCTGACGAGGACAGGTTGCCACCATCGCCCCGCAGGAAGGTCAGGATGCCCTTGCCGATCTCGCGCTCGCCGCGGATGACAGCCGTGGCCCCCAGGCCGCGCAGCACCGCCTCTTCTTCCTCCGAATAGGCGCGGGCAATGATGGAAATGCCCGGATTGAGCTTGCGCCCGGATTCGCAGACCGAGCCGGCCTCGAAGCCATTGGAAATCGCGATCAGCAGGTTGCGGGCCTGCGGCAGGTTGGCGAGCCTGAGCACATCCTCGCTGGCCGCATTGCCGAACACGACTTCGAACCCTTCGGCGCGCGCCGCCGCCACGTCATGGTCGGAATCCTCGATCACCACGAGCCCGCCGCCATCGGCCTTGATGCCGGCGCCGACAATGCGGCCCACCTGGCCATAACCCACCAGCACGGTGTGGCCGACCTGGCGCGAGGGCTCGGCCGTATCGTCATCGGCGCCGGGCGCCCCGCGATCCACCGCGGCTTCACCGGGCGCGTCGGTGGTGACAGGGCCCTCGGCGGCTGCAGCCCCGTCGGTAGGCTCGACCCGCACGCCATCACGCTCGGCCTTGTCGGCCCTGCGCTGCGCCACCTTGGCCTCGAAACGCGGCTTGAGCAGGTCGAGCACCCAGAACACCACCGGATTGAGCACGATGGATATGAGCGCGCCGGCCAGGATCAGGTCCTGGCCCTCGGGCGGCAGGATGGCGAGCGACACGCCCATGCTGGCCAGGATGAAGGAGAATTCGCCGATCTGCGCCAGCGAGGCGGAAATGGTCAAGGCCGTGGCCACGGGTCGCCGGAACAGCAGCACGATGGCAAAGGCCGCCAGCGACTTGCCGATGACGATGATGAAGACCGTGGCAATTACGGGCAGCGGATCGGTGATGATGATCGAGGGGTCGAACAACATGCCGACCGACACGAAGAACAGCACGGCAAAGGCGTCGCGCAGCGGCAGCGTCTCCTGCGCGGCGCGATGGGACAGTTCGCTTTCGGACAGGATCATGCCGGCGAAGAACGCGCCCAGCGCCAGCGATACGCCGAACAGCACCGACGAGCCCAGCGCCACACCCAGCGCAATGGCCAGCACCGCCAGCCGGAACAGCTCACGCGAGCCGGTATGGGCGGTGCCATGCAGCGCCCAGGGAATGACGCGGCGGCCGACAATGAGCATGAAGCCGACAAAGGCGGCGACCTTGACGATGGTGAGGCCAAGCACGCCCCAGATGCCGACCTCGTCGCCGATGAGGCGCTCGACGAAGGACACGAAGGGATCATGCACCCCCGTATCGGTGCCGTTGAGGCCGGCAATGGCCGGGATCAACACCAGCGCCAGTACCATGGCGAGATCTTCCACGATCAGCCAGCCGACCGCGATGCGGCCGCGCTCGGTTTCGATCAGGCGCTTGTCCTGCAGCGCCTTGAGCAGAACCACCGTGGAGGCGACCGACAAGGCGAGGCCAAACAGCAGGCCGGCGCCGACGCCCCAGCCCAGCAGCAGCGCCAGGCCCAGGCCCAGCAGGGTGGCAAAGCCGATCTGCACGATGGCGCCGGGAATGGCGAGCGCCCGCACGCTCATCAGGTCCTTGAGCGAGAAGTGAAGGCCCACGCCGAACATCAGCAGGATTACGCCCAGCTCGGCCAGTTCGGCGCCCAGCGCCTGGTCGGCGACGAAACCGGGCGTATAGGGCCCGGCGAGGATGCCCGCGAAGAGATAGCCCACCAAGGGCGGCATTTTCAGCCGGTTGGCGATCATGCCGAAAATATAGGCCAGCACCAGACCCGCGACGATCGTTGTGATCAGGGGGGTGTCGTGGTGCATATTGCCTCCGTGGCGTGGTTCGACCTGGTGCTCGCGGGAAATCTCTACGGCCAAGATGGGGTATCGGACGGCGATGCGCAAGCGTTGCCCGCGACCGAAACCTCAGCAATATGACCGACTTGGCGAACTCCGCTTCGCCATTGCCGATGCAGGGGCCTCAAGTTTGGCTTTGTTATGACGCGGACATGTGTGTCTGCCACGATGCATGCTATCCCGATTGGAACCTCCGGTCCGCCGTGATGTTGTCGAGGCTGGACCATGAAAGGGTAAGCAGTGCGCTTTTCCATAGGATGCGAGATCGGCTACGACGTGGCCGAGGCGGCAACGCTGATCTTCAATATCGAGGCGATGCGCGGCGGACGGCAGCGCGTGATCAGCGAGCAGCTGACCATTACCCCCAATATAGCGGCCGACGAAAAGACCTCGGAAGAGAGCGGCAACCGCTACCTGCGGCTGACGGCGCCCAGGGGCCTGGTGCAGCTGCGCTATGCCGCCGAGATCGAGCTGGACCCGCTGCACCAGGCGCCGGCCAGGCTCGACGAGGTGCCAATAGCGACGCTGCCGCTCGATACCCTGCCCTTCCTCAACCCCTCGCGTTATTGCCCGTCCGACCAGCTGGCGCGCTTTGCTAACAGGCAGTTCGGCAATGTCGCGCCCGGCTTCGGCCGCGTGGTGGAAATCTGCAACTGGATCAATGCCGAGGTCGATTACCTCTTCGGCACCAGCGACACCACCACCACGGCGGCCGATACCTTCTCGCTGCGTGCCGGGGTCTGCCGCGACTTCGCCCATCTGGGCATCACCTTCTGCAGGGCCCTCGGCATCCCGGCACGCTTCGTCTCCTGCTATGCCTGGCAGCTCGAGCCGCAGGATTTCCATGCCGTGTTCGAGGCCTATCTGGGCGACCGCTGGTATCTGTTCGACCCCACGCGCATGGCCGCGCTCGACGGCATGGTTCGCATCGGCTGCGGCCGCGACGCCGCCGATACGGCCTTTGCCACCATCTACGGCCAGGTCGTTCCCCAGCCCATCACGGTATGGAGCGAGGCGCTCGATGGCGACAGGAACGAGCAATGGACCACCGACGCGGTGAGCGTGACGCGGGACTAGGCATAATTGGCCGCAGTCAACCTCCCCTCCCCCTTGAGGGGAGGGGTCGGGGTGGGGGGCGCTTGGTGGACCACCCACGGACCCCTCCCTCAGGGGGGAGGGAGGCGACAAACGCACCTTCGAGGCCGTCTCAGCCCATCCCGTCCTGCGGGCTGACCACCCGCTCGACCACCACTTCCACATCCATGCCCAGATAGTCGTCCTTCTGGCCGATGAAGGTGCCGGCAATGGGGATGGCCTGGCGCGGTTCGCGCGCAACACCGACGCGGATCAGGTCGCGCGTGCCGATAATGCCATTGGTCGGGTCGAACTCGACCCAGCCCGCGCCGGGCAGATAGACCTGGCACCAGGCATGGGTGGCGCCGCCGCCGCGGTGATTGCCGTCGCGGGCGGGGGAATAGAGATAGCCGGTGACGAAGCGGGCGGCGAGGCCCAGCGAGCGCACCGCCTCGATCATCAGCAGGGCGAAGTCGCGGCACGTCCCCTGGCGCAGCGCCAGGGTCTGGCTGGGCCGCTGCGTCCCCGGATCGTGGCGGCGGAGATATTTGAAGCTCTCCTTGATGCCCATGGTGATATTGGCCAGCAGGTGCCCGGTATTGGTGACGCCGCGCGGATCGAGGAACCGCCGCGCCCAGGCGTCGACCTCGATCTCATCAGGGAACTGCCGCCGCAGGTTGGGCGAAAGATCGATGGCATCAACATCGCCATAGCTGAAGGGGTAGCTCTTGACGCGTTCGTCGATCTCGAAGGCCGGCGTCAGCTCCGGCGTATGGTCGAGCACCATATTGGCCACGATATGGAGTTCCTCGCCCGGCTGGTCGAATCCGGCAATCGCGATGCCGTTGCCAAAGACGTCATGGATCCAGCGCAGCGAGGCCGGCCTGGGGCGGATGGCAAGGCCAAAGCTCTCGAGCGTCTGCTCCATGCTGTCGCGCGGCCGCAGCAGCATGCGATGCTCGCCGAACCGGACCGGCCGCGAATAGCGGTAAACCGTCTCGTGCCGCACCTGGAGCAGGGTCACGAGACGACCGTGATCTTTTCGGCGGCGCGGGTAATGCCGGTATAGAGCCAGCGCGCCCGCTCCTCGCGGAACACGAAGCTTTCGTCGAACAGATAGACATTGTCCCACTGGCTGCCCTGCGCCTTGTGGACGGTGAGGCAATAGCCGAAGGTGAACTCGTCGAACTGGCGGCGCTCCGGCCAGCCCATGGCATCTTCCTCGCCCGAGAAGAACGCCTTGTGGGTCAGCACCTTGGCCTCGCCCTTGCCCTCGTCCGCGCCCAGCAGCAGTGAATATTTGCCGTTGGAGCGCTTGGTGACTTCGGTGACGATCCAGATCTGCCCATTGAGCAGCTTCTTGCGCGGATTGTTTCTGAGGCACACCATGCGGTCACCCTCCACCGGCTCATGGAAGGGCAGGCCCTTCAGCTCGCGCAACCGGTCATTATACTGCAGCCGCGTCTTGTTGCGCCCCACCAGCACCTGGTCGGCTTCCAGCACCGCATTGCGGTCGACATTATCGCGCCCCACCACGACGGATTCACCATAGGTGCCGCGTTCGAGATAGCCGCCTTCGCGCACCTGCATGGAGAGGTGGATGATCGGGTTGTCGGCCGCCTGGCGATGGATTTCGGTCAGCATGATATCGGGCTCGTCGGCAGTGAAGAAGCCGGCGCCCTGCACCGGCGGCAGCTGGAACGGATCGCCCAGCACCAGCACCTTGACCCCGAAACTGAGCAAATCCTTGCCCAGCTGCTCGTCCACCATCGACACTTCGTCGATGACGATGAGATCGGCATCGGCGGCCGGGCTTTCATCGTCGAGCACGAAGCGCGGCTCGCCCTCCTTCTCGCTGACCAGCGTATAGATCAGGCTGTGGATGGTCTGCGCGCCCTTGCAGCCGCGCTTGCGCATCACCAGGGCCGCCTTGCCGGTAAAGGCGGCATATTTGACCGAGCGGACATCCTGCGCCAGATGCACGGCCAGCGTCGACTTGCCGGTGCCGGCCCAGCCGAACAGGCGGAACACCTGCGGCCCGTTCTTGTCCTTGAGCCAATTGGACACGGCGACCAGCGCCGCATCCTGCTGGGGTGACCAGACCGGCATCAGAAGATGCGCGTCCGGACCGTGCCGACGCCCTCGATGCGACCCTCGAGCACGTCGCCCTTGACCACGGCGCCAACCCCGGCCGGTGTGCCGGTCATGATGATGTCGCCGGCCCTGAGGGTCACGAATTGACTGAGATAGGCTATGGTATCGGCAGCGCCCCAGATCTGGTCGGCCAGGTCGCCGCGCTGGCGCTCCACCCCGTTGACCGAGAGCGTGATGGCGCCCCGGTCGGGGTGACCAATGGCGCTGGCCGGCTCGATCGTGCCTGTTGGCGCCGAAGCATCGAAGCCCTTGGCCATGTCCCAGGGGCGCCCGGCCTTCTTGGCCGCCGCCTGCAGGTCGCGCCGGGTCATGTCGAGGCCGGCGGCATAGCCATAGACGTGGGTAAGCGCATCTTCAGCGGCGATATCGGCGCCATCCTTGCCGATGGCCACGACCAGCTCGATCTCGTGGTGGAAGTCGTTCGTCTGCGGTGGATAGGGAATGTCGGCGCCGCCCACCACGATGGCATCGGCCGGCTTGCCGAAGAAGAAGGGCGGATCGCGCGTGTCATTGCCCATCTCGACCACATGCTCGGCATAGTTGCGGCCCACGCAATAGACGCGGCGCACCGCGAACAACCCGCCCCGCGCGATGGGAATGGTTGTGGGACTATGCGGAGCAAACAAAAAATCAGCCACGCTTGAACTCCTCGGCATAGGGCCCGATCAGGTCGAGGTCGATCTTGCCCAGCCGGTCCTGTGCGGTGAAGCTCTGGTGCCAATAGGGATAGAGCAGCGGCGGCTGGCTGATCGCATCGAGCCGCGCCCGCTCGTCGGCGCTCAGCCTGAGTTCGGCCGCCGCCAGGTTGTCTTCGAACTGCGCCAGGCTGCGGCCGCCAATGATGACCGAGGTCACCCCCGGCCGCCCCAGCAGCCAGGCCAGGGCCACCTGCGCGCCGGAAACGCCGCGCTTCTCGGCCACATCAACGATGACATCGATAATGTCGTAGAGCCTGTCCCAGTCATGGACCGGCGGCTCGCGATGGCCACCGACATGCCGCCCCGATTGCGGCCCGCCATCGCGGCGATACTTGCCCGATAGCAGCCCACCGGCCAGCGGCGACCAGATCAGGATGCCCAGGCCCTGGTCCTGGCTGATTGGCACCAGTTCATATTCAGCTTCGCGCGAATGCAGCGTATAATGGATCTGCTGGCTGACGAAGCGCTCGCCCTGCCGCGCCCCGGCGGCGGCCAGCGCCTTGCTGATATGCCAGCCCGAATAGTTGGAGCAGCCGATATAGCGGACCCTGCCTGATTTCACGAGCGTATCGAGCGCCGCCATCGTCTCCTCGATCGGCGTCTGCCCATCCCATTCATGCACCTGGTAGAGGTCGATGACGTCGGTCTTGAGCCGTTTGAGGCTGGCTTCTGCCTGGGCGATGATGTGATGGCGGCTGAGCCCGGCCTCATTGGGACCATCGCCCATCCTGAACCGCACCTTGGTGGCAACCAGCGTCTTCTGCCGGCGGCCATTCTCGGCCAGCGCCACCCCGATCATCTCCTCGGAAACGCCGGCATTGTAGACATTGGCGGTGTCGAGCAGGTTGATCCCGGCATCGAGGCACAGATCGATCTGCCTGTTGGCATCTGCCTGTTCGGTGTGGCCGACCCTTTCCGAGCCGCCGAAGGTCATGGTGCCCATGGTGAGCGTGGAGACCTTGAGGCCGGAGCGGCCCAGATAACGGTATTCCATCGCCATTCCTCGTTTGTTCCAGCGCGATAGCGCTAAAGCGCATTGAGAGTCGGGTCAATCTCTTCACCGCTCCCCCCAAGGACGAGGTGAGAAAGTGACATGGTATGGCGAACCCTGCTACAGCACCGCCGTCTTCACGAAAGCCCATCCCTTGCGGCCGCAATCCGTCGTTCTTTCCGTCACGCTTGTCACGCTGGGCATGGTCTTCACCCAGACCGGGGCCTCCTTCGCCAAGGGCCTGTTCCCGCTGGTGGGCGCCGCCGGCGCCACGACCCTGCGGCTGACGCTGGCCGCCATTGTGCTGCTCGTCATCTTCCAGCCCTGGCGGCAGCGGCTCGATATCAGGCAGTGGCGCGCCGTGCTGATGTATGGCGGCGCCATGGGGGCGATGAACCTTTTCTTCTACGCGGCGCTGGCCACCATTCCCCTGGGCGTGGCCGTGGCGCTCGAATTCACCGGGCCGCTGGCCGTGGCTCTGGCCGGCTCGCGCAAACCGCTCGACTTCGCCTGGATCGTGCTGGCCGTGGCGGGTCTGGTCTTGCTGCTGCCGCTCGGGCAATCGACCGGCGAAATCGGCCTTTCCGGCGTGCTGTTCGCTTTGGCCGCGGGCGCCTGCTGGGCCGGCTACATCATCTTCGGCCAGCGCGCCGGCAGCGGCGGCGGGCCGCATATCACGGCGCTGGGGGTCTCGGTGGCCGCCATCATCGCCCTGCCCTTCGGCGTCGCGACGGCAGGCACGGCTTTGCTCGATCCGGCCATCCTGCCCATTGCGCTGGGGGTCGCCCTGCTGTCGAGCGCCATCCCCTACGCGCTCGACATGGTGGCCCTGCCCCATATCCCCTCGCGGCTCTTCGGCATCCTGATGAGCGGCCAGCCGGCGCTGGGGGCGCTGTCGGGCTTCCTGATTTTGCGTGAGACGCTGACCATCTGGCAGCTTGCCGGCATTGCGGCGGTGATCGTCGCCTCGCTCGGCGCCACGGTGACGATTGCGCGGAACACCCCACCGCCAGTGGCTTGATCCTGACGGCCACCGGACCCGGCTCCCTCTCCCCTCCGAAGCGAGGTAAGAAAACCCTTCACCCGCCGTCTGTTTTGGGCATAGTCGCTCGTCATGTTCATGATGAGAGATGTTGAAAATGCTTTATGCCGTCCTCTGCTACAATGATGAAAACGCCGTCGCCACCTGGACCAAGGAGGAGGACGATGCGGTCATGGCCCGTCTTGGCAAGGTCGAAGACGCCATGAAGGCCAAGGGCAAGCTCGGCCCGGTCGCGCGCCTGCTGCCGACCACCTCGGCCACCACCCTGCGCAAGAATTCCGGCGAGCCGCTCATCATCGACGGCCCCTTTGCCGAGACGAAGGAACAGTTCCTCGGCTTCTACACGGTCGATTGCGACTCGCTCGAGGAGGCCATCCAGTTCGCCAAGGACCTTGCGGTGGCCAATCCGGGTCTGGGCTCCTACGAAATCCGTCCCGTGGCCGTCTTCCATCCCAGTGAGCTTGGCTGATGGTCGACAACGCCTGGATAGCAGCGGCCCTCATGGCCGCCCGACCCCAGGCGCTGAGCGCCCTGCTGCGCTATTTCCGCAATCTCGACACCGCCGAGGAGGCCTTCCAGGAAGCGAGCCTGCGCGCGGTTCGGACCTGGCCGGTCAAGGGTCCGCCGCGCGACACCGTTGCCTGGCTGGTCTTCGTCGGGCGCAATTGCGGCATCGATGCCGTGCGCCGGACGCGCAACAATGTCGCCCTGCCCTCCGAGGCGCATCTGTCCGACACGGGCGACGCCGAGGCCGATATTGCCGAGCGGCTGGACGGATCGCATTATCGCGACGACATCCTGCGGCTGCTGTTCATCTGCTGCCACCCGGACCTGCCCTCCAACCAGCAGATTGCCCTGGCCTTGCGTATCGTCGCCGGCCTGCCCTTGCGCCAGATCGCCCGGGCATTTCTCGTCGGCGAAGCCGCCATGGAACAGCGCATTACCCGTGCCAAGGCCCGCATATCAGCCAATCCCGTGCCCTTCGATGCGCCCGATGCCGACAACAGGCTACAGCGGCTCGGCACCGTGGCGATGATGCTCTATCTCGTCTTCAACGAAGGCTATTCGCGTGGCCATTCCGACCCCGACGCGGCCAGGCTCTGCGACGAGGCCATCCGCCTGACCCGGCTCTTGCTGCGCCTCTTCCCCACCGAGCCCGAAATCATGGGCCTGCTCGCCCTGATGCTGCTGCAGCACGCCCGCCACCGGGCGCGCCTCGATGCCGAAGGGCAGATCGTGCTGCTGGAGGATCAGGATCGGCGCCTCTGGGACGGACCGATGCTGGCCGAAGGGCGGGCCCTGGTGGAAAAGGCGCTGCGCCACCAGGCGCCGGGCACCTATCAGGTGCAGGCCGCCATCGCTGCCCAGCATTCCCGCGCCAAGCGCGCCGCCGATACCGATTGGGGCGCTATCGACCGGCTCTACCAGACGCTCGAAATGCTGCAGCCTTCGCCTGTCGTGACGCTCAACCGCGCCGTGGCACTGAGCAAGGCCCGCGGCCCCGCCGCCGCCCTGGCTCTGGTCATGCAGCTGGGCGAAAAACTCGATGGCTACTTCTACTATCACGGCGTGCGCGGTGGCCTTTTGCTGCAACTGGGCGACGCTGCGGGCGCCCGCGAGGCCTTCAATCGCGCCATTGCGCTGGCCGGCTCGCCCGCCGAGGCGGCCCATATCCGGCTGCATCTCGACCGCCTGGGAACCGTGCCGGCGCTGCCACCCGCCCTGTCGGCCAAATAGTCGACAGTAGTCGGTCGAACTGGCGCGCCGCCGCTCGTCGTGCTTGCATGGCCAACAGAGGAGACCAGCCATGACCCAGTTTCGTCCCCAGGGCGGCGTGACGCCCTATCTCAATGTCGATGGCGCCCGCAAGGCGCTCGACTTCTACAAGACTGCCTTCGCCGGCATCGAGCGCGAAGCCATTCCTGCCGAAAACAGCGACAAGCTGATGCACAGCCAGATCGACATCAATGGCAGCCCGGTCTTCGTCTGCGACTTCTTTCCCGATTATGGCTTTGCCCCCGTCGCCCCGCAGGGCTTCAACATGCATATCCATGTCGATGACGCGCAAACGTGGTGGGACCGCGCCGTTGCCGCCGGCTGCGAGATCACCTCGCCGCTCAAGACCGAATTCTGGGGCGACATCTACGGCCAGCTCAAGGACCCGTTCGGCGTGACCTGGGCGATCGGCCAGAGCGTGAAGCAGGACTGATCGGCACTCTCGCCGGTGTTCTCCCCTCTCCCCTTTGCGGGAGAGGGTGGTTTTCCGCGTCCAGCGGAAAACCGGGTGAGGGGGTTGGCACTGCAGCTTCGGCATGCCCCCTCATCCGCCCTTCGGGCAACTTATCCGGCGAGGGGAGTAGGCGAAGGAGCCGGGAAACTCTGCTAAGCCCTTCATTCACCCCTTCGCGCTAACCTCACCCCATGGCCGCCGACAATCTGAAAACCTACCGCGCCAAACGCGATTTCCAGCGCACCAGCGAGCCCGCCGGCACGGTGGGCAGCGGCAGCAATCGCTTCGTCGTGCACAAGCATCATGCGACCTCGGACCACTATGACCTGCGCCTCGAACTCGATGGCGTGCTCAAAAGCTGGGCCGTGCCCAAGGGCCCCTCGCTCAACCCGGCCGACAAGCGCTTCGCTGCCGCGACCGAGGATCATCCCATCGAGTATATCGATTTCGAGGGCGTCATTCCCGAAGGCGAATATGGCGGCGGGCCGATGATCGTCTGGGATACCGGCACCTGGGCGCCGATGGGCGATCCACATGAGGATTTGAAGAAGGGTGCCTTCAAGTTCCGCCTGGTCGGCGAAAAGCTGCGCGGCGGCTGGATGCTGGCCCGGCTCAAGGGCAAGCCCGAGGACAAGGGCAAGGAGGGCTGGATCCTGTTCAAGGAACGGGACACCTCAATGAGTACCGAGATCGACATCCTCGAAACCCGCCCTGAAAGCGTCAAGACCGGCCGGCGCATCGAGGAACTGGTGGCCCCACCGCCACCGCCGCTCAAGAAGACCACCCGGCCGCAGCCGGGGAAACTGACCGGTGCCGTAAAGGCCGTACTGCCCCCGACCATGGAGCTGCAGCTCGCCTCGCCAGCCGAAAAAGTGCCGCGCGTCGATGCCGGCTATCTGCACGAGATCAAGTTCGACGGCTACCGCACCCTCGCCTTCCTCGATGGCGGCGCCACGCGCCTCATCACCCGCGGCGGGCTCGACTGGACCAAGCGCTATGGCGACCTGCCGGATGCCTTTGCCGAACTGAACTGCAAGACCGCCATCATCGATGGCGAGATCGTCGTGCTCGACAGCAAGGGCATCAGCCGCTTCGGCATGCTGCAGGATGCGCTTTCCGCCGGCGCCGGCAACAAGCTGGTCTTCTATGCCTTCGACCTCCTCCATCTCGATGGCTGGGACCTGCGTTCCGTGCCGCTGCTCAAGCGCAAGGGCCTCTTGGCGCAACTGCTGTCGGGCCATGTGACGCCGCGCTCGGCCATCCAATATTCCGACCATGTCGAAGGCGATGGCCAGCCGCTGCTCGACCACGCCTCCGAACTGGGGCTCGAAGGCATCGTCAGCAAGCGCGCCGACGGCAAATACACCGCCGGGCGCTCGTCCACCTGGCTCAAGATCAAGGCGCTCAAGACCGGCGATTTCGTCATCGCCGGCTATAGCGAGAGTGCCGCCAATGGCGGCATCGGCGCGCTGGCCATGGGCGAATGGGTCGAGGGCGAGCTGGTCTATCGCGGCAAGGTCGGTACCGGCTTCGATGCCGCGACGATGAAATCGCTGGTCAATCGCCTTGCGCAACTGCGCATCGACGACAAGCTCGATGGTGCGCCCAAGGAGATCATCGCAGTCCGGCCCATCCTCACCGGCCGGGTGCAATATGCCACCATGACCACGGACGGCATGCTGCGCCATGCCGTGTTCAAGGGCCTGCGGCAGGCCGAGTTGACCACCCCCATGGCAACCCCGGTCAGGCGCATCATCTCCGACGCGGACCTCGCCGGCATCTGGGTGACCAATCCGACCCGCCGCCTGTTCGGCAAGTCCGGGCCGACCAAGCTCGATATCGCGGTCTATTACGCCGCCGTGGGCGACTACATACTGCCGCACCTGTTCAACCGCCCGGTCTCGCTGTTTCGCTGCCCCACTGGCAAGCCGCATGACTGCTTCTTCCAGCGGCATCCCTTCACCGGCATGCCGACGACACTCAAGAGCTTCGAAACGCAGAATTCGGAGGGCGAGAAGCAGGTCTATATCTCGGTCGAGGACGCCAAGGGCTATCTGGCGCTCGCCCAGTTCGGCGTCATCGAGTTTCATGCCTGGGGCACCCATGTGGCCCATATCGACAAGCCCGACCGGGTGATCTTCGACCTCGATCCGGGCGAAGGCGTGCAATGGCGCGACGTGGTCAATGCCGCCGTCCACCTGCGCGGCGAACTGGAAGGTATGGGGTTCAAGCCGTTCGTGAAGACCTCCGGCGGCCGGGGCGTGCACATCGTGGTGCCCACGACCAAGAAACTCACCTGGAAGCAGGCTCACGCCGCCTGCGCCACCATCGCCGTGGCCTTGGCCAGGACCGGGCGCGATACGTTTACCACCACCATGGGCGAGCAGAACCGCAAGGGCCGCATCTTCATCGACTATCACCGCAATGCCCGCAGCGCGACGGCGGTGGCGGCGTATTCGCTGCGCGCCCGGCCGCATCTGCCGGCCTCCACGCCAATAGACTGGCGCGATCTGGAGTCCATCGACTCTCCCGAGGACCTGAATTATTCTACGCTTCCGGGTTTATTAACCACGACGGGCGACCCCTGGGCCGACATTAACGAGTCAGCACGGGATCTGGCGCCATGAATGACTGTTGTTTGCGATTAGTGTTTGCGTAGGAGGCGACAATGGCACCCAGAGCAAGTTGGAAGGGCCACATCCGGCTGAGCCTGGTGAGCTGCGCGGTCAAGATGTTCCCGGCCACATCGACGTCGGAACGCATCAGCTTCAACCAGCTGCACAAGGACACGCATAACCGCATCAACATGAAGCCGGTCGATCCCGAACTGGGCCTAGTCGAACGAAGCGACCTGGTGCGCGGCTACGAATACGAAGACAAGCAGTATATCATCATCGAGGATTCTGACCTCGAGGCCGTCCGCATCGAATCCAACCACACGCTCAATATCGAAGCCTTTGTCGATGAGAGCGAAGTGGATGTGATCTACCAGGACGCCCCTTATTACCTGGCCCCCGATGGCGCCATGGCGGAGGAAACCTTCGTCGTGCTGCGCGAAGCCATGCGCAAATCCGGCAAGGTCGCCATCGCCCGCCTGGTGCTCTCAAGCCGCGAGCGCGTCGTCACCATCGGCGCCCGCGACAACGGCATGTTCGTCACCACGCTGCGCAATCCCAACGAGGTGCGCGGAACCGCGGAATAT
Organism: Devosia sp.; assembly: GCF_014860165.1. Classification (GTDB taxonomy): domain Bacteria; phylum Pseudomonadota; class Alphaproteobacteria; order Rhizobiales; family Devosiaceae; genus Devosia. The sequence continues at coordinate 85,418 of NZ_JACZKG010000071.1, forward strand.
TTTGGCAATATTCCGGTCGGCAATCCGGAGCCGGAAATGCTCGACCTGGCGCAGAAGCTGATCGAGCAGAAGGTCACCCATTTCGACCCCAAGGCCTATGAAGACCGCTACGAAGTGGCGCTGATGTCGATGATCAAGGAAAAGCTCAAGGGCCATAAACCGATCATTGCAGCGGCGCCCGAACGCGGTAATGTCATCAACCTGATGGATGCGCTCAAGGCCAGCCTGGGCGAGGCCAAGCCGGCCGCCCCCAGCAAGGCCAAGGCACCGGCCGCACCCAAGGAATCCGCCGCGAAGGCATCGCTCAAGGCCGCATTGGAAGCATCCAAGGCGGCAGCACCAAAGGCGGCAGCAAAGAAGAAGGCCTAAACCATGCGAGCAGGCGGGGAGAGCTACGGCGTCATCGGCGCCCTGCAGGCCTTCCCGCTCCGCCTCGCCACCCGCCGCGTCCAGGCGCTCGGTGGGCGGCTGCACCGCAACATGACCCGCGGTACCACCGCCGTTGTGCTGGGCCGCAAGCTGCTTGCCAGCAAATCGCAAGAATTCATCGAGCAGGCTTGCGGCAAAGCCCGGGCAAGCAACATCCCCCTGTTGAGCGAAAACGGCTTCCTGCGCCTCCTCCGCACCCTGCCCCCGGTCGCCACCGCCAACATCACCCGCCAGTCCATGCTCGACCAGTCCCGCCTCGATGGCGACACGCTGGACCTGCTGGCACTGTTCGACGCCTTCGAACACCATGCCGAGCCCTTCTCCTTCCGCGACGTGATCCTCGCGAAAAAATACGCCGGGCTGGTGGCGTCAGGCGCCAGCTGGAGCGCCATTGCCAAGGCCGTGCACCAGATCGGTCCGGTCGGCTCGCTCACCGCCTTGACCCTCCAATCGGAAGGCCCGGCCCGCATCGTCGCCAGGGATGCGCACTCCCTCGCCGAACTCGATGGCCAGCGCTTGTTGCCGCTGCCTGAGATCGAGGAAGACGCCGAGGACTATTTCGGGCTGGCCGAAGCCGCCGAGGCGACTGAACTTTTCGCTGAAGCCGCAACACTTTACGAGCATTGTGCAGCGATCGACCCCACCGACGCCGTGGCCGCCTTCAATTTCGGCAACTGCCTGCGGGCGCTTGGCAATCTCGGCGAGGCCGCGACGGCCTACATTACCGCGATCAAGCGCGACCCTGATTTTGTCGAAGCCTGGTTCAACCATGGCGGCATATTGCGCGACATGGGCCGCATCGACGCCGCACGTTGGCATCTGGGTCAGGCCGTGGCGCTCGACCCCAGCTATGCCGACGCCATCTACAACCTCGCCGCGCTCGAATATGACGCGCACGACCTGGCGGCGGCGCGCGGATGGTGGCTGCGCTATCTGGAGCTCGACGGCAGCTCGGACTGGGCCCGCCGTGCCCGCGCTGGTGTCGGGCTGGCCAATCGGATGCTCAACAAGGTCGGATAGTCCATGCCCACCAGCTTCCTGTTCGACGGCCCTGAAGATGCGCGCGTCACCATCCTCCTGGCGCATGGCGCCGGCGCGCCGATGGATTCGGCCTCGATGAATGCCACAGCCAAGGCCCTTGCGGCTCAGGGTTTTCGCGTGGCCCGGTTCGAATTCGGCTATATGGCCGGCCGCCGGACCGAAGTCGGCAGGAGGCCGCCGCCGCGCGCCGACAAGGTGATGCCCGAATTCATCGTCGCGGTGGATGACCTGGGGCCCACCAATGGTCCGCTGCTGATCGGCGGCAAATCCATGGGCGGCCGCGTCGCCAGCATGGTGGCCGATGCGCTGTTCGATGCCGGCCGCATCGCGGGGCTGGTATGCCTCGGCTATCCCTTCCATCCGCCCGGTAAGCCCGAAACGCTGCGCACCGCCCATCTCGCCGAGCTCAGGACGCCGACCTTGATCTTCCACGGCACCCGCGACGAATTCGGCTCGCCCGAGGAGATCGCCACCTACACGCTGTCACCAGCCATCAGGGTGCAGTTCCTTGAAGACGGCGACCATGACCTCAAGCCGCGCAAGGCTTTGTCGGGTTTCTCGACCGGCGATCATCTCCAGACCATCGCCAGCAGCATCGACGCCTGGATCAAGTCCATCGCGCCGTGAAGATCGCCACCTACAATATCAACGGCATCAACAAGCGCCTGCCCAACCTGATGGAGTGGCTTGCCGATGCCGCGCCCGACGTGGTGTGCCTGCAGGAACTCAAGGCCACCGACCGCCAGTTCCCCGCCAGCGCACTGGCCGATGCCGGCTATGGCGCGGTGTGGCGCGGGGAATCGAGCTGGAACGGCGTCGCCATCCTGGCCCGCGGCAGCGAGCCGGTGCTGACCCAGTCGGAACTGCCGGGGGATGCCGATGACAAGCAGGCCCGCTATATCGAAGCCGCGGTCAATGGTGTGCTGGTGGCCTGTCTCTATGCCCCCAATGGCAACCCGCAGCCGGGGCCGAAATTCAGCTACAAACTGGCCTGGATGGAGCGCTTCCTGGCCCATGCCCAGGGCCTGTGGGACACCGGCCTGCCGGTCGCCCTGGTGGGGGACTACAATATCGTCCCCGGGCCGCGCGACATCTACCAGACCACATCCTATCGCGATAACGCGCTGGTGCAGCCGGAGAGCCGGGCGCTGTTCGGGCAACTGCTGGCACAAGGCTGGACTGACGCCATCCGCAAGCAGCATCCCAACGAGACCGTCTATACCTTCTGGGACTATATGCGGAACCGCTGGCCGCGTGACGCCGGGCTGCGCATCGACCACCTGCTGCTGAGCAAGTCATTGGCCCGCAAGCTGGTGGCCGCCGGGGTCGATCGCGAGGTGCGCGGCCGGGATGGCGCCAGCGACCATGCCCCGGCCTGGATCGAGCTGCGCGCCTAGACGAAAGAGGCCCGGCTGCTGCCGGGCCTCCACCATGATCAGAATGCAGGCCTTATGGGGCCATCTGCAGGTCCTTGGGACCGTCGAAGTTGGGCTTCGGGTCTGGATTGTTGTCGGGTGCCATCTGGAAATCATCGGGGCCGTCGAAGTTCGGCTTGGGATCGGGATTGTTGGGGGCATCCTTGATGTCCTTGGGGCCCTGGATACCACCGCCGCCATTGCCACCATTGCCGCCACCATTGCCCTGGTTCCCGCCGCTGCTGCTGGGCTCATAGCCGGCAGGCAGGCTGCCGATAACGCGGATCACGTCGATCTGGCGCTCGATGCCCGGCCAGGCGCAGATCGCCTGGCGGTCCTCGAAATATTCGCAGGCCACCGGAACCGAGGGGGTCTGGCAGCTGGCCAGGGCACCATCGAGGCCGAAGCTGCCGCCATGGTTCTCGCAGCGATATTGGAAGCCTTCGAGCGAACTGCTCATCAGGCGGGTAGCGGCCTGGCTGGGCGCCGTGGCGGCAGCCATGGACAGGATGGCGGCGGCGAATGAGATGGTCAGTGAAAGGGTCTTGGTCATAATAATTTCCTCATCTGGGGCACCCCGTCGGGGATGCGTTGGTCTTGATGAGGCTGCTAATAGCCGGGGCCATTTCACGCTGGCGTGAACCCCTCGTTTAGGCGCGGTTCATCTGGCGAGCCAGCCCGACGGCATTACAGAATGCTGACGTCGCCAGTTATCATATTGAAATGTAAAGAAAAAATAGGCGCTAGCGGAACAAGCTGCCGAATCGATCATTTGAGTCCTCGCCAATACAACGAGGAGAACCAGCATGAAAAAGCTGCTCATTTGTGTTTCTGCCATTGCCCTGCTGGGCGCACCGATCGCCCATGCCCAGACCGCCGATACCGACGCCCAAGCGGGCGCTGTGGTGGGCGGAACGGCCGGCGGTGCCACCGGCGCGGTGGTTGGCGGCCTCATCTTTGGACCCATCGGCGCAGTCATCGGCGGGTTCACCGGCGCCACGATCGGCGCATCGGCGGGCGTCGAGGCGTCTTCGGTTGAATATGTGCGTCTCAATCCAACCGAGCCCGTCGTGATCGAAGGCGACATCGACGTCGGCTTCGCCGTGCCGGCCGAGATCGAACTGCACCCCATCGAGGGCGATGCGACCCACGGCTACTTCTACACCAATGACCGCGTCTACTTCGTCAACCTGAGCGACCGCACGGTGGTCTATTCCCCCGGCGTGGTCGTGGCTGCCGAAGCCGACTGATCCTTCACGCGGCGGTCCTTGCGGGCCGCCGCGGCTTTTGCGGGGGCCAACCGTCATGAGGAACGCCATGTTAAAGTCCCGACTTCTCACCGGCGTGGCACTCGCCACACTCTGTCTGCCTGTAGCGGCGCTGTCGCCAGGCTTGCCGCTCGGTACGGTGGCCGCGCAGGCCCAGACCGCCAGTATCAGCTTCCAGCTGTTCTTCGACCAGCTTGAACCGCATGGCGTCTGGGTGAGGCATGCCAGGTACAATCACGTCTTCTGCCCCACCGGCGTCGACGCCAGCTGGCGCCCCTATAGTCAGGGCCGCTGGCTCTACATCGAGGGGCGCGGCTGGTACTTCGCCTCCGATGAGCCCTTTGCCTGGGCCACCTATCACTATGGCCGCTGGTTCGCGGACCCCGCACTTGGCTGGTGCTGGGTGCCGGGCACCAAATGGGCACCAGCCTGGGTCAGCTGGCGGCGCAGCGACACCGTCGTGGGCTGGGCACCGCTCCCGCCGGAGGGGGACGGCTATGCCGTCTCGATCGAGGTTTCGCGGCGCGACCTGCCCGAAGGCTATTGGGTCTTCGTGCCGACCGAGCGCTTCATCGAGCCCGACCTTTCGGTCAGCATCGTCCTCGGCAGCCAGCAGCCGGACTATTTTGCGCAGACCCAGTTCCTCGGACCGGTCGTGGTCGAGGGTGATCTCGTCATCAACAATGTGATCGAGGTCAACTATATCGAACAAGCGACCGGCCAGCAGGTGATCGCCTACCAGCCCGAAGCCGCCCCCGATCCGGCGGCCCAGTCTGTGAATGTCGACGCTCAGGCCGTTCTCATCTTTGACCAGGACGTTGCCGAGCCGACCGAGGAAGTGGCTCCCCCTGAAGCCGTCGCGGAAACCGAGGCTGCAGCGACCATCGAGGCCGAGGGTGGCACGGCCGGCGCAACAGCCGAAATAGCTGCCGAAGCCGAGACCGTGCCGGCGACCGAGCCTGGCGAGGCGGCTCCCGCCGGCGAAGCACCACCAGCGGACGATGCGCCGGCCGAACCGGCTCCCGCCACGGCGGGTGAGGCAGAACCGGCAGCCGATGCCGACGCCAACGCTGCAACCGAGGCCGACCAACCTGCTGCGACCGAACCGGCCGCCGCTGACGAGGCTGCACCCGAACAGCCCGCGGGCGACGAGCTGCTCTGCGCACCCGAGGTGATGGTGGACGGCAAGTGCCCGCCCCTGGCCGACGAAGCCGAGCAGCAGGCACCAGCTGAACCGGTGGTGGAGGAACCCGCTCCGGCTCCTGCCGAGGCCCCGGCACAAGAAGCCGCTCCTGCGCCTGACGCCGCCCCGGCTGCAGATGCCGAAGCGACGTCCGAGGCCGATGCGGCCGTCGAAGCGGAGGCTGCCCCTGAGGCCGAACCTGCTGCCGAAGACGCAGCGCCGGCCAAGAAGCCGCCCTGCCCGCCAGAGCTGATGGTGGATGGAAAGTGTCCGCCGCTGCCCGGCGAGCAGCCGGCCCAGCAATAAGTCAAAGTGGGCGGCCTTATGGCCGCCCCATCTGCATTCGGCTCGGCCCCGCCCGGACAAACCTTACAGGGCGATAACATTGCCCAGAGGCATTTTTAAACCTTAAAGATCAGTCACTTAGGCAACCAATGCCGCACCCGCGCATTGTTCCGGCAAATCAGATGGAGGCGACTATGCCAATTGAACGCGAAACCATTATCGAACGTGCGCCGAGCGAGACTGTCGTTGTCGGTGGCGGCAACCCATTTGCCATCGTCGGCTGGATTGTCGCCGCCGTGGTGGCGGTACTGCTGATCCTCTGGCTGGCCAGTGGCGGCATTTCCAGCAATGGCGATGCGGTCAACGTCGACCTGCCCAATGTCACCGTCACCCAGTAAACGACCATGATTACGCTCGTGCTGATCGTCACCTTCATCTCGGCCTGCTGCGCCGCTGCGGCGGGGCTGATTGCCAGCACCTACAACGGCAGTGATGCCGCTGAGGTTCTGGCTCATCTGGCTCTCGATCACAGCGAGCCGCAAAGCTAGCCCTCATCGCCGCTCGTCACGGCTCCGCCGGCCAAAGGCAGGCGGAGTGTGACGATCAACCCACCGATCTGCGCCCGGCTGAAGCCCATGCTGCCGCGGTTGATATCGAGAATTTCGGCGGCGATCGCCAGTCCCAGGCCGGAACCGGGCAGGGACTGGTCGAGCCGCCGCCCGCGCACCCCCAGCGACTGCAACTGCGCCTCGGGAATACCCGGCCCATCGTCGCAGACCTCGATCACAGCCTGATCACCCTCGCAGGACGTCCGCACCGTAACCCGGCTCGACGCCCACTTTGCTGCATTCTCCAGCGTCACGCCGACCAGCTCCATCAGGTCCTGCCGGTGAATGTCGACCCAGCAGTCATCGGTGAGTTCGGCAGTCCAGTGCAGCCCCTCGCCCCGCCCGGTTTTCTTGAGCACCGTGAGCGTGCGGATCACCGCCGTATTGAGCGAGGATCTGGCCGCGTGTGACGACGTCCGCACCCGCAGCGCGGCCAGCCGCAGCTGGTAATCGATGCGTTCCGACATTTCGAAGGTGAGATCCTGCAGCAGGTCGGCATCGGCTTGCCCGCCTTTTTCCCGGATTCGGTCGGCAATGCCATGCACCGCCGCCAGCGGCGTCTTGAGACCATGGGCCAGGTCCGCGGCCCGCGCCCGAGCCCGATCCATCATCGTCTCGCGGGCTTCCAGCAGGCCATTGACCTCCTGCACCAGCGGGTTGAGCTCGGAGGGAAATCGGCCCTCGAGCCGGGCGGAATCGCCACGGCGCACAGCCTCGATCGCCCGTTTGATGCGCCCGATTGGCGCCAGGCCTAGCTTGATCTGCAACCAGGCGGCCAGAATGATGAGCCCGCCCAGCAGCAGCAGCACCTGCGTTACGTCGCGGCCGAAGCGCAGTGTGGCCTCGTGCAGTGGGCCGTGATCTTCTCCCACCGTCACCCGATAGGCGCGGGAGCCGTCCTCGCCTTCAATCTCGAGCCGGCGGGTCAGCAGGATCAGATGCTGGTTGTCGGGGCCAATCTCGTAATGGGTGACAGTGTCGCCGAGTGGCGCCTCGATGACAAAATCCCAGAGCGACCTTGAGCGCGCAATCTCGCCATTGTCGAGTGCCTCGATCTGCCAATATCGTCCGCCAAACGGGGTGGCATAGCGCGGATCGGGCAGGGGCACGCTGAGGCTGGGCGTCGCCGTGGTGGGAACGATAACCGCCGCGAGGCGCGACAAAGCCGCCTCCATGTTCTCGCGGCTCGTCCGTTCGATATTGATGCTGAACAGGTATTGCAGGGCCAGGCCCGCTGCGATCAGGGACGCCACCACCCAGATAACCGCCAGCCCCATCATGCGCAGGCGCAGAGAATGCAGGGTCAAAACCCGTCACCCAGGGCATAGCCGAAGCCGCGGCGGGTCTTGATCACATCCGGGCCGAGCCGCTTGCGCACGCGGGCCACCAGCACTTCCACGGCATTGGAATCGCGCTCGTAGTCCTGATTATAGATGTGCTCGGTTATCTCGAGCTGGGAAATCACCTGCCCCCGCCGATGCACCAGGTAGGAGATCAGCTTGAACTCCTGTGGCGTGAGGTCCATGGGCACGCCATCGGCAGTGACCTCCATGGTGCGCAGATCCAGGACATATTTGCCAAAGGGAATGCGCGAGGTGGCCAGGCCATTGGCCCGCCGGACCAGGGCCCGCAGGCGGGCCACGATTTCCTGCACATGAAAGGGTTTGACGACATAGTCATCGGCACCGGCCTCGATCCCGTCGACGCGTTCTTCCCACTGCCCACGGGCCGTCAGGATCAGCACCGGCGTCGTCCGCCCGGCGCTGCGCCAGCGCTTGAGGATGGTCAGGCCATCGATTTGCGGCAGGCCCAGGTCGAGCACGATCGCGTCGAAGGCTTCGGTGTCGCCACGGAACCAGGCAATCTCCCCGTCCCGCTCCCGCTCCACCCCGAATCCGGCCTTGCTCAGCGATGCCTCAAGCGTCTCGGCAATCCGGTTATCGTCTTCCGCAATCAGCACCCGCATCGCACCTGCTCCATATTAGGGCCCGACCGGACGCCGCGATACTGCGGACCGCCTCTTGCGGCGGGCCGGCATCGCGACCCAAACGCTGGACCCGGCGACGCTTCTTGATGCCCCTGAATAGCCCTCCCTTGCTTACAGAACGCTGACAGGGGCCGTCACGGTTCCCTCACGCGGCCCCTGCTATGATGCGTTTATTGACGTCCGAGATCCCATGCCGTTCCCGATCGTCAGTGCCTGTGTGACCGGCATCGGCAACAACCGCCCCCCGCGTTGTCGATGCCGTCACTACGCCCAGCCGCACAAGCATACCCGTGTCGTGCCGCCCGGGCCTCACCCAGCCTAGGCTGGCGGTAGCTGGTAACCGGGAGTGGACAGCGACAGCGCCATCTCCTCGGCGTCCATCTCCGCCTCGATCGCTTCGAACAGCGGCGTCGTCATGTAGCGCTCGCCGGTATCGGGCAGCATGCAGAGGATCACCGAACCCGGCGCGGCCCGCTCGGCCACCTGATGGGCAACCGCGAAGGTGGCGCCGCCGGAAATGCCCGTCAGGATGCCTTCCTTCTGCGCCAGGCGCTTGGCCCAGGCCACGCCATCGGGACCAGCGACCGGGACCAGTTCGTCATAGCCCTTGGCATCGACCGCCTCCTGCAGCACCAGGGGAATGAAGTCGGGCGTCCAGCCCTGGATCGGATGCGGCGTGAAGGCAGGATGGCTGACGGTCGGCGCACCCTCGGGGCCGCGTTCCTGCGCCTGGCCGCTGCCCAGCAATTGCGCATTGGCCGGTTCGCTGAGGACGATCCTGGTTTCGGGCCGCTCGCGGCGCAGCACGCGCGACAGGCCCGTCACGGTGCCGCCGGTACCATAGCCGGTCACCACATAGTCGAGCCGCGAACCGGCAAAGTCATTGATGATTTCGCGCGCCGTGGTGGCCTCGTGGATATCGGCATTGGCGCTGGTTTCGAACTGTCGCGCCAGGAACCAACCATTGGCCTCGGCCAGTTCGACCGCCTTGTTATACATGCCCAGACCCTTCTGGGCCCGCGGTGTCAGCACCACCTTGGCGCCGAACATGCGCATCAGCTTGCGGCGCTCGATGGAAAAGCTGTCCGCCATGGTGACGACCAGCGGATAGCCCTTTTGCGCGCAGACCATGGCCAGGCCAATGCCGGTATTGCCGCTGGTGGCCTCCACCACCGTCTGCCCGGGCTTGAGCGCACCGCTGCGCTCGGCCGTCTCGATGATGTTGAGGGCCAGCCGGTCCTTGACCGATCCGGCCGGATTGAAGAACTCGGCTTTCACATAGATCGTGACGCCCGGGACGCTCAGATTGTTGACGCGGATTGCCGGAGTGTCGCCCACGGTCTCGACAATGCTCTCGAACAGTCTGCCCCGTCCCTTGGTGGTTCGCGTGCCTGAAGCCTGCATATCCCGTCTCCCTTGCTGCCGGACCGCGCCGGATGCGCCATCCTACAGCCAAAGCGCGCGGGAGAAAGCGGGGAAACGTGCCCTGGCGACAACCGCCAGGGCGCTGAAGCCGCCCCGCCGTTCAGGGCCTGAGAGCAGCGCCGTAGAGCGAGCCAGCGCGGGCGCCCGAGCGGCAATAGCCGTACATTGGCTTGGGCAGGCCCGCGAGGGCCTTCTTCATCGACTTGACGGCGCTGTCCGAGATACCGCCTGAAATCGGGATATGCACGGACTTGATGCCGAGTTTCTCGGCCTCGGCGGCAATCTGCCGGAAGCTCGGCTGGCCTGGTTCCTCGTTGTCGGGGCGGGCACAGACGATAGTCTTGAAGCCGGCGGCGGCCAGCGCCTCGATCTGGTCGGGCCGGACCTGGCCGGCGACGGCGAAATCGGCATCGATTGAGCGGTAGTTCATCTTGTTGGCTTTCGTGCTGCTAAAGGGCCACATGGTCACAATCCGTTTTCGGGGACTTGAGGAGGTCTTGCCAGCCTCATCCCTGGGGGTTGTCCGGCCTGCATTTGGACTTGCAAGGACGGATGATCGGTTTTGGGCATGCTCGATCTCGTCGGCGACGGTGGTCTCCCACCCGTGTCGCGGCAATTTCCCGACGCCCAACTCTCCATTGACATATACATTCGTACATTCTAATGTGTCAATATGAAAATGATCGATCTGGAACCCCGTGCCACCGATGCCGCCGAGCTGCTCGCAGCGATGGCCAACCCGAAGCGGCTGCTGATCCTGTGTCATCTGATCGACGCGGAGCTGAGTGTGGGTGAGTTGTCGGCACGCGTCGATCTGGCGCAGTCGCCACTGTCGCAGCATCTGTCCAAGCTGCGCGCGCTGCGGCTGGTTTCGGCCCGTCGCACTGGTCAGTCGATCCGCTACCGGCTGGCCTCCCAAGAGGTGGGCCAGCTGCTCTTTACCCTGCACGGGATTTATTGCGCCAAGGACAATGCCGCAGCCCTGCCATCCGGTGCAAACGGGGAGGATGCATGAGCACCGCAGCGCTCCCCACCGAGTTTGTCAGTCGCGCATTGATCCCCGTCAAGTGCGGCATGGGCGAGCGTCTATAGCATCGCCTGCACGAACCAGGCGCACCGAAATTGGAGAATGCCCCGATGGCACCGTCGACCTACTCCAGGACCCAGATTGCCCTGCACTGGATCATCGTCCTGCTCGTTCTATTTCAGATCGTCATGCATGACGAAATTGTGCGTCTCTGGACCGGCCGGATGGATGGCACGCTACCGAACGTCGCGACGCCAAACGTCCATGTCGCCGTCGGATTCCTCATCCTCGCGCTTGCCATCTGGCGCCTCGTGCTTCGCCTTACGCGCGGTGTACCTGCACTTCCGGCCAGTGAGCACCCCGTCCTCAAGCTCGTGGCCTCCGGCACGCACATCCTGTTTTATGCGCTGCTGATCGGCATGCCGCTATCGGGCGCTGCCGCCTGGATACTCGGCATCAGCCCGGCCGCCCAGGCACACTCCATCGCCGAAAAGCTGCTGATCCTGCTCGTCGCGCTGCATGTGCTGGCCGCGCTTGCCCAGCACTTCTGGTTCAGGACCGACGTGCTGAAGCGGATGGTCGGCAGAGCGTAGCCATAGGCAGCAAGGTCGCGACCACTCCTGTCCCGCTGGCCCATTTCGCGCGACTTTTCGAACGCAAAGGAACCAAGACCATGTCACTTCACATCGGCGACGTCGCGCCAGATTTCAGCATCGACTCCTCGAAGGGCCCGATCAGCTTTCATCAATGGGCGGGCGATTCCTGGGTGTTCTTCTTCAGCCATCCGGCCGATTTCACGCCGGTCTGCACCACTGAAATGGGCCGGACAGCCCAACTGGCCGGCGAATTCGCCAAACGCAATACCAAGCCGCTGGGGCTCTCGACCGACACCGCCGCCGAACATCTCAAGTGGATCGACGACGTCAACGCGACCCAGCACACCACGGTCGCGTTCCCCATCCTCGCCGATGCCAAGCTCGAAGTGGCCAGGCTCTACGATATGATCCACCCCTTGCAGAGCGCCACCGAGGCGGTCCGCTCGGTGTTCATCATCGACCCGAACAAGAAGGTCCGCCTCACCCTCACCTACCCGATGAATGTCGGGCGCAACTTTGACGAGATCCTCCGGGTCATCGACGCATTGCAGTTAGCGGATGCGAGGAAAGTGGCGATGCCGGCAGACTGGCGCCCGGGCGACAGGGTCATCATCCCTCTCTCGGTCACCGACGACATGGCCAGGGAGAACTTTCCGCAGGGCTGGGAGGCGCCACGTCCATACCTCCGGCTCACCAGCTTGACCTGAGACGAGAGCGGCTGCGCCCTGACCCTTTTGACTTTTTGGGGAGGACGCGTGGCCGCACCGCATTGAACCAATCAAGGAGACCGGCATGTACACTTTCGACAAGCAGCTGCGGGGCATCACGTTCGAGGACGCCGTGGCGCGCACCAAACAGGTGCTCGCCACGAAAGGCTTCGGTGTGCTCACCGAGATCGACATGCAGAAAACCATGAAGGCCAGGCTGGACGCCGATATCCCCGCCTACGTGATCCTGGGCGCCTGCAACCCGGGGATGGCTTATCAGGCACTCAAACTGGAGCCCCGCGCTGGCGCGATGCTGCCCTGCAACGTGATCGTGCGAGAGCTGGAAGGTGGCGTCATTGAAGTCAGCGCCATTGATCCGGTGGCGTCCATGACCGCCATCGACAATGATGCGCTTAAGGCCGTCGCGAGCAAGGTCCAGGACCTGCTCAGCGAGGCCATTAACGCGGTCTAGACGTCCCTTGCCGGGCGTCCGCCAACGCCGCCTGGGCATGACTTACAGCGCTTATGCTCACCCGCCGGAATGAACTGGTGCGGCGAGGGCGGCCACGGGCGGCCCTCGCCTGACATCGACAGCCCAGCCTAGAAGAAGCCCAGCTTCTTGGGGGAGTAACTCACGAGCATGTTCTTGGTCTGCTGGTAGTGGTCGAGCATCATGCGGTGATTTTCGCGACCGATACCGGACTGCTTGTAGCCGCCGAAGGCCGCATGCGCCGGATAGGCATGGTAGCAGTTGGTCCAGACGCGGCCGGCCTGGATGCCGCGGCCGAACCGATAGGCCCGGTTGGCATCCCGGGTCCACACCCCGGCACCCAGCCCATAGAGCGTGTCATTGGCAATTTCGAGAGCCTGGGCATCATCCTTGAAGGTGGTGACCGACACGACCGGGCCGAAGATTTCCTCCTGGAAGATGCGCATCTTGTTGTGGCCCTCAAAGACCGTTGGTTTGACGTAGTAGCCGCCCGCCAACTCGCCTTCGAGATTGTTGCGCTCCCCGCCGGTCAACACCTTGGCGCCTTCCTGTTTGCCGATATCGAGATAGCTCAGGATCTTTTCGAGCTGCTCGCTTGAGGCCTGCGCCCCGATCATGGTGCTCATCTCGAAGGGCGAACCCTGCTTGATCGCTTCCACCCGCTTGATCGCCCGCTCCATGAACCGGTCATAGACCGACTCCTGGATCAGGGCGCGGCTGGGGCAGGTGCAGACCTCGCCCTGGTTGAGCGCGAACATTGCAAAGCCTTCGAGCGCTTTGTCGAAGAAGTCATCATCTTCGGCCAGTACGTCGGCAAAGAAGATGTTGGGCGACTTTCCGCCCAGTTCCAGCGTCACCGGGATCAGGTTCTGGCTGGCATATTGCATGATCAGCCGGCCCGTCGACGTCTCGCCGGTAAAGGCGATTTTGGCGATCCGGTTCGAGCTGGCCAGCGGCTTGCCCGCTTCGAGGCCGAAGCCATTGACGATATTGAGCACGCCGGGTGGCAGGATGTCCTCGATCAGCTCCATTAGAAACAGGATCGAGGCCGGCGTCTGCTCGGCTGGCTTGAGCACCACGGCATTACCAGCCGCCAAGGCCGGCGCCAGCTTCCACACCGCCATCAGGATGGGAAAATTCCACGGAATGATCTGTCCGACGACGCCGAGCGGTTCATGGAAATGATAGGCCACCGTATCGTTGTCGATCTCTGAAATCCCGCCCTCCTGCGCCCGGATCGCCCCGGCGAAATAGCGGAAATGGTCGATGGCCAGCGGAATGTCGGCCGCCATCGTCTCGCGGATCGGCTTGCCATTGTCCCAGGTCTCGGCCAGGGCGATCTCGTCCAGATGCTCCTCCATCCGGTCGGCGATTTTGTTGAGCATCACCGCACGCTGCGCCACCGAGGTCTTACCCCAGTCCGGCGCCGCCTTGTGCGCCGCGTCCAGCGCCCTTTCGACATCCGCGGCCTTGGACCGTGCCACCTCGCAGATCACCTGGCCTGTAACCGGCGAGGTGTTCTCAAAGGTCTCCCCGTCCACCGCGTCCACCCATCGTCCGCCGATGTAGTTGCCATATTTGGCCTTGAACGGAGACTTGGTCCGCTGGCCGACGAATTCCGGTTTGTTCATGGCATCCTCCCTTGTTATTGGATGCCCTTCTCGTTGCAACCGCCATGCCAGAAAGGGCTAAGCCGTTGATCAAAAACCGGAAGTATTGGTGGACCGCATTTCTCTGGACGGATCGGATTTTCAGATGCAACACTTTGCCACAACCAGAAGCGATGGCCGGTGCAACACCTGTTGCAAACTGCCACAACTGGGAGGAACTGCAGTGAACATCGCGTCCGAAGCGGCCCTCGCGACAGCTCGCGAAAAATTCTTCTCCGGAGCCGCGCTCCCCGAGGGCCTCGTCCCGGCGCCCATCCTGCGCTCATGGCAACGTTGCGCCGAGCAGGGGCTCGATGCCGGCAGCGCCATCCGCGCCGAGCCGATGACCGGCTCCGAACTGCGGGCCCTGCACGAGCAGAACGAAACGCTTCGCCTGCTCTCCCGCTCCGAGCTCGTCTCCCTGCGTACGGAAGCCAAGCTCACCGATAGCGTGGTCATCCTCACCGACGCCAAGGGGCTGGTGCTCGATACTGCCGGTAGCCCTGAATTCGCCGGACAGGCGGCAACGGTTGCCCTTCGCCCCGGCGTTGCCTGGTCCGAGACAGTCACCGGCACAAACGCTATCGGCACCGCCCTGGCCGAGCGCCGCGCCATTGAGGTGCATGGCGCCGAACACTTCTTCGAGCCGCACGGCATCCTCCACTGTGCCGCAAGCCCAATCTTTGATCCCTATGGCAAGCTGGCCGGCGTCCTTGATATGTCCGGCCACGCCTCGGCCGAGCACACCCACGCTTTGGGTCTGGTTCGCCTCGCCGTCGAGCAGATCGAGCATCGCTTCTTCAATCGCGGCTTCGACGAGATGACGGTCGTCCGCTTTCACCGCTCCCGCGATCTGCTGGGCACGGCTCGCGAGGGCATTCTTGTCTTTGACGGGGCCAGGCTCGTCGCCGGCAATCGCCGTGCCCTTCATCTCGTCGGGCTTGACCGCAAGGCGTTGCGTCAATCCACCCGGGAGGAGATCTTCGAAGGCGCAGGCCTTGCCATTGATGGTGGCGAACTGCGCGCCCGCAACGGCGAGCGCTATTTCGCGGCGGTGTCGCAACCCCGCTCCACCCCACAGCATGTAACCGGCACCCTGCCCCGGGTCACCAGGGCGACCCGGGCCGCACCATTTTTCACCCAACAGACGCGCGCAGATCTTGCCAAGGCAATCCGCCTTATCAACGCCCAGATTCCACTGCTGATCGCCGGTGAAACCGGCGCTGGCAAGGAAGTCTTTGCCCGTCACCTTCACGCCCAGACCATCCGTGCCGGCAAGCCCTTCATCGCCATCAACTGCGCCGCCCTCCCCGAATCCCTGATCGAGGCCGAACTGTTCGGCTATGAAGCGGGCGCTTTCACCGGCGCCAAGAAGTCCGGCGCAAAGGGTCTGGTGCAGCAAGCCGAAGGCGGCATCCTCTTTCTCGACGAAATCGGCGACATGCCGCTGCTGCTGCAATCCCGCTTGCTCCGCGTGCTGCAGGACAAGGAAGTCGCGCCCCTTGGCGGGGGCAGTCCCCAAAAAGCGGATTTCGTGCCCATCTGCGCCACCAATCGCGATCTCAAGGCCATGGTCGATGCCGGCACTTTCCGCGCCGATCTCTATTTCCGCATCGCCCAATACACCATCGCCTTGCCATCGCTGGCAGACATGCCGGACCGACGCGAGTTGGTCGAGACGCTATGGTCCCAGTTTGCGGAACGGCATGCTCCCCTGCCCCCCGCGATACGCGACCAGTTGGCGGCTCATCATTGGCCGGGAAATTTCCGGGAGTTGGTCGGCTGCCTGAGGGCCATCGCAGCTCTGCATGATCCTGACGAGCCGATTACGCTCTCGGCTCTCCCACGCGCCACGCACCCAACCCGCGCGCCGGCCGCCGCCATCGATGGCGACCTGGGTTCATTGACGGACATGGCCATGCGGCGGGCGGTCGAGCAACACAAGGGCAACCTGTCCGCCGCGGCCCGGGCGCTGGGCATTGACCGCTCCACCCTTTATCGCCGCCTCGTGTGGAAGGACGTTCGACCCTAGAAAGGCGCGGCGGCTCAACCGGTGCTCTGACTAGCCTGTTTCTGGCTGGGCGAAAAAGCAGGATGCTGTGACCGGCTCCGCCCGGACTCAACACTTGCAATTTCAATGGATTAGAAAGTGGCGGAGAGAGATGGACTCTACCGCCGGCTCCAAAAAAGCCCGGAAATGCTGGGGTTTCCCGTCGCGTCAATCACAATTCCTGTATCACCGGACTGTATCCGTGGCAACCGATGGAAACAGGAGCGCGCGCTTTACTTCACCATTGGTTGCTCCACTCCCCGCGCAATGGTCGCGCGATCCTGCAAGAACTCCCAGTCGGTCAGGCCTATCGGCTCTTAGCAGCTTCCAGGACGGCGCCAATTCGGCAACATCGAAGGGAAAGGCCTTCTCGTTCTGAGGTCCGGCGCTGTCCCGGTGGACCTCGCGAAAGTTCCAGCCTTCGTACGCGGGGACGACGGCATTATCGAGTGTGGAAAGGAACTGATCTTCGCTTGAGACGATCATGACATCTGCCAGATCCTGCATCGAGCAGAAGACGACGGGACGCATGTCCTCCTCGGTCACCTCGGGCTCGCCCTCGACCAGGGCCCTCGCCGCGGCTACCGCATCGCGCCGCATGCCGCCTGCCATCTCCATCCAGGAATCCATCGTCAGCAGCACTGCGCGCGCCGTGGGCGACACCGGTGGGCCACGATAGATGCCGCGGCGGACCTGGGAGAAGAAGCGCCACAGCTGCGCCACGCCTTTGATCAGCTGGGCGTAGGCGTTCTTGGCGGCCTGCATCGGGTCGTCGGCGAACTGGGCGTCATAGGTGAGCTTCGTGGCCTTGCATTCGATCACGGCAACGATACTGTCGCCGTCCTGGATCAGGACGTCCGGGGAGTTGAGCGGGAACTTGCGAGTGCCGTAGGCCTGGCTGGGATGGACGTCGAAGCGCGGGAAGTAGGCCCCCACCAGCTTCCTCGTATAGGCCTCGAAACGATCGTTCGCCTCGGTCATCAGCTTCTGCGGACCGGAGGCGATATCGTAGTAGAGACCCGCGGTCATCCGGAACATGATCAGCTGCGGCAGGGGCGACATGTAGCTGTCGGTTCGCGGATCCCGGATAATGGGGAAGCGCCGCAACGCACTCGGCAGGTAGGCCACGCGCTGCGCCGCCCGCCCTTGCAGGCGATCGATCAACGTCCTCGTTTCCCGCCGCATGCCCTCGACGTCCATGGAGAAGAGCGGCAGCGCTCGTTCGACCAAGGGGACGTCGATGCCCAGCTTCTCGATCGCGACCGGTCGCGACCATGGCGCATGATGGAGTTGGGTGAACAGGTAGAAACCCACGGTGACGAAGTCGGCTATCGACAATCCGTTGAGCTCGGAGAAGTACTCCGCACAGGCGCCTTGGCCGTAGACATAGAGGAACCGGTACAGTCGCTCCGTCGTGGCGAACCCGCGCTGCCAACCGAATTGGCGATGGGCGATGCGTGACATCTCGAGCAGGATGGTGCCGTCGCCGAGATATGCACCGGCCTGATGATTCTCAGTGTCGCGCAGCAGATTGACCGCCACCGCCATGGTGTCGAACCTGTCGGTCAGGAGCGACCGACGCGGCTCCCCTGGCGCGAATTCCTTCTTCGGCGTGGTCAGCAGAAGGGTGATGAGTGCCTCGATATCCCACTTGTGAACGGCCAGGTCGGACGCCATGTCGTCGGTTGCCGCCCTTGCCGGGAAGCGCAGGAAGCGATCCACTTTCACGCCGAAGTCGGACTGCAGGATGTTGACCGCCCAGGCGAGCTGGAGAAAGGCGCGATCATCGCTCAGGGCCAGCATGGCCTCCAGTTCGTGCAGCTTCTTGAGGGCTTTTCGCCGTTGCAGGTCCTGTCGCGCGCCGAGCATGTCTCGATGTCCCCCCAAGAAATGCTTATCCTCCATAGCGAACGAGCTCCAAGAAGATTGTCGGGGATGGGGTCGAAGCTGGTGGCCCGCTCCCGGCTCCTCGCTGTTCAGCAGCGTGCGGCGATCATCGACAAGACCAGGAACGGGTTTGACAGACAGGGCGGCACCGCTGGCGCCGCCCGAGACGTCGAGCCCTCGGCTAGACGGTTTCGTCCCAGCTTTCCGCGCCCTGAGTGGCGTGCGGCGTCGCTTCGAAGATGGTACCGCACAAGGCCCCCAATCCCTCCAGCTCGGTCGATAGCCAGCGAAGCGAAGCGCGGGCCGCAGCCGGGGAAGATCGATCGAGACTTTCGGCGAAGAATACCGCGTCCGTGGTGACGGGCTCGATGCAGGTCTGCTTGCTGTCTCGATGGTTGAGACCGTAGCAGATGATGCGCTGGGCATCCGCGTAGACCAGCACGCGCCCAGTCAACGGGAAGGCGCTGGCATCGCCTCCGAGCGGATCGAATGCGTCGCCCTCCCGAACAGGCCGGAGATCGATACGCCCCTGCAGCTTTGCCAGATCGTAGCCGCCCATGGGCGTCAGGAAGCGGGTGGAGGCCGCATTGTAGATATCGACCACCGGCACACCAGTGGACGGCAGGGATCCCTTGAGCGCCCGGCGAACCAGTGCCTCGATACTCGAGCGGTACTTGGAGGGTTGCAGCCCCATGGCGCCGAACACCTTCCGCCACGAGGCGAACGGCTCGATCTCGGAGAGCTTATCGCTCTCGGCGCCGAGCGAGCGCAGCGACGCCAGGGCTGCCTCCCGTATCTCGGACAGGGCAGCTTCGTCGACGTGGTTCGGCAGATTTGCGGCGACCATGCCGAATACGCGAAGCGACGGAGCGGTCCCGACGACTTCGGCTGCGACATGGGTTTCGACTGGATTTGTCATTCTTTCCTCCTGTTTGCAGTGATCGGCGGGCCACCCAACCGGCGGCCCGCCAGCGTTCAGTCCAGCGTCGCGCGGTATTCGGGCATGTGCTGCGCGAGGACGCGATGGAGACGTTTGACCTTCCAGGCCGGCACGGTCATGCGGACATGATGGGCCGCATGCCATGCATCGCCCGCCGGGTGGACGAAAGTGCGCCAGATCGGACCGTCGTTGGTGAACGTCGCCTGGAGCTCACCGCCCTCCTTGTCGTAGTCGTGCTCCTCCGACTCCGCCAAGGCACGCACCAGGGGCAGCACGACGATGAAGGGGATGCCCCAGAAGGTGATCCACAGCAGCGCAGCGGCAGGTGCACCCAGCAGCAGCGAATAGGGCACCAGGACCAGCAGGAGGTGCCAAAGCACGAACCGCAGCGGACCTTGCTTGGTCCCCGTGAACTGGGAGCGGTAGTACTCGAAGGCCAGCTCGGGCAGGATTCCCAAGGCTGCCCCGACGCGGACGAAAAGAGGGTTGCCTCGGGTGATCTCCCCCTTCATGACGGCGCGCTTCATGCACGGGTCGAGCACGCTGCCGAACCCGCCGTGATGGAAGCCGTGGGCAGCACGGTAGAGCTGGACCACCTGCATTACCGGCGCGCCGACCAAGATGTCGACGAGCACGTCGTTGAGCGGTTTGTTCCGGCGGGACCAATTGAGGTGCGCGCCATCGTGGACGAGGTTCTCGAGGGCCCTCAACCGGCTCGCCTGCCACAGCAGAGCAAGCCCGCCAGTAAGCACCGCGAGGGGATAGAAGGACCATCCCTGGGCGGCCAACCACCATACGGTGAGCGGAACAAACCAGAGTTGTGCGAGGTAGACGCCCGCGTGAGCGACGCTCACCAGGGCATTGGTACGGTCGAGCTTGGCGAGCTCGGCATTCAGTTGCGGTTGGCGGGCGCGGGCATAGCCGCGCTCACGCCGCCTTTCAGCAGCGATCGTCATTTGACTTTCCTCCAAGGGCCTGTTCGGCCCGGCGTTGGCTCGGCGGCCTCACGAATGCCGAGCGGGCTTTTCCAAAGGAGGATTTCGGGCGGCCTTTGACTCGCGGGGCCGTCCATGCCAAAGACGAGGTGTTAGGGGTTGCCTCTGGCGATCCTACTTCGGCCGGCGGTTGTCGTGAGGCTCCGCCGGCATTTTATTAACCCGATCCTCCCCCAGCAGGACCCCTGCTGTGAAATGGAAAGTCGATGGTCCCGGGCCGGCCCATTTTGCCCGGTCAATGGTGCTTTGAAGCATTTGGCTGGCCGGCGGCAGTCCGGCTTGCCTACCTACCTGCGATCTCCGGAATCGCTCTCACTCTCGAAGACACGCCGAAATCCCTGCGGACACGAGTTTCCGCTGGAGTTGCAATTCGCTGGAAATAATCCACGGCACTTACATTGAAGATGACAAGTGCCGGAAAGTCCCGCTAGAGTTTCCGGCGGGGGTTCCGAAATGACTGGCTCAATTGGGAAAGCTACGCTTGCCGAGACACTCGTCGGCGCTGTCGCGAACGACGATGGCGCAAGCGTTCGCACGCTCCTGCTCGAGATGAACGACGTCATCAAGAACGATGGAAAGCGGAGCAGCGGCACCTACCCGCTCCGTTTCGCCCCGGTCGGAAGGCACCTCAACCATCTCGCCACTGCCATGGGGGAGCATAGACGCGGTACAACCTCCAAACGCCTGCAGAAGCAGTGGGTCCAGCTCGAACGAGAGCTGGAGCGGTACGTGGCACGATATCCCGCCCTCAAACCGGTCCTGTCGCAGTCCATAGCGGAATCCGACCTGGAGGCATTCGCGAACTTCTCCACGAGGCGGCAGGGCAGCAGGGACCCTCGCTTCTACGCCACCATCGTCCTGCTGATCGTCGATCTTTTCGAACACGACTACTACAGCAACGCGGAACCCGACGAGGGCGAACCCGATTCCAGGCCGGGATTCGACGTGTCGTTCCTCGAGTTCGCCACCCCCGATTGCGAGCGCGATCTTCCCGAGAGGCTTCGCGAGGAAGTCCTGGCACGGCTCGAAGCGCCGGGAAAGGCGCCGAAGGCCGGCGTCGCCCATCCTTCTATAAATGTCGAGTACACCTTCAAGAGCGAGAAAGTTCCGCTGCTGGAGAACTTCGTCGACCATTACGCCTCGCCGGTCGACGGCTGCGCTCATTTCATTTGCTACCGTCCACGCTTCGAGAACCCGACCGAACTCATCAAATCGTTCATCGCGATCAAGCCGCCCAACCAGCGGAGCAAGGAGGCGCAGGCACGCAACAAGCACTCCTTCGGTTTTGTCCATGTCTACACGCAGCCATCGATGGGCGCCCAGCATCGGATCAGCCTGGGCGAGGTCCTGCCTTTGGACGACGGAGTCTGCTTCGTCGGCGGTCAGCGGCTCAGGCATCCGGACCATCCGTTGCAGCAGTTGCCTCTGAGCGCGCTTAAGGTGATCGCAGTTGCCTGGAACGCCGTGGAGAGCTTCGAGTACGTATTTGGAGGCGTCGTGATGTCAGCGACCTACCAGCGTCGCCACCTGGTCTCGTGCCTGGCGCTGCGGGCGACCACGATCAACAAGTCGACCGACCTGACCGCCCGCCCCGTGTCTCTAGACAAGCTGGAGGAGGACCTGCTGGCCGATGCGGAGGTCGAGAAGACGCTCCCGGGCTACGGCGACCGCTTCAAGCTTGACGCCCGGCATGTCGCTTCCCGCATCGCCGCTTTGACCAACAACAGCCCCAAGTGGGAGGTCCCTGCGAGCTTCCGCATCAGCGAACCCGATGGCGATCACGCAGCCTTGGAGCGGCATCACGTCGAAAAAGCCATCTCCGAGCTGGGCACACCGAACAAGCCCAAGTTCGTCAACGGCGAGGGGACACCGTTCAGCTTCTGGAACAGCTTGAGGTTCGCGCCCCTCGTCTCCCAAGAATAGGGATCGCCTCGGATTCGCGCTCGGGCATGCGTGAGGTATCCATCCAGCAGTTTGACAGAGGTGAAGCGGCGGAAAGTCGCCGTTGTCCCGATCAGGCGGCCATCTCAAACATAGGCCTAGGTTGGCTACCAAGGGCGACATCAATAGAGGCGGATCGCCCGTCGAACTTCATCTCGAAAAGCGAATTTCCCTGCCGGTAATGGTCTCTACCAGCGTGCAGAGCGGGAACGGGCGGAATGACGGGGGTGATTGTCACGGGTAGATTGTCGAAAGGGATGGCTTCGGGCGCAACGTGCTGTTGCCGCTGGTGCCGGAATTTCTCGAACCTATCACATCTGGTCGCGATGTATCTCTCAGGCTACCGCGTTTGGTTTGCGGCCATCCTCGGCATTGCCGTCGGCGCCGCGGCCGCTCTGGCCCTTGCGTCCTTTTTGAGCTGACCTCGGCGTCACTTGAGAAGCACGGATCTGCTCTGAGAAAGGTCTCGGTCACCGCTTGTCAGATGGCAGTCTGCAACTGGACGACCCTACAAACCTTCCTGGCGCACTAGCGCCTCGATCAGGTTGGCATGCTTACTTCTGCGTCCAACGGGGCTGCATGCCAAAGGTTGGGAGGGTTCCAGGGATCGCTTCCAACTGAAGGCAGCGACCGAACCACCAGCAGTCCTCAAATCATAAGGAGTCACCCGTGCAAAATTTTCGAGTCCCATCGACACCGGTACGGTTCAGTACCGCACCGCCAACGAGGGAGGTCTTCATGAGTGCTGAGATCGCCACGATCGACCGCGTAAGGCAGGCCGTCGCAACATTGCGCAAGAAAGACGTCCGAGTCACCGCCGACCGCGTCATCGAACTGATCGGCGGTGGCGGCAAGAAGACCGTGCTCGACCACTTGCGCACACTGCGAACAGGAACCGTCGAACCCGATGAGGTGCCACCGGCGGTGCTTGAGCTGGCCCGAGCGGCCCTCGGGGACATCTTCCAGGCGGGCCGGACCGCCGAGGCGGATCGGACCAGGGCCGCAACTCAACGACTGGCCAGCTCCCTCGAGGATCTCGATGCGCAGATCCAGGAATTGTCCGACGCCAACCAGAACCTGGAGGCGGAGGTGAAAAGCCTGAAACTGCTGCTGGACCAAGCTCGAACCAGTGAGGAAGAATCCGGTCAGCGGCTCGCCGCAGCGGAAGGGACAATCGTCGAACTCAGAGCAGAACTGGCCTTGGGCCGAGAGTCCGCGGCCGCGGATCTGCTTGGAGCGCTGGAATGCTTCGAAGCCTTGGTGGAGGAGGCGTCATCGGCCAAGTCGAAGCGCGCGAGGACGCTGCAAGAGCAGTAGCTGGGCAGGCAGATGCCTGCCTGCTCGGCGGTCTCCGCCGAAGATGTCCTCGAGATAGCGTCTCCATCGGGCTGCAAGGTTGTGTGGCGGTGTGGCATGATGTCGTCGCCATGGCGGCGCAAATACTTTGCTGGACCACGAAGAATGACCGACGACTCAGGCTTGCGCCTCGTCACGACCGACATCGATGCCACTTTCCTTCCTGCGCACGCCATTGGTGGGTTCTTGCCCGTATGTCAGCACGACATCGCGATGTTCAACGATGCGTTCTCCGACGAGATCGACTCCTGGATGTCGTCCAGCTTGGCCTGCTGCGACGCGTGCTACGACGATTTTGCCGCCCATTGGCCGGGGGTCACTTTTCGCGACATGGAGTTTCAGCGGCAATCGACTGACATCTCGTGGTTCTTCGAGACCTCGCGATTGCGCGAAGTGTACTCGGAAGCCGAATTCTCGACGTTGATCAACTTCGTCTCCTGTCCGCGTTGCGACGCGATCATCCGGACCAATTTCTGGATCTTCGAGCACCTCTTCAGCGATGTTCCCGAGATCGAGCGCGCCATCGACGAGCTCTCGGCACTGGGCAAACGCACCCCCTTTCTCCTGCTGGAGCACCAATTCGCGAAAGAGGTTCTCGACGCCATTCGCTCGCACTCGGCCGCGGTTGCGCGCAAGGCACTGCCGTCCCGGCTGTTCCGTGCGCGTGCGATCGCCGACCTGATCCGCTTGGGCCAGTCGTTCGACTCGGCGGGTTCTTTCGGGCCGGCACCGGCCGATCGTGTCGGGGAGGGCAGGTTCAATCACGCGGGAAATTCGGTGCTCTACGTGGCCGACACCCTCAACACGGCCAGGCTCGAAATAGGAGGCAAGACGGAGGAGGTTTGCGTGGCCGAGCTCGATATCGGGTTGGGGCCCTCACTGGTTCTCGATCTGGTGGAACTGGATGAGGACGCGACTTCGTTCGAGATATTGAGCGCCGTCGCATCCTCCGCTCTGCTTGCCGGTCCCAACACGGGTACGGGTTGGTCGAAGCCCCAATATGTGTTCTCCCGCTTCGTTGCCGACTGTGCTCGGTCGGCCGGTTTCGATGCCATAAGGTACGGCTCCACCAAGGACAGCAATGGATCGAATTTCGTCCTGCTCGATCCCGCGCAGGATTTTGCCGAGCGAACCAGGCTGGTCGGCGTGGACCGACCTAGCGCCTGATCTCGCGACGGTATGGTCGGCGGAAAGCGGCCTCCACTCGATAGGTTGGGCTTGTCGACCGTGTTTGCTGCCGCCACCATTGGCCTCCTAACCCTCCGGGAGCGATGCTGCCGCCCGCAGGGCCTGCCGGGAGACATGGGCGTGGGTCATTGCTGCCGCCGCCAGCACCTGGACCAAGATTCGCTCGAGTTCGAACTGATCGTCCTCAGCCATCGGGTTGTGCACCGCCCCGCGCATCCGGTGCGCCATGATGAGGTTCGCTGCCACGGTGCCAGCGGCGCCCGTCGCTGCGAGCGCTGCGATTTCGGCTTTCAGGGCGGGCCAATCCTTCATGCGATCGCCGTTGCGGGCGAGCTGTTCGTTCGCCCTGAGAAGCCGATCGACTGGCGTTCCGTGCCACGATCGCTTGA
This sequence comes from Devosia sp., assembly GCF_014860165.1. Classification (GTDB taxonomy): domain Bacteria; phylum Pseudomonadota; class Alphaproteobacteria; order Rhizobiales; family Devosiaceae; genus Devosia. The sequence continues at coordinate 110,274 of NZ_JACZKG010000071.1, forward strand.
ACATGTCGTAGAGCTGGTCGCCTTGGCCACCCATGGCGCGCACCACGTGCTCCACCGCCACCGCCACCCCTTGAAGGTCTGAAGCCCTACCGCCCATCGCAGCGGGATCATCGGTGTCGAAGGCGTGACGTTCGAAGGACCCAAGCCGGAGGAAGATCGCGTCCTGCCGTTCCTGGTCGAGGAAGGTGGCGAACTCCTCGAGTTCCTCATTCGACACAGCGCCTGGTCCTTCCACGGGAAGGGCCGACCTAAGGGTGCGGGTCAGTCTCTCTTGCTGTTCGGCACTCCAGTCCGGCCAAACCCGCCTGAGCAGCGAGCCGGTTCCGGTAGTTTCCGCATCTGCTTGCTGGACGACCTGCTCGAAGGACAGGCCCTCGGCGACCTGGAGCATCCGCACGGCTGCCGCCAGGTGGATACGGTATGCCTCTGCGATCAACGGTCGGCCTTGATCGTCCCAATGGATCCATTGTTCCGCAAGGAACCGGCAGAGCGCGAGGACCGCTTTCGCGTCGACCGTGTGTCGCGCCATGGCGACACGGGCCGCCGTTTCGCGGTCGGCGCGATAGCTGGCGTCTTCGGTTTCGGTAAGCTGGAAGCGGCGGCCGCCGTGACTGCGAGCAGCGCGCAGGAGCGCCATTTCTCCTTCCTCGCTCGCCCAAACCGCAGCGTCGAGCGCGGCACGATGCTCGCGCAGGCCCCGCAGCGCGCGATTTGGTGCGAAGACCTCGTGGGCGGGTCCGTCGGGCGCGCGGCGTTCGCGCAGGGCGATGCGCGCCGCCTCGGCCACGGCGTCGTTGGTCATGTCGAGCCGGAAGAAGATGCCCATTTCGGCGATCTCGGCGGCGGCCAGGACCTGCCAGGCGGAATAGAAGTCCCGGAGGTGGCCCCGGTCGTGCGCAACGGCATGCAGCGCATTCCCGATCGAATACCGCCTTTCGGCACGCCGGACGAAAGTCTGAGCTGCATCGCGCTGCAGAAAGGGCTCCCATGTCGGATCGGGATCATCGAGCGGGTGCGGGAGGTCATTGTGGGCACCTCGCAATTTGAAGAGGGCGTTGGCCAACTCCACCGCAGCGTTCAGGCGCAAGCCGTCCGGCTCCATTTCGTCCACCATGACTCCGGCCCAGTCGCGAGTCTCTCGCCACCAGCGCCGCGCGATCGCCTCAGGCCAGACCAGCCTGATGATCGGGCGAACGAGTCCGCTCTCCTCGAACCAATCGAGAAGGCTGTCGCCGTGATGGATGCCACGATATAGTTGGCTAAGGAACTCGTCGCTCGACAGATATCGCCGGAACTTCAGTTTCACGCGTTCTTTCATCACGATGATCCGGGCACGAGGTGAGCAGGGCCAAGGCAGATTGGGTTGAATTCGACTACTTCAGCTACATGGCACTGGGCGAAACAGCGAAGTGTTGGAATTACCAGACTGGTTTCAAGCTGACGTGGGCGAGACAGCAGCTCGTAGCGTCCTGGATGGATACTTGAACTGCCAAGTCTCGATGAGGAAGACTGCCGCAGCGCTGGCGGCATGGATCGCCAAACGCGCTATGCGTCGATCGATCGCCCTGGGCCGCCCCCGCTCCTTGCCGTGGGCATCGCCGCCGTGAGTCCTGAGAGCTCCGATGCCTTGGACGGTGGAGTTCAATCCCCCCAGAATCGTGCGAACGTCGTCGGCTATGTCGTCGGCCACGCCGGTCTTCGCCGGATTGAGCCCCAAGGGATCCCGAACCGCCTTGTAGAGGCCCTGTATATCCTTTTGGTTCGGCAGCGGAATGTCCAGTTCCACCAATATGGACCGGCACACGCTTTCGAGAACCGAGCATGCCGCGGTGACCGCATCCTCGGGATCGGTGTCGACGTTCGCCATGGCCCATTCCAGGTCGTGGTTGACCGTGTCGAAATCGATGACGGCGGCGGTCGTTGACCGTGTCGAAATCGATGACGGCGGCGGTCGCGGCCAGCGTGTCGATCACGGCCGTCGACTGCCCGGCCTGGGTCAGTCGTACCTTGCCGCCCATCTGCTGCAATTTCGAGCCCGTCGTAGCGCAATCTGGCATTGAGATAGTCGAGGACTGCCCGATGTCTTTCAGGATCGTCGAGGAAGTCTCGGGGGTCCGCCGCCCGCTCGGCAATGGTCCGCAATATTGTCTGGTCCTCTGAGCGGTTCACGCCTTCCAGCGCGTCCACCAGCGTCGGGAGGCGCGATGCGCTTCCGACGCTCATGCTGACGTTGCAACCTCGCATGAAGCTCTCGAGCTTGGGGCCCGACCGGTAGATGCCGATCGGAGGCGAGGGGTCATTGCCACCACCGCCGGAGATGACCTGGGCCAGCGCATCTATGGGCTGGGGAGCGAAGTGGATGTGCATTTGCCTTCCAGTCGAAACAGGCATCGATACATTCGTCACGGCCGACGAATTTTCAAGCCTTTGGCGAATGCTGCGAAGAGCGTCCCGATCGCGGTCGGTGGTTCATCGGGGAAGTCCAGGCGAAATCCCTGACGCGGACTTGGACGGCGATCAAGGATGCGGTCCGTCGAACGCGGCCCCCGATAGATCCAGCGTGCCATGCTTGAGAAGCGCGGCTTCGAGCCGCGTTGATATCCAGGCGTGGGCCTGGGGCGTGAGCTGCACGGAGGGCTTTCGCATTATGGCGCGCCGAGGGCTCGTGTTACCAAAACCGGCCGACAGGTTGCGGAGGGTCGGAGCAAAGGCCAGGGCGCCCAATTCGTCCATCATGTCCACCATGGACACCCCGGTTGAGAGCGGCCCATCGATGAAGACCGGACTGTGCACGCGGATGTAGTGGGACCAATCGGCCTTCCAGCTTCGAGCCGAGAGATCGCCCGGCGTTGCATCGTCGGTGCCCGGAACGTGCTGCCTTCCTATGGCTCGTCCATATATTCGGTAGTCGCTGCGATCCTGGACCATCCGTGCCATGAACATGACCGCGCCGTCCTGGACCTGCCGGGGGCGCTTCCCGGTCGGATAGGTGCATGCCCAGTTCGACCCCGATCGCGCGACCTCCTGTCCGATGTCCATCGACAGGTCGGCTCGGTCCTCCGACCGACCGAAGAATTTCACGAATGACTGGAGGGGCGCATCGAGCGGGCTCGCCGACAGGAATGGAGATGCAAGGTCCACGTCCTCCCCGAAGTCCGGCAGGGGGGCCGGAGCCGCAGTCAGGCGCACGCCGGCGAGCGTCTTGGCCCACTGCGCGAGGCGTGCTGCATCCAGGTCGACCGAGGTCCTCCCCCACAGGTCCGCGAAGTAGTCGAGGCAATGCGACACGATGTTGGAATCGCTGGCACAGAACCCGAACTCCTTGTTCCGGAACATCGCCGCTTCCGTGAGGTTGGCACTCGTGACGATCGCCGAAGAGGTGCCGAACACGTACATCTTGGAGTGGAGCCCTCTTATGCCGCGCACCGTTGCGCCGGCGCGAAGCAGGGTTTCGAGGGCGGCGAGATCGCTCACACCGGCATTGAATCCATTCAGGTCGAAGCGAGTGATCACCTCGATGGTGGGAGGCACTGCCAGCTTCAGGAAGCGCTGCACGGTGGACTGCTTGATGAAAGGGCAGATGATCCGCAGGGCCGCCGGCCGCGATTTCATCTCGCGGTCGATCTCCTCGGCCCATCCGGAATCGACGAGTCGAAAGCTTTCCAACTGACGCTCCATGCCCGCTTCGGGTGCCCACCCCTAGGCTTAGCTGCCCAGCAGTTTCGTCGACGCCCGAGAAGGCCGCCTGCTTCTACTGTATCAACGATTGAGATCGCGCCAGCAATGCCACCGCCTGACCGAGGCGCGCATCGGCACTACCCGGGGCCGTAGCGGCTGCAGAGCGCGGCCGTCCAATCGCGATGCGCACCACAGTGGATTTGTTCGGGCAGTCGTGCAAGCTCGATGCAAAAGGATGGGACTGAATCCATGCTGCTGACCCAAGACATGCTGCTCGGACGCCTTGCCGAATTGGTTCGAGACGCTACCGCGATCGATATTGCCACTGCTTGGGCATCGCCGGGGCAGGCGATGGACGCCGTGCTGGAACGGGCCGGGAGCATTCCGCTGCGCGCCATTGTCGGCATCGCCGGATGGGCGACGCATCCGAGCGCGCTCCGCGCGTTCGCTGAGGGCGGTCATCTCCGCATTCCGACAAAGGCTCCTCTTTTCCATCCGAAGGTGATCCTGTTCCACCATGGGGAACGGACGACGGCATGGATCGGCAGCGCCAACCTGACCCGCAGCGGATACCAGCAGAATAGAGAGGTCATGTTCGAGGTAGCGGAGGGGCATGGCATCCGGCAATGGTTCGACGAGATCTGGGCCTCGCTGCCGCATGATCCCAGCGACGTGGTGGACGACTACGAGGCGAATTGGCGCCCGGACAGGGCCTTCCATGAACCGATCGCCGATCTCGAGGAAACCGGACCTGTCCCCTCAGTGCTCGATCCCCTGCCCGATGGCGCGGATTGGGCGGCCTATGTGGAAGCGATCGGTCGCGCGAGCCGGTTCTGGAAGAGCCAGAATGTCCATTGGACCGTGGATGGCGAGGGTCCGAGCTGGCTCACCACGATCAATCTGGGGAATGCGATCGTCAAGAGAGCCGACTTCGCCCGCCTGACGTATCTCGAGTACCGCGTGCTGCTCGGCATAGAACTGCGCGGCGAGCATTCTGCCTACGGGCTGCTCGGATCCATGAAAGGTGCCGGCCTGGCGAAGGAGGCGTTCAATCCGAGCAATGGACGACCACCAGCTGTCCGACTCCATGTACGCAAGCTGCTGCAGCCGGTCATGGACAGCAGTTTCGAGGACTTTCCCGAGGTTGCATCGCGATTCATCGCGCGCATTTCCGAGATCGAAGGGTTCGCCGGCTCGGTGGCCACGCGCCTGATCGTTCTTGCCCGCCCGGACCTAGCCGTATCGGTGAACAATGGCTCGAAAGCCATGCTGGAACTGTACAGCGGCATTCGAGGCTCGGCGTTGTCCAAGCCTCGCCGGCCGAAGGCCAGCGGGTCCTACCCGGAACTGCTCGAATATCTGGGAACCCAGCCTTGGTACCGGTCGCCAAAGCCCCGCAACCCCTACGAACGAATGCTGTCCTCCAGTCGCGGTGCCCTGCTGGATGCGATCGCCTATGGCCACGGGTGGAGGTGACCTCGAGGGCCATCGCTCAGGATCCATGACGGCGGTACGCAAGCCTGTTTTGCGCGGCACTGCCGCTCCTCGGAGCTAGTCCTCCTTCAGGTGCGAGGCGATGGGTCTCTGAGGTACCTTTGCTGGCTCCAGATATCTCGGCAGGCTTTCGATCAACTTGGACAGCACTGGGATCAGGTAATCGCCGTAGTCCGCTGCCTGGGTGGAGTTCTTATGGCCCGTGATCTTGTCGACCACGTCCTGGGGAAGATCGAGATTTCGCCTCAGCGTCTCGAAACGGTGCCGCCAGGCATGATTGGGCTGCACCTTTCGCACGATGCCCAGCTTGCGCACCCACTTCGACAACCGTTCGCCCACCTTGTCCGACTGCCGGTGCCCCTTCGCCGAGTTCCTTGCGCGCTCGGGATCGTAGAAGAGCGGTTTGCCTCGGCGCCGATCCACGTAGTCGAGGAACCCCTGCTCCAGCACATGCGAATGGATGGGCACCACCCGTGCCTCATGGGTTTTGATCGAGCCATCCTCAGGGGTGAATCGCATGCACCAGATCAGGTCTCCGTCAGGCGTCTCCTCCTGGTAGACATTGGAGGAGTGGAGCTGGCCGATCTCGCCAACCCTGGCACCACTATAAGCGCATAGCCAAGGCACCCATCGCCGGGCCGCGGCTCCGACCTCGGTCAGGCTTCCCCCGCCTGGAATCAGCGTGGCCGACAGGATCGTCCGCGCCTCGATATGGCTGAACCCCTTTGAACCGAGGCTCACCCTCGGAGCAACCTCCTGCTTCACACCCTCGGCCACGTTCTCGGTGATGCCTGGCACCTTAGTGCTCGAGGCCGCCCAAGCCAGAATGCCTCGCACGCCGGCGAGATCGCCGGCCGAGATGGTGCTCGTGTCGCCCCCTTGATCGAAACGGTGATCGCGCCAGCGTGCCACGTCGTTCGTGGTCAGTTCGGCCACATTGTTCTTGCCGGTGAACTTCATCAGCATTCTGAACTTGCCCGACCAGCTGTCGATGGTGCTGATTGCCTTGCCGCTCCCCTTGGCCCAAAGCGCCAGCAGGTCCTCGCAGCCGATCGCGGGACCGGAAAGATTTCTCGGAATCTCAGGGAAACGAGCAAGCTTGGGGTCAGGGGTGTAGTCGCCCGCAGCATTGCGCTTGAGGTGTTCCATGGCGTCGCGGGCCGCAACGGCGAGGCACCGGCAGAGCAGTGCGAAGCTCTGGGCATCGACATCGATGTTCATGTCTTCGAGCAGCGTGCGCGCATCCTTGGCGAACGCATGGACCGCGTTCCGCTCAGGATGGAGCATGAAGTCGTCGATGAAGACGGGGCGCTTGCCGTCGCGCCATTCCGCCTTGGGCAGCGAACGCTGCACCGCAAGCAGCTTGCGCTCCCAGTCCTCGACAGCGCCGGGATCCTCGCCATGCTCGGCGACATAGCGGCGGTAGTGCTCGCCGCCCAACGCTTGCGCCTCCTTGTGGGTCAGCCGTCGCTGCACCCGGTTCGGCGAGGCCGGCGCCATCTCCGAGGAGGCCAGCCGCAGCTGCTCCCACTCCGCCTCGATCGCTGCCACTGCCTGCTTGTGCAGGCGCAGGGCGATCCGAGGATCGCGGGTGCCCAACGACTTGCGGACTTCCTTGCGCTTCAGGATGGGCTGGAGATCGATCGGGACCCAAAGTCGGGTGTAGAGAATACCGCTCTTGGGCAGCGGCCATGGGCCGGAGGGTTTTAGAGTCATTCCTGTATCACCTTCCTGTATCAGTCGGGCGGCGCAAGGCCTTGTCGCACAAGGCTTTCAGGAATTCCAAGGCTTTTGGGATGAATGGCGGAGAGAGAGGGATTCGAACCCCCGATAGAGTTGCCCCTATGCCGCATTTCGAGTGCGGTGCATTCAACCACTCTGCCATCTCTCCGCGAGATCGATTGGGGCACCCTCGCGGGAGCCGGCTGGTCGACACGGCCGGGCTTATGACATAGCATTCGATGGGCTGCAACACCCTCGGCCAATATGCTTTCATTGCGTTGGCACGGCCATGACTCCTGCCCCTCTCTTCCTCTACGGCACCTTGCGGGACCCCGACATTCTGGCCGCCGTGCTCGGACGGACCGTGGCCGTCCGCCAGCTCATTGCGGCGACGGCGCCCGATTGCGTAGCCGTGTACTTTCCCGGCCGGGTCTATCCGGTTTTGCTGAGGCGGCCCGGAAGCGCGGCGCCGGGCCTGCTGCTGCTGGTGGCTCCATCCGCCGCCGCCTGGACGCTCAATCACTGGATACGGGAGCACAAGCCCCAGGTGCTCGCACGTGAGACCGAACTGGCCCGCGCGGCGCGGGCGGGAACGGCCCGGCGCTAACCGTCACAATTTCGTGGTTGCCGAACTTCTGCCCGGGGCCGGCGTTCGTTTGAACGCTGAACAAAGCAAAAGGGAGATTCTCAATTGATAAAGCGTCGCGACGTGGTTGCCGGCATGGCAACACTGCCGCTGCTGTCGGTCGGCAGCGGATTTCTTGGCAGTGCCTGGGCGCAGGAGGCGGCGCTCGACGGAGACAGCGTGCCGACTGCCGACGGCGATATCATCATCCATCCGGTTGATCATGCCAGCCTGCTGCTGGGATTCGGCGATGCGGTGATCTATGTCGATCCTGTGGGCGGCGCCGCCCGCTATGTGGGATTGCCGCCACCGACGGCCATCCTGGTGACACATGGCCATGGCGACCATTTCGACGCGCCTACGCTCGAGGCCATTGCCGGCTCGGCACCCATCCTCACCAGCCAGGAAGTGTTCGACAAATTGCCCGAGGGCCTGAAGGCCAGTGCCAAGGCTATCGCCAATGGCGGCGAGGACAGCCTCAACGGCATCGCCGTGCGCGCCATCGCTGCCCACAACATCACCGAGGACCGGATGCGCTACCACCCTGTCGGCGTCGGCAACGGCTATGTGCTGACGCTGGGCGACAAGCAGGTCTATGTGGCTGGCGACACCGAGCCGACCGACGACATGCTGGCCCTGACCGATATCGAGGTCGCCTTCCTGCCGATGAACCTGCCCTATACGATGACGCCGGATCAGGCGGCCGAGGCCATCAACACTTTCAAGCCGCGCATCGCCTATCCCTATCACTATGGGGAAAGCGACCTCTCGGTGTTGGAGACAGCGGTCGGACCGGACACTGAAATACGCCTGCGCCAATGGTATCCAAACGGCGGCTGACCCCGCGCCAACCCTTGACTCTTGTGGCATTTGCCCCGATAAGCGCGACCTGAAACGTGCGCTGGCCCTGCTGGCGCGCTTTTCTTTGTTTGAAAACGCTGTTCGAGGCTGCCCGCCGGTCTAATCGCCGGCAGCATGCAAGAAGACCGCAGGATCCGGGCTTACACCTGCGGCGCCACAGAGCGCGACACAATGGGACCGGGCGTTTGACGCTCCCGGTTAAGCTATGACTTTCGCCGTGATCAAGACCGGTGGCAAGCAGTACAAGGTTGCCGCCAACGACGTTCTCAAGATTGAAAAGCTCGATGCCGAAGCCGGCACCATCGTCACCTTCGACCAGGTGCTGATGGTTGATGGCGAAGTCGGTGCTCCGCTCGTCGAAGGCGCGCTCGTCGCTGCCGAACTGCTCGAGACCCGCAAGCAGAAGACGGTCATCATTCTCAAGAAGAACCGTCGCCACAATTACCGTCGCCGCAACGGCCATCGCCAGCTGCTGTCGACCGTGCGCATCACCGAGATCCTGACCGGCGGCGCCAAGCCGACGATCAAGGCGGCCGGTGTTGCCAAGCCGACCGAGATTGTGAGCGAAGCCGCTCCGGCCAAGAAGTCGGCCAAGGCTGCCCCCAAGGTCGCCGCTGCGGAAACCGCCGAGGCTCCGGCCAAGGCACCGGCAAAGAAGGCTGCTGCCCCCAAGGTCGCCGCTGCCACCGAAGACACCGCCGCTGAAAAGCCGGCGAAGAAGGCCCCGGCTGCCAAGAAGGCAGCTCCCAAGGCCGACAAGGAATAAGGAGCCCTAGAGATGGCACACAAAAAAGCAGGCGGTTCATCCCGCAACGGTCGTGATACCGCTGGCCGTCGTCTTGGCGTCAAGAAGTTCGGTGGCGAAGCTGTCGTCGCCGGCAACATCATCATCCGCCAGCGCGGCACCAAGTGGCACCCCGGCACCGGCGTCGGCCTGGGCAAGGACCACACTATCTATGCACTCGTCGACGGCGCCGTGACGTTCCGAACCCGTGCGAATTCGCAGGTTTTCGTCAACGTGACCCCGGCAGAGGCCGCCGAATAACCCGGCAGGTCCCTCGAACCAGCCGGTGACCAGTTCCCCGGCTCGTGTTCCCACAATGCGAGATTGATCAAGGGGAACCGGTGCGCCGGTTCCCCTTTTCGCATTTTCGCCACGTGGATAGACGTCAAATGAACAGCACTAGGGATCGCCTGCCCGCAACGATCACGACGGACCGCCTGGTGCTGACCACTCCCACCCTGGCCCATGTTCCAGAAATGGCCATGCTGGCCAACAGCAGGTCCATCCACGAGGTGCTGTCGCGCCTGCCTCATCCCTATGACGAAAGTCATGCGCGCGACTTCGTCGAGAATATTGCGCGCGGGCCCGAGGAGTTCGCCTGGTCGATCCTGCTGCAGGGCACCTATATCGGCACGATGGGCCTCCACCTGCTGCCCGATCAGTTGCCCGAACTCGGCTACTGGCTGGGCCAGCCCTATTGGGGCCACGGCTATGCCACCGAGGCGGCCCAGGCCGTGGTCGCGGCAGCGCGGATAGCGGGCTATCGAGCGCTGCGATCACGGGCTCTGCTGACCAATGCCGCCTCGCGCAATGTTTTGCGCAAGGTGGGCTTCATCGAGACCGGCGAGGATGTCGACAAGGCCGGCACGCTGGCCGGGCGGCAGGTGATGCAGATGCGGCTGGAGTTCGAGAGATGATCCCCATCCGGACCGAACGGTTGATCCTGCGCGAGCCTGATCTCGACGATGCGCCCTGCTATGCCCTGGGGATCGGCGAATATGAGGTGGCGCGGTTCCTGACGCCGGTGCCCTATCCCTATTCCCTGGCCATGGCCGTCGACTGGCTGCGTCAGGCCCGTCCGGCCACACCGGAACAGGCGCTGCTGATCATCGAGCTGCCCGGCAAGGGCGTTATCGGCTGCGTATCGCTGCTCAATGAACTCGGCTTCTGGATCGCCCGGCCGCACTGGAACAAGGGCTATGTGACCGAAGCCGCCACCGCGCTGCTCGATTGGCATTTCGCCGGTTGCGACAGGGAGTTGGTCCTGTCCAGCGCCCATCACGACAATGCCGCCTCGCTGGCGGTGCAGCGCAAGCTCGGCTTCACGCCGACCGGACGGGAAATGCGCTTCAGCCAGACGCTGCAGCACAATGTCGACCATGTGGTGACGACATTGTCGCGGTCGGCCTGGCAGGCACGGGGAGCACAGTCATGACGCCCAGAGAAGCACTGCCCGCCACCATTGCGACCGCGCGCCTGGTGCTCCGCGCCCCTGTCATGACCGACCTTGCCGATCTGGTGACGCTGGCAAACAATTGGCAGGTGATCGAGCCGACCGCCGTCATGCCCTTCCCCTATCTGGAAGAGCATGGCCGCAGTTTTCTGCAACGTGTCGGGGATCCGCAATCCCCTCTCGCCTACGCGATTGCCAGCGCGGGCCGCCTGATCGGCGTCGTCAGTCTGAAATTCGAGCCGGGCAAACGCCCCGAGTTGGGTTACTGGCTGGGCCAGCCCCATTGGGGCCAGGGCTTTGCTCCCGAGGCGGTCATCGGACTGCTCGATGCAGCGCGGGCCAGCGGCCAGATTCCGCAGATCAGCGCCCGGGTGCTCGAAAGCAACCCTGGCTCGATCCGTGTGTTGGAAAAAGCGGGTTTCACCATCGAGGAACGGACACACAGCGTGGTCGAGCGCCATCGTGGCAAGCCGCTGCTGATCATGGCGTGGAGCGCCGCATGAATGTGACGCTGCACACGCCCCGCTTCGTCCTGCGCCAGCCGCAAATGGGCGACGCCGAACCGATTGCCCGCTACCTCAACGATTTTGCGGTCTCGGGCAACCTTGCGCGCGTGCCCTTTCCCTACCATTTGAGTGATGCGAAGGCGTGGCTCAACACCAGGCGGGCCGACCTGCCGGCCGAAGCGACCAATTTTGCCATCGACCTGCCCGATCAGGGCCTGGTCGGCCAGGTGGGTTTCCACCAGGGAGCCGAGGGACCGATCATCGGCTATTGGCTGGGCCAGCCCTTCTGGAACCGGGGCATCATGACCGAAGCGGTGATAGCCAGCCTCGATTGGCTGTTTTCGGTATCGGATGCGCCGGCTGTCTATTCCGGCGTGTTCCACTTCAACGCGGCCTCGCTGGCCATTCAGACCAGGCTCGGATTTATCCAAACCGGGCGCTCAACCCTGCTCTGCCTTGCGCGTGGCGCCGAGGTGGAGCATATCGACACAATCATGACGCGCAGCGTCTGGAAGGCCAGAGACAAATGAAGTTCCTCGACCAGGCCAAGGTCTATATTCGATCCGGCGACGGCGGCGGTGGCGCGGTATCGTTCCTCCGCGAAAAGTTCGTCGAGTTCGGCGGCCCCAATGGCGGCAATGGCGGCCGTGGCGGCGACATCGTGCTCGAATGCGTCGATGGCCTCAATACGCTGATCGACTACCGCTACCAGCAGCATTTCAAGGCCAAGACCGGCACACATGGCATGGGCAAGCAGCGCACCGGCGCCGATGGCGAGGACGTGGTGCTGCGCGTGCCCGTGGGCACCCAGGTATTCGAGGACGACAACGAAACCCTGATCGCCGACATGACCGAGGTGGGCCAGCGCGTCGTGCTGCTTTCTGGCGGCAATGGCGGCTTCGGCAATGCCCACTTCAAGACCAGCTCGAACCAGGCTCCCCGCCACGCCAATCCCGGCCAGGTCGGCACGGAAAAGTGGGTCTGGCTGCGGCTCAAGCTGATCGCCGATGCGGGCCTCGTGGGCCTGCCCAATGCCGGCAAATCCACCTTCCTCGCCGCCGTTTCGGCGGCCAAGCCCAAGATCGCCGACTATCCCTTCACCACGCTCCATCCCAACCTGGGCGTGGTCTCGATCGGCGAGCGCGATTTCGTCCTGGCTGACATTCCGGGCCTGATCGAAGGCGCCAGCGAAGGCGCCGGCATCGGCGACCGGTTCCTGGGCCATGTCGAGCGCTGCGGCGTGCTGATCCACCTGATCGACGGCACCCAGGACGACGTCAAGCAGGCCTACAAGACTATCCGCAATGAACTGGCTGCCTATGACGAACGGCTGGCCGAGAAGCCGGAAATCGTGGTGCTCAACAAGATCGACGCCATCGAGCCCGACGATCTCAAGGAAAAGCTCAAGGTGCTGAAGAAAGTCAGCAAGCAGGATGTGCTGCTGGTCTCGGGCGTCACCGGCAAGGGCACGGACATGGTGCTCTACGGCGTCATCGAGACGCTCGACGCCACCAAGGCCGCCAAGCTGGAAGCCGCGCGGCGCAAGGCAGAACCCAATTGGGCGCCGTGATGGGATTGGCGCATGCCCTCTTCACCTCTCCCTTTGGGGGAGAGGTCGACCCGTCTTCGGGTCGGGTGAGGGGGCCTTTCCAGGCACTTCACCCAGCAAAGGCCCCCTCACCCGGCGCTGCGCGCCGACGTCTCCCCCAAAGGGAGAGGTGTGCAGAGATCGAGTCCGCTACGCCATGAACGCCCTCGCGCCCTTCAAGCGCCTGACCATCAAGATCGGCTCGGCTCTGCTCGTCGACGGCAAGGGCAAGCTGCGCGCTGCCTGGCTGGCGGACCTCGCCGCCGACATCGCAACGCTCAAGGCCGGCGGCTGCGACGTCGTCATCGTTTCCTCGGGCGCCATTGCACTCGGCCGGGGCCTGCTCGGCCTCAGCGCCGTGGCTCTGACGCTGGAGCAGAGCCAGGCCGCAGCCAGCGCCGGGCAGATTGCCCTCAGCCAGGCCTGGGCCGAGGCGCTGGGGCGGCATGGAATCGTCACCGGCCAGATCCTGATCACGCCCAATATCACCGAGGAGCGGCGCTATTACCTCAATGCCCGCACCACCATCGCGACGCTGCTGGGCCTGGGCGCTATCCCGATCATCAACGAGAATGACAGCGTCGCCACGGCGGAAATCCGCTATGGCGACAATGACCGCCTGTCGGCCCGCGTCGCCACCATGATCGAGGCCGATTGCCTGGTGCTGCTCTCCGATGTCGACGGGCTCTATACCGCCCCTCCGGCCAAAGACCCCAATGCCGAGCATCTGCCGGTGGTGCGCTCGATCACGCCAGCCATCGAGGCCATGGCGGGCGGCGCGGCCAGCCATCTGTCGCGCGGCGGCATGACCACCAAGGTCGAAGCCGGCAAGATCGCCACCCAGGCCGGCACGGCCATGATCATCGCCAAGGGCACCGATAGCCATCCGCTCAAGGCGCTGACCGAGGGCGGCCGCCATACCCTGTTCCTGCCGGCGCAGAGCCGCGCCCAGGCGCGCAAGCGCTGGATCATGGGGACGCTGGCGGTAGCGGGCACGCTGCAAGTCGATGCCGGCGCGGCGCGGGCTTTGCTCACTGGCAAGTCCCTGTTGCCGATCGGGGTGACCAAGGTCACCGGCACCTTCGAGCGGGGCGACGCCATTGCCGTCACTAACCCCGACGGCGTCGAGATTGCCCGAGCCCTGGTCGGCCTCGACAGCGACGAGGCGCGGCTGGTGATGGGCAAGCGCAGCGATGCCGTGCTCGAGTTGCTGGGCACCGGCAACCGCGCCGCTTTGGTGCATCGCGACAACATGGTGCTGGTCGGCACCAAGGAGGACAGCAATGAGCGCGCTTGAGGCCGGGAAGTCCGTCAGCGAGATCATGGCCGAGATCGGCCGCAACGCCCGGCTTGGCGCCAGGGCGCTGGCCATTGCGACGCCGGAGCAGAAGCGCCGGGCGCTGACGGTTGCCGCCGGCGCCATCAATGCGCATCGCAAGGCCATCCTCTCCGCCAATGCCCAGGACATGGCAACTGCCGAAACCAAGGGCATTTCCAAGGCCTTTCTCGACCGCCTGGCTCTGACCGATGCCCGCATCGACGGCATCGTCGAAGCCGTTAAGACCATTGCCGACCTGCCTGATCCGGTCGGCGCCACCATCGCCGAATGGGACCGGCCCAATGGCCTCCATATCGAGCGCGTGCGCACCCCGCTGGGCGTTATCGGGGTGATCTTCGAGTCGCGTCCCAACGTCACCGCCGATGCCGGCGCGCTCTGCATCAAGTCGGGCAACGCGGTGATCCTGCGCGGCGGCAGCGACAGTTTTCATTCGAGCAAGGCCATCGTCGACTGCATGCTCGATGGCCTGCATGCCGCAGGATTGCCTGTGGAATGCCTGCAACTTGTCCCCACCACCGACCGGGCGGCCGTCGGCGAGATGCTCAGGGGCCTCGATGGTAATATCGACGTCATCGTCCCCCGTGGCGGCAAGACCCTGGTCGCCCGCGTGCAGGACGAAGCGCGCGTGCCGGTCTTTGCCCATCTCGAGGGGCTGGTGCATGTCTATGTCGACAAGTCGGCTGACCTCGAAAAGGCCGTCAACGTCACGCTCAACGCCAAGATGCGCCGCACCGGGATCTGCGGCGCCGCCGAGACGCTGCTGGTGCACAAGGATGTGGTGGCGACCCACCTCAGGCCGATCATCGAGGCGCTGGCGGCCAAGGGCTGCGAAATCCGCGGCGACGCCACCGTCATGGCCGCGATCCCGATGGCCAAGGCGGCCACCGAAGAGGATTGGCGCACCGAGTATGAGGACGCCATCATCTCGGTGAAGGTGGTCGACAGCCTCGAGGCAGCCATCGCCCATATCGAGAAATATTCGAGCCACCACACCGAGGCGATCATTGCCGAGGACCCGGCCGCCGTCGAAAAATTCTTCAACCAGATCGACAGCGCGATCCTCTTGCACAATGCCTCAACCCAGTTCGCCGATGGCGGCGAGTTCGGCTTTGGCGGCGAGATCGGCATCGCCACCGGCAAGATGCATGCGCGCGGACCGGTCGGCGTCGAACAGCTCACCAGCTTCAAATACCGCATCCGCGGCAACGGCCAGACCCGGCCGTGATGGATCTTGTGTTGCCTTTGGCATCCGGGGTTGGTGCCCCCCTCCCCCTTGAGGGAAGGGGCTGGGGGTGGGGGTCCATCGGTGACCGACTGAGCGATCCCCTCCCTCGATCCCTCCCCTCAAGGGGGAGGGAGGCGATAACTGACCGTCTCGGTGTTCTTTGACCCTGCGCCACCCCTTCCGCATTCCTGGCATTACCGAGCTGCCGCCTTCTGGCAGCGGCATGCGCATCGGCCTGTTCGGCGGCAGCTTCAACCCCATCCATGACGGGCATCGCCTGGTGGTCGAGGAGACGCTGCGCCGGCTCGAGCTCGACGCGCTCTGGGTCCTGGTGACCCCGGGCAATCCGCTCAAGAACCACAATGACCTTGCGCCGCTGGCCGACCGGGTGTTGGCTGCGCGACGCCTGCTCGACCATCCGCGAGTCCGCGTCACCGGCTTTGAGGCGGCGCATGGCTTCACCTATTCCTGGCAGACGGTGCGCTTCCTGACCGAGGCCATGCCTGACCGCCGCTTTGTCTGGATCATGGGCGCCGACAATCTGGTGGATTTCCAGCGCTGGGAGCGCTGGCGCAATATTGCCGCCATGGTGCCCATCGCCGTCTATGTGCGCCCCGGTTCGGGTCGCCGGGCGCCGGTATCGATGGCGGCCAGCTACCTGGCGCGCTGGCGCATCGACGAGGAGGCTGCGCCGCGCCTCGCCATGCTGCCGGCCCCCGCCTGGGTCTATCTGCATGGCAGGCAATCGCCCCTCTCGTCTTCCGCCATCAGGGCAAGGCGGCAACACGTTAAGTCAAAGTGAAGCCCCAATCTTGCGAAACCGTCACGTAAAGCGCATATTGAGGCGTGTGATTAATAGTCACCGGAACAGGAACTGACTGCTTGCCGTTTATCAAACGCCTGCAACATTCCGATCAACAACCAAGGATGCTGACCCCACGCATGACCCATGCACTGGCATGGGCGGAAGGCCATTGCTGATGGCCGCGCTGCCCGAGAACACCGTCACCCAATCCGAAGCGCCCGTCGCGGCCCCGGAACGCCCCATGATCGATGTGATCCTCGACTGCCTTGACGATGCCAAGGCCGAGGAAGTCGTCGCCGTGGACATAACAGGCAAGTCGTCGCTGGCTGACCATATGGTCGTCGCCTCCGGCCGTTCGCAGCGCCATGTCGGCGCCGTGGCCGACCAGATGATCACCGCCCTGCGCGATGCCGGTTACGGCAAGCCGCGGGTCGAGGGCCTGCCGCATTGCGATTGGGTCCTGGTCGATGCCGGCGATGTCATCGTCCACATCTTCCGCCCTGAAGTGCGCGAATTCTACAATATCGAGAAGATGTGGCAGGCCGATTTCGCCGCCGACGCCCACTAGGCATTCTCGATGCGCATCACGATCGCGGCTGTCGGCCGAATGAAGGCCGGGCCGGAGCGGGAATTGGTCGCCCGCTATCTCGATCGTGCCACCGGCGGCGGCAAGCCGCTGGCCCTTGTTGGATTTGACGTCGTTGAACTCAGCGAATCGCGCGCCTCATCCTCGGCCAGCCGCAAGGCCGACGAGGCCAAGGCCCTGCGCGCTGCGCTGCCTGATGGCATCGTGGTGGCGCTCGACGAGCGCGGCAAGGCGATCGGCTCGGAGGCTTTCGCCCAGCAGATACAGCGCTGGCGCGACGATGGCCGCCCGGCCGTGAGCTTCGTCATCGGCGGCGCCGATGGCATCGACCCCGATTTCGTCAAGGCCGCAGACCTGGTGCTCAGCTTTTCGCCCATGGTCTGGCCGCACCAGCTGGTGCGCATCATGCTGGCAGAGCAGCTCTACCGCACCACCACCATCCTGAGCGGGCATCCCTATCATCGTGGCGACTAGGTCAATCTCGCTATGGTTAAGCAACGTTAACCTGCGGTTTTCCGGGTGTTTGCTATGGTGCCCCGATTGATTCGGGCGCCACGCGCCCCCACGGGAGAGGTCATGGCGCTCGGGCCAGGCAAGAGACTGGGATTGTTGCTGGCCGGCGCATTGCTGGCAGGCACCGTGACCCTGCCGCTGCTCGCCCAGACCGAGACCACTTCGCCGACGCCGGCTCCCGCCACCGAAGCCCCAGCGGCGCCCGCGACTCCGCCCGCCGAGGCGCCAGCCGTACCGCCAGAGACCGAGACGACGACCGAGGTACCCCTCCGGGGCACGATCACCGAGCCATCGGCCCCCGAGGGTGCCACTCAACCTGCCGCGCCCACCGCGGCCGACCTCGAGGCCGTCGAAGCCTCCATTTCGCTCAGCCAGGAGCGCATCGACGCGCTCAAGGCCGAGATCGCCGAGATGGAGGGGGATCGCACGCGCCAGAATGCGGCGTTGATCGCCGCGGCGCAGCGCGTCAAGCTGGCCGAGATCGAAGTGGCCGATGTCGAGGAACGCCTGGGCGACCTGATCGTGCGCGAACTGGATGTGCGCGGCCGGCTCGATGGCTCCAATGCCGAGATCGCCAACGTGCTGGCAGCGCTCGAGCGCATCACCCTCAACCCGCCCCCGGCACTGATCGTCGACCCCGATGACGCGCTCGGCTCGGCCCGCAGCGCCATCCTCATCTCCGCCATCGTGCCGCAGCTGCGCGCCAAGGCCGATGCGGTAACAGCCGACCTCAAGACGCTGACCGAGATCAAGGCGCAGGCCCTGGCCGAGGAAGCCACGCTCAAGGCCAACTATGCCGTGCTCGAGGAAGAACGGCTGCGCATTGCCACGCTGATCGTGGCACGCAAGCAGGGCATCGCTGTGCGCGGCGAGGAACTGGCCGCCGAGGAAGCCGAGGCCGTGGCCCTGGCAGCCCGCGCCAGCACCTTGCAGGAGCTGATCGGTAGCCTCTCGGAGCGGGCGAGCTCGGTCTCGGCCGCCGAGGACGCCGCCAACGCCTCTATCGATCCCGACGCGCCAGTGCTCAGTCCCGAGCAGATCCAGGTCGCGCTGGCCAATAGCGCCCGCACCGAGCCAGCCATCCCCTTCGGCGCCGCCCGAGGTTACCTGACCATGCCCGCCAATGGCGTCAACGTCGTCGATTATGGCGCCGGCGATGGCTTTGGCGGCATCAGCCAGGGCATATCGGTGGTGACCCGCGCCGAGGCGCAGGTGGTGGCGCCCGCCGATGGCTGGGTACTCTACAAGGGCCCCTACCTCAATTACGGCCAAATCGTCATTCTCAATACCGGGCAGAACTACACCGTGCTGCTTGCCGGCCTCGAAAGCGTGACCGTGGACATCGGCCAGTTCGTGCAGATGGGCATGCCCCTGGGCACCATGGGATCACGCACAATTGGGCGCTCGGTAACCACCAATGCTGGCGCGACCCAACCGACCCTCTATATTGAACTTCGACAAAACAACGAGCCCGTCGATCCGACCGGATGGTGGGCAAACCCGACACAGAGTGGATAGAACCCTCATGCGCCTGACTCCCCTTCGCGTTGCCGCCATAGTCCTGGCGCTGTCGCTGCCCGCTGGCCTCCTGATCGCCCAGGAGGAGCCGGCGCCCGCTCCCGTGGAGGAGCCCGCGCCGCCGGCCGAGCCAGCGCCCGCGCCCGGCGGCGAGGAGCCCGAGCCCACCGCCGAGGAAAATGCCGCTGCGCCGCGCGATCCGCTCGAAATCTATGCCGACCTCAACCTCTTCGGCGAAATCTTCGACCGCATCCGCGCCGAATATGTCGATCCGCCCGATGAACAGGAGCTGATCCGTGCCGCCATCCAGGGCATGCTGACCTCGCTCGACCCCCATTCGGGCTATCTGCCGCCGGCCGATTATGACGACATGCGCGAGGATACGTCTGGCGAGTTCGGGGGCCTCGGCATCGAAGTCACCATGGAAGAGGGCGTCATCAAGGTGGTCTCGCCCATCGACGACACCCCGGCCGCCAGGGCCGGTATCATGGCCAATGACTTCATCATCGAACTCGATGGCGTGCAGGTGCAGGGCCTGACCCTGGATGAGGCCGTGGCCAAGATGCGCGGGCCCATCGGCACCTCGATCAAGGTGACCGTGTTCCGCGAAGGCGTCGAGCAGCCGCTGGACTTCGAGCTGACCCGCGCCGTCATCGCCATGCGCGCCGTGCGCTGGACCATGGAAGGCGGCGAGGAGGAGGGCAAGGGCGACGTCGCCGTGCTGCGCCTCAGCCGCTTCTCCGAACAGGCCTTTGTCGGCATCGAGAAGGCCCTGCAGGACATTTTCGAGGCCCGCGACGGCGTGGCCCCCAAGGGCATCATCCTCGACCTGCGCAACAATCCGGGCGGCCTCGTGGACCAGTCGGTTTATGTCGCCGACGCCTTCCTCAAGCAGGGCGCCGTGGTGCTGACCCGTGGCCGTGTGCCCGAGGAAAGCGCCCGCTACGATGCCCAGCCGGACGCTCTCGACGCCATGATCGCCGACGTGCCGCTGGTGGTGCTGATCAACGGCGGCTCGGCTTCCGCCTCCGAGATCGTCGCCGGCGCACTGCAGGACCACAAGCGCGCCACCGTCGTGGGAACGCGCTCCTTCGGCAAGGGCAGCGTGCAGTCGATCATCTCGCTGGGGCCGGACGGCGCCATGCGCCTGACCACCGCCCGCTACTATACCCCCAACAACCGCTCGATCCAGGCGCTGGGCATCAGCCCCGACATCGAGATCAAGCAGGTCGTGCCCGAGGAATTCCAGGGGCGCGACGAGATCATCGGCGAAGCGGGCCTGGCCGGCCATATCACCATCGAGGGCCAGGAAGAAACCAGCGTCGGTTCGTCCGTCTATGTGCCGGCCGAAAAGGCGGAGGATACGCAGCTGCAATATGCGATCCGCCTGGTCAACGGCGCCGAGATCAACCCGGCCTTCCCAGCCAAGGCCGAATAACGGCGGGCGCGCCGCTGTGCTATCAAACCCTGTGGGGCGAGGCCGCTGATTCGCTGCCTCGCCCCACTGTCTTTGCATCGTGCGGAACTCATCAACGATGGCCAATGACCTCACCACGCCGCTGACCGGACGCAAGCGCAGGCCCGGTGGCCCGCGGCCGCAGCTGCCGATCGCCCGAATCCTGTTCGCGGTGCTGGCGCTGATTGCCGGCGCCTTCGTACTGCGCCTGGTGCTGACCGACGATCCCAATGGCGGCCGCCCCAGCGAAGAGGTCGCCATCACCTCCACGCAAAACAGCAACCAATTGGCCAACGAGGTCAGCACCGGTCCGGTCACCATCACCGCCGATCCCCAGCAATTCCCCGCCGGCAGTTCGGTGACCTCAGTGCCATCAGGGACGATGGGCGCCAATTCCATTGCCGGCCTGCCCGATATCTTCGGCGCCCTGCCCGATCTCAGCGAGGAGACCTCGGACGGTCCCATCCCGCGCGTCTCGGCCACCGGGCAGACGCCGTTCTCCACCTATTCGCGCCCGCTCGACCCCGCGACCCCCATCAACCTGCCCAAGATCGCCATTGTCGTCACGGGCCTGGGGATCAACGAACAAGGCTCGCTCGACGCCATCGACGACTTGCCCGACGAGGCGACGCTGGCCTTTGCGCCCTATGGCAAGACGCTGACCACCACGGTGGCGGCGGCGCGGGCTGCCGGTCATGAAGTGCTGCTCGAAATTCCGCTCGAACCCTTCGATTTTCCGCAGAACGATCCCGGCCCGCAAACCCTGCTGACCGGCGAGCCGCTGCGCGCCAACCTCGACAAGCTGTTCTGGCTGATGGCCCGCTTCGGCGGCTATACCGGGGTCATCAACAATATGGGCGCCCGCTTCACCGCCTCGGCTGCCGATTTCTCCCCCATCATGGAGGAGCTGGGTACGCGCGGCCTGGGCTATCTCGACGACGGCTCGTCCAATCGCTCGCTGGCCAAGCAGCTCGCGGCCGGCAACAAGGTGCCGTTCTCGCGCGCGGACCTCACCATCGACGCCAATCCCGCGCGCCAATCCATTCTCGCAGCGCTTGCCAGCCTTGAGGCCAAGGCGCTGGAGAATGGTCAGGCAATCGGTATTGTCAGCGCGCTGCCCATATCGGTCGCGGTCATTGCCGAATGGTCCCGCGAACTGGAAACGAGGGGCATCCTGCTGGTGCCCGCCAGCGCCCTGATGAAATAGAGTTTGCCATGTCCGCCCGCCCTGACCGCCAATCCCTGCCCTATCGCGACTGCGTCGGCGTCGCCGTATTCAATCAGGAGGGCAACGTCTTCATCGGCCGTCGCAAGCCCGATGACATGACCGAGGACCGCACCGAGGTCGAGGCGCCCTGGCAGATGCCCCAGGGCGGCATAGACAAGGGCGAGGACCCGCTGCGGGCGGCCCTGCGCGAACTCTACGAGGAAACCAATATCACCACGGTGAGCCTGCTGGCCGAGGCACCGGAATGGATCTACTACGACCTGCCCGACGAGGCGCTGGGCATCGCGCTCAAGGGCAAGTATCGCGGCCAGCGCCAGCGCTGGTTCGCCTTCGCCTTTACCGGCAAGGACAGCGAGATTGACGTCGCGACGCCTGGCGGTGGCAAGCATCCTGCCGAATTCGACGCCTGGCGCTGGGAGCGGCTGTCCCGCACCCCCGGCCTCATCGTACCGTTCAAGAGACAAGCCTATGACAAGGTCGTCGAGGCCTTTGCCGACATCCCCCAGCGCTTCACCCATGTGTAGCCCCAGATGAAAACCATCGGCCTGATCGGCGGCATGAGCTGGGAGTCGACGGCGCATTATTACCGCGTCATCAACCAGGAGACGGCGTCGCGCCTGGGGGGCCTCCATTCGGCGCCGCTGATCGTCCATTCGGTGGATTTCGCCCCCATCGCCGCCATGCAATCGGCCGGCGACTGGGATGGCGCCGGGCAGCAGCTGGCCACCATCGCCCTGGCACTGCAGACGGCGGGCGCGGAGGTCATTGGCCTCGCCACCAACACCATGCATATCGTCGCCGATGCCATCACCCGCGACCTCAGCGTGCCCTTCGTCCATATCGCCGACCCGACGAGCGACGCGCTGCTGGCCGATGGCTTTGAGACGGTGGGCCTGCTGGGGACGCGCTTCACCATGGAAATGGGCTTCTATCGCGACCGACTGGCCGGACGCGGGCTGACATCGCTCATCCCCGAGGTCGATCGCACCAACCTCAACGGCATCATCTATGAGGAACTGTGCCGGGGCATCGTCCGCGAGCAATCGCGGCAAATCTACATCACCGCCATCGAGCGCCTCGCCGCCCGCGGCGCCGAGGCGGTCATCCTGGGCTGCACCGAAATCACCATGCTGATCGACGATTCGGTCAGCCCGCTGCCGGTCTATGACACCACCGACCTCCACGCCAGGGCATTGGTCGGCGCGGCTTTGGCCTAGGCGGCGCGGCGGGATCGCGAGGCGGCCCCGCCCTCCTCAAGCGTGAACACATCGATGATGCGGTCGAGCTCGCTGGCCTGCGCCTCGGTCTGCTCGATGGCGGCATTGGTCTGTTCCACCAGCGCCGCATTATGCTGGGTCATCTCGTCCATGGTGCGGACGGCGATATTGACCTCTTCAATGGCCGATGCCTGTTCGCGGCTGGCCTGGGCAATCCCCTCGAGCAGCGCGGTGTTTTCGCGCACGCCATCGCGAACGCCCAGCAGCCGCTGCGCCGCCTGCTCGACCAGACGCGAGCCCTCGGCCACCTCCCCGACGGAACGATCGATGAGCTGCTTGATCTCGGCCGACGCACCGGCGGCCGACTGGGCCAGCCGTCGCACTTCCACGGCCACCACGGCAAAGCCCTTGCCGGCGTCGCCCGCCCGCGCCGCTTCGACCGAGGCATTGAGGGCCAGAAGGTTGGTCTGGAAGGCGATGTCGTCGATCAGCCCAATGATGCTGGAGATCTTGCCCGAGGATTCGGTGATCCGCGCCATGGCGTCTGTCGCCTGCCCCATCACCTTGCCGCCCTCTTCGGCCGAGCGGGATACCGCATCGGCCTTGCTGCTGGCCTCGGCGGCGTGAACGGCATTCTGCCCCACCGTGCCGGCGAGCTGCTCGACGGCTGCCGAGGTTTCTTCGATGGTCGCGGCCTGCTTGGTGGTCCGCTCGCTCAGGTCATTGGCACCGGTGAGAATTTCCCCGGTCGCCGACTTGAGCGAACGCGAGGTCTGGCGGAGCTGGCCGACTATGCGCGTCAGTTGCTCGCCCACCTGGTTGGTGCTGTCGCGCAGCGCGCCGAAGGCGCCGCGATAGTCGCCCGTCATCCGCACAGACAGGTTGGTATCAGCCAGCGCCGCCAGCACGCGACCGGTCTCAGCCAGTCCGCTATCGACGGTGGCGACCAGGTTGTTGACACTGCTGGCAAGCTGGTTGAGTTCGTCATCGGGGAAATTGGCGTCGACCCGATGGCTGAAGTCGCCGGCCACGGCGGCATCGACCACCTGGCCGAAGGCGGCCCGCAGCGATCCCATCATCGCCGCGCGTTCACGCTGCGCCCGGGCGCGCTGCTCGGCCTCGTCGGCGCTCATGGCACCGACCTTGACGCCATTGTCGCGGAACACGGCAATGGCACGGGCCATCTCGCCCAACTCGTCCGACCGTCCGGTCCCGGCAATGGTCTCGACGGCATTGGGGTCTTCGGCAATCTGGCTGGCGGTGCGCACCAGGCCCAGCAGCGGTCCGGTCACCGAGCGGCGGATGAAGAAGGACAGTGCCACGATCAGGACGGCGATCACCCCGACCCCTGCCAGGGCCGCGGTGACGATGGTCTGGCTCTGTCGGGCGAGGCTATCGGTCATGTCCCATGCGAAGGCGGCGGTGCCGACCACGGCCTTGTCCGGGCCGAAGCGGGCGGGGACGGCGACATAGGCAATGGCGCCGCTCGAACTTTGCTCGACCGCGCCGCTGGCCAGCGAGCGCGCCGCCACCTCGGCCAGCGCGGCCGAATTGTCACCGGCATCGGCCGTGCCGGCGATGAGATTACCCTGCAGATCGAAACTCGCACCAGCCGCAAACTGGTCGCCCAGCGAGGCCTTGAGTCCGTCATAGGCGGTCAGCACGGCATCAGCCTTGCCGAAGCGGATACCGCCCGCCAGCTGTTCGGTACTGGCCGTTGAGACGGTGGTATTGGCCCGCTCAAGTTCACTGCGCAGCAGGGCCGCATTCTGGCTGATGCCGACATAGCTGATGGCGGAAGCGCCGACGATCAGTGCCAGCAGCACGAGGCCGACAATCTTGCGCGTAAGGGTGAGCTTGGGCATTTTGGTGGTCTCTTCGCCGTAAGGGTGCGGCCGCCCGGCGGCCGCGGATCGTTCAGAGCATGGAGACGTCGACGCCCACCGTGATGGCGCCGACGACATTGCCGGTGGCCGGATCGGTGATCGGCACGGAGACCTGGCTCTGGAAGACCTGGGTGCTCTCGTCCTGCTCGACCTCCCCGATATGGACGGCACCGGCGCCCCCGCCAAAGCTGGCGGTGAACTTGTCTTCATCGCCCTGCCAATAATCGGAGGTCAGCGTGCTCTGGCCGACATTGAGGCCCTTGGCATCCATGGCGAAGATTTCGGTATACTTGCCGGCCGAGGCCTCCTGCACGCCCGCCAGATATTGCGAGGCGGCATTGCCCAGCGTGGCATCGATCAGCGGCTTGCTGGCGGTGCCCACCTCGGCGCGCCACTGCGCGTCGAGCGCATCGATCTTGGCCTGGTCATAGGCGCTGGTGACGGCATTCTGCGCCACGATGGCGGCCACCAGTGCCGGATCGCTGGCAAAGGCCGCGATTTCGCCCTTGGCCAGTTCGGTCAGCGGGGCAGTAAACTCGTCCTGGGCGAGGGGCGCGGCGGCCAGCGACAGGGCCGCGGCAAAGCCGAACGCCACAAAGGCCGGTCGCAGCATGGTATGGATCGACATGGAATTGTTCTCCTCTGCCGCGCGAGGGGAAGCGCGGCTTTGGTTACAACCATGTGCCTAGGTGGTAAAGAGTCGGTGAATAACCCTATGAGCCGAACTTTATGTCCGGCTCACGCAGCCCGACTCTTCGGCCTTTGCGTCGTTGCGCCAATCGATTGGGTGTCATGGAGCACGAAGATGTCGACGATGCGGTCGAGGGTTCGGGCTTCTGCCTCGGTCTGCTCGATGGCGGCATTGGTCTCTTCGACCAGCGCGGCATTGTGCTGGGTCATTTCGTCAAGCGTACGCACGGCGATGGAAACCTCGTCGATCGATGAGGCCTGCTCGCTGCTGGCGCGGGCAATGCCCTCGACCAGGGCGCTGTTCTGGCGCACCGCCTCGAGCATTTCGGCCAACCGCGACGCGGCATCGGAGACCAGCTTGCTGCCGCCACGAACTTCGCTGGCCGATTGCTCCACCAACGCCTTGACGTCGGCGGAGGCGCTGGCGGCCGACTGAGCCAGGCGCCGTACTTCGACCGCCACCACGGCGAACCCCTTGCCGGCATCGCCGGCCCGGGCTGCTTCGACCGAAGCGTTGAGCGCCAGCAGGTTGGTCTGGAAGGCGATATCGTCGATCAGTCCGATAATATTGGAGATCTTGGCCGAGGATGCGGTGATGCGCTCCATGGCTTCATTCGCCTCGGTCATCACGGTACCGCTCTCGGTGGCCGTACGGGAAACCGCAAGCGCCTTGCTGGCCGCATCGCGCGCCATATGGGCATTGCTCGCCACCGTGCCGGCCAGTTGCTCCATGGCGGCCGAAGTCTCTTCGATGGTCGCCGCCTGGCGGCTGGTGCGTTCCGAGAGGTCGTTGGCCCCCGAAAGAATCTCACCAGTTGCCGAACGGATCGAGCGCGACGCGGTGCGCAACTGGCCGATCAGTTCGGCAAAGCGGGTAACCGTGCCGTTGAGCGCGTGGCGCAGGTCCTCGAACTGGGCCTCGAAGGGGGTATCGACCGTGCCGGTCAGATCGCCGGCTGCCAGTTGCTGGAGCCCGGCCCCGACGGCGGCAACCGCCTGTCTGCGCGCCGTCACGTCAGTGGCGAACTGCACCACCTTGTAGGGCACGCCATCGAGCCCCAGTATGGGGTTGAAGGTGCTCTGGATCCACACCTCACGACCGTCGCGGGTGCGGCGGCGATATTCCCCGCTCTTGAACTGGCCCCCGGCCAGATCCAGCCAGAACTGGCGATAGGCCGGCGAAGCCGGATCGGCATCGAACAGGAACAGCGCATTGGCCTGGCCGAGCACGTCGTTTCGGCCATAGCCAAGCAGGTTCAGGAAATTCTCGTTGGCATCCAGCACCTCGCCGGTCGTGCTGAACTCCACCACCATCTGCGACATCGAAATGGCGTTGAGCTGGCCGGTGTGGTCGGCCGCGGCGACCAGGTGCTTGTTGGTCTCTTCGCCCAGTTCGGCGACGCGCTCGGCATTGGCACGGAAGACTTCCACCGCCCTGGCCATGGCGCCGATCTCGTTGCGGCGCTCGGTATAGGGCACAGCGATAGCAAGATCCCCCTCGGCCACGGCGCTCATCACCTCGGATAGGCGCGGAATGGGCCGGGTCAGCAGGCGCGACAGCAGCAGCGCCATGACGCCAATCAACAGCAGGGCCGCGCCGCCCACAGCGACGAGCATGGTCAGGTTCTGCCCCACCACCGCCTCGATCGGGCCGCGGGCCACCGCCACCAGCAGCGCACCGATAACGGTGCCGTCAGCCATGGCGATGGGCAGGTAGCGGGTGAAATACCCGGTGCCGTTGATGGTCTCCTCGGCCTCCGCCGACTGGTTGGCCATCATGGTATCGAATAAGGGCGTGCCGGCCATGATCGGTGCATCGAGCAGGCGCTCGCCATCGGGTTTGAGCAGGCTCGACGTGCCGACATTGAGATCGGGACCGACCTCGGCATCATAGACGTAGATGGCGGCATTCTCACCGGCCACCCGGGCAATGGTGTCGATCACGTCATGAGTGCGGAAACGCGGCATCGAGCGCATGGTGAGCGATGCAACATTGCCCGCCTCGTCCGATCCGATCTCAAGGCTGGGCAGGTTGACCTGGAGGATCTCTGCGGTGATGCGGGTGGCACTCGCCACCTCGTGCGCGGCATCGTTGCTCGCGGTATTGGAGAGGCTGACGAACAGGCCCAGCAGCACGGCACCAATGGCGATGGCGATCGAACACACCGCCATGGCGGCAATGGCAAAGGTCAGGCGGATATTGCCCAGCAGCGAACCCATTGAACTCTCTCCAGCATCCGCACGTCCTTCTGGACGCGGCAAGAACCTCTTCCCCGGGTGGAGACTGCGGGACTTTGATTAAGCGAGTGTTGATGCCATGCAACTTTCATAGACGAATCAAGGCATTGCCTAAACCTTGTGCAATCGATTGCGCTAGGTGCGCCGCGGCACCGTGATGCCAAGTGGCGAAAGCGGGGTTCCGACCTGGGCCGACTAAACAAGGTGAAAGCGCAATGCCGGCCGATGCAAGAAAAGCGCCCGCGGAAATCATCCACGGGCGCTTCGACTGTTCTGCGATATCGCCGTTCCTAGTGGATGTGGCCGCCGTTGATCTGGCCGGCTTCGATGGCCAGGTTCAGCAACGCACTGACGATCTCCTGCGTATAGGATTTCTCTTCCGGCGTCGCGGCAGCGGCCAGTTCGGCTTCGGCGGCCTTGATCTGGGCGGCGAGATCGGCGTGGTCGAATTCGGCGAACGGCGCAGACTGCTCGGCCAGGATCGTCAGGCCCTCGGCCGACACGTCGGCAAAGCCGCCCTTGACGAAGAATATCTCGTCGCGGCCGTCGCTGCCATTGACGGTGATGAAGCCGGGACGCAGCGTCGTCATGAACGGGGCGTGGTCGTTCATCACGGTGAAATAGCCCTCGGAGCCAGGCACGGTGACCGAATGCACGACTTCCGACAGCACCAGCCGCTCGGGCGACACGATCTCGATCTTGAGGCCTTCAGCCATGTTTTTGGTCCCTTAGCGGAGCAAACCCGAATTTCCGGGCCTGGGCAGGGGGCTCGCCGCGCGCGACGAGCCCGGATTGCAGAAATCAGGCAGCCTGGGCAGCCAGCTTCTGGGCCTTCTTGACGGCGTCTTCGATGGTGCCGACCATGTAGAAGGCCGCTTCCGGCAGGTGATCGTACTCGCCATTCACCAGGCCCTTGAAGCCCTTGATGGTGTCTTCGAGCTGCACGAACACGCCCGGCGAGCCGGTGAACACTTCGGCCACGTCGAAGGGCTGGCTCATGAAGCGCTCGATCTTGCGGGCGCGGGCCACGGTGAGCTTGTCCTCTTCGGAAAGCTCGTCCATGCCCAGGATGGCGATGATGTCCTGCAGCGCCTTGTACTTCTGCAGCACTTCCTGGACCTTGCGGGCGGTGTCGTAGTGCTCCTGGCCAACAACGCTGGCATCGAGGATGCGCGAGTTGGAGGCCAGCGGATCCACGGCGGGGTAGATGCCCTTTTCCGAGATGGCGCGGTTCAGCACCGTCGTCGCGTCAAGGTGAGCGAACGAGGTAGCCGGAGCCGGGTCGGTCAAGTCGTCGGCGGGCACGTACACGGCCTGCACCGAGGTGATCGAACCCTTGTTGGTCGTGGTGATGCGTTCCTGCATCTGGCCCATGTCGGTGGCCAGCGTCGGCTGGTAACCCACGGCGGACGGGATGCGACCCAGCAGAGCCGACATTTCGGCGCCGGCCTGGGTGAAGCGGAAGATGTTGTCCACGAAGAACAGCACGTCCTGGCCCTGGTCGCGGAAGTTCTCGGCGACGGTGAGGCCGGTGAGAGCAACGCGGGCACGGGCGCCAGGGGGCTCGTTCATCTGGCCGAACACCAGGGCGCACTTGGAGCCAGCGGCCGAGCCGCCATGCTCCGCCGGGTCCTTGTTCACGCCCGATTCGATCATTTCGTGATAGAGGTCGTTGCCTTCGCGGGTGCGTTCACCCACGCCGGCAAACACCGAATAACCACCATGCGCCTTGGCGACGTTGTTGATCAGTTCCTGGATCAGCACGGTCTTGCCCACGCCGGCGCCGCCGAACAGGCCGATCTTGCCGCCGCGTGCATAGGGGGCGATCAGGTCCACCACCTTGATGCCGGTGACCAGCACCTGCGACTCAGGCGACTGGTCCACGAATGCCGGGGCTTCCTGGTGGATTTCGCGCTTGGCGGTCTCGCCGATCGGGCCGGCTTCGTCGATCGGCTCGCCGATGACGTTCATGATGCGGCCCAGGGTCTCGATACCGACCGGCACCGAAATGGCAGCACCGGTGTCCGAAACCTCGGCGCCACGCACCAGGCCTTCGGTGGTGTCCATGGCGATGGTGCGCACCGTGTTTTCACCCAGATGCTGCGCCACTTCCAGCACCAGGCGCTGGCCATTGTTGGTAGTTTCGAGTGCGTTCAGGATCGCGGGCAGGTGGCCGTCGAACGTGACGTCCACGACGGCGCCGATGACCTGCGATACGCGACCGGCCTTTTTCTCTGCCATTTGTTTCGTCCTTCGCTGAGAGGCTTAGAGCGCTTCCGCGCCCGAAATGATTTCGATGAGTTCTTTGGTGATCTGGGCCTGGCGCTGGCGGTTATAGCTCAGCTGCAGCTTGCCGATCATTTCGCCCGCGTTGCGGGTCGCATTGTCCATGGCGGACATCTGCGCACCGTAGAACGAGGCGGAGTTTTCGAGCAGGGCCTTGAGGATCTGCACCGATATATTGCGCGGCAGCAGGTCCTCGACGATGGCTTCTTCGCTCGGTTCGTATTCGTAGGGCACGGCCGATGCTTCGGCGGCGCCTTCGCCTGCCGGCTTGTCGAGCTTGGCCGGGATCAGCTGCTGGGCCGTCGGCACCTGGCTGATCACGCTGCCGAACTTGGCGAAATAGAGCGTCGCCACGTCGAATTCGCCGGCATTGAACATGGCCAGCACCTTGTCCGCCACCTGCTGGGCCTGGACGAACCCGACCTGCTTGATTTCGCGGAAATTGAAGGTGTCGACGATATTGTCGGGGTACTGGCGCTTGAGGATGTCGTTGCCCTTGCGGCCAACGGTCAGGATCTTGACCGTCTTGCCCTGGCTGAGCAGCTTGGCGGCATGCTCGCGCGCCAGGCGGGCGATCGACGAGTTGAAGCCGCCGGCCAGACCGCGCTCGCCGGTGGCAACCACCAGCAGATGGGTCTGGTCCTTGCCCGTGCCGCCCAGCAGCACCGGGGCATTTTCCTGGCCGTCATAGACAGCGCCAAGCGCCGCCAAGACCTTGCCCATGCGCTCGGCATAGGGGCGCGCGGCCTCCGCAGCTTCCTGGGCGCGACGGAGCTTGGCCGCCGCGACCATCTGCATGGCCTTGGTGATCTTCTGGGTCGACTTGACCGAGTCGATGCGGTTCTTGAGGTCCTTTAGCGACGGCATGACGTCGTCTCCTTCAAGCCCTTAGGCCGCGTAGGTCTTCTTGATATCGTCGAGAGCCGCCTTGAGCTTGGCCCGCGAGTCGTCGCTCAGGGCCTTCTCGGTGGCGATGGTCGAGAGCAGCTCGGCATGCTTGCCGCGCATCGCCGACAACACCGTCTTCTCGAAGTCGCCAACCTTGTTGACCGGGATCGAGTCGAGATAGCCATTGGCGCCGGCAAAGATCACCACAACCTGCTCTTCCATCTTGAGCGGGCTGAACTGGGGCTGCTTGAGCAGCTCGGTCAGGCGCGCACCACGGTTCAGCAGGCGCTGGGTCGAGGCATCGAGGTCCGAACCGAACTGTGCGAAGGCGGCCATTTCGCGATACTGGCTGAGTTCGCCCTTGAGCGAGCCGGCAACCTGCTTCATCGCCTTGACCTGGGCCGAGGAGCCCACGCGGCTCACCGACAGACCGACGTTCACGGCCGGGCGGATGCCCTGGAAGAACAAGTTCGTCTCGAGGAAGATCTGGCCATCGGTGATCGAGATCACGTTGGTCGGGATATAGGCCGACACGTCGTTGGCCTGGGTCTCGATCACGGGCAGTGCGGTCAGCGAACCCAGACCATGGTCTTCGTTCAGCTTGGCAGCGCGCTCGAGCAGGCGGGAATGGAGGTAGAACACGTCGCCCGGATAGGCTTCGCGGCCCGGCGGACGACGCAGCAGCAGCGACATCTGGCGGTAGGCAACGGCCTGCTTGGTCAGATCGTCATAGGCGATCACGGCATGCATGCCATTGTCGCGGAAGAACTCGCCGATGGCGCAGCCGGTGAAGGGCGCAATGTATTGCAGCGGCGCCGGATCGGAAGCGGTTGCGGCGATCACCACCGAATACTGCAGCGCGCCGGCTTCTTCGAGCTGGCGCACGAACTGGGCAACCGTCGAGCGCTTCTGGCCGATGGCGACATAGATGCAGTAGAGCTTGTCGGTTTCCGACGCATTGGCGTCGTGGGCCGGCTTCTGGTTGAGGAAGGTGTCCAGGATGATGGCCGACTTGCCGGTCTGGCGGTCGCCAATGATCAGCTCGCGCTGGCCACGGCCGATCGGGATCAGCGCGTCGATGGCCTTGAGGCCGGTCGACATCGGCTCATGCACCGACTTGCGCGGCAGGATGCCGGGCGCCTTGACGTCGACGCGGCGGCGTTCGGTATGCTCGATCGGGCCCTTGCCGTCGATCGGATTGCCCAGGCCATCGACCACGCGGCCGAGGAGGCCCTTGCCGACCGGGGTATCCACGATCGAGCCGGTGCGCTTGACGACATCGCCTTCCTTGATGGAACGGTCATTGCCGAAGATCACGACGCCGACATTGTCGGATTCGAGGTTAAGGGCCATACCCTTGATGCCGCCGGGGAACTCGACGAGCTCACCCGCCTGCACCTTGTCCAGGCCATAGACGCGCGCAATGCCGTCGCCGACGCTCAGCACCTGACCGACTTCGGAAACCTGGGCTTCCTGGCCGAAATTCTTGATCTGGTCCTTGAGGATCGCAGAGATTTCCGCGGCTTTGATGTCCATTATCCGACCTCTTTCATGGCGATCTTCATCGCAGCGAGTTTTGTCTTGAGGGATGAGTCGATCATCTGGCTGCCGACCTTCACCTGAAGGCCGCCAATCAAGGACGGATCGACGAATTGGTTGAGCGTGACGGTCTTGCCGATCTTGCCCTTGAGCGTTTCGGCCAGCGCCTTGGCCTGGTCGGCACTGAGCGGCGCAGCCGAGGTTACATCCGCCGTTACCTCTCCGCGCGCCTTGGCAGCCAGTTCGCGGAAGGTCGCGATGATGGCGTCGAGCGCGAACAGGCGACCGTTCTTGGCGATCAGCTTGAGGAAGTTGGCGACCAGCGCATTGGTCTTGCCCTTGGCGAGCAGCGCATCGAGCGCCTGCGCCTTGTTGTCGGCAGTAATCACTGGCGAACGCAGGAAGCGCGAGAAGTCAGCGCTTTCCCCGATGAGGCGGGAAACGTCGGACAGCGACGTTTCCACCGATGCCAGCTGGTTCTCGCTCGAGGCAAGATCGAACAGCGCCGACGCATATGGCCGGGCGATCTGGGTAAGCACTGAATTCTGCGCTGCCAATGCCGCTACACCCTCTAGGTTGCCCGCCCGCTTGACCGCCCTATTTCTCTGGGAAACCCGGGCGGTTGCCGACGCTTGTTCTTGTCTGGAAAAGAGGCCGTCCGGAGACCCCTTCAAAGTCGCGCTCGCTCTAGCACAGCCCTTGCGCGGCTTGCAAGGCTTGGGGGTTGGATTCAAATGCGGCGAAAGTGTCGCAGGGCCTACATGAAGCTCATCGGGTCGATATCCACCTGCACCCGCAGGTTGCCCGTGACCTTCTCGGCCGAGCCCAGCCAGAATCGCACATAGCCCGAGAGATCGAAATCCTTGCCCGATTGCGCCAGCAGCCGCACGCGGTGGCGGCCGCGCACCATGGCGACCGGGGCATCGGCGGGGCCGAAGAGCTTCACCCCATCGGCCATCGGCGCAGCCGAGAGCAGCTTCTTGGCAAAGCCCATGGCCACGTCATGCTCGTTGGCCGAGACGATGAGGGCGGCGAGTCTCCCGAAGGGCGGCAGGCCACCGGCCTCGCGCGCCAAGAGTTCATGCGCATAGAAGGCTTCGCGATCGCCCGTAACCATGGCCCGCATGACCGGATGGTCGGGGTGATAGGTCTGGAGGAACGCCTTGCCGGTCTTGGACGCCCGGCCAGCGCGGCCGGCCACCTGGGTCAGGATCTGGAAGGTCCTTTCGGCTGCGCGCGGATCGCCATGCGCCAGGCCCAGATCGGCATCGAGCACGCCCACCACGGAGAGTTTCTCGAAATGATGCCCCTTGGAAACCAGCTGGGTGCCGATGATGAGATCGAACTCCCCGCGCTCGATTTCGGCGAAGCGCTCCTTGAGCTGGGCATTGCTGCCCATATCCGATGACAGGATCACGCGCCTTGCATCGGGGAAACGAGCAGCGGCCTCCTCGGCCACCCGCTCGATGCCAGGGCCGACCGCGACGAGGCTTTCGGTATCGCCGCATTCGCTGCACACCTTGGGCGTACGCACCTCGTGCCCGCAATGATGGCACATCAGCACGCCGCGAAAGCGATGCTCGACCATCCACGCCGAGCAATCAGGGCATTTGTATTGATGGCCGCAGGAGCGGCAGAGCGTCAGCGGCGCATAGCCGCGCCGGTTAAGGAACAGCAAGGCCTGCTCGCCCCGGTCGAGCGCCGCGAATACCTCGCGCGCCAGGAGGGGCGCAATCCACTGGCCCTTTTCCGGACCATCCACGCGCATGTCGATGGCCGTGATATTGGGCATGGCCGCCTCGGCGAAGCGCGAGGTCAGCAGCACATGGGCATAGCGGCCGGTATTGGCATTGTTGCGGGTCTCCACCGACGGTGTCGCCGAGGAGAGGATGACCCGGGCATCGGCCAGATGCGCCCGCACGATAGCCATGTCACGGGCGTGGTAGTTGACCCCGTCCGACTGCTTATAGGCGCCGTCATGCTCCTCATCGAGCACCAGCATGCCCAGTTCGCGGAACGGCAGGAACAAGGCCGAGCGGGCCCCGACCACCGCCCGCACCGTGCCATCGAGCACGCCGCGCCAGACCCGGGCGCGCTGCGCCGGGGTCATGTCGGAATGCCATTCGGCGGGCCGCGTACCAAAGCGCTTGGTGAAGCGGGCAATGAAGGTGTTGGTCAGCGCGATCTCGGGCAGCAGGATCAACGCCTGCCGGCCGGCGCGCAGGGTGTCGGCCACCGCCTCGAAGAACACTTCGGTCTTGCCGCCGCCAGTCACGCCATCGAGCAACGCGACCCCAAACTTGTGCGGATCGAGCGCGGTGATCTCGTCCAGCGCCTTTTGCTGGTCGGGTGACAGGGTGGCGATGGCACCATCGGGATCGGGCGGCAGCACCACGGGTGGGGGCGGCATTTCGAGCCGCTCCACCGCCCCGGCCCGCTCCAGCCCCTCGATGACCGAGGGCGAAACACCGGTGGCCCCGATCAGCGCCGCCTTAGGCCAGGCCATGCCGTCCATCAGCGTATCGAGCACGCGCAGCCGGGCCGGCGTCAGCTTTTCCGGTTCGTGGCCGGTGCGGCGGAAGGCGATGACAGGTTTGGGCGTATCGAGCGCCTCGGTAGAGCGCAATACCGCGCGCAGCACCTGGCCCGGCGCCGCCAGCGTATAGCGCGCGACCCAATCGACGAGCTTGAGCAATTCCTCGCTGAGCGGGGGAATGTCATAGGCCTGGGCGATGTCGCGCAGCCGGTTATGCGCCACCATATCCTTGGGCGGCCCCCAGACCACGCCCAGCGTCAGCCGCGGCCCCAGCGGCACGGCAACGATCGAGCCCCGCACAACCTCCATGCCCGGAGGAATGCGATAGCTGTAGGGGCCCTCGACGGCCACCCCCACCATGACGGCGACGATGTCTGGACGGTCTTCCATTTGTGCCCGTTCTGTTCGCACCCGGAACATAGGGAGCGCAAGTGATTCTGCCAAAGCGGCTGACTGCTGACAGGCTCTGTCAGCGGCTGGGCGCAGGGTGTCTTTCCAAGCACAGGAGGATCCCATGACCCACGTGATCGACCATTCGCCCGCCAACCGTTCGCTGCTGGACCTGGTGGAACGCGCCAGCCTCTTCGCGCTGCTGCAGCAGGCCCTCGAGCGCCAGAAGCGGCCCCAGGAACTGCCAAGCCGGCTCCATGACGATCTGGGCCTGCCGCCGAGCCAGCGCGCCGATTTCGGCCCGCACGGCCGCTAGGTGGCGATCAGAACTTGCCCTTGAGGCCGGCGGTGACTTCGGCGCTGCGCAGGGCCGCGGCCGCCGCATTGACGAAGGTTGCGGTCTGCGCGCCGGTGGCGATGTTGTAGGTCCTGGTGTCGCCGCGCTGCTCGAAGATGTGGTCGTAGCGGGCCGCCAGGGTCAGCTCGGCATTCTCCCCCAGCGCATAGCCGACATCCACGCCCGCCGTGAAGGTGGGCGCCATATAGAGCGTATCGACGAATCGCAGATTGCGCAGCCAGTGATCGTCCGTCGCCACCGACAGGAAGGTGACGCCGCCACGCAGCAATCCGCCAACGCGGAAATTGCCGTAATATTCCTCGCCGTCGACGCCCAGGAACAGTTCGGGCAATTGCTGGCGGTAGGTTATGGCCGCCGCGCCGTCGGGGATGGTGCCGGGCGTGTCGCGGAAGCCGGCGCCCGAATAGACGTAGGTGCCGCCATAGGCCGTCCACTGCACATCGGTATATTTGAAACCGGCATGGGCGCGGATCACTGCACTCGGGTCATTGACCAGCTCGTAGCCCAGCGCCGCGGCGCCGGTGAAATAGTGGTCGACCCGGGTGTCGGGATGCTGGCTGCGATGCGACCAGTTGTCGAACGTGTCGTCGCCCCGAAGCCAGTCATAGTCTTCCATGTAGCTGTCGCCGTAGGCCGCAGTGCTACCCTCCAGGCTGGCGCTGAGGCCACCCCCGAAATCCACCGCTATCCCGCCGCGCAATACCGGCGTCGCCGTCTGCCAGATCAGGTGGCTGACGGTGTAGTTGCCATTGAGCACCTTCTCGTCGCCCTGCAGATACATGGCGCCGATGCTGGCATTGATCCGCACGCTGTCGTCGGGGCTGGCATAGGCGACGGACGGGCCGGGCATGACAATGCCGTCCTGCTGCCAGTAATCGGCGGACTGCACGGCGCTGCTGGCGGCAGTGAGCGCTATCGCGCCGACGGCAAGACGATTCCGAACCAGTGATAGACGCATGGTCTTGCCTCCCTTGGATAAAACCATGGTCTTTCGAGGTTAAGGATGGGTTTACCACGTCAGTTGACACTGTGTTCATGGTCGATTCCGCCTTTGCCACC
The DNA here is from genome assembly GCF_014860165.1 of Devosia sp. Taxonomy (GTDB): domain Bacteria; phylum Pseudomonadota; class Alphaproteobacteria; order Rhizobiales; family Devosiaceae; genus Devosia. The sequence continues at coordinate 146,742 of NZ_JACZKG010000071.1, forward strand.
GACGAATTCGTGCGTGAGCAGCTCGCCGCCTGGCAGCGCGAGCTGGGCTCGGTGCGCCGGCTTGCCGCCAATACGCTGGAGGCCTATGGCCGCGATGTCGACCAGTTCCTGAGCTTCCTGGCCGGTCACACCGGCGGGCCGGTGACGCTGGCGACGCTGAAGGAATTGCGCGGCGCCGATGTCAGAGCCTTCATGGCCCAGCGCCGCAGCGAAAGCCTGGCCTCGCGCTCGCTGGCGCGCGTGCTGTCGGCGCTCAAGAGCTTCTTCCGCTTTCTCGAGCGCGAAGGCGTTGTGGCGACCGAAGCGCTCAATGTCATCCGCACCCCCAAGCTGCCCCGGTCCCTGCCCAAAGCGCTGACCGTGATCGAGGCGCGGCAGACCATTGCCACTGTTGGCGAAATGGAAGAACTCCCCTGGGTGGCGGCGCGCGACATGGCGGTGCTGTCGCTGTGCTACGGCGCGGGCCTGCGTATTTCGGAAGCCCTGGCGCTGACCACAGGCGATCTGGAATCCCAGGTTTTGCGGGTGACCGGCAAGGGCGGCAGGATCCGGCTGGTGCCGCTGATCGAGGCGGTGCGCAAGGCGATCGACCTCTATCTTGAGCTCTGCCCGTTCAAGTCCTGGCCGGAAGAGCCGCTGTTCCGCGGGGTCAAGGGCGGGGTGCTGTCGCCGCGGCTGATCCAGTTGCGGGTGGCGCAATTGCGCGGCGCGCTGGGCCTGCCGCCATCGGCGACGCCGCATGCGCTAAGGCATTCCTTCGCCACCCACCTGCTGGGCCGGGGCGGCGATCTGCGCGCCATCCAGGAACTGCTCGGCCATGCCAGCCTCTCGACCACCCAGATCTATACCGCCGTCGATACCGACCGGCTGCTGGAGAGCTATCGCAAGGCGCATCCGCGCGGGTAATTGGCTTAACCCACCCCCACAACGTGGATATTGAACCGAACGGATGAGGCGTTGGCCGCCTTGTGCGGCCATGGCGTTCGGTAGCAACGTCATCCCATGTCCTCCGCCTCAGCCATCGCACCATCCAGCAACGACCCTATCGGCTACGCCTATGCCGTGGCTGGGGCGATCCTCTTTTCCACCAAGGGCATTTTCATCAAGCTCGCCTATGGCATGGGCGTTTCCTCCGAGATGCTGCTGAGCCTGCGCATGCTGGTGGCGCTGCCGGTCTATCTGGTCATTCTGCTCACCATTATCAGGCGCGGGGACAAGCCAGTTGCCGCGCTGCGCCCGAGGGTGGTGCTGGCAAGCATGGCCATCGGCATTCTGGGCTATTACCTGTCGAGCTATCTCGATTTCCTGGGCCTCAACTTCGTCACCGCACAATATGAGCGGCTGGTGCTGTTCACCTATCCCTTCTTCGTGCTGCTGCTGGGCATCGCCTTTTTCGGCGACCGCATGGTCTGGGGCGTGGTGCCGGCCATGCTGGTGAGCTATGCCGGCCTGCTGGTGATCTTTGGCTGGAACCTCGCCACCGACCCCGATGGCATCGTCATCGGCACCCTGCTGGTGCTGGGCTCGGCCGTCACCTTCGCGCTCTACCAGCACCTGGCCAAGCGGCAGATGCTGCTTATTGGCGCCGGGCTCTTCACCTGTGTCGGCATGTCGACAGCCGCGGTCTGCGCGATCGTCCAGAATCTCGTTCTTGTCGGACCCGGCAGCTATCTGGTGCTGACGCCGGAAATATGGGCCTGCGGGCTGGCGCTGGGCGTGTTCGGCACGGTGCTGCCCAGCTTCCTGATGAATGCCGGCATGGCCCGTATCGGCGCCCGCGCCACCGCCTCAACCGCCGCCTTCGGGCCGGTGGTGACTATTGTCATCGCCGTCATCGTGCTGGCCGAGCCCTTTACGCTCTACCACGGCATCGGCACGGGCTTGGTGCTGCTGGGTTCCGTACTCTTTACCCAGGCTGAACGCCGGGCTCGGAATGCGTTCAAATGATTCTCTCTAAATGGCTTTTGGGCGCCGCAAAGCCGCTGTAATGTCCAGCGACGACTTGCGGCAGACATCTGGGAAGGGACAACCGATGAACGCATTCCAAAAGCTTGTGGGAGGGGCCGCGCTGGCTCTGGTACTGGCGGCCGGACTGGCCGCGCCAGCCATGGCGCAGAAGCTCGACAACAAGAAGAACGGCCCCGCCGTCACCACCAGCAGCAGTGCGGACATCGACTTCGGCGATGATTCCAGCCAGTGGTCCAATGACGGCGAATGCGACGATCCGCGCTTCGAGGGAGCCGGCTCGGCGTCCGAACTGGTCGACGACGATATTCGCAAGGATGCCACCGACTGCCGCACCGCCTTCGAGGCCGGCACCGTCACGCTCAAGGGCGGCACTGATCCCGCCGACGTGGCCATTGCCACGCCCATCGACGCCATCGACTTTGGCGACGACAGCAGTGAATGGGCCAAGGACGGCGAATGCGACGACCCCCGCTTTGAGGGCACCGGTTCTGCCGACGAGACGGTCGATGCCGACCTGCGCAAGGATGCAACCGATTGCAAGGCCGCGTACCAGGCCGGTACCGTGACGCTCAAGGATGCCGGGACCACCACCACGGCCGCCATCGATTTCGGTGACAATTCCAGCGAATGGGCCAATGACGGTGAATGCGACGACCCGCGCTTCACCGGCACCGGCTCGGCCGCCGAGACGCTCGATGCCGATATCCGCAAGGATGCCGCCGACTGCAAGACCGCTTACGACGCCGGCACCGTGACCTTTGTCGGCGATGACATGACGGCGATGACGACGCCGGACATCGACTTTGGCGATAATTCCAGCGAATGGGCCAATGACGGCGAATGCGATGACCCGCGTTTTACCGGCACCGGCTCGGCCGCCGAGACGCTCGATGTCGACATCCTCAAGGATGCCGCCGACTGCCAGGCCGCCTATGACGCGGGCACCGTAACCTTTGTCGGCGGCGGCACGGATGTGGCCGTTATCGACTATGGCGACGACACCAGCCAGTGGGCCAAGGATGGCGAGTGCGACGATCCGCGTTTTTCGGGCACGGGCGTCGCCAATGAACTGCTCGATGCCGATATTGCCCATGACGCCACCGACTGCCGCGCTGCGGTGGAAGCGGGCACCGCCACCTTCAATGGCGGCGCCAGCACCACCCCGGTCGCCGCCTTCGACTATGGCAGCGACTGGAGCAAATGGGCCAATGACGGCGAATGCGACGACCTGCGCTTCATGGGCGAAGGCACCGACAAGAAGCTGTTGACCGACGACCTCTATGGCGATGCTACCGACTGCCAGACGCTGGAAGCCGAAGGCAGGGTGACCATCCGCAAGGTCTATTCGCCCGCCTATCTTGCCGGCGCGCCCTATGACAGCAGCCATGTCGACTTTGGCGACAACACCTCGGACTATGCCAATGACGAGCGCTGCGACGACCCGCGCTTCGAAGGCCCGGGCGCCGCATCGGTGCTGTTGGAAAGCGACGAGATGCATGACGAGGCCGACTGCAAGGCCGCCTATGAAGCCGGGCAGATCATCCTGATCAGCGAAGCCGAGTAACCGGCAGGCACTGCGAGTTCAGGCGGCGGGGTGAAAACCCCGCCGTTTCTGTTTTGGCGGGAATGTAGGGCAAGTCCCCCCAAACTCGATCGTCACGCGGTGGGTGGGAGGACCAAATGTACCCCCTCAAGCCGCCTGGCGCTCGACCATCATCTTCTTGATTTCGGCAATGGCCTTGGCCGGGTTCAGCCCCTTGGGGCAGACCTTGGCGCAGTTCATGATGGTGTGGCAGCGATAGAGCTTGAACGGGTCCTCGAGGTCGTCGAGGCGTTCCTGCGTGGTCTCGTCGCGGCTGTCGATCAGCCAGCGATAGGCCTGCAGCAGGGCTGCGGGCCCCAGATACTTCTCGCCATTCCACCAATAGCTCGGGCATGAAGTCGAGCAGCAGGCGCACAGAATGCATTCATAGAGCCCGTCCAGCTTGGCGCGCTGCGGGACGGACTGCGTCCATTCCTTGGCCGGGGTCGGCGACGTCGTCTTGAGCCAGGGCTCGATGGCGCGGTGCTGGGCATAGAAGGTGGTGAGATCGGGCACCAGATCCTTGACCACGGGCATATGCGGCAGCGGGTAGATCTTGATCGGGCCGGTCGAGTCATCCATGCCCTTGGTGCAGGCCAGGGTATTGAGCCCGTTGATATTCATCGAGCACGAGCCGCAAATGCCCTCGCGGCAGGAGCGGCGCAAAGTCAGCGTCGCATCGACCTTGTTCTTGATCCAGAGGAGGCCATCCAGGATCATCGGGCCGCAATCGTCCAGATCGACGAAATAGGTATCGATGCGCGGATTGGCGCTCCGGTCCGGATCATAGCGATAGATGTGATACTCGCGCAGGCGCTTGGCGCCGGCAGGCTTGGGCCAGGTCTTGCCCTTGGTGGGCCGATCGGCCTTGGGGAGCATCAGTTCGACCATTTTTGGTCCTTTCCTAGGTGCCGCTCAACCGGCACTGAACTTGGTCTATTCGCGATGTCATTCCGGCGAAGGCCGGAATCCATGTCCGGAAGGCCCCGCAACCACAGCGCCCGGGTGAGGCGCGGCGCATGGATCCCGGCCTTCGCCGGGATGACATCGCGAGTGTGGGAAGGGCAGTGCAGCATCAATAGTTCGGCTTGCAGATCTGGTTGCTCTTGGCGACGTAGGTATTGTAGGCCGAGTACTGGTCCTGCGGCACCGAGCCGCCCTGCATCGCCGCGATCACCATGGCCATGAAACGCTCGTCGATCAGCGTCATCGCCGCATCGGCCTTGCATGAGCACAGCGTCTCGTCCTGGGCGATGCCCATGCAGACGGCGTGGAATTCGGCCTTTTGCTCTGCTGTCGGCGCGGCAAAGGCGGGCACGGTCATCAGGGCTAGCGCGGCCAATCCAGCGACAAATTTCATCTCAGTTCCTTCCGGATCACAAGCTTGAGGCCCGACCAGGTTGCATCGACGGCGCAGACTTTGACATCCACCAGCCCGAGCGGCAGCACCACGGTGCGTATCACGTCTTCGGTGATGTCGGTGGCGACCTTGGCGGCCTTCTTGGGCCAGCTGACCCAGATCATGCCGTCGCGGGCGATGAGGTTCATCAGCGGCTGGGCAAGGGCTTCGAGCACTGATCGGGCGGTAGTGAAGAGGTGGATGAAGTCATAGCCGGGGGCCGCGTCGCCGAGCTGGTCGACGGTGATGCGGGTGGATTCGACGAAGGCCCGAGAATCGGCAAGTTCGGCCAGCGATAGCGGTAGATCGATGAACAGCGCGCGCTGTCCATCCTTGAGCCCCAGCTTCTGCGCCAGGGGCGTGCCCGAGTAGCCGATGTCAGTCATTCGACTGCCTCTCAGCACGCTTGTTCAAAGAGTGCACCCCTTCTGAACGATGCCAAATGCCTTGAATGCTTCGCCCAGGGCTTCGGGGCCGAGAGGCCTGTAGTAAGGCCGCATGGTCTCCTGGCCTGAAACCAGCTCCAACAACCGGATGCGCTGGGCGTCGGTCAAAGGAGCATCGAGAACATTGTCGATGAAGCAGGGGCAGAGTTGACTGGCCGATCCCGGCGTTGCCCAAACCATCGCGGGATTGGTCACGCAGCCTTCGATTGCTACGTTGACTATTTCCTGGGAAATGTTCGATGCGCCCAGCGTCGGTGAACTGAGCCCGAGCCCGACGAGAAGCAGAACTGCCGTCAGCGATGATTTCAGACTGATACGCATGGTGCCTCAATACACGCGCGCCTTCGGCGCGATTTTCTTGAGGTTGATGCCGCCCTCGCTTTCGGGCGTCAGCGGGTCGAGATGCACGGGCCGATAGCCGAGCTTCACCGCCCCGGTATCGGTATCGATCCAGCTCAGCGTATGCTTGCGCCAGGTTTCGTCGTCTCTGGACGGGAAATCCTCGCGCGCATGGGCGCCGCGGCTTTCGTGGCGGGCTTCGGCCGAGACCACGGTCACCATGGCATTGGCCATGAGGTTTTCGAGCTCGAGCGTTTCGACCAGGTCCGAATTCCAGATCAGGCTGCGGTCGGTGACCCGCACGTCTTTCAGCTGGCCATAGATATCGGTCATGCGGCGCACGCCCGACTGCAGCGATTCCGAGGTGCGGAACACCGCGGCATCTTCCTGCATCGTGTGCTGCATGGCGTCGCGCAGTTCGGCCGTTGGCCTGGAACCTGACGCATTGCGCAGGCGATCGAGGCGGGCGAGGATCTTGGCATCCTGCGCCGCATTGATGCCCGGGATCGGCGCGGCCTTGTCGATGACCTTGCCGGCGCGGATGGCGGCAGCGCGGCCGAACACCACAAGATCGGTCAGCGAATTGGAGCCCAGCCGGTTAGCGCCATGCACCGAGGCGCAGGCGGCTTCGCCCACGGCCATCAGGCCCGGCACCACGCGATCGGGATTGTCAGGCGTCGGGTTCAGCACCTCGCCATGATAATTGGCGGGAATGCCGCCCATATTATAGTGCACCGTTGGCAGCACCGGGATCGGTTCACGCGTCAGGTCGACGCCGGCAAAGATCTTGGCGCTCTCGGTAATGCCGGGCAGGCGCTCATGCAGCACTTTTGGGTCCAGGTGGTCCAAGTGCAGATGGATATGGTCCTTCTTGGGACCGACGCCGCGCCCTTCGCGGATTTCAAGCGTCATGCAGCGGGAGACCACGTCGCGGGAGGCGAGGTCCTTGGCATTGGGGGCGTAGCGCTCCATGAAGCGCTCGCCCTCCGAATTGGTGAGATACCCGCCCTCGCCGCGCGCGCCTTCGGTGATCAGCACGCCCGCGCCATAAATGCCGGTGGGGTGGAATTGCACAAATTCCATGTCCTGCAGCGGCAGGCCGGCCCGGGCCACCATGCCATTGCCGTCGCCGGTGCAGGTATGGGCCGAGGTGGCCGAAAAATAGGAGCGGCCATAGCCGCCGGTGGCCAGCACCACCAGCTTGGCGCGGAAGCGATGCAAGGTACCGTCGTCGAGCTTCCAGGCGATGATGCCCTGGCAGCTTCCGTCATCGCCCATGATCAGGTCGAGGGCGAAATATTCGATATAGAATTGGGCATTGTGGCGCAGCGACTGGCCGTACAGCGTGTGGAGAATGGCGTGGCCGGTGCGGTCGGCGGCGGCGCAGGTGCGCTGCACCGGCGGGCCTTCGCCGAATTCGGTCATGTGGCCGCCGAACGGCCGCTGGTAGATCTTGCCCTCGGTCGTACGCGAAAACGGCACGCCATAATGCTCGAGCTCATAGATGGCGGCCGGCGCCTCGCGGGCGAGGTATTCCATGGCGTCATTGTCGCCCAGCCAGTCCGACCCCTTGACGGTGTCATACATGTGCCACTGCCAGCTGTCGGGTCCCATATTCTGCAGCGACGCCGCGATGCCGCCCTGCGCCGCCACGGTATGGCTGCGGGTGGGGAAGACCTTGGTGATGCAGGCGGTGTTGAAGCCCTGTTCGGCCATGCCCAGCGTGGCGCGCAGGCCCGCGCCACCGGCGCCAACCACCACCACGTCGAATTCGTGGTCGATGAGTTCATAAGTAGCCATCAGGCGCTAACCCCAGAAGACGAGCTTGAGAAGCGCGGCGACGCCAGCCACCGCGATGAGGATGCAGAACAGCGTGTTGAGCAGCATGAGCAGGCGATAGAGGTCGCCATGGAAATAGTCTTCCAGCGTATCGCGCATGCCGTTGCGCATATGCACGGTGACCACCACCAGCAAAGCCGCCAGTGGGAGGCCGACCAAGCCATTGCCCAGCACCGCCACCATGTCCGTCCGGTCCTGCCCGGCCAGCCGCAGCACGACGAACAGCAGGAAGCCGAGGAAGACGATGTTGATCGCCCCGGTCACCCGCTGGGTGAAGAAATGCCGGGTCGACGCCTTGGCCCGGCCGTACTTGGTCTTGGGATTGGCGATCATCTCGCGGGTAACAACGGTTTCGCGCATCATGCCATCCAGACGAAAACGGTCCAGACCAGCAGGGTCAGGACGATGGAACCAGCAAGATTGGCCCAGGCCAGCGCCTCGCGCTGCCCCGGCTCCATGCCGATGATGAAATCCCAGACGAAATGGCGCAGGCCACCCAGCATGTGATGGATCAGCGACCAGGAGAAGCCGAACAGCACCAGCTGGCCGAACCAGCTGCCATAGATGTCGTTGACCGCGTTGAGCGGCTCCTGGCCCCAGGCAGCGGCGCCCAGCCAGATCACCAGCAGCAGCGTGCCGGCATAATTGGCGATGCCGGTGGCGCGATGGGCGATCGACATGGCCATGGTGATGGTCCAGCGGTAGATCTGCAGATGCGGAGAAAGGGGGCGGGATCGAACCGTCATGAAGCCTCGCTGGGCGCAGCTATGCCGCTGGCAGTTTGGAATGGTTCGAGACTTCTAGCGCCCAAAGGTTACAAAATCAAAGCAGAGGCATGCGACTTTTGGCGCATTCCGCACTTTGTTCGTATAGCGCACACGGTGTGCGAGAGGCGACGGCATATCGACCACGCCTGCGGGAAGTCATGCCGTCGCCATGGCGCTGGTCAGGCCTGCTCCAGCAGCGCCGCCAGTTCCGCGGGCATGAGTAGCGGCACGTCGTGGCCGCAGGGCAGTTCAAGCACCTGCCAGGCCGGATCATCGCGCAGCGGCGCCGCGACACCCTGGAATCCCTCCCAGCCGCTGGCCAGGATATAGGTCTTGCGGGCGACCTTGAGGTAGGCGCCGCCATGCCTGAGCCGTTCGGTGAAGGTTCCGGTCGGCTGCGGAGTGGCCAGCGCGGCGACGCGATCGCGCTCGGCCTCGCTGGCATACTCGTTGTCACCGATCTCGGGCACGGCAACCACCGGACCCTCGAGCGGCCCGCCCATAATGTCCTCGAAGGACTGGCCGTCGTCGGGAATGAAAGCATCGAGATAGACGATGGCGGCGATGCGCTCGGCCGCCCGCTCCACCACACCGGTGCCGACAAACCCGCCATAGGAATGAGCGACCAGCACCACATCGGTCAGGTCATGCCAGACCATCTCGTTGACGATGTCTTCGATATGGGTGGTGAGCGTAATGGGGAATGACGCCAGATGCGCGCGTTCGCCCAACCCGCTGAGCGTCGGCACATGCACGCGATGCCCCGCCTCCCGCAGCCGCTCGGCCACCTTGTCCCAGCCCCAAGCGCCGGCCCAGGCCCCATGCACAATCACGAATGTGGTCATCGCCTCCTCCTTACGGTTGCAAAATACAAGTGATTGCTTTTTGCAAGCATAAGCGTTAGAGTCAAGCCATGACGCAAACTTCATTCCGCTCCGGCTGCCCCATCAATCTCGGTCTTGAAGTGTTCGGGGACAAATGGACCCTGCTGGTCATCCGCGACATCATGTTTGCCGGCAAACGCCATTTCCGCGAGTTCCTCGCCTCCGATGAAGGAATTTCCAGCAACATCCTGGCCGACCGCCTCGCCATGCTGGTGTCGGCCGGGATACTCACCCGGGCCGAGGATCCCGGCCACAAGCTCAAGGCGATCTATTCGCTGACGCAAAAGGGCATCGACCTCTTGCCCATCATCGCCCAGATCAGCCGCTGGAGCCGGGCTTATATGCCCGTCGATCCCGCATTGGCGGCAACCGGTGAAGCGCGGGACCGCGCCGGGCCCGGAGCGATCGAGGCGCAGATGGAGGCCCTGCGCGCCATCCATCTGAGCGGCGACGCCTAGCTGGCATTCGAAAATGCCTGTGGCCGGCTGGACGGCTTTGGGGCAGATAGCAGGCTCGACCAAGGAGCCGCCATGAGCGAACGAGTGACCATCAAGTCCATCACCCCGCTGGCCCGTGGCTGGGGGCGGCTGGATCGATATGAGGTCGATCACCTTTGCCAGGACGGCCGGTGGCAGACTGTGCAGCGCGAGGTCTATGACCATGGCAGCGCCGCCGCCGTGCTGATGTTCGCCCCGACCGAGCGCATGGTGATCCTGACGCGGCAATTCCGCCTGCCGCCACATCTCAATGGCGATCCGGCCTGGCTGATCGAGGCGCCGGCCGGGCTGCTCGACGATGGCGAGGCACCCGAGGTGGCGGCGCGGCGCGAGGCCATCGAGGAAACCGGCTATGAGCCACAGGCGCTGGAATTCCTGTTCAACGCCTATATGAGCGGCGGCTCGCTGACCGAGAAATGCGCCTGCTACCTGGCGCGCTATACCCCGGGCCAGCAGCACGCCACCGGCGGCGGCCTTGTGGACGAGGGCGAGGACATCGAGGTGTTCGAACTGGGGCTGGACGAAGCGCTGGCCATGGTGGCTTCAGGCACCATCATGGACGCCAAGACCATCATGATGCTGCAGGCGCTGCAATTGCGGCTGGTGTCGGGGGAGTTTTAGACCCTAGCCACCGGCCGTCACCCTCGGGCTTGACCCGAGGGCTCTGTACTTGCCGGGCGCTCAACGAGTGAAGGCCCCTCGGGTCAAGCCCGAGGGTGACGATCGAGTTCGACGCGCGTTTCGCTGGCGTGCCCCCTCAGAAGTCCACCAGCTTCCTGTCCGGATCGTAGGGCTGGTCCTTGGCCACGCGGGTCACCGCCTGCCCGGCCTTCATCTTCTTGGCCACAGCGTCATAGGCATAGGTGGGCGAGCCATAGAGCTGCCAGCCCTCGCTGAGGGCCTTGGTCACCTTGTGGCAGAAGCTGGCATCGTCCTCGCCGGTCAGGAAGCGGTAGATAAGCATGCATGGCCCCAATGCGCGGCTCGTATGCGGCCGCAGTTGATCTTGGCCCAGCTTACCGCTAATCGAATGCCCATGCATCGGTTTCCTGACCATCTGCTGAAGGGCCACGCCAATTTCATGGCCGGCCGCTATGCTCGCGAAAAGGACCGGATTCGGGACCTTGCCAGCGAGGGCCAGAACCCCTCCACCATGATCATTGCCTGCTGCGACAGCCGCGCCGCCCCCGAAATGATTTTCGATGCGGGCCCGGGCGAATTGTTCGTGCTCCGCAACGTCGCCAACCTGGTGCCGACCTACCAGCCCGATGGCGGCCAGCACGGCACCTCGGCGGGCATCGAATTCGCCGTCAAGGCGCTGGGCATCACCAATATCGTCATCATGGGCCATGGCCGCTGCGGCGGCATCAAGGCGGCGCTGGATGCGCAGTTTTCGCCACTCGATGCCGGCGACTTCATCGGCAAATGGATGAGCATGCTGGGCGACCTGCCCGGCCAGCTCGGACAGAACACGCTGCTGACCGACAGCGAGCGGCAGCGGGCCATGGAGCGCATCTCGATTCGCAACTCCATCCGCAACCTGCGCACCTTTCCCTATGTCGCCGAGCTCGAAGCGGCGGGCAAACTGGCCGTGCATGGCGCCTGGTTCGACATTTCCAGCGGCGAACTCTGGGTGATGGACAGCGAAAGCGGCGATTTCGTCCGCCCCGATTTCTGATCTTTTCTGCCGATCCACTTGCGATAACGCCGCCGTGAAGTGCTCGCGGAGGCGATCACGCGCGCGTTATCTGCGAACCGAGAGAAAATTGGCAGCAACAAACTTGCTGCTGTCCTGAATGTCGCAGGTCTGACAAGACTTGATGCCAAATTGATCTACAGTCAATGACAGATAACATCGTGTAAATCTTGCCAGATACATTGATCTATCCTACCTGAGATACTGCCCGGATTTCGCCCAATAAACTCCCGATCCGCGCCGAGTTTCGGGCCTGCACCAGACACATTGCCAAACCATTGTCTGTCCCACGGGCCGCAGGAGAGTGGCTCGTCGGAGGCCGGCTAACCGGTCGCCGTTTTTCTCCCCAACATTGGAGCTACCCTCCCATGAAGAAGATTATCCTGTCGTCCCTCGTCGTGCTCGGCCTTTCGACCGCTGCATTCGCCCAGGCTGCTGCCCCCGACTTCGCCACCATCGATGCCGATGCGAGCGGCGGCGTGTCGCTGGCCGAAGCGCAGGTTGCCCTGCCTGACCTGACCGAAGAGGCCTTTACGGCAGCCGACCTCGACGCCAATGGCGAGCTGTCGGCGGAAGAGTTTGCTACCCTGACCGCGACGGCAGCCGTTCCGGCCAGCTAAGCACCAACGCCCTCCCCCGGGCGTCAAAGAAGCCACCCCATGCCTCCTGGGGTGGCTTTTCTTGTCTCCGGCCGCGCCACGCGGCCACTGATAACCGGAGTATCTGATGCATAAACTTGCTTTGAGCCTTGCCGTTCTCGGCCTGTCGGCTGGCGCCGCCTTCGCCCAGGCCCCGACCAGCTTTGCCGATGTCGATACCGACGCCAATGGCGAGCTGAGCTTTGCTGAATTGCAGCTGGTCTGGACCGATCTGCAGCAGGCCGAATTCGACGCCGCCGACGCCGATGCCAGCGGCGGCCTGAGCGCGACCGAACTCAATACGCTGCAGCCGGCGACCCTGCCGGCCACCCCGGCCCAATAGCCGGCCGCTAGTGGATGGTCGGCTCGACCGGCCGTCCGCGCCAGACCGTGACCACCAGCCCCGAAATCACCAGCACCGCGCCGCCGATCTCTGTCGGCGTGATGGTTTCGCCCAGCACCAGATAGCCCGACAACAGCCCCGTGATCGGCACCAGCAAGGTGAACGGCGCCACTGTCGAGGCCGGATGGCGCCCGAGCAGCCAGCTCCAGATGCCACCGCCCAGCAATGTCGCCGGATAGGCGAGGAAGGCGATCAGCCCCGCTTCCTGCCAGCCGAAGTCCTGGAGCGCCCCCAGCACCACTTCAGGGCCCTCCACCAGCAGCGACAGCCCGATCAGCGGCAGCGGCGCGGCCAGCGAACCCCAGACCGTGAAGGCCAGCGCATTGATGCGTCCCGCCTTCTTGGTCAGCACATTGGCCAGCCCCCAGCTCAGCGCTGCCAGCAGCGTCATGCCCAGCGGCAGCAGCGCCGTGGCCGCCATGCGCTCGAAGGCGATGACGCCGATGCCGGCAAAGGCGATCATGGCGCCGATGATCTGGAAGCGGCTCGGGCGTTCGCCCAGCAGCACAAAGGCCAGAGCCATGGTGAAGAAGGCCTGCGTCTGCAACACCAGCGAACTCAGCCCTGCCGACATGCCCCAGGCGATCGAGAGATTGAGGAAGCCATAGAGCGCGAAGCCGAAGCTGAGTCCGAAACCCACCACCAGCCACCACGGCGCCTTGGGCGGCCGGATGAAGAACACCGCCGGCAGGGCCGCCGCGACGAAACGCAGGCCGGCCGCCAGGATCGGCGGCAGCGCCTCGACGCTGAGCTTGATGATGACGAAATTGAAGCCCCAGATGGCAACGACGAGCAGGGCCAGAAGAACGTGGCGCAGCGGCATCAGGCGACGCGCAGCCGGGCGACGAGCCGCGGCCCGAACACGTTGAGCAAGAGGCCGACAAAGATCAGCAGGCTGCCGGCGACCTCGAGGGCCGAAACCTGTTCGCCCAGGAAGATGAAGGCGGCGGCAAAGCCCACCACCGGCACCAGCAGCGAAAACGGCGCGATCAGGCTCGCCGGATGCCGCCCCAGCAGCACCGCCCAGGCGCCATAGCCCACCAGCGTCGAGCCATAGGCGATGAACAGCACCGAAAACAGCGCCTGCGGACTGATGCTGATCAGATCACCCAGTGCCTGCGGGCCGTCGAGCAGCAAAGACAGCGCCAGCATGGGCAACGGCGGCACCAGGCTCCCCCACACCACGAAGGCGAGCATGTCGATCTTGCCGGCCCGCTTGGTGACGATATTGGAAATGGCCCAGAAGCAGGCCGCAACCAGGGTCAGCAGCAGCGGCACCAGCACGGCCCCGCCGATATGCTCGGCTCCGATCGTCCCGAGGCCCACAAGCGCAATGGCCGCCCCGCCCAATTGCAGTGGCGACGGCCGGTCGCCCAGCAGCGCCACGGCCAGCGCCATGGTGAAGAACACCTGCATCTGCATGACCAGGCTCGCCAGCCCCGCCGGCATGCCCAGGCGGACCGCCGTGAACAGAAAACCGAACTGCAGGACGCCCACGGTGAACCCATAGGCGATCAGGATTGGCCAGCCTACATTGGGCTTGCGGATGAAAAACACCGCCGGCAGGGCGCAGCCGAGATAGCGCAGCCCGGTCAGCAGGAAGGGCGAGATTTCATCGACGCCCCACTTGATGGCGACGAAATTGATCCCCCAGATGAGGACGACACCAAGGGCCAGGGCTATGTCGCGGAGAGGCATGGAAAGTTCCGGTTCTTCACCTCTCCCTCTGGGGGAGAGGTCGGCGGCGAAGCCGACGGGTGAGGGGGCCTTCCCCCCTGCACTGAGATTGTGAAAGCCCCCCTCACCCGACTCGAAGACGGGTCGACCTCTCCCCCAAGGGGAGAGGTCAGAAAGCCTCAGGCCGCCTTGCGCGACACCAGGCCGCGGGCGATCAGCTCTTCGGCGATCTGGATGGTGTTGAGCGCGGCGCCCTTGCGCAGGTTGTCGCTGACCACCCAGATATTGAGGCCATTCTCGATGGTGGCGTCCTCTCGGATGCGGCTGACGAAGGTGTCGTACTCGCCCACGCTTTCGACCGGCGTCGCGTAGCCGCCCGGCTCGCGCTTGTCGATGACCGTGATACCCGGCGCTTCGCGCAGGATGTCGCGCGCCTCGTCGGGCGAGATCGGGTTCTCGAACTCGATATTGACGGCCTCGGAGTGACCCACAAAGACCGGCACGCGCACGGCGGTGCAGGTCACCTTGATCTTGGGATCGAGGATCTTCTTGGTCTCGGCCATCACCTTCCACTCTTCCTTGGTCGAGCCGTCTTCCATGAAGACGTCGATATGGGGAATGACGTTGAAGGCGATCTGCTTGGGGAACTTGTTGCCCGGCCCCGGGCTGTCATTGACGAAAATGCCCTTGGTCTGGTTCCACAGCTCGTCGACGCCCTCCTTGCCGGCGCCGCTGACCGACTGGTAGGTCGAAACGACAATGCGCTTGATCTTGGCGAAGTCGTGCAGGGGCTTGAGCGCCACGACGAGCTGGGCTGTCGAGCAATTGGGATTGGCGATGATGTTGAGCCGGTTGGGATTGGCCAGCCACGCATCGAGCACATGCGCATTCACTTCCGGCACGATCAGCGGCACGTTGGAATCGTAGCGCCAGAAGCTCGAATTATCGATGACGATGCAGCCGCTGGCAGCGATGCGCGGCGCCCAGTCCTTGGAAATGGCGCCACCGGCCGACATGATGGCGAAATCGACGCCCTTGAAGTCGAAATCGTCGAGATTCTTCGCCTTGAGGATCTTGTCGCCATAGGAGATTTCGCGGCCGATCGAGCGCGAGGAGGCGAGCGCGATCACCTCGTCGGCGGGAAACTTGCGTTCCGCCAGAATATTGAGAACTTCACGGCCCACATTGCCCGTGGCACCGACGACAGCGACGCGATAACCCATTTTGGAACTCCAGTCCCTTACCAGTTTCCGCCCCCGCGCGATGGACTTGCCATCGCGGTCAGTGCTTTGAGCCTCTCCCCGTCGGGAGACGACCCGGGGAAAAGCGTCAGGCGGTTTTGGTGGTTTTAGTCATCGACGCAGCGATGCCACCGGCCGGAGCCAGAGTGGTTGCGAGACCCGCAATGTCGAAAAAGCTGCGCATCGGATGACTGCTTGGTTGAAAAGCAGGCGAAGTCATACGCCCAAATAGGAAATAGTCAATTGCCTTGCCATCGGTGCTCTCGGGGCCGCATTGATGCGCCATTGCAACAGAGAGCCTGTTAAGAGGATGTTAACGCAGTATGTTGTTGCGGCGTTAGCGTCTGTGGCCATGAAATGGCCGCGCGGGTTGGGGAATTATCGATGCGTTCTGGGATTGCTGCGGGTCTGGCTTTGGCGATGGCGCTGTCCGGCGCCTCGATGGCGCAGGACAATGCGCTCTATTTCAGCCCGGACCTGCTGGCCGAATTCACCGCGCCCAGCGCCTTTGATGGCCTGTATGCCGGCGTGCTGATCGGCCCCATCTCGGCCCGCAAGAACAACTTCAACACAGTCGGTGCCGATATCCGCGCCGAACTTGGTGGCGTCGTTGGCTGGAACCAACCTGTGGCGCCCGGCGTGATCATCGGCGGCGAATTGCAGGGCACCGTCGCCACCGATTTCGGTTCGGCCTATCTGCGGCTGATGGCGCTGGCCCGCCTCGGCTTCGCCGCAGGGGACAATACGCTGGTCTACCTGCTGGGCGGCGTCGGACGCATGGGCCAAAGCTGGGCCTTCGAGGCCGGTATCGGCGCCGAGGTCATGGTAACGCCGAACATGGCGCTGCGCCTTGAAGCTGCCGGCATCGGCCAGCTCGGCCCTGTGCCCAATGGCAACAATATCCCGGCCGTCTCGGCCATGCGCGTCACCTCGGGCGCTATCTGGCAGCTCGATGGCCCGCCGGCCGCGACCACGTTCAACAGCGGCCCGGTGACCGAATTCACCGGCCTTTATGCCGGCATCAATATCGGCGGCCTCACCGACCCGCAGTTCAACTTCTTCGACGACTATGGCTGGGGCTGGCATCTGAGCCGCTTCGAAATGGGCGGCTTTGCCGGCTATAGCCATGCGCTCAATGACATGTTCCGCGTCGGTGTCGAAGCCCAGCTCGGCGTCAATTACGACACCTCTGGCGATGCGGGCCTCGACGCGCTGGCGCTGGCCCGTGTCGGCGTCGTGCCGATGGAGGGCGTGCATGCCTATGCCGCTGGCGGGCTGGGGCTGGTAGAAGGCAAGGGCGCCTATGCCTTTGGTGGCGGCGTCGAATATGCCCTCTGGGGCCAGGCCTCCCTGCGCGGCGAAGCCCTGATCCTGGGCCGCATGGACGGCGCGCCGGGCCTGACCGGGGTCAGCGGACCCACCACCTCCAAGGTCACCATTGGCACGGTGTGGCACTTCGACTAAGAGCGGGCAACGCCCTTCTCCCGGAAACCTCATGGTGAGCTCGTCGAACCACGAGGTTGAGCGAGTAGAGCCATGTTGCCACGCCCTCGTGGTTCGACAGGCTCACCATGAGGGCTACCGAGGTCAGGACCAGCCATGCCCCATTATGATGTCGTGATTCTCGGCGCCGGTGCCGCCGGCATGATGGCCGCCATCGAGGCCGGCAAGCGCGGGCGCCGCGTGCTGGTGGTCGACCACGCCAAGTATGCGGGGGAGAAGATCCGCATTTCCGGCGGCGGGCGCTGCAACTTCACCAATATCAACGCCACCACGGACAAGGGCCGCGACCGCTTCCTCAGCGACAATCCGCGCTTCGCCCTCTCGGCCCTCAGCCGCTACACCCCGGACATGTTCATCGCCATGGTGCGCGACCACGGCATCACCTTCCACGAAAAGACTCTGGGTCAGCTCTTCTGCGACGGGCCGGCGACGCAGATCAACACCATGCTGCTGGGCGAAATGCGCAAGGCGGGGGTGACACTGGTGCTCGAAACCAGTGTCGAGGCGGTGGATCGCGGCAGCGACGGATTCTCGCTGCAGCTGAGCACCTCCTCCATCACATGCGACAGCCTTGTCGTCGCCACCGGCGGCAAGTCCATTCCCAAGATGGGCGCCACGGGCCTGGGCTACCAGCTCGCCACCCAGTTCGGCCTGCGCCTCACCGAGACGCGGCCCGCTTTGGTGCCGCTCACCTTCGAAACCGGGGCTCTGGACAAGCTCAAGGAACTGTCCGGCATCGCCACCCCGGCCATTGTCAGCCACAGCAAGACCGCCTTCGAGGAAGCGCTGCTCTTCACCCATCGCGGACTCTCCGGCCCGGCCATCCTGCAGATTTCATCCTATTGGCGCGAGGGCGACGCCATTGCGATCGACCTGCTGCCGCACCAGAATGCCGGTGAAGCGCTGCGCGCCGCCCGCAAGGCGACGCCCAAGGTACAGGTGCAGACCGTGCTTGCGGGGCTCCTGCCCAAGAAGCTTGCCCAGTTGCTGGGCGACGAGCTCGACATGCCTGGCATGATCGGTGACTTCTCGGACAAGAAGCTAGCGCTGGTGGAAGCCATGCTCAAGGCCTGGACGCTCAAACCCGTCGGCTCGGAGGGCTACCGCACCGCCGAAGTCACGCTGGGTGGCGTCGACACTCGCGATCTCGACGCCAAGACCATGGCAGCCCGCGATGTGCCGGGCCTCTACTTCATCGGCGAAGTGGTCGATGTCACCGGCTGGCTGGGCGGCTACAATTTCCAATGGGCCTGGGCCAGTGGCTGGGCGGCGGGGCAGGTGGCTTAAGGGCCTGCCGGCGTCTCAACGAACTTGATCGTCACCCTCGGGCTTGACCCGAGGGCTCTGCACTTGCGGGACGAGCGGTAAGTGAAGAACCCTCGGGCTTGACCCGAGGGTGACGGCCGGCGGTCGAGAGGTGATGATCTAAAACCGCCACCCCAGCCTGACACCCACATTGGTATTGGCCCGCGGCGCGCCACAGGCGCCGAAATCAGGCAGGTGCTCCACCGTGCCGATAACGGAGGTGCCCAGCGGCAGGATGACGCCGACGCTGCCGGCGACGCGCAACCCGACGCCACAGCCGAAATTGCGGCTGGGATCGTTCTGCGGCGCGTTGAACAGGCCCGAGCGCAACACGCCACCGGCGCTGGCTTCGACAAAGACCGGCAGGACCGGCGCCTGGAACGTCCAGCTGAGACCCGCATAACCATAGCTGTCCTGGCCGCGAAAATTCATCGTTGCGCCCAGATGCGGACGAAGCTCGCCGATGACCGACCAGGCATTGAGATCGGGCAGGGCAAACAGCAATTCGACGTTTGCGTCGCCGATCCTGACCGGATCGAGCAGGTTGCCGCCGCCATCGATACCGCGCGCGCCGATGCCGGCACGAACTTCCGGCAGCAGGTTGAACTGCGCCTGGGCGGGTGCCGCCAGCAGCAGGAGGCCAGCAAGCAGGGCGAGACGATAGATAATGCTGCGCATAGGACTGCTCCGGGCCATCAATCTTCGATTGAGCGGCTCCACGGGCCAATGCGCAAGATTTGACTAAAATTGCGATGAACGAGTCCCTAATGGCGCGATTACCCATCTCGCTTTCATCGCAATTTGCCGATAGAAGGCGGGGATTGACGACAAAGGATATTGCCCGTGACCCCTCCCTTCGCCCTCTCGCTGCAGGATCTTGCCCCCATTGCCGAAGGCACCAATACGCCGCAGGCCATGGCCGAAACGATCCTCCTGGCGCAGGAGGCCGACCGGCTGGGCTATACCAGGCTCTGGTATGCCGAGCATCACGGCATGCCCTCTATCGCCTCCTCGGTGCCCGAAATCCTCATCGGCAGCGCCGCGGCCCATACCAGCAACATCCGGGTCGGCTCCGGCGGGGTCATGCTGCTCAATCATGCCCCGCTGCGCATCGCTGAGGCCTATCGCACGCTCGAGGGCCTGTTTCCCGGCCGCATTGACCTCGGTATCGGTCGGGCGCCGGGCGGCGACGGCTATGCCATGCGCGCCCTGCGCAGCGGCGGCGGCGAGGAATTTTCCGCCTATCTGGCCGAACTCATGGCCTTCGACGAAGACGGCTTTCCGCCCGATCACCCATTTTCGCGCGTGCCGGTCTCCCCCGGCGGTATCCGCCTGCCGCCGATGTGGCTGCTCGGCTCGTCCGGCGCCAGCGCCTCGGCGGCGGGACAGCTGGGCATCGGCTATGCCTTTGCCGCCCATTTCAGCCACACGCCCCCTGCCCCTGCTTTCGAAGCCTATCGCTATGGCTTCAAGGCCACCGAAGCCTTCCCCAAGCCCAGGACCATGCTCTGCGTCTCGGCCATCTGCGCGCCAACGGATGAGGAAGCGCAATACCTGAGCCGCTCGCAGGCGGTGAGTTGGGCCCTGTTCACATCAGGCGAGCAGCGCAAGCTGATGGCGCCCGAGGAGGCGCATGCCCGCGTGCTGACGCCCCAGCAGCAGTCCGTCATCGATCACCAGTCGACGCTGTGGATAACAGGCTCGCCCCAGACGGTGCGCGACGCCATTGCCGAAAAGGCCGAGAGCTGCGCCGCCGACGAGGTGATGATCACCACCACAGTGCATAGCTATGAATTGCGGCGGCGCAGCTATGCCCTGATTGCCGAGGCGTTCGGGCTGGAGCCGAGGGGCTGACCTGCGACATCGCGCCCAGGCGCCCCGCCCCGAAATCCGGTTGCCGTTAACCGTCCATTTCGGCGCGCGGGATACCCTGCATGCAGTTACGCTTCGGATCGTGCCATGAGCGCTGCAGCATTCGTTCTGGCGATCAATCTGTTTGTCGCCGCCATCTTCGCCACCGCCTTCGGCATCGTGGCCGCCTATGCCCGTTCGGCCATTGGCGCCCGCTGGCTGGCGCTGGCCTATGGCCTGGGCATCGTCAATCCGATCCTCGAATTCCTGCTGCCCGGCCAGGCCGATCCACGGCCGGTGCAGGTGGCGATCTTTGCCGTGTTCCTCTTCGCGCTCAGCCTCTGCGTGGTGGGCCTGACGCGGCACTATCGGCTGCAGCCGCCCTGGCGCACGCTTGGCGTCATCGTCGTGGCTTCGCTCGTGGTCAATGTCCTGATCGTCGACATGCCACGCAGCTCCCTGCTGCGCGGCATACTCTACCAGGCGCCCTATTTCATCCTGCAGGTGGTGGGCGTGGCCATGATCCTGCGCTATCGCCACCGCAAGGCGCTCGATGTGGCGCTGCTGGTGCTGTTTGCCGCCAGCGGGCTGCAATTCCTGTCCAAGCCGGCTTTGGCGGCATGGCTTGGCTCGGGCGCCAGCGCCAGGGACTATATCGGCTCGACCTATGCCGCCATCTCGCAGAGCGTCGGGGCCATGCTGCTGATCGCCAATGGCCTGCTGATGCTGCTGATCATCGTGCGCGACGCCATGGCCGAGATAACCGCGCGCTCGGAAACCGATACCCTGTCGAGCCTGCTCAACCGGCGTGGCTTCGAGGACCGGGCCGACCGCCTGTTGGCCACGGCGCTGCGGGCCGGCGTGCCGGCCTCCCTGGTGGTGGCCGATCTCGATCACTTCAAGGCCATCAATGACAGCCATGGCCACGAGGCCGGCGACCGGGTCATCACGGCCTTTGCCGATGTGCTGCGGACATTGGCCGATCCACGCGCGGTGATCGGTCGGATCGGCGGCGAAGAATTCGTCGCCTTCATCCCCGGCGCCGACCTGGCCAGCGCCCGGCTCTATGCCGAGGGGGTGCGCACCGCCTTTTCGAGCCTTTCCATTGCCGGCGTGCGGCCCGACAGGCCGATCAGTGCCAGCTTCGGCGTCGCCCGGCTGACTGCCGGCGACAGCCTGTCGGACCTGCTGCGCCGCGCCGATGCGGCACTCTACGAGGCCAAGAAAGGCGGGCGCGACAGTGTCTGCGTCGCCGGACCTGCCGCGCCCTCGCCCCCGCTCACGGCAACACTGCCGCCCGGCGAGCGCCGGCGCGGCTCCCGTGCCGCCCAATGATCAGGAATTGGCGGCGCCGATACGGGCGGTGACCTCGATCTCGATCTTCATGCCCGGCTCGATCATCTGCACGATCAGCATGGATGCGGCGGGACGGATATCCCCAAAGACCGGGCCGACCGCGGCCACCACGGCGTTCACGTCATTGCGGTCGCCGACATAATAGACCACGCGGACCGTGTCCTGGATCGACGAGCCGGCTTCCCTGAGCGCCTTGTCGATCGTGTTGAGCGCATTGGCCGCCTGCTGGCCGACATCGTCGGGCATGGTCATGGTGGCATAATCATAGCCGGTCGTGCCCGAGACATAGACGGTGTCCTCGTGCCGGACGGCACGGGAATAGCCGAAGGTCGCCTCGAAGGGCGAGCCGGTGGAAACGCGCTGGACCATGGTTAACTCAACTGTTTGTGGAGGTAATGTCGGGTGAATCCCGGGGGATAGTCGGCAAGCGTGCCGAATTCGGTATAGCCGAGCTTTTCGTAGAAGCCTGGTGCCTGGAAGCTGAACGTGTCGAGCCAGATGCCGGTGCATCCCGCCTCGCGTGCCACGGCCTCGGCGCGCCCGATAAGCTCGGCGCCCAGGCCCTGGCCGCGCAGGTGTTCGGGGACGAAGATCAATTCGACGAACATGCGGCTATAGGCGATGCGGGCAGTGAGGCCACCCACGCTCCTGCCGGTCTGGGGATCGCGCAGGCCCAGCGCTATGGAGCGCGGTGGGGGGTAACGGCCTTCCGTCTGGCGTTCATTATAGGCGATCAGCCCTTCGAGAATGGCCGCGCGCGTCTCGGGCAGCGGCTCGGGCTCGTAGACAATATCCACCGCCTGGCTCAGAGCCAGGGGCGGTCAGCCGCCATCTTGTTTTCAAAACTGGTTATCGACGGATCGGACCGCAGCGTGCCGGCAATATCGTCGAGCCCCTCGAGCAGGATCTGCTTGCGGCTCGGATCGATATCGAAATGTAGCGTGCCGCCATCCGGGCCCTGGATGGTCTGGGCTACCAGATCCACGGTCAGCGTGGCATTGGAGCCGCGCTCGGCATCGTCGAGCAGCAGCTTGAGCTGCTCGGGCGTCACCACCAGCGGCAGAATGCCGTTCTTGAAGCAGTTATTGTAGAAGATGTCGGCGAAGCTGGTGGAGATGACGCAGCGTATGCCGAAATCGAGCAGCGCCCAGGGGGCATGTTCGCGGCTCGAGCCGCAGCCGAAATTGTCGCCCGCCACGATGATGGTGGCCTTGCGATAGCCCGGCTTGTTCAGCACGAAATCGGGATTCTCGGTGCCATCCTCGTTGTAGCGCATCTCGCTGAACAGAGCCGTGCCCAGACCCGTCCGCTTGATGGTCTTGAGATACTGCTTGGGGATGATCATGTCGGTGTCGATATTGATGATCGGCAGGGGCGCCGCGACACCGGTCAGGGTGGTGAACTTGTCCATGAACAAACCTCGCTTTGGGCAAGGGTCATCGCGCAAAGCGGAGTTGCGGTCAAGCCGGAAGCGTACTCTTGGGTACGGTTAGGTCGCAAATTTCCCCGCGCACGTCATCACCCGGCTTTTTCGGGTGATCCATTGCACGGCCAGAGGATGGATTGCCCGGACAGGCCGGGCAATGACGGGGGCTGATTGAATTTCCCTGGCGACGCTAAGCTGCCAGGCTCTCCCGGGCGCTGACGCCCAGCATCAGGTTGAGATTCTGCACCGCGGCGCCCGAGGCGCCCTTGCCCAGATTGTCATAGACCGCCACCAGCACCGCCTGCGCCCTGCTGTCATTGGCAAACACATGCAGCGTCATGGTGTTGGTGCCGTTATGCGCCTGCGGATCGAGAGCTGGCGTCTTGCCGAGGGCCGCGTCGAACGGCGCCACGGTGACGAAGCTGTCCCTGATGCCGGCATAATGATCGGCAATGGCGGCATGCAGCTGCTTGCCCGATGGCACCGTGCCGAGCTGCCCCAATTGCAGCGGCACAAAGGTGGTCATGCCCTGGGCAAAATCGCCCACTGTGGGCACGAAGAGCGGCGCGCTGGCGAGTCCGGTATAGAGCGTCATTTCCGGCACATGCTTGTGCTGGAAGGTCAGGCCATAAGGCATGAAGTGGCTCGCGCCTTCGCCCGCCGCCTCATATTCTGATATCATCTGCTTGCCGCCGCCGGTGTAGCCGGAAATGCCGTTATAGCTGACCGCATAGTCGGCCGGCAGCAGGCCGGCTTCGATGAGCGGCCGCACCGTGCCGATCAGCCCCTGCGGCCAGCAGCCCGGATTGGCAACGAAGCGTGCATTGGCGATCGCCTCGCCCTGCCCCTTGTCCATCTCGGCAAAGCCATAGGCCCAGTCAGGATCGACCCGGAAGGCCGTCGAGGCGTCGATCACCCGCGTGGTGTCGTTCTCGATCAGGCTGACGCTCTCCCTGGCCGCATCATCGGGCAGGCAGAGAATGGCGACATCGGCCGCGTTGAGAAGCCGCTTGCGCTCGTCCTGATCCTTGCGCTTGTCCTGGGCGATGGAGAGCACTTCGAGGTCGCGCCGGCCGGCCAGGCGCTCGCGGATCTGCAGACCCGTGGTTCCGGCTTCCCCGTCGATGAAAATCTTGGCGACCATGGCAGTGTTCTCCGTGCGGCAGCGTAAATGGACCTCGCCCATGGCAAGGTCAAGACATCACCCTTCGGCAATCAGCATGGCGTCCATCCCCATGAGCATGGCGATCCAGCTCCGCTCGGTCTGCTGCATCGCCTCGGCCCATTGCGCATCCATCTCGTGATAGAGCGTGACCACGGCGCCCGGTCCATCCGGCTCGGGCTCGATGATGATGGTGACCAGCGACGGGTCTTCTTCCTGGCTGGGGTCGGTGATCCAGGTGAAGGCGATCTTGCTCGGCCGGTGCAGCGCCTGGAACGCGCCCCAGTGCCGGGCCTCGCCGTCCTCTCGCCGGTCGGCGAAGAGGAAACTGCCGCCTTCGACCGGATCGATCTGGCATTGTGTCAGCTCGCCTTTGAGGCCTGATTGCTGCAGCCAGGCTTGCTGCCAGAGACGCGCCCGCTGCGGATCGAGATAGGCATCGTAGACGCGCTCGGGACTGGCCTTGAAACGATGGGTGACCTTGGCTTCGATTTTGTCTGGCATTTGACGCTCCTGCCGTTTGGAATGAAACGGCGTGGAACGCTTGCCGTTCCGCCCGGCCAATGGCATTGATTTGACCAACCGGACAAAAATTCAAGGACCAACCGATGACACCCCATAACCATGCCAAAGCGGGCGACTATGCCGAGGCCGTGCTGCTGCCCGGCGACCCGCTGCGCGCCAAGTGGATCGCCGAGACCTTTCTCGAGGATGCGCGTCTGGTCAATTCGGTGCGCAATTGCCTGGGCTATACCGGCAGCTGGAAGGGCAAGCCCGTTTCGGTGCAGGCCACCGGCATGGGCCAGCCCTCGCTCTCGATCTATGTGCATGAGCTGATCAACGTCTATGGGCTCAAGACCCTGATCCGCGTCGGCACCTGTGGCGGCCTCAATGCCCGGGTCAAGGTCCGCGACCTGATCCTGGCCCAGGCGGCCACGACCGACAGTTCCATCGTGCGCGACCGCTTCGGCCCCTACAACTTCGCCCCCATCGCCGATTTCGGCCTGCTGCGCGCGGCGGCCGAGAAGGCCGAGGCGGCGGGCATGCGCTTCCATGCCGGCAACATGCTGAGCTCTGACATCTTCTACCATGCCGACGGCATGGCCGGTTACGACAAGCTGCCCGAGCATGGCGTCATCGGCGTCGAGATGGAGGCGGCCGCGCTCTATACGCTGGCCGCACGTTTCGGGGTCAAGGCGCTCACCATCTGCACCATGACCGACTGTCTGATCACCAAGGAAGAGATCGACGCCAATGAGCGGCAGACCTCGCTCAAGGAAATGGTGAGCCTGGCGCTCGACGTGGCGGTCGAGGCTTAGGTTCCTACATCATTCAGCGTCATCCCCGCGACGGCGGGGATCCATTCTTGGGACCCAGACCATCCGGCGAGAATGGATTCCCGCCTTCGCGGGAACGACCTGGTGGGTTAGGCTGGCGCCAGCTAGACACGAGACCAAGCATGACCGTTCTCGACAGGCTTGCCGGCGCCTTGGACCGGCGCGATGAACAACCCAATGTTGCCCTCGCCGAGGATATCGCGGCCCGCGGCGACCTGGCCGCCATCGCCGAACTCGCCGAGGCCGTGCGTTCTGGGCCGACCCGCCAGGCCAATGACGCCCTCAAGGCGCTCTACGAGATCGGCGCCCGCAATCCCGAGCTGATCGCGGCACAATGCCCTGTTTTCGTCGAGGCCCTGCGCAGCTCCAACAACCGCAAGGTCTGGGGCGCCATGACGGCGATCGACACAGTGGCCGAGCGGCGTGCCGCCACGCTGGTGGCGGAACTGCCGGCCATCATTGCCGCCGCCGACAAGGGTTCGGTCATCGCCAAGGATCACTGCAACTCGATCCTGGTGAAGCTGGCGCGCGCCGGCTATGGCGAGCTGGCCGTGCCCATCCTGGTCGAGCGGCTGCGCAGCGCCGCGCCCAACCAGTTCCCCACCTATGCCGAGGAAATCGCTCCGGTGCTGACGCCGGAGAGCCGACCGGGTTTCCTCGCCATACTCAAGGAGCGGCTGGGCCGGATCAGCCAGGACAGCAAGCGGCGACGCGTCGAGAAGCTGATGGCCAAGCTCAACGGGTGAACTCGAATTGTCACACCCACCGGCCGTCACCGCGGGCTTGACCCGAGGGCGTTTTACTTGTGACGCGCGCGGCAAGTGAAGGGCCGTCGGGTCGAGCCCGAGGGTGACGATTTGTGGTGAAGCAAGCGCCGGGTACACGAACCATCACGCCACCGTCATTAACCCTCACCCAACCCGCCAACTTTCCGCCGCCATCGCTGTGTTAACCTCCGCTTAAGACAGGGGCCATCAGCACATGCAGCTCAAGCCGAACGCCTATCGCCTCAACGAAACCGTCAAGGGCGTCGAGACGATGACCCGCTTTGCCCTGGCCGTGCTGGCTCTGGCCTCGGGCGTCTATACCTATCTCGGGGTGCGTGGCCTGCTCGACGGCTCGGCCAGCTTCGTGTTCTTTGCCGCCATCATCTATTCGGCCGCCGTCTCGGTCGCCATCTATGCCTTCTGGAGCTTCATGCTCCGCTTCGTGCCATTGGTGACCTCGGGCGTGCAGCGCCTGGCTCTGTTTGCCACCATGGCCATCGGCTGCGCCATGATCATCGCCATGAGTAGCTGGCTCAACGCCGCCGCGCTCGCCGGTTCGGCCTCGCTCGAGCAGCATATGGCGGTAACCCTGCAGGGCTACGCCGAAGATCTCGACCAGGCCCATGCCAATGCGCTGGCCAGCCAGAGCCTGTTGCCCGACGTGCAGCGCGCCGCCGAGCGCTTTACCGGCCTTGCCGCCGACGAACGCGAATCGGGCGCCCTGACCGGCACCACCGGCTCGGGCAGCGTGGTGCAGCTGCTCACCCAGATGGGCACTCAGATGAACCAGCTGGCATCAACCATTACCGGCAGCCGCGACGAGGTGGCCCTGCTGTTCGAACAGGGCTCGGCCCGCCTGGCCACCATGCGCGAACTGGTTTCCACCCCCGGCCAGATCGAACCCCGCGCCGACAGCTTCCAGACCGAGGCGGTGCAGCTTTCAGCCGTCATCGCCGCCTTGCAGCAGACCGGCGTCGCCGCATCGGTCAAGCGCGCCTCGGCCGATCTCAGCGCCGGCTTCATCGCCCCCGTCGCCGATGGCGGCACCACCGATCTCGCCAACAGGCAGGACCAGGTGATGGAAACGGTGCGCGCCTCGGTGGCAGCACAATCAGCGGCCCTGACCGCAGCGGCCGACGAAATCCTCGCCACTCCAGCCGTCGAACAGCGCCGCTTCGTGCCGCTCTCCAGCGCCGAAGCCGTGCTGCGCTATTGGCAGGATTTCATCCCCAGCTGGGCCGGCGCCATTTCCATCGACCTGCTACCGGTGGTTCTCGTGCTGGTGCTGATGATCGTCAACGATGCCATGCGCCGGGATTCCGAATCGCTGCAGGAAGCCGAGAACATCACCGCCGCCGAAATGCTGCGCGCCATGGCCCTGTTCCGCCAGATGGAGGCGGCCGGCATCGACGTAGCGACGGGCAAGCCCCGCCCGGCGCCCGCCACGCCGCTGCCCACCGAGCCACCGCTAGTGGCCGAGGCCGCCCCTGATGACGCCACGGTCACCCCGATCGACGCCGCCCAGCGCAAGCGTACCGACGGTCCGCGCCCGGCATGAAGACCCACGCCAATGCCCGCATCGACAGTGAACAGGGGCCACTCCACCGGCGGCTGATCGAACGGGCGGCTGCCGTGGACGATGGCAACATCCTGCGCGTCGCCTTCTTCGCGCTGCTGCTGGGCACCGCCTCGGTGCTCTATGTCGACTATCGGGAACTCACCGCCAATGAGGGCGCGGCCCTGGCCATGCCCATGCGGCCCATCCTGCCACCCTATGATCCCGAGGGCCCGGCGGACGGAAATTCGCCAAATGTAACGACCAGCCCGCAAGTGCTTGAGCAGCCGCTCGAAATCACCCTGGGAACCGGTGGACAACTCTTGCTCACAGGCTCCATCGACCTCGGTTCGGCCGCCCGTTTCGCCGCCGAGATTGAAGCGCGGGGCGAATATGTACAAACTGTAGTCCTCGACTCGCCCGGAGGATCGGTCGTGGATGCACTCGCCATAGGCAGTCTGATCCATGAAAAGGGCCTTGCCACCAAGGTTGCTGCCGGCTCGCTTTGTGCCTCGTCCTGCCCCATCATCTTCGCATCCGGCGCCGAGCGCATCGCCAGCCCCGAGGCAGCCATTGGCGTGCACCAGATCTATGCGGCGGCCCTTTCCGGCGACCCGCAGAATGCCCTGCGCGTGGCCGGGACAGCCATGAGCGACGCCCAAACGACCACCGCCGAGATCATCAGCCACCTCACCAAAACGGGCGTAGACCCGGCTTTGTGGCTGCATGCCCTCGAGACCCCGCCGGACCGGCTTTACTATTTCAACCCAGAGGAGATGACGCGTCTCAAGCTTGTCACCCAACTAGCAGACAGTTGATCGCCGGACGGGGAACCCGGTGGAGGACCGGACCGTTCAGTGAGGTTAGAGAACCAACAATTTGGAGGGGAGGCCACATGACTCAGCTACACACACTGACACGCCATCGCGACATCCAGAACTGGGTGACCGACAGACATGGCATTCCGGCAATAGCGCGGGTGCGCAACCAGTTCGGGGAAGAACACGCACAGCTCAAGCTGAGCTTCCAGAAGCGCGCCAAGCGGCAGATGGAAAGCCAGGATGACGGCATGAGCCCCTGCTCGTGGACGGCCTGGCTGGCCGAACTCGACCGCCAGCAACTGGCGCTCAAGGTCGATCCGGCGGCGGACGAGTTCGAACTGATCGAGCGGCGCGAAGCGAACTAGCTCCAACGTGGCGGGGCACACCCGCCACGACCATTCTTGCATTGCGAAATCCATCGCTTCGGGGTCAATAGTCGGCAGTCCTGACGATTCCGAGCATTGATTGACCCGGCCCCAGATCGCCCTTGTCCTGCATGCGCTGGCGCTGATCGCCGCGTTGATCCCGACCGTACCGGCACTGACGCAGGCGCTGGGCGGCCCGCAGGGCTACCTGCTGTCGCTGTGCCTCTATTGGCTGGGCTTCTGCCTGCCGGTCATCTTCCTGCATGTGCGCAAGCGGCGCGGGCCGCGGCTGTTCAGCGAAAGCCTGCCGTGGCGCGACTGGTGGATACCAGGCCTCTTGCTGCTCCAGGTAGGCGTCGTCGGCCTCGCCGCCATCGTGCCCAATACCAGCCTCCTCACCACCCATGCGGCCATGCTGGCGGCGCTGGTCGCCCTGGTCAACGGCACGCTGGAGGAAGTGGCCTGGCGCGGCGGCTTCCTGACCCGCTTTGCCGACCGGCCCCGGCTGGGCTTTGTGTTAGGCTGGGTGCTGTTCACCGCCTGGCATGCCCCGCTGGCGCTCAGCCACGGCATCGTCTTCGACGGCGGCTGGATGGCGCTGGTGGGCGGAGCCGCGGGGCTGGGGCTGCTGTGGAACTGGATCGCCTGGCGCACCGGCTCGATCTTCTGGGTGAGCATCGCCCATGTCCTGACCAATTTCATGGCCTTCTGGGTCTTGTTCGATGCCAACGGCTTTGCGTGAGGTGGTAGCGGCCGCTGGCTGCCACCGCCTCACGCAAGCTGCCTCAGCGATGGGTCGCGATGCCGAGCTGCTTGAGATTGTTGCTGGCGACCGGCTCCTGCGGCGCAGTGCCGATGCCGAACACCAGGCCCGGCTGCAGCACCATCGGCGTGGGGAACACCTTGTCGCACTGGTCCATGCCCGAGCTGGCGCAGCTCTGGGCGTGGTCGCCCTTGTTGCAGTCGGCAATCACCAGGTCGTAACATTCGGCCAGCGTGCTGACGCCGGCATGGGCCTGGGCAATGCCGACCAGGGTCATCGTTGCAAGGGCGGCGATACGGATTGTTCTGTTCATCTCTAGTCTCCTCGTTTGAACCGGCTTGCTGCCGGCGCTGATGGGGGAGCTTTGCCCTGATCGCCTTGAACGCCTTCTGATCCGCGCATTCAGTGGGCATTCAGCCCATGGGCGGTCTTGCGCGCGGGCCGGAAATAACGCTATGTGCCCGCCAAAGCGTAACCACCAGTACGGCGAGGACCTCTATGGCCACCCATTCCCTATTCCTGCTGCCGGGCGACGGCATCGGCACCGAGATCATGGTCGAGGTGGAAAAGCTGATCGCCTGGACCAATGCCGAGCAGCTCACCGACTTCTCGACCGATCGCGGCTTGGCCGGCGGCTCGGCTTATGACGCCCACCAGGTGGCCATCACCGACGAGGACGTGGCCAAGGCCAAGGCCGCCGATGCAGTGATCTTCGGCGCCGTGGGTGGTCCCAAGTGGGACAATGTCCCCTATGAGCACCGGCCGGAAGCGGCCCTGCTGCGCCTGCGCAAGGAAATGGCCGTCTTCGCCAATCTGCGCCCCGCCATCTGCTACCCGGCGCTCGCCGACGCCTCCTCGCTCAAGCGCGAGCTGGTGGAAGGCCTCGATATCCTGATCGTGCGCGAACTGACCGGCGGCGTCTATTTCGGCGAGCCCAAGACCATTACCGATCTGGGCGATGGCCAGAAGCGCGCCATCGATACCCAGGTCTATGAGACCTACGAAATCGACCGCATCGCCCGCGTCGCCTTCGATCTCGCCCGCACCCGCAACAACAAGGTGCATTCGGCCGACAAGAAGAATGTGATGAAGTCCGGCGTGCTGTGGGACGAAGTGGTCAAGGGCGTCGCCAAGGACTATTCGGATGTCGAGCTCCACCACATCCTGGCCGATAACGCCGCCATGCAGCTGGTGCGCAATCCCAAGCAGTTCGACGTCATGGTCACCGATAACCTGTTCGGTGACATCCTCTCCGACGTCGCCGCCATGCTGACCGGTTCGCTCGGCATGCTGCCTTCGGCCTCCCTGGGCGCCCCCGATCCGGTCACCGGCAAGCGCAAGGCCTTCTACGAGCCCGTACACGGCTCGGCCCCTGACATTGCCGGCAAGGGCATCGCCAACCCCATCGCCATGATCGCCTCGGTGGCAATGGCTTTGCGCTACAGCTTCGGCATGATCGAGCTGGCGACCAAGATCGAGAACGCCATTTCGGCGGTGCTGAGCGACGGCCTGCGGACCGGCGACATCGCCCAGGACAATCGCAAGATGGTTGGTACCGAGGAGATGGGCGCAGCGATTTTGGGGAAGCTCAAGGCTTAGCACAGACCCTCTAGAGCGATGGGCGAGCTATGCCCTCGATCAGAAGCCGCTTCGCGACAGCTGGCGACCTTTGTGTCGTAGGGTGCCCGCGCAGGCGAATTCTGTGTGTCGCGCAGTGTTTGCAGAGGCCAAGCAAGATTTCGGTGCTTTGCGTCTCGACTCGACTATCGTTTGACCATGCCCACTTCGGGGAAGTCGGGTCGTAAAAGCGTCGAGCGGTCGAACAATGCATGTCCTCGTGGACTGTGTAACTCCCTTTAGGTGCGCCTTTTTGGGTTGAACGAATGTTGACCAAGACACTTGGAGCTTCCATTTCGACCTCAATATTCGAGAATAACAAAGGGCCCCGGTACATTCGCACCGGGGCCCTCTTTTTTCCAGCTATACCGAACTTACTCGGAAGCAGCTTCCTCGGCAGCCGGAGCTTCCTTGGGGGCATTCTTGGCTTCTTCAATGGCAGCGGCCTTGGCGGCGCGCTCGTCGGCGCGGGCCACGGCCTTCTCGCCCGGCTTGCCCTTGTCAGGGTTGTTGCGGGCGTCGCGCTTCACCAGGCCTGCAGTGTCCAGGAAGCGCAGCACGCGGTCGGTCGGCTGGGCGCCAACCGAAACCCAATGCTTGGCGCGTTCGGTGTCGAGCACGACGCGGTTTTCAGCATCCTTGGCCAGCAGCGGGTTGAAGGTGCCCAGCTTCTCGATGAAGCGGCCATCGCGGGGCGAACGGGCATCGGCAACGACGATATGGTAGAATGGGCGCTTCTTGGTGCCAGCGCGGGCGAGACGGAGCTTGAGGGCCATTTTGGTATCCTTGAGTGAAGTTGAGTTGCGTTATTTCTTCTTGCCCAGGCCGGGAAGGCCAGGGAAACGGGGGGCGCCACCGCCGCCCAGGCCGGGCAGCAGCGGTGAACCGGAAGTCTTGAGCAGCGCGCCGACATCTGTCGGGAGCGCCTTGGGGGCGGGCAGGTCGGCCGCAGGCAGGCCCTTGAGCGCGGCTGGATCGATGCCCGCCTGGCGGGCCATCTGCTCGAGCTGTGCCGGGTCCATCTTGGAGAGATCAGGCATGCCGCCGAGCATATTGCCCATCTTGCCGCCGAACATGCCGCCCAGCGCACCCATGCCGCCCTTGCCGACCTTCTTCATCATGTCGGCCATCTGGCGGTGCTGCTTGGCGAGCTTGTTGATCTCGCTGACCTCGACGCCCGCGCCTGATGCAATGCGCTTGCGCCTGCTGGCATTGAGCAGGTCCGGATTGGCGCGCTCTTTCTTGGTCATCGAATTGATGATGGCGATCTGGCGATCGAATACCTTCTCGTCGACATTGGTATTGGCCATGGCCTTCTTGACCTGGCCCATGCCGGGCATCATGGCCATCAACCCGCCCATGCCGCCCATTTTCTTCATCTGGATGAGCTGGCTGCGCAGGTCGTCGAGGTCGAAGGAGCCCTTCTTGAGCTTCTTGGCCATCTTCTGCGCGTCTTCGGCAGAGACGTGCTCGGCGGCCTTTTCGACGAGCGAAACGATGTCGCCCATGCCCAGGATGCGGTCGGCGATGCGGCTGGGGTGGAAATCCTCCAGCGCGTCCATCTTTTCGCCGACGCCGATCAGCTTGATCGGCTTGCCGGTGGCGGCGCGCATCGACAGGGCCGCACCACCGCGACCATCGCCATCGACGCGCGTCATGACGATGCCGGTGACATCGAGGCGGCTATCGAAGGAACGGGCGACGTTGATCGCGTCCTGGCCGGTCAGCGCATCGACGACCAAGAGGATTTCATGCGGGTTGGCGATGGCCTTGATCTCGGCCGTTTCGGCCATCAGCTCTTCATCGATATGGGTGCGGCCGGCCGTATCGAGGATCAAGACGTCATAGCCGCCCAGGCGGCCTTCGCGCTCGGCGCGGCGGGCAATCTGCACCGGGGTCTCGGACGTGACGATGGGGAGCGTATCGACGCCGACCTGCTCGCCCAGCACGCGCAACTGCTCCATCGCCGCCGGACGGCGCGTATCGAGCGAGGCGAGGAGGACCTTCTTCTTGTTGCGCTCGGTCAGGCGCTTGGCGATCTTGGCGGTGGTCGTGGTCTTGCCCGAGCCCTGCAGGCCCACCATCAGCAGCGTCACGGGCGCCTTGGCGTTGAGATCGATCGGCGAGGCCGTATCGCCCAGCACGGCGACCAGCTCGTCATGGACGATCTTGACCACCTGCTGGCCCGGCGTCACCGAACGGGTGACCTCGGCGCCAACTGCACGCTCCTTGACCTGCTCGACAAAGGCACGGACCACTTCGAGCGACACGTCGGCTTCGATCAGCGCGCGGCGAATCTCGCGCATGGCATTGTCGACGTCCGCGGCGTTGAGGGCGCCACGGCCACGCAGGCCTTCGAAGATTTTGCCAAGCCGGTCGGAAAGGCTCTCGAACATTTTTGGTCCTTCTCTGCGGTTTACCCGCGAGACATAGGATCCATCAGTCCAAACGCCAAACCCACCCGCGGGCGCAACGCGCTGGCGGATGGTGGCCTCCGGGATCGGTTTATACCCTTGAGGGGTCCCGGTCGGCTGGTCAGGTACAAGGCCTGATGAATGGCGTGCGTTTAGGGGAAACGGCCGGCGGAGTCAAGGAAAGGGGGAAATGGCCGGATGCCCCCATCCGCCAGGCGGCACCTGCGCCCGAACATTACCGAACCGGCAAATCAATGACCAAACCCTAACTTGCCCGGCCTTCGGCCTGCGGCGATCTTCCAAGGCCATTCAGGAGGAACCATCATGAAGCGCCTGACTCCCATCGTGCTTGCCCTGCCACTGCTGTCCGTTTGCACCACCGCCTTCGCCGCCTCGACGCCTGAGGCGGTGCTCAATGACCCCAACCGGCCGGTGGCGGCGGTGGCTGCCGAACTCGGGGTCACGCCGCTCCAATTTGCCACCTGCTTTGCCGGCGTCACTCCGGCGCGAACCGCGATGGAACTCAATGGTCAGCGTGAGCAGGACAACAAGGCCATCCTGCTGCCCTGCCTTCAGTCCATCAACCCCGACATCGACAATGCTCGGCTCGATGCGGTTATGGACAAGTATCGCGGAGCTGCACCCCGCTAGGGCGGGTCCGCGCGCAACGTCCAGTGGCAGCAAGAGCCGCCTACTGGCATTTTCGTGTCACTTCCGCCATATAGGGCGCAAGCACTATGGAACAGGCGAGGCAGATTGTGAGCGGCGTGCCGTTTCTCAAGATGAACGGGCTGGGCAACCAGATCATCGTGGCCGATATGCGCGGCCGCGCCGATCGCATCACGCCTGCGGCTGCCATCGCCATCAATGCCACTGCGGGCACCAGGTTCGACCAGATCATGGCCATCCATGACAGCCGGACGCCGGGCACCGCCAGCTATATCGAGATCATCAACTCCGACGGCACCCTGGCGCAGGCCTGCGGCAATGGCATGCGCTGCGTGGTGCAGGCGCTGACCGCGGAACAGGGCCGGCAGAGCTTCACCTTCGAAACCGTTGCCGGCATCCTCTTTGGCGAGGAACGCGAGGATGGCCTGATCACTGTCGACATGGGCACGCCAAAGTTCGCCTGGTACGACATTCCCCTGGCCGAGGAATTTGCCGATACCCGCAAGATCGAGTTGCAGATCGGGCCGATCGATGCCCCGGTGCTGCATTCGCCCTCGGTCTGCTCGATGGGCAATCCCCACGCCACCTTCTGGGTCAACCAGGATGTGTGGAGCTATGCGCTCGACCGCTTCGGGCCGATGCTGGAAAATCACCCCATTTTCCCCGAGCGCGCCAATATCTCCATCGCCCAGGTGGTGGCCCCCGACAAGATCATCCTGCGCACCTGGGAACGCGGCGCCGGCCTGACCGAGGCCTGCGGCACCGCCGCCTGCGCCGCTGTGGTCAACGGCGCCCGCACCCGCCGCACTGCGCGGGCGGCGACCGTGACATTGCCGGGCGGCGATCTCTTCATCGAATGGCGCGACAATGACCATGTCGTGCTGACCGGCCCCGCCGAGCTGGAATGGACCGGCACGCTCGACCCGGCCAGCGGCATCTGGGCGCGCAACGAGGTGGCGGCCTGATGGCCGTCCAAACCCTGACATTCGGCTGCCGGCTCAATGCCTATGAAGCCGAGGTGATGAAGTCGGAGGCCGAAAAGGCCGGGCTCGACAATGCCATCATCATCAATACCTGCGCGGTGACGGCAGAGGCGGTCAAGCAGGCCAAGCAGGCCGTGCGCAAGGCGCGCCGCGACAATCCGGCAGCCCGCATCATCGTCACCGGCTGCGCCGCCCAGACCGAAGGCCGCACCTTCGGCGACATGGCAGAGGTCGACCTCGTCATCGGCAATGCCGATAAGCTGAAGGCCGCCGCCTACACCCCCATGGTGTTCGGTACGCCGCTCAACGACAAGGTGCAGGTCAACGACATCATGAGCGTGCGGGAAACCGCCGGCCACCTGATCGAGGGCATGGACGGCCGCGCCCGCGCCTTCGTCCAGGTGCAGAATGGCTGCGACCACCGCTGCACCTTCTGCATCATCCCCTTCGGCCGCGGCCCATCGCGCTCGGTCCCGATGGGCATGGTGGTCGACCAGGTCAAGAAGCTCGTGGCCAATGGCTATCGCGAAGTGGTTCTCACGGGAGTGGACATCACCTCCTATGGCCCTGACCTGCCGGGCACCCCGACTTTGGGCAAGCTGACCCAATCCATCCTGCGCCACGTGCCCGACCTGCCGCGCCTCCGGATTTCCTCCATCGATTCCATCGAGGCCGACGAAGCGCTCTACGACGCCGTCGCTGGCGATATAAGGCTGATGCCGCATCTGCATCTGTCGCTGCAATCGGGCGATGACATGATTTTGAAGCGCATGAAGCGCCGCCACAGTCGCGACGACGCACTGGCCATCGTCGCCAAGCTGCGCGCTCTCCGCCCCGACATGGTATTCGGCGCCGACATCATTGCCGGCTTCCCCACCGAAACCGACGCAATGTTCGAAAACACCCTCCGCATCGTCAGCGAGGCGGACCTGACTTACCTCCACGTCTTCCCCTATTCGCCGCGCGAGGGCACGCCTGCCGCGCGCATGCCGCAGGTCGACAAGAAAACTGCCAGAAATCGCGCAGAAATCTTGCGGCATGCTGGCAGCCTGCAGCTGGCAAAACTCATGGCATCTAGGGTCGGCAGAATCGAAAACGTGCTGATCGAGCGCAATGGCATCGGCCGCACCGAGCAGTTCGTGCCGGTCTCCGTGCCAGGCTCGCAACCGGGCGAACTGCTGGCCGTTCGCATCATCGGCAACGCCGCCGATGGTCTCGTCGGCGAAGCGCTGCGCGAAGCGGCCTAACTGAAAGACGTTCATGACCGACAAGAAGCCGGGATTTTTCAAGCGCCTGTTTGGCGGCGAACAGCCGATGCAGCCGCCGGCCCCGCC
>NZ_JACZKG010000072.1 GCF_014860165.1 Devosia sp.
GTTTGGCCCCGATATCGGGGCTCCCGTCACCCCCTCCCAGCCTCCCCCATCAAGGGGGAGGTGCGGTCCGGCGGGTGAGGAGGCCCCGGGCCGTGTCAGGCCGCCATCATCATCGGCTCGTTGCGGTTCGCCGCCACGGGCGCCGCCATGGGCGCGTGGGTCAGCTTGAACCAGGTGCCGCCATCGGTGGTCGGCGTCAGCTCGAAGGTGACCAGGCTGTCTTCAATGCCCGTTATGGCGCCCTGCCCCGCCTCCCGCCAGCGATAGGTGAGGCTCTTGTTCTCCTCGGCCGTCACCACCGCCAGGTCCAGGTCCCGGTCGGGCTTCAGCCAGCGTTCGAGATATTCGGGGATGGTCAGCGCCCGCCAGACCTTTTCGGGCGGCGCATCGAGCGCACATTCGAACACCAGCGCATCCATGTCGGTCATTGATCCATCTCCTTGAGCAGGTCCTTGAGCCCGTCGATGCGGCCGGGCCAGAAGGCGCGATAGCGGGCGAGCCATTCGTGCAGCGGCGCCATACCCGTGGCGTCGACGCGGTAATTGACATAGCGCCCCTCACGGCGCTCGCTGATCAGCCCTGCCCCCCGCAGCACCGCCAGATGCTGGCTCATGGCGGGCTGGGAAATGGCAAACCCCTCGCGCAATTCGGTGGCGGTCATCTCCGCCGATGCCAGCCGCTCGAGCACCGCGCGGCGGGTTGGATCGGCCAGGACTTTGAAAATATCGACATCGCTCATGGCATCACATAAGCACAGACTTATGAGTCGTGACAAGGGGGCGGATGGAGGCGCCGCATCACCCCCATTGATACCTCCCATAAGCCGAATGCGATTGATCGGAACCGGCGAGTCCGGTCTGATGGCCCTGCCCTCCTTTCCGATCGAGCCCACCATGCCCATCACCACCGGCCGCACCTATCTCGCCATACCCGGCCCCTCCGTCTCGCCCGAGCGCGTGCTCAATGCCATGCATCGGTCGGCGCCCAATATCTACGAAGGCGAAATCGTCGACATGGTGGGGACATTGATCCCGGACCTGCGGCGGGTGGCGATGACCCGCCAGCATGTCGCGATCTACATCGCCAATGGCCACGGCGCCTGGGAGGCCGCCAACTGCAACATGTTCTCGCGCGGCGACCGGGCGCTGCTGGCCGCCACCGGCCGGTTCGGCCATGGCTGGGCCGAGGGGTTGCAGCGGCTGGGTGTCAAGGTCGACATCATCGATTTCGGCAAGTCGAGCCCGGCCGACCCCCAGCGCATCGCCGACGCCCTGCGGGCGGATGTCGCCCGTGAGATCCGCGCCGTGCAGGTGACCCATGTCGACACGGCCTCGAGTGCACGCAACGATCTTGCCGCCATCCGCGCCGCCATCGACAGCACG
Organism: Devosia sp.; assembly: GCF_014860165.1. Taxonomy (GTDB): domain Bacteria; phylum Pseudomonadota; class Alphaproteobacteria; order Rhizobiales; family Devosiaceae; genus Devosia. The sequence continues at coordinate 1,383 of NZ_JACZKG010000072.1, forward strand.
GGCCATCCCGCACTGCTGGCCGTGGATGCCATCGCCTCGCTGGGCTGTGACGAGCTGCGCATGGATGAATGGGGCATCGACGTGCTGGTCGGCGCCAGCCAGAAGGGTCTGATGCTGCCGCCGGGCCTTGGCTTCATCTGGTTTTCCGACAAGGCGCTGGAGGCGTCCAGGCGCGCCGACCTGGTCACGCCCTATTGGGACTGGAAGCCACGCGGCACCGGCACCGAGTTCTGGCAATATTTCGGCGGCACGGCGCCGACGCATCACCTCTATGGCCTGCGCGAGGCGCTGACCATGATGCTGGATGAGGAAGGTCTGCCGCAGGTGTGGGCGCGGCATCATCGGCTGGCCAAGGCCGTCTGGGCGACGTTCGACGCCTGGAGCAAGGACACGGGCATTGCGCTCAACGTGGCCGACCCGGCTTCGCGCGGCTGGTCGGTCACGGCGGCCAGAATTCCTGATGGTGGGGCGGGGGCGCTGCGGCGCTGGTTGGAAGCGGAAGCCGGGGTAACGCTGGGTATCGGCCTGGGCATGGCCCTGTCGACCGAGCCGGCCTATCAGGATTTTCTGCGGGTGGGCCATATGGGGCATGTGAATGCGCATATGACGCTGGGCGTGCTGGCGACGATGGAGGCCGGCATGCAGGCGCTGGGGATTGAGCATGGGCCGGGTGCGCTGGAGGCGGCGGCTGGGGCGCTGGTGGGATGAGTACCCTCGGCATCGGAGTACCCCCTCCTAACCTCCCCCTGATAGGGGGAGGAATCCGGCCGGTGGTTCTGGCGAGGTAGTGCCTCATACTCGATCTGTTCCTCCCCCTATCAGGGGGAGGTTAGGAGGGGGTATCCCCTAAAACACAAACACTTCCCGCCGCAATTCCTCCCAGCTGGCCTTGTCTACCGCCACCAGCAGACCGCCATCGACGTGGTGGGGCAGATAGGGCCCGCCGTCGAGCCGCGCGGCATAGGCGCCGGCCTCCTGGCTCATCAGCGTGCCGGCCAGGTGATCCCACGGCATCAGCTTGTTCCAGCAGCCGAACTGCGCATGGCCCGATACCAGAGTGCGGTATTCGTGCCCGGCGCAGCGGAAGTTGGAGACGACACGCACCTTGGCCAGATTGGCGAGCACGCCGGCGCGGACAGCCTCTGGAATATAGGACACCGAGGCACAGCCCACCATCTGCGCCAGCGGCAGCGGCGCGGCCACCTGCAGGCGCACTGCCTCGCCATCGGACCGGCGCAGCCAGGCGCCGCTGCCTCTTTCCGCCATCATCCAGTCATCGCCCATCGGATCATAGATGATGCCGGCAATGGTCTCGCCGCCCGACACCACCGCCGCCATGCAGGCAAAGAGCGGCAGCCCGGCCGCATAATTAGCGGTGCCGTCAATCGGATCAACGACCACGGCAAGGTCGGCTGTCGCCAGCCGCCCCAGCAAAGCCGGATCGGCAGCGACCGATTCCTCGCCCACGAACAGGGCCTCGGGCATCCATTCGGCAATCCGCGCCTTGATGACATTCTCGGTGGCGATATCGGCTTCGGTGACGAGGTCGATCGCCTCGGTCTTGGTGCTGACCATGGAGGCGTCGAGCCGGCGGAAGCGCGGCAAGGCTTCGGCCCGGGCAGCATCGCGCAGGATGTTGGCCAGAGCCATCACGTCAAAATTCAAGATTGCGTCCTCTTGTCGAACAGGCCGGCGAAGTCGAAGAGCCGGGTATCCAGCATATGGCTGGCATTGATGTTGCCGAGCGCACGGATCATGACATCCTTGCGACCGGGCATGCGCTTCTCGATGTCATTGAGCATGGCCTTCATGGCATTGCGCTCCAGCCCATCCTGGCTGCCGCATAGATCACAGGGGATGATCGGGAAGGCCATGGCGTCGGAGAAGCGCTGCAGGTCGTCCTCGGCGCAGTAGATCAGCGGGCGCAGCACCTCGATATCGCCCTCGTCATTGAGCAGGCGCGGCGGCATAGCCGCGAGCCGGCCGCCATGGAACATGTTCATGAAGAAGGTTTCGAGGCTGTCGTCGCGATGGTGGCCGAGCACCAGCGCCGTGCAGCCCTCCTCCCGCGCAATGCGGTAGAGATTGCCCCGCCGCAGCCGCGAGCACAGCGAGCAATAGGTCGCGCCGACAGGCAGCTTGTCGGTGACGATGGAATAGGTGTCGCGATATTCGATGCGGTGCGCGATGCCGAGGCCGGCCAGGAATTCGGGCAGGATATGCTTGGGAAAGTTCGGCTGGCCCTGGTCGAGATTGCAGGCCAGCAGCTCCACCGGCAGCATGCCGCGCCATTTGAGATCAAGCAGCAGCGCCAGCAGGCCATAGCTGTCCTTGCCGCCGCTGAGGGCAACCAGCCACTTCTCGCCCGGCCGCACCATGGCGAACTTGTCGAGCGCCTCGCGCGTGTTGCGGATCAGCCGCTTGCGCAGCTTGTTGAACTCGCCACTGCGCGGGGCATGGGCATAGATGGGGTGGCCGCCGGCCTCGGACTCGTCGGCCGCGCCGGGCGCCGCCTCCATGACCTCACTCATGCCGAAACTCTCTTTGCTGTCATGGCGTAGCTGATAGCGCCCCCCGCCGCAGAGGGGAAGGAAAACCGCAGGACGCAAACCTTACCGAAGATTAATTTCCGTTCCTTGCTTTACTCCAAAAGCGACAGTTAGATGACGCCATCCCCCGGCACCCAGGAGTCACGTGGTGTTTCGATCCTTCTTTCCCAATCCACGCATATTCTTCACCGCGGCTCTCTGTTGGCTCGCAGTGGTCATGGTCGCCTGGTACACCGTCGGCAGCCAGTTGCAGTCAGTATTGAGCCTGGGCCCTTGGCTTGGCATCCCGGCAACGGAAGCCAACCCCGAACCCTTCTTCTCGTCCGACAAGGTGTGGCTCTACCAGTATGTGCTGGCGGCAGGCTACCTGTTCTGCATCCCCTGGTACTGGATCGGCGGTAATCGGCGCTGGTACTGGTGGAGCGTGGTGGGAAGCGTGACGATCATCGAGATCGTCTATTTCAACGTGCAGATCAGCGCATGGCTCAACGATTGGTACGGCGAGTTCTACAACCTCATCCAGACGGCATTGACGACGCCGGGCACCGTGACCCTGGAGCAGTTCCTCGGCGAAATCTGGACCGTGGCCTATGTCCTGATCCCCAACATTACCGTGTTGGTGATCAACGCCTTCTTCATCGCACATTTCCTGTTCCGCTGGCGCCGGGCCATGACCTTCTTCTACCAGAGCCACTGGCAGCATCTGCGCCACATTGAAGGCGCCTCCCAGCGTATTCAGGAAGATACCCAGCGCTTCGCCAATATCGTGGAAGGCCTCGCGGTTTCGCTCGTCGCCTCGGTGATGACGCTGATCGTCTTCCTGCCGCTACTGTGGGACCTGTCCTCCAACATCACAGAACTGCCGTTCATCGGCGCGGTGAATGGCAGCCTGGTCTGGGTGGCGCTGGTGTCGTCCGCCTTCGGAACCGTGCTGCTGGCGGCTGTCGGCTGGAAATTGCCGGGCCTCGAATTCGACAACCAGCGCGTCGAAGCCGCGTTCCGCAAGGAATTGGTCTACGGCGAAGACCATGGCGACCGCGCCGAGCCGGTCACAGTGCGGCAGCTGTTCATCAACATGCAGCACAACTACTTCCGCCTGTACCGGCACTACCTCTACTTCAACATCGCCCGCTACGCCTACCTGCAGGGGTCCAACTTCGTGCCGCTGATCGCCATGGCTCCGTCCATCGTCGGGGGCACTCTGACGCTCGGCCTGTTCCAGCAGATCAATAATGCTTTTGGACAGGTGGAGGACTCGTTCAAGTTCCTCGCAAGTTCCTGGACCACGATCATCTCGCTGATCTCGGTCTTCAAGCGTCTGCGCGCCTTTGAGGCCAATATTCCGCCCAACGCGATCGCCGCCAACGACTATGACGACCCGATCTACCTGCAATCCTGGGCCGCCGCGCCGACCAGCGACGACGTGCCCAGGCAGCCGGCGCAGTTCTGAGGGACCGTCACGGTGCGGGCACTCGTCACCTCTCCCTGAGGGGGAGTTTCGACCCGCAGGGGCGGGTGAGGAGTTCAGACCTGCCGACAGGACCATGGATCACAGCACAAAACAAAAGGGCCGCCCCGAGGGGCGGCCCTTTCCAATTCTGCAATCAGACTTCGCTTAGCGCGAGTAGAATTCGACGACCAGGTTCGGTTCCATCTGGACCGGATAGGGCACATCCGACAGGCCCGGGACGCGGGCGAAGGTGGCGGTCATCTTGTTGTGGTCGACTTCGACATAGTCCGGAACATCGCGCTCGGCCAGCTGGGTGGCTTCGATCAGCACGGTGAGCTGCTTGGAGCGCTCGCGCACTTCAACCTTGTCGCCAACCTTGACCTGGTAGGACGGGATGTTGACGCGCTTGCCGTTGACCAGGATGTGGCCATGGCTCACGAACTGGCGGGCGGCGAACACGGTGGCAACGAACTTGGCGCGGTAGACGATTGCGTCCAGACGGCTCTCGAGCAGGCCGATCAGGTTCTCGCCGGTGTCGCCCTTGACGCGAGCGGCTTCGTTATAGAGCTTCTTGAAGCCCTTTTCGGTGATCGAGCCGTAGTAGCCCTTGAGCTTCTGCTTGGCGCGGAGCTGCAGACCGTAGTCCGAGAGCTTGCCCTTGCGGCGCTGGCCGTGCTGGCCGGGGCCATAGGCGCGGGCATTAAGCGGGGACTTCGGACGACCCCAGATATTTTCGCCGAGACGGCGATCGATCTTGTACTTGGCTGAATGACGCTTCGACATCGCGTATCCTTCTTTGGCGCATGGCCTACGGCCAGCGCGAGTTGAAATGGATCGCGCCCTCCTCTGCCGCCCTCGCGGGTGGCCGACAGATCCCAAAAATTCAGGAGATCCCGGGTGCGCCTATGGACCAGAGGTCCGTATAGGTGGCCGCGTCATATAAGCGGGTCGCCGCGAAGTCAAGCGGCGCACCGGATTTACGGCTTGGCCGGCGGCTCGGCGGCACCATCGACCACCATTCTGTGGTCGAGCGAGCGCTGCTGGCGCAGGCCCGGGAAGATGATGCTCCAGGTGATGGCGACCACGATGGCGCCGATGCCGCCCACGGCCACCGCCGCAACGGGGCCGATGAAATGCGCCACCGTGCCGGCGCGGAATTCGCCGAGCTCGTTGGAAGCGCCGATAAACACCGAATTGACGGCATTGACGCGGCCGCGCACCTCTTCGGGGGTCCAGAGCTGCATGATGGTCTCGCGGATGGTGACGCTGACCATGTCGGCCGCGCCCACCAGCGCCAGCGCCGGAATCGAAATCCACACCGTCGTCGCCAGGCCGAAGATGAAGGTGAAGAGACCGAAGAGGCCGACGAACAGGAACAGCAGCTTGCCCGCATGATCGCGGATGGGGAAACGAGTGAGCACCAGCGCCATGGCGATGGCGCCGATCCCTGGCGCGGCACGCAACAGGCCAAGCTCCTGCGGGCCGGCATGCAGGATATCCTTGGCATAGACCGGCAAGAGCGCAACGGCGCCGCCCATCAGCACGGCGAACATGTCGAGCGAAATAGCGCCCAGCACGACCTTGTTGGAAAAGATGTAGCGAAAGCCGCCAAAGATGGTTTCTAGGCTGGTCGCCTGGTGCGACCGGCGCTGCACCGGCTTGGGAATCAGCAGTACGGAGACCACCGCAATCATCAACAGAGCCGCGCCGGTGCCGAAGGCGACCGTCGGAGCGATGCCATAGAGCAGGCCACCGGCGGCCGGACCCAGGATCGAGGCCATCTGCCAGGCCGAGGCATTGACGGTGATGGCATTGCTCAGCGCCTCCGGCGGCACCAGATTGGGCGCCAGCGACTGGGCGGCCGGCCCCCAGAAGGCCCGGGCGACGCCGAGCATGATCAGGATGCCGAAGATCGGCCAGACCTCATGCGCCTGGGCATTGACGAAGGCGAGGAAGCCCAGCGCGCAGAGCAGTTCCACACTGAGGCAGACCGCCATGATGCCCCGCCGGTTGAAGCGGTCGGCCGTCAGCCCGGTGACCAGCATCAGCAGCAGCGACGGCAGGAACAGCGACAGACCCACCAGGCCCAGCAGGAACACATTGCCGGTCACGTCGTAGATCTGCCAGGCGATCGATACCGACATGATCTGTACGGCAAAGCTGACCAGCAATGTGGTCAGCCAGAAGAAGCGAAAGCCGATATAGGTGAAAGCGACGCGGGACGGCTCGGTGGGGGCGGCGGTGCTCATGCAACGGAAGTGCCATGGCGGTGGGGCACAGTCAAAGCCGGAATGCCCCCGAGACCTGCGCCGTTGCCAAATGTGACCTTTTCGCGGGGATGACGCATCCTGAACCCGCTGAGGTCAGCCAAAAACGCGATCGTCACCCTCGGGCTGACCCGAGGGCGTTACACTTGCCTGGAGCTCGTGAAGTGCAGGGCCCTCGGTTCAGGCCCGAGGGTGACGGCCGGTGGGAGGGAGAGAGGTGTGACTCACTCTTCGGTCGATTCTTGCTTCTGCGGCTTCTGCCGGTTGGGGTTGGGGCGTTCGTGGCGGCGATCGATGGAGGAGATGACGCCCCGCAGCGTCCGAATTTCCTGGCTGGTGAACTTGCCGCGCTCCAGCATGGTGCGCAGGTTGTTGATGACAGTCGGCCGCTTGTCCGGTGCGGTGAAGAAGCCGGAGCCGTCCAGGGTCGATTCGAGGTGCCCGAAAAGCCCGAGCAGCTCTTCCCGCGGGGCGACGTCAGCCATCGCGGCGGAAAACGGCAGTTTATCGCCCATCTGGCTATGCCGGCGCCACTCATAGGCCAGCAGCAAGACAGCCTGGGCAATATTGAGCGAGGCGAAGGCCGGCTCGACCGGCAGGGTGACTATGGTATCGGCCAGCGCCACTTCCTCGTTGAGCAGGCCCCATTTCTCGCGGCCGAACAAGAGGCCGACGCCCCTGCCCGCGGCGACCTGCGCGGCCATCCGCTGCGCCGCTTCGTCCGGACCGATGACCTCCTTCTGCAGATCGCGCGAGCGCGCAGTGGTGGCCAGTACCAGGGTCAGATCGGCAATCGCCGCTTCCAGGGTGTCGAAGACCCGAACCCGCTCAATGACGTGGTCAGCCCTGGAGGCGGCCGCCACGGCCTTCTCATTGGGCCAGCCATCGCGCGGGCGAACCAGGCGCAGGTCCCACAGGCCGAAATTGGCCATGGCGCGCGCGGCCGTGCCGATATTCTCGCCCAGTTGGGGCTCGCACAGGATCACCGCCGGAGACGGCAGCAGCTCGATTTTGATGGAAGTGTCGGTTCCGGCCATGGCGCTCAATCTTCAGGTCGAGCGCACATAGCACAGCCAATGGGTGCGTAGCGACCAGCGAATAGCGCCCTCAGGCGACGCGATGGCGTGGCGGCAGGTCACTGACCTTGGCGGAACGCTGCCATTCGCGATCGAGAATGGCGAAATGCAGTTCCTCGTCCCACTCGCCCTGGAACAGGGCATGTTCGCGGTAATGGGCTTCCAGCCGCATGCCCAGCTGCTGCATGAGCTTTATGGAATGGTGGTTGCGTCCATCGCTGCGCATGAAGACCCGGTGGATGCGGAAATGATCGAAGGCCAGGTCGAACACGGCGCCGACCGCTTCCCGGCAATAGCCTTGCCCCGCATGGGCCGGGTTGATGCAGAACCGCACCTCGCCCTGCCCGGCGGTCGCGTCCGACCAGTGAAGGGACACATGTCCCACCAGCTTCTTGTCGCCCTGGCGTGTCATGGCCAGGGTCAGCGTATCGCCGGGTCGCTGCAGGCTCACATGACTGCGCATGATGTTGAGGGCGCCCGCCACTTCTGCCACGTCCCGCGTTCGGCTGAACACATAGCGCTGCATGGAGGGCAGCGTATGATAGGCGGCGAGCGCATCCAGATCTGCGCGCTCGAACGTCCGCAGGATGAGCCGATCCGTCCCGATCGGCAATGACAGAGATGACATGGATTGCGCTCCCTAACCAGAACTGGCCCACGCGCACAACGTGACGGGAATCAGGAGGTTCCTGGCTTGGCCTGAAATATCCTTCTCTTTGGATGTCGGTTTTCTGTTCCTAAAATCGCTCTCTAGCCGGCCCGCAGGGCCCGCCATTCCTGCCAGAGCAGCGCATAGATGAACTCCTCATCCCATTGGCTTTTGAACAGCGCGTGCTCCCGGAAATGGGCCTCACGGCGCATACCCAGCCGCTCCATCAGGCGCCATGATGCCTCGTTCCGCACGTCGCAGCGGGCGGCTACCCGATGGATATCCCCCGGTCCGAACGCCAGGTCCAGCATGGCATTGGCGGCTTCGGTAGCATAGCCATGGCCGTGATACTGCGGGTCGAAGATCCAGCCGACCTCGCCCTGCCGCGCATCGACGCTTCGCCAGATCAGCGAAACTTCGCCGATAAGCGCTCCGCTCTCCGCCAGCTCGACCGCCAGAATGATCTTGTCGCCTTCCGCTTCCAGCGCCACCTGGCTGATCCGCTGCTGCACGGCCAGGGCGCACTCTTCCCGGCTCAGCGCGACGTCGAACAGGTAACGCGCGACATCTTCCCGGCGTCGATAGGCAAAGACCGCGTCGACGTCCCCGCGGGTGAAGGGGCGGAGCAGCAGTCTCTCGGTACGAATGGGATAGTCAGGGTAAAGCGCCATGCCTCCTCCGGTTGCGCCATAGTGTCACCAGTGCGGCACGCAATGGCAAGGTGGCCCTTGCCTGGGCAGAAACTGCGTGCCAGCCTCGCCTGATGAGCAGCACCAAGCGCCCCACCATCGATGTCACGGCACGATGCGCCTGCGACCGCGTCCAGATGTCGGTGCGCGGATCGGTCGTCTCGATGCTGATGTGTTCGTGCCTGGATTGCCAGCGCGCGACCGGCTCGGGACATGCCAGCGTCGCATTGGTGCCGGCGGAAGCTCTGGCCGTGGCCGGAGACATCAAATCATTCGACCGGCCAAGCGATTCGGGCGCTACCTTCACGCGATACTTCTGCCCCGAATGCGGTACGCCCCTCTATGGCCACTCGTCTCGGGCACCCGATATCCGGATGGTCGCGGTGGGGTTCTTTGCCGGGCAGAATGACTGGTATGAGCCAAATCAACTGATCTTTGCCCGCAGCCGGCAAGCCTGGGACCTGATCGCCGATCACCTGCCCCAGCACCAAACCTATCGACAGGGAGCTGTCCGATGAGCCTTGCTTCTGACGAGCTATCCGATCGCATCCGCACCCATCTGGGCGCGCACCCGGCCATTGCCGAGCAGAAGATGTTCGGCGGCCGCGCCTTCATGCTTCACGGCAATATGCTGGTCTGCCCCATGAAGGACGGCGGCCTGCTGGTGCGGGTTGGCAAGGAACGCTACGACGAGGCTCTCGCCTTGCCCGGCGCCCGGCCGATGACCATGGGCGCCAGGACCATGTCAGGCTTCGTCGAGGTCACCGGCGACATGCTGGAGGACGACGAGGTGCTGCTTGACTGGATCGAGTTGGCCCGCAGCTTTGTCGACACCTTGCCCGCCAAGTAGCGCCTAAGCCGGAGCCTTGCCGAAAACCAGCGCCGCATTGACCCCGCCGAAGCCGAAGGAATTGGACAGCACGTAGTCCACTGCCTTGGCCTTGGGCTGGTTAGCGACGAGATCGAATGCCGCGGCCTCCTCCATCGGGTCCACGATGTTGATCGACGCCGGCAGCAGGCCCTTCCGGAGCGCCAGGATCGAGATGACGGCCTCCATGGCGCCTGCCGCGCCCAGCATGTGACCGGTCGCGGACTTGGTCGACGATATGGCGAGGTCCTTGCCCCGACCGGCGAATACCGCGCCGATCCCGGCGAGTTCCGCAGCGTCGCCAACCGCGGTCGAGGTGGCGTGGGCATTGACGTAGCCAATCTGCGCCTGGTCGATGCCGGCCATCTCGATGGCGTTGCGCATCGCGACCTGTGCGCCGGCGCCATCAGGCGAGCCTGATGTCAGGTGGTAGGCATCCGCCGAGGTGCCGTAGCCGGCAAGCACGGCCAGCGGCGTCGCGCCGCGAGCCTTGGCATGGCTCAGCTTCTCGATGACCAGGACGGCAGCGCCTTCCGACAGCACGAAACCGTCGTGGCCTTTGTCGAAAGGACGAGAAGCCTGGTCCGGCCGGTCGTTGAAGGTGGTGGCAAGCGCGCGCGAAGCGCCGAATCCGCCAAGCGAGATAGGATCGACCGAGCCCTCGGCCCCACCAACGACCGCGACCTCCGCCTCGCCCGTCATGATCAGGCGCATGCCGTCGCCGATCGCCTGAGCCGACGCCGCGCAAGCCGTTACGGGGGTCCCGATCGGACCGCGGAAGCCATGCAGGATGGAAAGCCACCCGGCCGCCAGATTGGCCAGGAAGGACGGCACGGTGAACGGGGACAGACGCCGCGGGCCCTTGGTCTGGATGACTTCAACCGCCTTGGCCATGACAGGCGAACCGCCGACTCCCGAGCCGATGATGGTGGCTGTCGCCGCCTGGTCTTCGGCCGAGGTCGGGTGCCAATCGGCCTGATTGAGCGCCTCATGCGCCGCGCCGATGGCATACTGGATGAACAGGTCCATCTTCTTGATTTCCTTGCCATCGATGAAGTCGGCAGGGTCGAAACCGTCAGGATCGGCCGGCTTTGCCGGCACCAGCCCCGCAATGGTCGCGCCGAACCCCTCGGTGTCGAAGCGATCATTGTGCACGATGCCGCTCTTGCCTGACGTCAGCCGGCTCCACATTGTGGGCACGCCGACGCCCAGCGGGCTGACGACGCCCATGCCGGTGACAACGATGGGATCGGCGGGATCGGGCTTCAACATGGCTGTGTCCTGTGTATATGCACGGTGTGAATTGCGGTAGATTGCGGCGAGGTCATGTCACGACAGCCCGGACAACTGTCGCAGGCCGGCGATGACAGTCAGGAAATCCGGGTCGGTGAGCGCTTCGCGTAGCTCGGCCTGCGAGCGCCGCCATTCGGGGACGATGGCGTCGAAGGTCTTGCGCCCCTCATCAGTGAGAGTGCCAAGCCGACCATTGCCACGTCCGGCCGGGGCGCTGGTGACCAGGCCCTTGCGCTCGAGCAGGGCCAGGTTACGCGACAGGGTGGTGCGATCCATGGCCAGCGCATTGGCCGTCTCGGTGATCGAGCGGCCGGGATGGGCCGATAGCGCCCCCAATATATTGAACTGTGCTGCCGTGACGCCGAAAGCGCGCAGCTTCTGGTCGGCACGGCGGGTTACCGCACGGGCCGCCATGCGCGTATTGAGCACCAGGCAGAGGTCAAAATCGTCCTTCATGTCACTCAGGTAGTCGTGCATATGCACGATGTCAACCGGCATGCCCCCTTGCCTTTTGCCCGCTTTGCGCTCTCGCCCGCCGATGCTATACGGCACGCCGAAAGGCCAGATGGCCAAGAAGCGGAATCCAGGGAGATATTTCCGATGAGCAAGATCAAAGTCGCCAATCCGGTTGTCGATCTCGACGGCGACGAGATGACCCGGATCATCTGGCAGGCGATCAAGGACAAGCTCATCCATCCCTATCTCGACCTGCCAATCGAATATTACGACCTGAGCGTGGAGAACCGCGACGCCACCAACGACCAGGTGACCGTCGATGCCGCCCATGCCATCCAGAAGCACGGCGTCGGCATCAAATGCGCCACCATCACCCCCGATGAGCAGCGCGTCGAGGAATTCAAGCTCAAGAAGATGTGGAAGTCGCCCAATGGCACCATCCGCAACATCCTGGGCGGCGTGATCTTCCGTGAGCCCATCATCTGCAAGAACGTGCCGCGCCTCGTGCCCGGCTGGACCCAGCCCATCATCGTCGGCCGCCATGCCTTTGGCGACCAGTACCGCGCCACCGATTTCCGCTTCCCTGGCAAGGGCACGCTGACCATCAAGTTCACTGGCGAAGACGGCCAGGTCATCGAACACGAAGTCTACCAGGCGCCCGGCGCAGGCGTCGCCATGGCCATGTACAACCTCGATGATTCCATTCGTGATTTTGCGTATTCGTCGCTGAACTACGCCTATGACCGCGGCGTGCCCTGCTACCTGTCGACCAAGAACACGATCCTCAAGGCCTATGACGGGCGCTTCAAGGACATCTTCCAGGAAATCTACGACGCCGAGTTCAAGGAGAAGTACGAGGCCAAGAAGATCTGGTACGAGCACCGCCTGATCGACGACATGGTTGCCTCCGCCCTCAAATGGTCCGGCGGTTACGTCTGGGCCTGCAAGAACTATGATGGCGACGTGCAGTCCGACATCGTGGCCCAGGGCTTCGGTTCGCTCGGCCTGATGACCTCGGTCCTGGCCACTCCCGATGGCAAGATCGTGGAAGCCGAAGCCGCCCATGGCACGGTGACCCGTCACTATCGCCAGCACCAGCAGGGCAAGGAGACTTCGACCAACTCCACCGCCTCGATCTTCGCCTGGACCCGTGGCCTCGCCCACCGCGCCAAGCTCGACGACAACGAGGCCCTGGCCAAGTTCGCGCTGACGCTCGAAAAGGTCACCGTCGACACGATCGAAGAAGGCAAGATGACCAAGGACCTGAGCCTGCTGGTCGGCCCCGATCAGCCGTGGCTGTCGACCCTGGGCTTCCTCGACGCCATCGACCAGAACCTGCAGAAGGCCATGGCGTAAGCCACCCTTCCGCGCGATGATGAGGCCGGGTCCACGTGACCCGGCCTTTTTGTTTGCTAGAGCAGCGCGCCCGGCGCATAGCGATTGACGACGATTCCGCAATCGTAGCTCTGTGACCCCAAGAGGGTGAGCTGACGCGCGCCGTCACGGAAAATCGATTCACCCCCGCCCAAGGCCGCCGGATTAGCATAGAGCTGCAGTTCGTCCACGAGCCCTTCTGCCAGAAGCTCCGAAACAAGGCGTACGCCACCAAAGGTGATGATGTTCCGGCCTGGCTCTTGCTTGAGCGCCTTCATCGTTTCAGGCAGTGACCCCCTGACCGTTCGGGTCCGTTCCGAACGCGGCACAAACGACGTGTCGGTCAGCACGACCTTTTCCACCTCGACAATGTGCCGGGCAAAGGCAAAGTCCGGCATTGCGGGATAGAGCTCGGCGATACTGGTCCAGTGCGCAACGTAGTCATCAACCATCAGCCGGCTTAGCAGTATCGTATCGACCGCCGCCAGCGTGTCGTTGAACTCTTGGCGCAGCGCCGCGTCCCATGGCCAGTGTTCCACGTAGTTCCACAATTGCCATGGAACAGGCATATCGGCCCCAACAAACCCATCCGCGGAGCTCTGCATCAAAACCACTAGCTTACGCATTGTTCACTCCCAAACTAATTGCATTTAGCAAGTGGTTGCTAACAAAAGCACTTGCATATCGCAAGTGGAAATCCTACAAAGACGTCATGCGAAACCACAACCGATCCGGCTGCCCAATCAACCTCGCGCTTGAAATTCTTGGCGACCGTTGGAGCCTGCTCGTCCTGCGCGACATGATGTTTGGCGGAAAACGAACCTACAACCAGTTCCTCGAAAGCGACGAGAAGATCGCCACCAACATCCTGCGAGATCGCCTGCAAGCGCTCGTCGACGCCGGATTGCTCATCCGGGCAGCGGACCCAGCTCACAAGCAGAGGGTCACCTATCGTCTCACCGAAAGCGCCATCCAGCTCGTGCCACTCCTGGCCCATCTCGGCAATTGGGGGCAGCAGACGCTGCCGGCCGATGCCGAACTCGCCGCCAGGGCACGAGACATCTTTGCCGGAGGACCCGGCCATTGGGATGAACTGATGGGCGCTCTACGCGCGGAGCATCTGGCGGCCTGACTGCGCGATAGTGCAGCCCAGAGCAAAATTAGCGGGCAACGCCGCTTGAGCCTGGCCTGGCCATCCCCATATCCATCAGGGGACGGACCACGGAGGGAACCGAATATGCGCCACACCACCGCGATCGCGCTGGCTGCGACAGCCGGGCTGCTGCTGAGCACCACGGCCTTTGCCCAGAGCAAGGACTTCGACCTCACCGGCTTTGACCGCGTCGACATCGCGACCGGGCTCGACGCAAGAGTAACGCAGGGCGACCATTTCAGCGTCAACGCGCAATCCCGCAGCCAGGACGCGCTCGACAATCTCACCCTCACCGTGGAAGGCGGCGTGCTGCGCGCTCGCCTCGAGCAGAGCTTTCTCGACTTCATCATCAGCGGAGGTCTGGTCGGCAGGCTGCTCAACAGCGGCAACGCCGTCACCATTGACATCACCCTGCCCGCCTTGGCCGGGGCCAGCGCCAGCTCGGGCGCCGATATCGACCTGACTGGCATCACGGCGGGCGAGCTCGACCTCGATGCATCCAGCGGCGCCGACATTTCGGTGACCGACGCCGTGCTGGGCGCGGTGACCATTGCCTCGTCCAGCGGCGCCGATATCGAACTCTCCGGCACGGCCGAGACGATCGATGCCGAAGCCTCGAGCGGCGCTGGCATCGACGCCAAGGATCTCATCGCCGAGACGGTCACCGCTGCCGCATCGAGCGGCGCGAACCTGTCGGTGCATGCGACGGCCAGCCTGCGAGCGGAAGCCTCAAGTGGCGGCGATATCGACGTTTCGGGAAATCCGGCCAGTCGCGACGTGGACGAGTCGAGCGGCGGCGATGTCAGCTTTCACGACTGACCAGAAAAAAGGGCGCCCGAGGGCGCCCTTCGAATGTCCGGTTGGCAGCGGCTACTTCCTCTTGCCGCCGGCCGCAGCAGCCTCGACCGTCAGTTCGAACCGCTCACCACCCTTGATGGTGACCGGCGTTTCGGTGACGGCATCGCCTACTGTGGCGGCGACGATGTAATCGCCAGCGGCCAGCGTGGTCTGGAAGCTGGGGCCATAACCGTAGTCGAACGACTGGCGGTTGCCTTCAAGGTTCTTGGACGCACTCAGGATTTCGACAAAGTTGTCGCCCGGCGTGGTGACGGCCAGGATACCGGCATCCATGACGATGGGCACATCGACCCGCTCGCCCGTCTCGACCGAGAACGGCACTTCGCCCTTCGCGCCGCCCAGCTTGTAGGTCGCAACATAGTCGCCCTCGGCCAGATCGAAGCTGATGTCGCCGCCATAGGTATAGGCAACCGATTTGCGCTCACCCTCGAGATTTGCCTTGGCCTCGACAACCTCGATGAAGATGTCGGCTTCAACCGGTGTCCCGGCGACATATTCGGAGACAATATGGGCCGTGCCCGAGCCGACGATGACGTCTTCGTCAATGGTGTCGCCTGCCTTGGCATCGTAGCTGCGCGTGACCTTGGCTTCGCCGATCGACACATCAACCTCGAGCGCGCCTGCCGGCACCACCAGATCGACTTCACCATAGCTGGTGGTGACATATTCGCCGCCATTTCGGATTTCGACCGTGGCATCGTCATCCACCGCGGCACCCTCGCTGGGTAGCGGACGCAGCTTGAGATAGACGCCATCGAGCACGAAATGCGGCTCGGCCACCTTGCCGGCCTCGATGGTGACCGGCTGCTCCGAGCTGGCATAGCCCATGGTGGCGGTCATGATGTAGTCGCCGGGCTCCAGGGAACCCTCGAAGTCCGAATTGTAGTCGGTGCCGACCCATTCGCCCTTGCCGCCATCGGCGGCAACAGTGTGCCACTCCCAGACCAGGTCGGCACCCTCATTGGCGAGATCGGGACCGCCTTCGGACAGCGACGCCGTCGGCTTGTAGTTGTATTCAGCGACGGGCTCGGGTTCAGGCTCGGGCGCCGGTTCCGGTTCGGCCTGCACCACCTGCGCCACGGTGGTGGTGAGCGCCTCGACCAGCGCCTCGCCATCATTGGCCGACAGATATTTGCCGCCGGTATTCTCGGCGAGGCAGGCGACCTGCTGACCCTCTTCATCCGAAAGGCCGAAGCCCAGGACATGGGTTGTGAAATCGATGCCCTGGGATTCGAGTTCCGAAGCCAGGGCGCAGGGATCGACCTCGCAGGTTTCCAGGCCATCGGTGATCAGGATGACGGTCGCCTTCTGCTCGGTGAAGCGCAGGTCTTCGGCGGCGAGCCGCACAGCGTCGGAAATCGGCGTCATGCCCTTGGGATTGATCTCGTCGGCAGCCGCGGCAATGGCCGCGCCCGTGTCCAGGGCCGGCTCGATCAGCATTTCGATATCGTCGCAATTGCCCTTCTCGCGATGACCATAGGTCATGAAGCCGAGCTCAAGATCCCCCGGCAAGGTCGCGAGGACCTCGTGCAGCGTCTCGCGGGCGATGGTGATGCGGGCCTTGCCCTCGATCTGCGCCCACATGGACCCCGATCCATCCAGCACGATGATGGCGCGCTCCGCAGCCAGTGCCGGCATTGCCAGGCCGAGCGCCGCCACGGCGCCCAGCAAGAAATTTCGAACGATCCTCATAGGTAGCCCTCCATCGCCCGCAGTCCCGGTTATCGGCAACTGCCCAAACAGCGCGCGCAATTCAGATCATGGCTCAGATGACGCAGGAATGAACGCCTCATTCAGACAATAGCGCAAGTCGCCATCCGGCCAATGCGGTTCGAGCAAGTCTTTCCATTCCTGACGACATGGCGAAGACTTCGGGCTTTACCGGCGGCCCCGAATGCTGTCGTCTGGCACAAGGGGAGAACGGCTTGTGATTCAGGGCTATCGCACCGGCCTGACGGTGGCACTCATCGCAGTCCTGATCGGCATCGCGGCTATTGGCGGTTTTGCGTCGCAGGACCGTCTGTTGCAGGACGCCCGGTTCGGCCTGTCGGGCCTCACCCCGACCGGCCAGACCGTGCTCGTCGAAATCGACAGCCGCAGCATCGCCGAGATCGGCGTCTGGCCGTGGCCAAGGCGGCTGCATGCGCAGGTGTTGGACCGACTTGTCGCCATGGGCGCGGCAGATGTTGCATTCGACATCGATTTTTCCAGCGCGAGCAATCCCGAGGATGATGCCCAGTTTACTGCGGCGCTGGAGCGCGCCGGAGGCTATACTTGGCTCGGCGCCTTTCAACAGCGCACCATCGCCGACGCGCGACTATCGCTGCCCCTGCCACAGTTTCTGGCCCACGCATCGCCGGCAACGGTCAATGTGCTGCTCGACAGCCAGGGTCTCGTCAGCCAGTTTGTCACCGGCCTGCCTGTCGATGGCAGCGTCATCCCGTCATTCGCCACCGCGCTGTCGGGGCGACAACCGGCTTCGGGCGTGTTGGCGGTTGGCATCGACTATGGAATCGACGCTACCGCCATTTCGCGCTTTTCCTTCATCGACGTGTTGAACGGTCGGATCGACCCTGCCGCCCTGCAAGGCCGCGACGTTATTGTCGGCGCCACCGCGGTCGAACTGCGCGATCTCTTTCAAGCGCCGCGGTTCGGGATGATGCCGGGCCCGGTGGTCCAGGTCCTGGCAACCGAAACCCTCGCCCAGGATCGTGCCCTGCGGGATTTCGGCCTGGTCCCGTCGGCCGTGGGACTGGCACTGCTGGCCTTGGCCATGGCAGCCCTGCGGCGACGCTTGTCGATCTGGCAGCTTGGCGCATTCGGCCTTGTTGCCATGTTCGCCTGGGAGGGCATCGCCATCCTGGCCTATCTGCAATATGCGGCTGTGATCGAGACCGCGCTGTTTCTGTTCGGCGTACCCGTCCTCTACGTGTTCGAGCTGATCAGCGAGATGAGCTCGCTGATCAGCCAGCGCCGGCAGGCTCAGTTGCGCCTTGCCTATCTCGCTACCCATGATGCGGTTACCGGAACGCTGTCGCGCACGGGCCTGGTCGAAGCGCTGCCGGAACTGGGCAGCGCCGGGACCATAATACTGCTCCGGCTGCGGCGTCTCGATACTGTCCGCGGCACGCTGGGCAGCGAAGTATCGGACGCAGTGCTGGCCCATCTGGGCCGGCAGCTGGGCGACAACGCGCCGGGTGTCCTGGCCTATGTGGCCCAGGACACGTTCGCCATCTGCCATCCCGGCGCCTCTAGCCCCGAGGCCCTCGCCGCGTTGGAGAATGACATACTGTCCCGCGTTGCGCGGCTGCAGCGTGTCGGGCCCCATGTGATCATGATCGACCTGCGGCTGGCAGTGGCCACAGGCGCCAACAGGGGAGACGATCTGCTGCGACAGGCGGAGATTGCCCTGCTCGGTGGCGACCCCATCAACCGTTTCGAGGCAGGCCAGGCCGAGGCTATCGAGCAGCGGCGGCGGCTGGATACCGAGCTGCACCAGGCCATCGGCCGACAGGAAATGCACCTCGTCTATCAGCCGCAGGTCGACCTTGCCTCGGGGCAAATGGTGGGTGCCGAAGCGCTGATGCGCTGGACGCACCCCCGGCATGGCCCCGTATCACCCACGCAATTCATCCCCCTCGCCGAAGAGACGGGCTATATCGCCGAACTGGGACGCTGGGCCCTGATGATGGCCTGCCGAGAATGCGCGGCCTGGCCGTCCCCCATCCGCGTCGCCGTCAATGTCTCGCCGGCCCAGTTGCGGCTCACCGATGTGCTGGGCGACGTGCGACACGCACTGGAGCTATCAGGACTGGCGCCCGAGCGGCTGGATGTCGAACTCACGGAAGGCACATTCGTCGAGGAACTGGCCGAGACTCAAGCTCTGATGAGTGAGCTGCGGAGAATGGGCGTCCAGGTCTCGCTCGACGACTTCGGCACCGGCTATTCGGCTCTGAGCTACCTGACCAGCCTGCCTCTGGACAAGATCAAGATCGACCAGAGTTTCGTCAAGCAGATCGGCCGACCGGCGGATGATGCCCTGCTGCACGCCATCATCGACCTCTGCCGACGCCTGGACAAGAAGACGCTCGCCGAGGGGATCGAAACCGACGAACAGGCGCGGCAACTCGCGGCATGGGGCTGCCAGATTGGCCAGGGCTACCTTTTCGGCAGACCTGCCGACGGGGCCCTGATCGGCCAGATGCTGATGCGTGGCGAACGCGTTGGAGCAGGCCGCGCATAGGGTCTGTGTGGCAGCCGGGCGACTTTAGGCGACCTGCTACCGACTGAATGGTCGCTGCGGGAGTTCAATGATCCTATTTCGATCCGTTGCCCTTACCCTGGCCGTTGTTGCCCTTGTTGCCGTTGTTGCCAGCATTGCCGTTGTTACCGCCACCATTGCCGTTGCCGCTGTTACCGGCATTGCCGCTGTTGCCGCTGTTGCCGCTGTTGCCGTGGTTACCGGCATTGCCGCTATTGCCGCCGTTGCCGTTGCTACCGCTGTTGCCGTTGCCGTTGCCGTTGCCGTTGTTATCGCCGCCGTTGCCATTGTTGCCCTGGCCGTGGTTGCCGTTGTTGCCCTGGCCTTGGTTACCTTGGCTACTATTGTCCTGGCCATCCGCGGCGGGCACAACCTGCCCATCCAGGGTGACCATGGGCGCGTGCGCGCCCCCGCCGGAAACATCGAGCACGATGTCGTTGCTGACGACAGCACTCTGGCCGGGCGCAATATCGGTGGCGACGCCATGGGTATAATCCTGCACCTGCACGAGCCCGCGCGCCACATCGACGCTGGACTGGCTATCGTCAGACCGAACGGTAAACCGCGTTCCCTTGACGATGGCCGCCAGGAATGGCGTCTGGACGGAGAAATGCTGGATCTGCAGGCGCTCGGCCTCGACCGTGACGCTGCCATAGGCCTGCATGATTGTCGTCATGCGCTCGCCCTGCTTATCGAAGATGCGGATCTCGGTCGCCCCGTCCAGTTCGATGGCCTCGGCCCCCCGCGTGAAGGTGACGCGGCTGCCTTCCGCCGATCGGATGCGGCTGCTGTCACTGACGATGTCACCGCGTTGCAGTGGCATCCAGGCGCCATGGGTCATCACCAGGACCTCGCCGCGCAACCGGTCGACCATCCAGTCATCCGCCAGCGCGAATGCCGACAATCCAGTCCAGGCAAAAAGCGCCAGCGCCACCCGCAAGATACCAACTCGGCCCATTCGACCCTCCATTACTGACCAGAATTGTTAGTCTGGCACTGTCTGCAGAGTGTTAATTGTGGCCGGCGCGGGGAAGCACTCTTTGGCAGTGGCTAATGCTTTGCTATCGACAAAGCTGCATTTGCGCTGCCGCGCAGAGCAACTTGGCGGCCCGTTTTCTGGTAAATCTCTCTGGGACCTCGAGAATCGTAATCGGACCGACGGAGCAGAGGCAGCTGCCGCGCGATAGCGCCGCAGGCGACGCGAAGCCCATCGACGGCGAGAGCGGCGCGCCTTAGGGTCGTGCCATTGCCTGACGCCCTCCTTCATTCCTGGATTTGCCATGCCGATCGGCGTGATTTACGCACTTGTCGCCTATTCGGTCTATTCCTGCGGCGACGCCATCATCAAGGGCTTTGGCCAGGACCTCTCTGTGTTCGAGATTGGCTTCTTCGTCGCCGTCTTCGGCCTGATCCCCGCGGTCTTTGCCAAACCCAAAGATGAACGCTGGCGCGACAGCTTCAGGCAGCTCAAGCATCCCGGCCTCGTGCATTTGCGCTCCTTGACGGGCGTGAGTTCCTCCATCCTGGTGACGGTGTCCTTCACCACCATACCCTTTGCCGAGACCTATTCCCTGGTCTTCATGATGCCGCTGTTCATCACGGTGATGTCCGTGCTCATCCTCAAGGAGCGCGTCGACGTCGTGCGCTGGTCCATGCTGGCCCTGGGCTTTGTCGGGGTAATGCTGGTGGTGCGGCCCGGTTTCCGGGAACTGGAATTCGGCCATCTGACCGCTCTGCTTTGCGCGGTCTTCGGGGCCTCGACCACCACCATACTGCGCGTCATCGCCCCCAGCGAGAAGCGCGTGAGCCTGATCGCCCTGCCCGCCCTCTACCTGATCATCGCCAACGCCGTACTAATGGCCCCCACCTTCGTCATGCCCACCGCCCAGCAGTTTGGCCTGCTCGCCGCTTCGGGCAGCATGGTGGGCATGGGCCATATCCTGCTGATATCAGCGACGCGTAACGCTCCGGCCAGCCAGGTCGCGCCGATCCAGTATGTGCAGATTGTCTGGGCCATCGGCCTGGGTGCCTTCTTCTATTTCGAATATCCCGACCTGCTGGCCTATATCGGCCTGGGTGTGGTCGTGCTGTCCGGTCTGGTCAACGTCTTCATCGATGGCGCCCGCGCCCGCATTGCCGGGCGCTTCGCCGAGTATCGCGCCAGGCGGCCAGAGGCGCCGACCGATATCGCCGAGGTGCAGGGACCCGAAATTTAGCACGAGGACCCGGCTGGCGCCGCCGACGGTCCTGCTTGTATGGTAGGCCTCGTTTCCTCCGAGTCTTCCTCATTTCTTCGGATATTTGCGATGCCGGTCGGCGTCATTTTTGCCTTTCTGGCCTATGCCAGCTTTTCCGTCGCTGACGCGCTGATCAAGGTGACTGGACCGACCATGTCGGTCTTCGAGATCGCGTTCTTCACTACGAGCCTGTCGATCATCCCGGCGATGCTCACCAAGCGCGGCGAGCGCTGGCGCGATCTCTACAAGCTGCGGCACCCCTGGCTGGTGCATCTGCGCTGCGCCACGGCAATCTCCGGCACGGCCTGCGTGATGTACGCCTTCACCCACATTCCCTTCGCCGATGTCTATGCCATCGGCTTCCTGACGCCGATCGTGGTGACCCTGCTGGGTGTGCTGGTGCTCAAGGAGCATGTGGCACTGCATCGCTGGCTGCTATTGATCATCAGTTTCCTCGGCGTGGTGCTGGTCATCCGCCCCGGCGTGCGCGAGCTGCAACTCGGCCACCTGGCGATTTTCTGCAGCGTGTTTTTCGGCGGCATCACCACCATTATCCTGCGACATGTTGCGCCCAGGGAAAGACGGGTCAGCCTGGTCGGCCTGCAGGTGTTCTATTCGGCCCTCTTCAACGGGCTGATGATGATTCCCACCTTTGTCGTTCCATCACCAGAGCAACTGGCGGTGTTTCTCGGCATTGGCCTGCTCGGCGGTACGGGCGGCCTGCTGCTGATCGCCGCGGCGCGACGGACGCCGGCCAACCTGGTGGCGCCGGTACAATATAGCCAGCTGATCTGGGCGATCGTCTTCGGAGCGCTGTTCTTCAGCGAATATCCCGACTATGTGGCGGTCATCGGCCTCGTCATCGTGCTGGCGGCGGGCCTTGCCAATGTGCTGACCGAGAAGCTGAAAATCGTCTGGAAGCCGCGCATCTTCTTCTGGCGCACGGGGCTTTAGGGCGACACTAGCCCAGAAATGGAAATCCCCGCTTTCGCGGGGATCGCCTTCTATTACCGGGGGGCTTAGAGCGCGGCGCGAACCGCCGCTATGGCCTCGGCGGCCTTGGAGCCATCAGGACCACCGCCTTGCGCCATATCGGGTCGGCCGCCGCCACCTTGCCCGCCCAGCGCTGCCGTGGCCAGCTTGATCAGGTTGCCGGCGGCATAGCGCGCGGTGAGATCATCGGTAACGCCGATGGCGACCGTGCCCTTGCCGTCATCGCCCTTGAGCACGACCGTCACTACGCCCGAGCCGATGCGCTTCTTCTCGCTGTCCACCAGGCCTTTGACATCCTTGGCGGCAATGCCTTCGACGCTGCGGCCGACATAGGTCACGCCATTGACCGTTTCGTCGGCGGTCGCTGCCGCCCCGGCACCACCGCCGCCGAGCGCCAGCTTCTTGCGGGCATCGGTCAGCTCACGCTCGATCTTCCGGACATTGTCCTGCAGCGCCGTGATGCGATCGAGCACTTCGTGGCTGCCGGCACGGAGCAGGCCAGCAGCGGCATCGACAATGGCAACATGGGTATTGCCGCGATGGCGCGCCGCCTTGCCCGTCAGCGCCTCGATGCGACGCACCCCAGCGCCGACCGCGCTTTCGGCAACGATGGAAACAAGGCCGATGTCGCCGGTGCGGCGCACATGGGTGCCGCCGCACAGTTCAACCGACCAGCCCAAGCCGTTGCCGGTGGGCTCGCCCATCGCGACCACGCGCACTTCATCGCCATACTTCTCGCCGAACAGGGCGCGCGCCCCCGATTCCTTGGCTTCTTCCACACCCATCAGGCGCGTTTCAACCGGCGTGTTCTGCAGGACGATGGCATTGGCGATGTCTTCCACCTCCGCCATTTCCTGCCCGGTGACCGGCTTGGTATGGACGAAGTCGAAGCGCAGGCGATCGGCCGAGACCATCGATCCCTTCTGGGCGACATGATCGCCCAGCACGATGCGCAGCGCCTCGTGCAGCAAATGGGTTGCTGAGTGGTTGGCGCGGATCGACGAACGGCGATCGTGATCGACCAGCAGCGTCAGCGGCTGACCCAGCTTCAGGTTGCCCTCGGCAACCGTGACCTTGTGGGCGAAGACGCCGTGGTGCTTCTGCGTGTCGGTGACCTTGGCGGCCACACCTTCGCCGTTGAGCACACCGGTATCGCCGACCTGACCGCCGCTTTCACCATAGAACGGCGTCTGGTTGAGGACGACAAAGCCCTCTTCGCCGGCCGCCAGGGACGCGACTTCCTTGCCGTCCTTGAGCAGCGCCTTGACTTCGCCCTCGGCGGTTTCGGTTTCATAGCCCAAAAACTCGGTCGGGCCGAGCTTGTCGGCCAGGCCATACCAGACCGTGTCGGTGGCAGCTTCCCCCGACCCGGACCAGCTCTTGCGCGCCTCAGCCTTCTGGGCGGCCATGGCGGCATCGAAACCGGCCTGGTCGACGCTGATGCCGCGCAGGCGCAGGGCATCCTGGGTGAGGTCGAGCGGAAAGCCATAGGTATCGTAGAGCTTGAAGGCGGCAGCACCATCGAGCACTGCACCTTCGCCCATCTCGCTGGTCTCTGCATCCAGGATTTGCAGCCCGCGGCCCAGCGTCTTGAGAAAGCGGCCCTCCTCGAGGCGCACGGTCTCGGCGATCATCGCCTCGCCGCGGCTGAGCTCGGGATAGGCCTGGCCCATCTCGCGCACCAGGGTGGGCACCAGCTTGTGGATCACCGGCTCGTTGCTGCCCAGCAATGTGGCATGACGCATGGCGCGACGCATGATGCGGCGCAGCACATAGCCACGGCCTTCATTGGATGGCAGCACACCCTCGGCGATGAGGAAGCTCATCGAGCGCAGGTGATCGGCAATGACGCGCAGGCTTCGATTGCCCTCGCCATCGATGTCGGCACCGGTGGCATTGGCCGTGGCCGCAATCAGCGAGCGGAACAGGTCGATATCGTAATTGTCATGCACGCCCTGCATCACCGCGGCGACGCGCTCGAGGCCCATGCCGGTATCGATGGAGGGGCGCGGCAGGCCGGTCCGAGAACCGTCGCCATGCTGCTCGTACTGCATGAAGACCAGGTTCCAGATCTCGATCCACCGGTCGCCATCTTCCTCAGGCGAGCCCGGCGGGCCGCCCCAGACATGGTCACCATGGTCGTAGAAGATTTCCGAACACGGGCCACAGGGTCCGGTATCGCCCATCTGCCAGAAATTCGACTTGGCCCCGAGCCGCACGATGCGATCCTCGGAAAGGCCGGCAATCTTCTTCCACAGCTGCAGGGCTTCGTCATCGTCCTGGTAGACGGTGACCATCAGCTTGTCCTTGGGCAGGCCCCAGTCCTTGGTCAGCAGATTCCAGGCCAGCTCGATCGCTCGATCCTTGAAGTAATCGCCGAACGAGAAGTTGCCCAGCATTTCAAAGAAGGTGTGGTGGCGGGCCGTGAAACCGACATTGTCGAGATCGTTGTGCTTGCCGCCGGCGCGCACGCATTTCTGTGCCGTGGTCGCGCGGGAATAGGGGCGCTTCTCGACACCGGTAAAGGTGTTCTTGAACTGCACCATGCCCGAATTGGTGAACATCAGCGTCGGATCGTTCCGCGGCACCAGCGGGCTGGACGGCACGGCCTCATGACCATTGCGGGCAAAATAATCGACAAAGCTCGAACGGAGGTCGTTTACGCTGGTCATCGGAAGGCTTTCATTCGGGAATTGGCGCCGGAGCGCCGCAGACGTTTGGCAGGCTTTCTATCGTGCAGTTTGCCGCGCTGTCCAGCATTGCGGCAGGGCAAGGGCGGATGGCGTCCGGCAGACAAAGAAAAGGAGGCACCGCCTGCGCGATGCCTCCGAAATCCCTGCATGGGAAGAATGACTTATTCGGCGTCGTCACCGGCGTCATCATCACCGCCCGAGACCAGCAGCACCTCGCCGAGCAGGCCCGAGCTTTCGCGCACGCCCCGTTCGATCGTGGCCGCCGCTTCCGGATTGTCCTTGAGGAACTGGCGGGCGTTTTCACGCCCCTGCCCCATGCGCTGGCTGTCATAGGAGAACCAGGCGCCGGACTTCTCGACTACGCCGGACTTGACGCCCAGATCGAGCAATTCGCCCGTCTTGGAAATGCCTTCGCCATACATGATGTCGAACTCGACCTGGCGGAATGGCGGGGCCAGCTTGTTCTTGACCACCTTCACGCGGGTCTGGTTGCCCACGATCTCTTCGCGATCCTTGATGGCGCCGATGCGGCGGATGTCGAGGCGAACCGAAGCATAGAACTTGAGCGCATTGCCGCCCGTGGTCGTCTCGGGCGAGCCATACATCACGCCGATCTTCATGCGGATCTGGTTGATGAAGATGACCAGGCACTTGGACTTGGAGATGGACGAGGTCAGCTTGCGCATGGCCTGGCTCATCAGGCGAGCCTGCAGGCCCGGCAGGGAATCACCCATTTCGCCTTCGAGCTCGGCGCGCGGCGTGAGGGCCGCCACCGAATCGACCACCAGCACGTCGATTGCGCCGGAACGCACCAGGGTATCGGTGATTTCGAGCGCCTGCTCGCCGGCATCGGGCTGGGAGATCAAGAGGTCATCGACACTGACGCCCAGCTTGCGGGCATAGATGGGGTCGAGGGCATGCTCGGCGTCGACGAAGGCGCAGATGCCGCCGGCCTTCTGGGCCTCGGCAATGACATGCAGCGCCAGGGTGGTCTTGCCCGAGCTTTCCGGCCCAAAGATCTCGACGATACGGCCCTTTGGCAGGCCGCCAATGCCCAGCGCGATATCGAGGCCGAGCGAACCGGTCGAGATCGATTCGACCTCGATCGACGACGCTTCGCCAAGGCGCATGATCGAACCCTTGCCGAAATTGCGCTCGATCTGGCCGAGCGCGGCGGCAAGCGCCTTTTCCTTATCCATCGATCCACCTTCAACTACACGAAGCGGGGCACTCGCCATCTAGACTCTCCTTATTCCACGCTCTGGGAGGCCGCGCAACGCGCCGACACCTGATGTGGCCATGCATTGAATGTGCGCTATTTGTTCTCATCTTGTTCCGGAACTGTCAAGGTACAAAGTGAGAACATCAACGCTATGGAGGGAGAATTGCCGACGTCCCTGACAGAGGGTGTCAGCAGTGACGTCGGTTGGCCCGGTCAAATAAGTATGATTTTTTGACTTGCCTCGCCGAACCATGTTGCGCTTTATGCCTGCAACCGGGCTCCAGGGCCCAGCGAAGGAGCCGTGCACATGAACCTGATTCAGTTTTTTGACCTTAACGGCGAGCGCGCAGTCGCGGCCGTCAACAATGGCACGGCCCACGTCGTTAATGGCGCGACCAGCGTCTACGCCCTTGCGATCGAAGCGCTGTCCCGCCAGGGAGGGCTCGCTGCACTGGTCGCGCAGAAGGGACTCGGCGACACGGTGGATCGCGCCGCAATCCTGGCCGAGGGCCGCATGCTGGCGCCGGTCGATCATCCCGATCCGGCCCATCTCTACGTCACGGGCACGGGCCTGACCCATCTCGGCTCGGCCGCGACGCGCGACGCCATGCACACCGCCAATAGCGGCGCGACCGAGACGGGCCTCACCGACACCATGAAGATGTTCCGCATGGGCCTCGAGGGCGGCAAGCCGGCCGACGGGCTCAAGGGCGTGCAGCCGGAATGGTTCTACAAGGGCAACGGCTATTCGGTCGTCAATCCGGGCCACCCGATCCCCTCCCCGGGCTTCGCGCTCGACGCGGGGGAGGAGCCCGAGATTGCCGGCATCTATATTATCGACCAGAACGGCCAGCCGCGCCGGCTCGGCTTCACCCTGGCCAATGAGTTTTCCGACCACGTGACCGAGCGGGTCAACTATCTCTACCTCGCCCATTCCAAGCTGCGGGCCTGCGCCTTCGGTCCCGAGCTGCGCATCGGCGACCTGCCCGCCCATATCGAGGGCAAATCGCGCATCTGGCGGGATGGCAAGGTGTTGTGGGAAAAGCCCTTCCTGTCGGGTGAGGACAATATGAGCCACACCATCGCCAACCTCGAATATCACCACTTCAAATACGACCTGTTCCGCCACCCCGGCGACGTGCATGTGCATATGTTCGGCACGGCGACCCTGAGCTTTGCCGACGGCATCAAGACCCAGCCCGACGACATCTTCGAGATCGAGGAAGCCCAGTTCGGCGCGCCGCTGCGCAACCCGGTCCGGACGGAAGTCGAGCATCCGGTGATCGTCGGCAACGTCTATTGAGCTTGAAGCCGGGCAACTAACATGTCAGTTATCCCTCCGCCGGTTGGAGGGATAACATGATTGCTCGCACATTCGAAAAGCGCCGCATCGGACGCACCGATCTCGAGGTGACGACGCTGGGGTTGGGCGGGGCATCGCTGGCCGGCATCTTCTCGGCCGTCCCCGCCGAGCAGGCCCGCGCCACCGTTGCCCATGCGCTCGATGTCGGCATCAACTATGTCGATACGGCCCCCCAATATGGCCTGGGCCGCTCCGAGCACCTGGTGGGGGATGCGCTGCGCGAACGGCGCGAGGGCGTGGTGCTGTCGAGCAAGGTCGGGCGCCTGCTGAAGCCGGTTGAGCCCGCCGAGCAGGACAAGGGCAACTGGGTCGACCCGCTGCCTTTCAACCAGCTCTACGACTATTCCTACGATGGCGTGATGCGCTCCTTCGAGGACAGCCAGCAGCGGCTGGGCCTGAACCGGATCGATATTCTCTACGTCCACGATATCGGCGTGGCGACCCATGGGGTCGAGGGCAACAAGCCGCTCTGGGCCCAGCTTGCCGGCGGCGGATACAAGGCGCTGCGCGAATTGCGCGATGCCGGCGTCATCAAGGCCATTGGCCTGGGCGTCAACGAGTGGCAGGTGCTGATGGACGCGTTTGCACTGGGCGACTGGGACGTGTTCCTGCTCGCCGGGCGCTATACGCTGCTCGAGCAGACCTCGCTCGATCCGTTCATGACCACCTGCGTAGAGCGCGGCGCCTCGGTGGTGATCGGCGGCCCGTTCAATTCGGGTATTCTGGTGGGCGGCGACAAGTTCAACTATGCCAAGGCGCCCGAGGAGATCGTCACCAAGGTGCGGGCCATTGAGGCCGTGTGCCGCGAATTCGGCGTCCCCCTGCCCGCCGCGGCACTGCAGTTCCCGCTGACCCATCCAGCCGTCTGCAACGTACTGCCCGGGCCGCGCTCGCCGCAGGAGCTGGACGGCATTCTCGACTGGTGGGACGCCAAGGTGCCGGACGAATTGTGGACCACGCTGGCCGCAAAGGGCTTGCTGGCCCCAGGCACACCCATTCCCGGCGGAACGGCTTGACGATTCTACGGCTGAAGCGCAATATAACCTGATGGTTCTGAAACCTGAAAGTTATAGTCATGCCGACGCCAGCCGCCCTTGATGCCACCTTCCAGGCACTCGCCGATCCGACTCGGCGCGCCATCCTGGCGCGCCTGGCGCAGGGCGAAGCCTCGGTGATGGAGCTGGCAGAGCCTTTCGCCATGAGCCAGCCGGCCATTTCCAAGCATCTCAAGGTGCTGGAGCATGCCGGGCTGATCTCGCGCAGCCGCGATGCACAGCGCAGGCCCTGCAAACTGGAAGCGGCGCCGCTGGCCGAGGCAACCGGCTGGCTGATCGAATACCGCAAGTTCTGGGAAAAGCAGTTCGGCCAACTCGATGACCTGCTCGATGAACTGAAACGCCTCGAGGCCATGGCCGGCAAGAACTGAGGAGACCCGACATGACCTTCGGTGGACCGCTGACCATCACCCTGCCCGCAGACAACCAGATCGTCATCACCAGGCAATTCGATGCACCACGGCATCTGGTTTTTGCCTGCTATACCCAGCCGGCGCTGATCCGCCGCTGGCTCAATGGCGCCGAAGGCTGGATCATGACCGTCTGCGAATTCGACGCCAGGGTGGGCGGCAAGTATCGCTACGAGTGGAAGGCACCCAGCGGCTATGTAATGGGCATGGGTGGCGTGGTCACGGCGATCGAGCCGGTATCTCATGTCGCCAGCGCCGAGCTGTTCGACGACGACTGGACCGGCGGCGAGACGGTATCGACGCTGGATTTCGACGAGGAAAGCGGCCGGACCACGCTGGTCAATACGATCACCTATTCGTCCAAGGAAGCCCGCGACGGCGCCCTGGCGACGCCGATGGCCGAGGGCATGGAGTTTGGGTACAAGAAACTCGATCAGGTGCTGGCGGAGCAACAACGATGAACGATCCTCGCGTTTCGGCCCTGATCTGTGCCGCGGTGGCAATCTGGCTCGGCTACACGATCTTTTTCGCGGCGGAGGCGCCGAGTACGTTCCTGCTGGTAGCCCAATGGACATTCTTCCTCGTGGCCCTGGCAGGGCTTAGCGCAGCGCTGGCGCGCATTCTGCGTGGACGCTAAGAGAGAGCAGTAGACCTCATCCTGAGCCCGTCGAAGGACGAGGTCGTGGCAGGATACGTGTGCCCGACCTCGTGGTTCGACAGGCTCACCATGAGGTCTCTCCCGATCAGTTCAGATCCAGAGCATACGCCTTGAGCACATCCAGGGGGATAAGTCCGAGCACGGCCTGATTGGTCGAGCGCAGGAAGACCCGCGGCGCCTTGCCGGCCTGATGCGCCTGCTGCCAGCGCTGGGCGACCAGGCACCAGCGATTGCCGGCAACGAGGCCGGGAAAGGCGAATTGCGGCATCGGGGTCGACAGGTCATTGCCGACCGAGGCCGAGAACGCGAGGAAATCGTCAGTCGCTTCGATGCAGACCAGATGCACTGCGGCGCTGTCTGGCCCGGCGGCGCAATAGCCGGTGCGAAAGAAGCCGGTCAGCGGATCGCTGGAACAGGGGCTGAGCGGTTCGCCGAGCACGTTCAGCTCGGTTGGCCCCTCGAACCGCCCCTGCTCATTCAATTGACATCACCCTTGCCAATCTTTTGCAGCACTTCCTTGACCTTGGTGTTGATCTGGTCGAGCGAATACGGCTTGGACAGGAATTCGACGGACTGGTCGTCCTCGATGTCGCGGCGGACGCTTTCCTCGGCATAGCCGGATACGAAGATCACCTTGAGATCGGGCATTTCCTCGCGGACATGCTTGAGCAGCGTCGGCCCATCCATCTCCGGCATCGCGACGTCGGAGATCATCAGGTCGATCTTGAAGTTCTCATCTTCCAGCACTTCAAGCGCCTGTTCGCCGCCATCGGCCTCGAACACCTCATAGCCCGTCGCCCGCAGCGCTTTGGCTGAGAAGGCGCGGACGCTTTCCTCGTCATCGACCAGCAGAATACGCTCATGGCCTGTCAGGTCGCGCACTGGCGCCGCAGCAGCTGCCACCTTGGCGGCCTGTTCGGACGCGCTGGCCACATGCCGCGGCAGGAATATCTTGAACGTCGTGCCGACGCCGACCACCGAGACCGGGTAGATATAGCCCTCGGTCTGCTTGACGATGCCATAGACGGTGGAAAGGCCGAGGCCCGTGCCCTTGCCCAATTCCTTGGTGGTGAAGAAGGGCTCGAAGATTTTCTGCAGGACTTCCGGGCCCATGCCGGTGCCGGTATCCTGCACGTCGATCAGCACATAATCGGCCGGCACCATGCCCTCGAAGGTCATGCGCTCGGCCTCGGACCGCTCGACATTGGAGGTCCGGATGGTTATGGAGCCGCCATGGGGCATGGCGTCGCGGGCATTGACCACCAGGTTGATGATCACCTGTTCGAGCTGCACCACGTCGGCCCGCACCGGCCAGATATTGCGGCCATGCTCGACGGTCAGCGTGTTCTTTTCGCCGATCATGCGCTTGAGCAGCACGGTGAGGTCATCGACGATCAGCGGCAGTTCCAGCACCTGCGGGCGCAGGGTCTGGCGGCGCGAGAAGGCCAGCAGCTGGCGGGTGAGACCGGCGGCGCGGTTGGCATTCTGCTTGATCTGCATCAGCTCGCTGAATGAGGGGTCACCCGGCTTGTGCTTGAGCAGCAAGAGGTCGGAAAAGCCGATAATGGCCGTCAGAAGATTGTTGAAATCATGCGCCACGCCGCCGGCAAGCTGGCCCACGGCCTGCATTTTCTGGCTTTGGGCAAACTGCGCCTCCAGCTTGCGCTGGTCGGTCATGTCGAGGGCATAGACATTGACCTGCTCGGGCGAGCCGGCGCTCATCTCGGATGACGACAGGTAGAGCCGCACGGCGTGATCACCCTCGGCACTCAGCAGGGCATCCACCGGCTCGATTTCGGAACGATGCGCGGCCGCGTCGGCCATGGCGCGGGCGAATTTCTCGCGACTGCCCTCGCCGATCAGCTCGGCCAGCGGCTGCAGTTCCAGGCTCTTTTCTTCGCCCGACCAGCGGAAGATACGGCCGAAGGGGGCATTGGTGCGGATGATGCGCCCTTCCCCGTCCAGAGTGGCAATGGCGAAGGGCGTGTCGTTGAAGAAGCGCGAGAACCGCACTTCGGCGGCGCGCAGCTCTTCCTCGGTGTCGGGGGCGTTGGACTTGTCGAGGACGAGGGTGCGCGTCTCGCCCAGTTCGCCATCGGCGAGGCGGGCGGCGCGATGCATCAGGCGCACGGGGAAGCTCGTGCCATTGCGTCGCACGAGGTCGATATCGATGATTTCGGTGCGGATTTCACCATCGCCGCGGCCGCGCATCAGCAGGGACGCTCCATCGCCGCGGACGAGGTCGGACAGGCGCAGGTGGCCGGAATTGAACTCGGCCAGGTCATAGCCGAGCCAGTCGGTCAGCGTCGAATTGAGATATTGAATGCGCCCATGCGCATCGGCGGAGAAGAAGCCGGCCGGTGAATGGTCGAGATAGTCGATGGCGCGCTGCAGGTCGCGGAAGGCGCTTTCGTTATTGTCGCGGTCGCGGGTGATATCCTCGACCGACCAGATCACCATGGGGGTGCTGGCCTCGTCGGATTCGGGCAACGGGCGCACCGCCACCCGATACCAGAATGGCTTGGCGCTATCGGCCAGCGAGCCGCCCAGGCCACCGACAATGCGGATGTCCTCGACCGCCGACCGACCATCCTTGGCTGCGCGCGACAGCCGGTAGATGGCTTCGCTCGCGTCGGACTGACCCGCAAACAGGCGCGGCACGCCCACCGGCACCCCGTTGGTCACGGCGCCGGCAAAGCTGCCATAATGCGCGTTGACGTAGGAAATCTTGCCATCGCGATCCGAGACGACCGCGCCGAAGGGCAGGCTGTCAACAACGGCATTGGAGATGGTGCGCCGCTCCTCGCCGCTGGCGAAGCGGAAGAGGCCCGCAGCCAGGCCGAACAGGCAGAACACGCCCACGACAGCAAGCACGCCGATGAAGGTCATGATCGCGTCGGCCGGAATCCGGTCGCTGAACAGGGCAAATACCACGGCAATGCCGACCAGAAGCAGCCCGAGCACTACAACGCGCCACAGCCCGGCACTGCCCCGCCCGGCCGCTACGAGCGGATCGGGGTAATTGTCATCGCCAGCGGGCGTCGATGCCATGGGTCAGGATGCTCCGTAACCAGTGAGTCGGGCCGAATCAGGCACTTCGTAATGGTCTAGCAAATGGCCCAGCCATGCGGGAGCTTCATCGCGCTTTTCAACACGGGATCGCCGCCAGGCGTGGCGTTTTCGCCGGGCATGCGCAGGCGCCGCCTGGATCGCGGTTGTCGTGGGTTCGGTTCGCTCGGTGTCGAGACGCCAAGGGGGCGCTCAGAGAGCTATGGTGGCGAGGCGCGTGCCTCGAAGTGGTAGATGACGGAAGTGAGGCCTTTGCCTCGCCACCACGCCAGGATTTTCGCGGGTCCGGGCCAGGTACGCTGTGTCGCAAGCGCAGCTGCCGAGTTCCCCCCGCCCAACGGGAGCGACCTCCCATCCCTGGCTGCCTCCACGGTCATCACTCGTCATGACCGGCTCTGCCGTGAAGATGGAAGGAGTATGCGCGCCATTTGACGCATGGGGATAAGTCGTCGGGCGCGGGGCAATCCCTCAATCGATCAGCAACTGCACCTTGATGCGCTCGTCGAATGACCACCCGCCCAGTGACAGCACGCCGCCACCGGCATCGCGGACGATCGGCGCGGTGCGGATGGCCTCGGCGGGCGCCGTGACCTTGAAGCCGAGGAATTCCTCGAGCCGGTGGCGCGGCAGGTAATCGGCGACGCTGGCGGTGAGGCTCGCTTCGGGCGAGGCATTGACGATGCGAAAGCGCTCGTCCCAGACCAGTTCGCCATGCGGCGCCAGCAAGGCGTCCGGCGGCAGCGAGCGGCCCGGCTCGCGGGCCACGACAAGCGCGCCGTCCTTGATGCGGATGACGCAGCCGAGCACGGTCGTCGCCTTGGCCAGGCCGGCCTCCGCAATGGTCTGGCGCAGCCGCTCCACCGCCCCCAGGGCACGCGGCTTCTGCCGCCCGCCGACAATGTTCAGCACGCGGCCAAGCAGGCGCGTAGAAATAGCGGGGCTCAGGCCCACAAACGGCGCCAGTTCGATCCGCGCCGCACCGAACCCATCGAGCCGCACGATCTCGCTGAAACAGCCATCGGCCATCTGGGCGATGGCGGCGTCGGCCTCGGCCATGCGGGTGGCAAACAGCGCCACGGCCCCGGCATTCAGGCCCAAGGCAGCCAGTTGCGGCATCGCCTGGCGCCAGCGCACGCGCTCGTAATGGGGGTCGGCATTGGACGGATCGGCCGCCGGGACGAGCCCCGCCGCGTCGACAACAGCCCGCAGGGCCGCCGGATCGACACCGAGCAGCGGACGATGCACCCTGATCCCCTCGATATCGGCCATCGAGGTCATGCCCTTGAGGCCCTCAATGCCACTGCCATGCGCCATGCGCATCAGCACCGTCTCGGCCTGGTCCTGCAGGTGATGGGCGGTGAGGAGGACCGTCGCGCCATCCTCGGCCATGGCTGATCCCATCAGCCGGTAGCGGGCCGTGCGGGCCGCCTCCTGCACGCCAGCTTCGGGCTTGGGCCCGGTCCAGGCGAGGCCACGCGCGGCCAGCCCGAGCGCCGCCGCAGCCTCCAGCACCATGGCGACTTCGGCTGCCGCTTCCGGGCGCAGCCCGTGATCGACCGAATAAACGACGATCCGCGGCGCTGCCTCAAGTCCTGCCGCCCAGCGTTGGGCCAGCAGCATCAGGGCAAGGCTGTCGGCCCCGCCCGATACGGCCAGCGCGAGCGCCGGCTCACCCGCCGCGGCAACGAACAGGGTCTCAAGCCCTGCAGCGTCGTCGAGGTCAGGGGTCATGCGGGCGGGCATTCAGCCCGGGACTTCTCCTCGCCCAGCCGCGTCACAAAGGCGGGCTCGAGCGTGGTGTAGCGCTTGTCGATCTCCGCAAAGGTGCGGCAGGCGGTCTCGCGCTCGCCGGCCCCCGAAAGCGACATGCCGAGCTTCAGCAGCAGGTCCGGCGCCTTGGGACTGTCGGGCGCCTTCTGGAAGGCATTGAGCAGCACCTCGGCCGCCTCGTCATAGGCGGCGCGCTGGATCAGCACATCGCCCAGGAAGTTGGCGGCATCAGGGGCCTGTTCGCTATCGGGATAGAGATCGAGATACTGGCTGAACTGGTCCTCGGCAAAGGCATAGTCGCCCTTGGAGAGGGCGTCGTAGCCGGCGGCAAACTGCGCATCGGCATCGGGATTGCCCGAATTGGCCGCTGCCGGATCAAAGCTCAGATTCATCGGCTGGCCGGTGGTGAGATCGACGCCACCGGCAGCCCCCGTCCCCACCAGCGGATCGGACGATTCGCCCACCGCATCGGCAGGCGCGGCGCCCGAACCATCGTCAAAGGTCGGGTCGAACTCGGCCTCGCCGGGCAGCGGCTGCACGCCCTGCTCAGGCACCACGGTCAGCGGCACGCCGTTGGCGTCCACGGGCACGGCATTGGGGTTCTGCGGCAACGCCTCGGGCTGCGTCGCGCCGCCCGCTTGGGTTGCCGCATCAGGTTTTGGGCCGGCACCGCCTTCCAGCGCCTGGAGGCGGAAGTCGGTATCTTCCTGCATGCGATTGAGCAGTTCCTGCAGCTGCGTCAGCTGGAAGGTCAGCCCCTCGATCTGCCCGTTCTGCAGCCGCAACTGCTCTTCGAGCTGCTGGATGCGCACCATCAGCTGCGCTGTATCCTGCGCCTGGGCCACGCGAATTCGGGGCGGCTCGGCATTGGTGAGGGTCAACCCGCTCAGTTCGCCCGGCGGCATGGGCGTGGTCTGCGCCGACATGGCGGGAACGATGATGCCAAGGGCGATGGCCACGGTGCAAAGCGCCGTACGTCCCCCTCGAAGAATTGCCGATAACTGCAAACGACGCCTCCAAACGCGCTGAACCAAGGCACAACATGGTGCCGATGCAGCTGCCGATAAAGGGCAATTTTGGTCAAAAGAAAGCGCCCGGGCCAAATACGCGGCACCGGGCGCTCTTGCCTCCAGTTTGCACTGGATCTGTTTGGCTCTCCCCGCTGGGGAAAGCCGAATTGTTACTGCACGACAGTGACCGCGCGGCGGTTCTGGCTCCAGCAGGAAATGTCGTTGCAGATCGCCACCGGGCGTTCCTTGCCGAAGGACTGGGTGGTGATGCGCTGCGAATTGACGCCCTTGGAGACGAGGTAGTTGACCACCACCGAGCCGCGACGGGCACCCAGGGCGATGTTGTATTCGCGGGTACCGCGCTCGTCGGCATGGCCTTCGACCATGATGCGGTAGTTCTGGTACTGGTTGAGCCACGCGGCCTGCTTGTCGAGGGTCGCCATGGCTTCCGAAGTCAGCGAGCTCGAGTCGGTCTCGAAGAACACGCGGTCACCGACCGAAACCAGGAATTCCTGCTGGCTGCCCGGCGCACCGCCGCCCGGTCCGAGATTGCCGACGCCGGTCGGCATGGCATTGGGCGTGCGCGAACAGGCCGCGATGACCACGACGAAAAGCAGCATCGCGGCAGCGCGCAACGCGGTATTGAAGGGTGCGGTAATGACCACGGGGAGGCTCCTGAAAGGCAACAATCTTAAGCACGGCATTTACCGCGCTTAATCTTAAGGCCGGGTTTTCCAGAGTGGTTAATCTTGTCCTATTCAGGCGCCAATGTGGCGGGAATCCGGGCTTTTTCGTGATGGTGCGCAATTGCCACAGGGTTGGCGGCGGATCACGTTAAGGTTAAACGGGTGGCCTCTTACCTCTCCCTTTGGGGGAGAGGTGAAGGCAGACTTAACCCCGCAGCCCCGACCAGGCCGGATCGCTGGCATAGCTTTCGGTCGGGATAGTCAGCAGGTTCCGGCCCCAGATGTCCACGCTCATCAGCTTGGGGCCGTCATTGCCGCCCGGATCTTGGAAGAACATGATGACGCGACCGTTGGGCGCCCAGGTGGGACCTTCAGCGTGGAAGCTCGAATAGAGCATGCGCTCGCCCGAACCATCCGGGTTCATGATGCCGATATTGAACTGGCCGCCCGACTGGCGCGTAAAGGCGATGAGATCGCCCTTGGGCGACCAGACCGGGGTCGAATAGCTGCCCTGGCCGAAGCTGATGCGCTGCGCATTGCCGCCGCCCGAACCCATCATGTAGATCTGCGGCGAACCGCCACGATCGGATTCAAACACGATGCGGCTGCCATCCGGCGAGAAGGACGGGCCGGTATCGATGGCTGCGCCCGAAGTGAGCTGCGACGGCGTGCCGCCTGATGTGCCGACCGAATAGATATTGGTGGCGCCACCCTGCTCGACCGAAAAGACCACGGTGCCACCATCGGGCGAGAAGCGCGGGGCAAAGGTCATGGCGCCGACATTGGCGAGGCGCTGCTGGCGGCCGGTCGACAGCTGCAGCAGGTAGACCTGCGGATTGCCCTCGGCGAAGTTCATATAGACCACCATGTCGCCATTGGGCGAGAAGCGCGGCGTCAGCGCCATGGTCGTGCCATCGGTCAGATACTGCACATTGGCGCCATCCTGGTCCATGATGGCCAGGCGCCGCACGCGATTGGCCTTGGGCCCGCTTTCGGCGGTGTAGATGACGCGGGTATCGAAATAGCCCGTGCCGCCGGCCAGCGATTCATAGATCGCGTCCGAGATGATATGGGCCACGCGGCGGCTCGAATTGGGATCGGTATTGTAGCTCTTGCCGACCACCTGCGCCGCCTGCTGCGTATCCCAGACGCGCACCGACGAGGAAATGGTGCCACCGCGCTCGACGCCACCCATCACCAGCGCATCGACATTGGCCGTGCGCCAGATGTTGAAATCGGGCGTGTTGTTGACGTCGCCCACCTGGATCGGCAGCGAAGCCGGATCGAGCGGCAGGAACAGGCCGGAGCGGCGCAGGTTATTGCGCACGATATCGGCGATTTCCTTGCCGAAGGCCGGGTCCGCCGAGGCGAAATCGGGGATGGCGATCGGCAGTGGCTGGAAATTGGCGCCCTCCACCACGACCCGCAATTGTGCCAGTGACAGTGAGGTGCCAGCGAGCAGCGCTCCGCCAGCCAGGCCGAGCTTGAGCGCATTGCGCCGGGTGATGAGGGTCATATCAGTCTCCATTCTCGCCGTTGGCCGCATTCTGCCGGCCAAACAAGCCAATTCAAAGTCACGGCCGTAGTTCCACTTCGATCTGCCGCCACTCGCCATAGGCGTCGGCAGAAAGCATCGTATAGGGGCCGCAATTGGTCACTGCCCGCTGCGCCGCCCGGGCCAGCATGAGGCCTGAGGGCGACTGGTCCGAGGAGACGATGGCCGGCACGCCATTGACGGTACCATCCTGGTTCATGCTGACCATCAGCGTCACGGACATTCCATAGTCGGCCGGCATCACGGTCCAGCACTGCTTGATCTTGGCGACAAAGCCATCGATCACCGACTGGCTGAGCCGCGCCGAAGTGCCGTCCGTATCGCCCAGCGTCGGCGCACCACCCTGCCCGGTTGTGCCGCCGGTGGTGTTGTCGTTGTTGATGATGGCGGAAATATCGTCGGCCAGCGACGCATCGAGTTGCTCGACCGGCTGCTCCTCTGCCGCCTGCTCGGCGGCAGCGGCGCGCTGGCGTTCCTCCTCCTCGCGCTTCTTGCGCTCCGCTTCGGCCGCCGCGAACTGCTGGCGCAGCTGCGTCAGGTTGGTCGGCCGCGCCGCGGGCGTCGGCGCCGCGACGGCCGGCGTCACCGGCTCAGGCGTCGGTTCCGGAGTGGGCTCAGGGGTCGGCTCGGGCGTGGGTTCCGGCGTCGGCTCGGGTTCTGGCTCCGGAACGGGCTCTGGAACCGGTTCAGGTTCGGGTGTCGGTTCTGGCGTGGGTTCGGGGCGGGTCGCCGGTACAGGCGGGACCACAGGTTCAGGGGTCGGTTCTGGCTCCGGCTCCGGCGCGGGTACTGGCTCGGGCTCGGGTTCCGGCAAGGGCTCGGGCTCGGGCGTTGCCTGCGGCGCGGGTGCGGTATTGGTGACCGGGGTCGGCGTTGGAATATCTGCCGGCGACGGCGTCACCTGGTCTTCTTCGGTATTACCCGTCGGCTGGGCCAGCGCCGCCTGCTGATCGTCCTCGACGATGGAGGGCGTGTCGGTCTCCACGATCTCGCTGTCGAGCTGACCGGCGCGGATGTTGGAATATTCCTCGATCGGCACCAGGTCGACCGCGATGGACTCGACAACCGGCTGCAACGGCTCCGCAAGCCCCAGATTGATGAGGCCGATGGCCAGCACCGCAATGTGGGCAAGGATGGAGACGGTTACGCCGGTACGCATCGGACTGGACTACTGTTCCGGCTGGGTGATGAGGCCGATCCTGGAAAAGCCTCCAGCCGACAGCAGGCCCATGACGCGCATGACGGCACCGTAATTGGCGCTGGTATCGCCGCGCAGGAAGATGCGGTCTTCCGCGCCGTTGACGCCGAGGGCGTTGAGCTGCGGGACGAGATCGGCTTCGTCGACCGGCGTCTCGTCGATGAACACGGCGCCCTCGGGCGTGACGGCCACGGTCACCGGATCAGCCTGGTTGGGCATGGCCGCGGCCGCCGAGCTCGGCAGGTCGATCGGCACGCCGGCCGTCATCATCGGCGCGGCCACCATGAAGATGATCAGCAGCACCAGCATCACGTCCACCATCGGCGTGATGTTGATTTCACTCATGATCGCTTTCTTGCGGCCACGGCGGCGGCGTCCGCCGCCCCCGCCACCGGCTGATGCACCCATGGCCATATCAGCGGCTCCGCGCTTCGAGCTGGCGGCTGAGAATCGTCGAGAATTCGTCGGCAAAGCCCTCGAGCCGGCCGATCATCTTGGCAGAGTCGGAACTCAGCTTGTTATAGGCGATAACCGCCGGGATAGCCGCAACCAGGCCGATGGCCGTGGCGAACAAGGCTTCGGCGATCGGGCCCGCGACGACGGCAAGGCTGGTATTGGACGAGGCGGCAATGGCAGTGAACGCGTTCATGATGCCCCAGACCGTGCCGAACAGCCCGATGAACGGGCCGGCCGAGCCGATGGTGGCGAGGAAGCCGAGGCGCTTTTCGAGATTCTCGCTCTCGCGGGCAATGGCGACGTCGAGCACCTTGTCGAGGCGCTGCTGCATGCCCACGAAGCTTGCAGCATTCTGCTCGTGGCTGCGCTTCCATTCCTTCATGGCCGCAACGAATACCGCACCCAGCCCGCCCGACGGCTTTTCCGCCTGCTGCTGATAGAGCTCCTCGAGCGACTGGCCCGACCAGAATATCCGCTCGAACTTGTTCATTTCGCTGTTGGTGCGGCGATAGGTGATGGTCTTGTCCACGATGATGGCCCAGCACCAGATCGAGGCGCCCAGCAGGCCCAGCATGACCGATTTCACGATCCAGTCGGCGGCCCAGAACAGGCCCCAGATGGACAAATCAGCGTGCGGAGCAACGGCCCCCACAGCGTCAACGGCTTCCATGTAGTGATCCTTTTCGGCCCGGTTTCATGCACCCGACCCTCAAGCATCAGGCGATGGGGTCGAAATCTGTCAAAATTAAGAGAAATGCCCGGAGAGCCGGCCCTTTCCGGGATGGCTGCCGAACACGTGTTCGCTTTGCCGCAATTATGGTCAAGGAGAGGTTAACAAACCGAGTCGGCAGCCATGCGCCGAAGGGCCGGCGCCTATGGCTTTGGCGCAAAGCGGGTAAGGATTTCGCGGGGCATTCGTGCGGCGCCGCCGGCAGTCTTGATGGCCACGACCACCACAGTGGCCCGGGTCAACACCTTCTCATCACGCAGAATTGCCTGGTTCAGCGTCAGCCGCGCGCCGCTGATGGCCGCGACCTCGGTCGTGACGGTGAGCAGGTCATCGATATGGGCGGCGCCATCAAAGGCGATCTCCATCGAGCGGACGGCAAAGGCGATGCCTTGCCCGGCCAGCTCGGAATGGTGGATACCCTCGTCGCGCAGGAATTCGGTGCGGCCTCGCTCGAAGAATTTGAGATAGGCCGCGTGATAGACGTTCCCCGAAAAGTCGGTGTCCTCGTAATAGATGCGAACGGGAAAGGCGTGCCGGGTCATCGTTGCGCCCCTCCCAGTTCGATCAGCACCAGTTCCGGCCGCGTGCCGATGCGCAGCGGCAGGCCCGAATAGCCCAGTCCCGCACTGACGATCAACTGCTTGCGCCCGTCGGTGAAGTGGCCGTGGACATAGCGGCTGCCATGCCGCGACGGCACCACGGGCGTGCGCCCGAACAGCCGCACCTGCCCGCCATGGGTATGGCCCGAAAGCGTCAGCGCCACCCGCTCCGGCGTATCGGGGAACAGATCGGGCTCGTGCGCCATCAGCACGATGGGCTCGTCGGTATCCACCTGTGCCAATGTCGCTTCCATGTCATCCACGCCCAGCCCCTTCAGGTAGCCATGCGACCCCCGGGCGAAGGCGAACTGATCGCCCAGGCCGGCCAGCCAGAAGCCGCCGCCGCCATGGGCAATGCGTACCGCGCGGTTGACATAGACTGCGATGCCCACCGCTCGCAGCGCGGTTTCCGAGGCCGTCTCACGCTCGGCCAGATCGTGCCGCTCATAGCCGTCATAGTCGTGGTTGCCCAATATGGCATGCACGCCCAATGGGGCGGCGAGGCTCGACAGCGCCCCCGCCCAGTCATGCGCATGCAATTCGCGACTGAAGCGCGGGCCCGCAGCATAATCGCCCAGCAACAGCGCGATATCGGGCTGGAGGGCATTGGCCTGGGCACAGATCGCGTGCAGCCGCGCCGCCGTCATCCATGGGCTACAGGCATGGATGTCGCTGAGCACAACGAGCCGCAGCCTCATGGCCTCCGGCCAGCCATGAAGGCTCAGTGCGTAGCGGGCGACGAACGTCACCGGGACAAACCCGTTACCGGCCCGATCAGGCCGCCATACCGCCTCACGCCGTTGGCTCCGCTTCGTGGAAGATCACATGCCCCGACAGGTCCGGCAGCGCGCGCAGCCGCTCGGGCAGCCATGGCGGCAGGAGACGCGCCTCGGTCAGGTCGGGCCCTTCCAGCGGCAGCCAGGAGAACTGCAGCAGATGCCCCTCATCCTCCCGCACGAGAAAGGGTTGCGCCCCACCCGGCCCGACATCCTCGGGCAGCTCGATCGCATAGATGAAACCGAGCTCGTGGAAGCGCTCACCCACCCGCCCGTAAAAGCTCTCCGAGGTGAAGAGCAGCGGCCCCACCTCGACAGCCATGACCAGTTCCTCGGCGATTTCCCGCACCAGCGCCAGGTCGCTGGGCTCGCCCATTTCGACGCGGCCGCCGGGCAGCATGCAGTAATCGTCATCGTCCTCGCGGCAGACCAGCACATGCCCGTCGCGGATGGCCACGCCAGCCACCCGATAGTTGAAGCGGGTGCCGCCGACCGGAAAGCTGAGCATGGTGCGCAGGCTGGTCATTCTTCCTCCGGCTCCTCGAACAGGCTCGCCTGCAGGCCGACAAAGCCCTGCGGCACGGTCTTGCCCAGATGCTGGAAGGCCGCGCCGGTCAGCATGCGGCCGCGCGGCGTGCGCTGGATGAAGCCCTGCTGGATCAGATAGGGCTCGACGATTTCCTCGATGGCATCGCGCGGCTCGCTGAGCGCCGCGGCGATGGTCTCGATACCGACCGGGCCGCCATTGTAGAAATCGGCAATCGTGGTGAGGTAGCGCCGGTCGAGCTGGTCGAGCCCGCGCGCATCCACATCGAGCCGCAGCAGCGCCTTGTCGGCAATCGCCCGGGTAATCTCGCCGGCATTCTCCACCAGCGCAAAATCGGTGACCCGACGCAGCAGCCGCCCGGCAATGCGCGGCGTACCGCGCGAACGACGGGCGATCTCCATCGCCCCGTCCGGTGCCATCGGCATGCCCAAGAGCCGCGCCCCGCGCTGCACAATCTGCACCAGCTCCTCGGGCGTGTAGAAATTGAGCCGCACCGGAATGCCGAACCGGTCGCGCAACGGCGTGGTCAGCAGGCCCGCGCGCGTCGTGGCGCCCACTAGCGTGAATTTGGCCAGATCGATCCGCACCGAGCGGGCGGCGGGACCCTCCCCAATGATCAGATCAAGCTGGAAATCCTCCATCGCCGGATAGAGCACCTCCTCTATCGCCGAATTGAGCCGGTGAATCTCGTCGATGAACAGCACGTCCCGCTCTTCGAGATTGGTCAGCAACGCCGCCAGGTCCCCCGCCTTGGCGATGACAGGACCGGATGTGGCCCGGAAGCCAACCCCCAGCTCACGCGAAATGATCTGCGCCAGCGTGGTCTTGCCCAGGCCCGGCGGACCGACAAACAGCACATGGTCGAGCGCCGCGCCCCGCTGCTTGGCCGCCTTGATGAAGACTTCAAGATTGGCGCGCGCCGCCGCCTGCCCGACGAACTCGGAAAAGCCGGAAGGGCGCAGGGACACATCCAGCGGATCGTCACGGCCGGCGGCGGGGGAGGTGAGGGTCACGAGCTCAACTCCCTAAGCCCCATGCGGATCAACGTCTCCGTCTTCACCCCATCCCCCTCGCGCGCCACGATCCTGGCCAGCGCGGCCGAGGCCTGGGCACTAGAATAGCCCAGATTGACCAGCGCCGAGACAGCGTCCGTGATGGCCGATGGTGCCATGCCTTCGCCCAAAGCCGCCTGCAGCCCCAACGTACCCGCATCGATACCCGGGCCCACGGGCGCCTTGCCCTTGAGCTCGGTAACCAGCCGCACCGCCAGCTTGGGCCCGACGCCATTAGCGCGGCCGATCATCGCCTTGTCCTGCAGCGCCACGGCGCTCGAAAGCTCCGACGGCGACAGCACCGAAAGGATGGACAGCGCCACGCGCGCACCAACGCCCTGGACCGTCATCAGCAGGTTGAACCAGCCCTTCTCGGCTTCGCTGGAAAAGCCGTAGAGCCGGATCATGTCCTCGCGCACGATGGTTTCGATGAACACCACCGTCGCCTCGCCGACCCGCGGCAAAGCCTGCAACGTCCGGCTGGAGCAGAACGCCTCGTAGCACACGCCGCCGCAATCGATCAGCACATGGTCGTCGCCGAAGCTGTCCACCAGCCCCTTGAGCTTGCCGATCATGCCAGCGCCCTCAGCCGCTGATTCGATACGCGGTGATGGGCATGGCAGATGGCAATCGCCAGCGCATCGGCGGCATCGGCGCCCTTAAAATCGGCCGCCGGCAGCAATGTCTTGACCATGAGCTGGATCTGTCCCTTGTCGGCATGACCGGTGCCGACCACCGATTTCTTGACCAGGTTGGCTGCATATTCGCTGACCGGCAGGCCTCGCGCCGCCGGCGTCAGCAGCGCCACCCCGCGTGCCTGTCCCAGGATCAGTGCCGAGCGCGCCCCGGCATTGACGAAAGTTTCCTCCACCGCGGCCTCGTCGGGCGCGAAGCGATCGAGCACCTCGCCCAGGCCGGCAAACAGGATCGCCAGGCGCTCGGCCAACGATCCGTCGACCGGGGGCGTCACCGTGCCGGCCGCCACGAAGGTCAGCCGGTTGCCCAGGGTCTCGATCACCCCCCAGCCGCAGCGGCGCAGGCCGGGATCGATGCCAATGATTCGGGTAGCAGCACTCATGCGCCCATCCTTAATGAAGCCGTCGCAGCCTACCAAGCCCGATGTGAACAAAAAGGCAACGCCGTCGGTGGAAAAGCCCGAATAGATAAAATCGCGTCCATCCCGCAAACACCATCTTCAAACCGCGACCTATAGGGTCCTGGCGGGAATGCAGGGGCGCATCATGACAGAACTTCATCGGGACCTTCCGAAGCGCGCCTGGCTGCGCATCTATCGGGTCACCGGCGCCATCACGCTCATCTCGGTGGCCCTGTCGGTGGTCTTCACCAACATGATCATGGAAATCTTCTCGGCCGGCATAAACGTGCAGGGGCTGGCCGTTTCCATCCTCATGCCGCTGGTGCTGGGTGGTCCGATGA
Organism: Devosia sp.; assembly: GCF_014860165.1. Taxonomy (GTDB): domain Bacteria; phylum Pseudomonadota; class Alphaproteobacteria; order Rhizobiales; family Devosiaceae; genus Devosia. Next base: position 45,842 of record NZ_JACZKG010000072.1, read on the forward strand.
TCTTCGTGCTCATGCTCCGCCAGGAGCAGTTGCGCCACGCCAATGGCCAGCTCGAACATCTGGCGACCACCGATTGGCTGACCGCCTGCCTCAACCGCGGCGCCTTTACCGGCGCCGTCACCCGCTATCTCGACCGGCACCCGTCCACAGGCGGCGCATTGCTGATTGTGGATGCCGACGACTTCAAGGGCGTCAACGACCGCTTCGGCCACGATGCCGGCGACGCTGCGCTGCGACTGATCGCCGGCGCCATCCGCCAGGCCGTGCGCAGCAGCGATCCCGTTGGCCGGCTGGGTGGCGAGGAATTCGGCGTGTTTCTCGCCGATTCCGATGTCGCCGCCGCCGATCACGTGGCCGAGCGCATCCGCCGCTCGGTATCGGCCATCGATTTCGCGCCGGACGGCATGCCCTGCCCGCTCTCGGTCAGCATCGGCGGCGCAACCTACGAGACGCGCGCCCCGTTCGGAGAGCTTTACCGGCTGGCCGACCGGCACCTCTACGAAGCCAAGAATACCGGCCGCGACCGTGTCGCCATTATGCAGGCCGCCTGATGGAGACCCCGACCGCCTGACCACCTGTCCATTTTGTTCATTTCCTGCCGCGCCGCACCGTCTCCCCTGCCCCGTCAGGTGGCGGATTTGCCCTTTCAAAGCCGAGAGAATTGCAAATGATGCCTTCCAAGACTTTGACTGCACTGCAAAGCTGGTCCAGCGTCGGCCGCTGGACCCTGTTTGGCACCACGGCTTGCGTCGTGATTTCGGTGATCTTCAACGCCCTGATGTTCGGCGATCTTGGTCCGGCGGCGCTGCAGCGCTCCATCGTCAGCGCCGTCGTGCTCCCCGTCATGCTGGGGGTGCCGCTGTTCTTCTATATGAGCATCAGGGTGCGCGGCCTGGCGATCACCAACCGGCGGCTTGGGCTGGTGGCCCGCACCGACAGCCTGACCGCCTGCCTCAATCGCGGTGCATTTACCAGCAAGGTGGGGTCTCTGCTCGCCCACCGACCCTACGGCGCCAACGGCGCGCTGCTGATGATCGACGCCGACAATTTCAAGGCCATCAATGACCTGTTCGGGCATGATGCAGGGGACGAGGCGCTGACCATTATCGCGCGCTCCATCCGCACCATCCTGCGGGCCGGGGACCTGGTGGGACGCATGGGCGGCGAGGAGTTCGGCGTCTACCTGCCCGATGTCGACCAGCGCGGTGCCGAGACCGTGGCCGAACGCATCCGCCGCTCGGTAAACCTGGCGGTGTTTGCGCCGGACGGGCAGCAGCGCTCGCTCTCAGTCAGCATCGGCGGCGTTGCCTTCGACGGACCTGCCGGCTTTTCCGAGCTGTTCCGCATTGCCGACCAGCGCCTCTATGGCGCCAAGCAGACCGGCCGTAACCGCGTCACCGTGGTTCACGTCAACGACTACCCGGTGATCGACCTCAAGCGCAGTGCATGAAAAAGGGCGGCGCCTGATGGCACCGCCCCCTGTTCAGATTGGCCTGCCGCCTTCAGGCCTCGAGCTTGGCCGCTTCTTCGTCGCTCATCTCGAAGTTCGTGTAGACGTTCTGCACGTCATCGTCTTCCTCGAGCGTCGCAATCAGCTTCATCAGCGACGCGCCCTTGTCGGCATCGATCGGCGTATTGGTCTGCGGCTTCCACACAGCCTTGACCGATTCGGCCTCGCCCAGCACCTTTTCGAGCGCCGCCGCGACTTCCACCATCGCTTCGAACGAGGTGGTGATGTAGTGGCCTTCCTCGTCGCTCTCGACATCGTCGGCGCCGGCCTCGATGGCCGCTTCCATCACCTTGTCTTCCGAACCCGCCTTGAGCGGGTAGGTGATCTCGCCAACCTTGTCGAACATGAAGCCGACCGAGTTGGTTTCGCCCATCGCGCCGCCGCTCTTGGAGAAGTAGGAGCGGACGTTGGAGGCAGTACGGTTGCGATTGTCGGTCAGCGTTTCGACGATGATGGCGACGCCGCCCGGGCCATACCCCTCGTAGCGGATCTCGTCATAGTTCTCGCCGTCCGAACCGATCGCCTTCTTGATGGCGCGATCGATATTGTCCTTGGGCATGGACTGGGCGCGGGCATTGGTCACCGCCAGGCGCAGGCGCGAATTGAATGCCGGGTCCGGCATGCCCATCTTGGCCGCCACGGTGATTTCGCGCGCCAGCTTGGAGAAGATCTTGGAGCGCACCGCGTCGGACTTGCCTTTGCGGTGCATGATGTTTTTGGCGTGTGAATGGCCGGCCATCGGTCACTCCCCTCATGTCTGGAATTCTGGATTGGTGGCGCGTTATAGGCAAGCGCGCGGCGATTGTGAAGCGGGCTAGAACAGTGGCTCCGCCTGCGCCAGCGTGCCACCAATCCGCACAGGCAGTACCTTGACTGCCAGCCCGCTGCGCGGATCGGTCTCGACCGCCACGCCGCACAGCGTCGCTTCGCCTTCGGCCGGCGTGAACCGCCCATTGGCGATGCCGGTCAAAAAGCGGTTGAGCGGCTCTTCGGCATCGACGCCGATGATGGAGTCGAAATCCCCGCACATGCCCGCATCGGCCATCAGCGCCGTGCCGCCCTTGAGGATGCGCTGGTCGGAGGTGGGAATATGGGTATGGGTGCCCACGACCAGGCTCACCCGCCCATCCATGAAGAAGCCCATGCCCTGGATTTCCGAAGTCGCTTCGGTGTGGAAATCGACGATAACAGCATCGGCCTGTTCGCCAAGCGGACAGGCCGCTACCGCTGCCTCGACGGCGCGGAACGGATCGTCGGCGGGCCCCATGAACACGCGGCCGAGCGCGTTGATGACCAGTACGCGATGGCCGTTGCGACCCTCCAGGAACATGGCGCCGCGCCCCGGCGTACCCTCGGGCATGTTGATCGGCCGCAACAGGGTGTTCTCGCGCTCGATATAGCTCAGCGTATCGCGCTGGTCGAAGGCGTGATCGCCCAAGGTCACGATATCGGCGCCGGCATCGCGCAGGCCCTGGAAATGTGGCTCGGTGAGCCCACGGCCATGGCTGGCATTCTCGCCGTTGATCACCACGAAATCGAATTTGTAGCGCTCGATGATCCCGGGCAGCCGCTCGGCCACGGCATCGCGGCCGGAGCGGCCCACCACATCGCCCAGAAACAGAAACCTCATGCCGTGGTGCCGAAATGGCGGACACCGGCCTCGGTGACGATGATATCGAGCGGCACGTCATGCGGCTCACGCGGAATGCGATCGAGTTCCTGCGCCGCAAAGGCGAGGCCGACGAGTATCGGCCTTTTGCTCATGCTGGCGAGGGTCCGGTCATAATAGCCGCCGCCATAGCCCAGGCGCGTGCCGCGATTGTCAAAGCCCAGCAGCGGCATGATGACGATATCGGGCTCGGCGCGTGGCGCCAGGTCGGACGGCGCCAGGGTACCGAAACCGGACTCATAGAGCGAAGCGCCCTGCTCCCAGACGCGCAGATCGAGCGGCTCCTCGGGCCCCATGACCACAGGCAGCACCACCTTCTGGTTGCTGTCCATCAACTTGACCAGGATGGGCTGGCAGTCGAGCTCGTCGCGAATGCGCCAGTAGGCCGCAACCACATCGCTCGCCTGCAGGGGGACGGAGTTGAAGAAGTGCTGGGCCGCGGCAATCGCCGCATCGGCGCGCTCGCCATGGTCCAGCGAGGCTCGCGCAGCCCGGGCCCGGTTCCGCAACGCCGCCTTGGCTTCCTCGATCAACGCGTCAACCATGGGGCGTACTGCAACCTGCTCAGACAATAAGGTGCCGCCCTGGCCGTGGGATACACGATCCCGGGAACCTACTTTACGTAGGTGGGCGCCGTATGTCTGAGCCCAGGGGCCCAGTCAGGGACAGCTCCCTTAGGATCGTTAAGGCCCCGGGGATAAAGGTATCCTTCACGCACCGGGCAGCAGCCCAGATATAGGCGCTTTGGGTGGCCGTGCAAAGGGAGAAGCTAGAGCAGATCGAACCAATTCTGCAGGCCGTGGAGAATGCGGAGCACGACCACATCCTCGTTCTCGACGACATAGAGGATGTTGTGAGACCCGCAGGGCATAAGGCGAACTGTCTGTTGCGATGCTTGTCGTTCAGCCGCAAGGTACGGCATGTCCGCCAGGCGCTCGAACATGTCGATCAGCTTCGATGTATATTGCCGCGCATGATTGTCGCCGAAATTGAGCATGCCGTCTTCAGCAATGTGCTGCATATCCAGTGCAGCACTTTCGACGATGAACCATGCCATCGCTACGCTGACTTGCGTGCTTCGACAGCAGTCCTGGCGCGGGACATAACCCTCTCTATCAGTTCGTCACGGGTGATCTCGACCCTGCCGCTGGCCAGCGCCTCATCCACCATCTGCTGCAGCTTTTCCCGCGCCTCCGCCCGCTCCTGGTCGCGCCGCACCAGGTCGCGGACATAGTCGCTGCTATTGCCGTAGCGGCCGGTCGCGACCTGCTCTTCGACCCATTGCTTCATCTTGTCGGGAAGGGAAACGTTCATCGTGGCCATGGCTGGTCTCCTTTGGAGCCAATCTAGGCCTTTTGGCAATCTTTGCCAAGCTCGTGCTACCCCTGCGGAACCGGCGCCGCTTCATCCAGCGCGCCGGCAACGCCCTCGAGGGCCTTCGCCGCATCGCTGAGCTTGCTGGCAAACCTGGCCTCCAGCGCCTCGATCTCGGCGGCCACTTCCTGCCCGGCACGGGTCAAAACCAGCACTTCGGTCTCGAGCGCCTTGATGCGCTTTTCCGCCTCGGCCAGCTCGTCCACCACGGCGATCCCGGCCATGACAGTCAGCCTGTTATCGCCGATTTCGCCGACCGCCCCCTTGAGCGCCTCGACATGCGTGTTGAACCGATCGGCCAGCCCGATCAGGCGCTGCTGCTGGCCCTCTTCGCAGGCCATGCGATACTTGCGGCCGTTGATCTCGACATTGACTTCGGGCACTGCGCTACTCCGCCTTGGCCAGCACTTCGCGGACCGTCTCCATCGCCTCGACCAGCCGGCGCGACACGTCATGCGCGCTGTCGTCGAGGCGCTTGGCGCGGGCGGCGGTCTTGTCGAGCTCGGTGGCAAGGCGCGCACGCTCATGCACCAGCCGCTGCGTATCGACCTCGATGCGATTATGCTGGCGCAGGCGCGTGGTGAGGTTCCGCACCGATTGGTCCAGCCGGGCCATCGCACGATCGAAGCGCGCATTGGCGGATACCAACCCGTCTTCAGGTTCCGTCTCACTCATTGTTACTACGGTCCTCTGTGTCAGGCGATTCCAGCGCGCTCAGCGTGCCCCAGCGCTCACCGCAATGCAACCTTTAGGCCGCGGCGGCGGTGGCGCTGTCATTGACAGGATAGGCGAACCTGTTATGCCTCGAACCCGCCTTTGGGAGGAGGCTTTCGGCGCCTCTTCTCCCCAGATTTCAGCCCTGAGAAAGCGCAATCCCGATGACGAATACCGCTCAGCAGAACGATTTGGCCAATGCGATCCGCTCCCTGTCGATGGACGCGGTCGAGAAAGCCAATTCCGGCCATCCGGGTCTTCCCATGGGCTGCGCCGACATCGCCACCGTGCTCTTCACCAAGGTGATGAAGTTCGATCCATCAGACAGCAAGTGGGCCGATCGCGACCGCTTCATCCTCTCGGCCGGCCATGGCTCGATGCTGCTCTACTCCTCGCTCTACCTCTTGGGCTACGAGGACATGACCATCGACCAGGTCAAGAATTTCCGCCAGCTCGGCAGTAAGACCGCCGGTCATCCCGAATACCACTTCGCCCAGGGCATCGAGACCACCACCGGCCCGCTCGGCCAGGGCCTCGCCAATTCGGTTGGCTTTGCCGTTGCGGAAGCCAAGCTGGCTGCCGAATTCGGCGCCGATATCGTCGATCACTACACCTGGGTGCTGGCCGGTGACGGCTGCCTGATGGAGGGCATTTCCCAGGAAGCCATCGCCCTGGCCGGCCACCTCAAGCTCAACAAGCTCGTGGTCATCTGGGACAACAATTCGATCACCATCGACGGCGCCGTCTCGAACTCGGATTCGACCGACCAGATCGCCCGCTTCAAGGCCTGCCAGTGGAACACCATCGAGATCGACGGCCATGACCAGGATGCCATCGAAGCCGCCCTGCTGGCCGCCAAGAAGTCCGACAAGCCGACCCTGATCGCCGCCAAGACCACTATCGGCTTCGGCGCGCCCAAGAAGGCCGGCACCGAAAAGGTGCATGGCGCCCCACTGGGCGCCGAGGAACTGGCCGGCGCCAAGGCCGCGCTCGGCATCACCTATCCCGCCTTCGAAATCCCGACCGAGGTCCTCAACACCTGGCGCGCCGCCGGCAAGCGCTCGCAGAACATCCGCGGCGAATGGCAGTCGCGCCTCGCCGTTTCACCCATGAAGGCCGAATTCGAGCGCCGCATGAAGGGCGACCTGCCTGATGCCTTCAAGCCCGCTATCGACGCCTACAAGAAGAAGCTGGTCGAGGATAAGCCCAAGGTCGCGACCCGCAAGTCGAGCCAGATGGCGCTCGACATCATCAATGCCGTGCTGCCCGAGACCCAGGGCGGCTCGGCCGACCTGACGCATTCGAACCTGACCAACACCAAGGAAATGGTGCCGTTCCAGGCCAACAACTACAATGGCCGCTACATGATGTATGGCATCCGCGAGCACGAAATGGCGGCAGCCATGAACGGCATCGCGCTCCATGGCGGCCTCATTCCCTATGGCGGCACGTTCATGGTCTTTACCGACTATGCCCGCCCGTCGATCCGCCTCGCGGCGCTGATGGAACAGCGCGCCATCTATGTCATGACCCATGACTCGATTGGCCTCGGCGAAGACGGCCCGACCCACCAGCCGGTGGAACACCTGACCGCCCTGCGCGCCATTCCGAACCTGCTGGTCTTCCGCCCGGCCGATGCCGTGGAAGCCCTCGAATGCTGGCAACTGGCGCTGGAATCGACCACGGCGCCGTCCATCCTGGCCCTCAGCCGCCAGAACCTGCCGGCCCTGCGCACCGAGTACCAGGCCGAGAACCTTTGCGCCAAGGGCGGCTATGTCATTGCCGGTGACAAGAACGCCGATGTCGTGATCTTCGCCACCGGCTCGGAAGTGGCCATCGCCGTCGAAGCCCAGAAGCAGCTGGCCGAGCAGGGCATTGCCGCCAAGGTCGTCTCGGTTCCGTCCATGGAACTGCTGGCCAGGCAGTCGGAGGCCTACAAGGCCGAGCTCTACGGCAATGCCAAGGCGCGCGTCGCCATCGAAGCCGGCATCGAGATGAGCTGGAGCAAGCTGCTGGGCGACAAGGGTCGCTTTGTCGGCATGCACAGCTTCGGCGCCTCCGGCCCGATCGATGCCCTTTACGACCACTTTGGCATTACGTCCAAAGCCGTTGTTGAAGCCGTCACCGCGCAGTTGTAAGACACCGCCGCCCTCCCTTTCCTAACTCCCTCCCTAGGAGCGTCTAATATGGCAGTCCGCGTCGCCATCAATGGTTTTGGTCGCATCGGCCGCAACGTCCTGCGCGCCATCATCGAATCCGGCCGTACCGATATCGAAGTCGTGGCCATCAACGATCTCGGCCCGGTCGAGACCAATGCCCACCTGTTCCGCTTTGACAGCGTGCATGGCCGCTTCAACGGCACCGTGACGGTCGATGGCGACACCATCGATGTGGGCCGCGGCCCCATCAAGGTGACCGCCGTCCGCAACCCGGAAGAGCTGCCGCACGCCGCCATGGGCGTCGACATCGCGCTCGAATGCACCGGCATCTTCACGAGCAAGGAAAAGGCCTCCGCCCATCTCAAGGCCGGCGCCAAGAAGGTGCTGATCTCGGCCCCCGGCGATGGCGCCGACCTCACGGTCGTCTATGGCATCAACCACGCGCAGCTCAGCAAGGACCACATCGTGGTCTCCAACGCCTCCTGCACCACCAACTGCCTGGCGCCGGTCGCCTATGTGCTGCACAAGGAATTCGGCATCGAGAAGGGAATGATGACCACCATCCATTCCTATACCGGTGACCAGCCGACCCTCGACACCATGCACAAGGACCTCTATCGCGGCCGCGCGGCAGCCCTGAGCCAGATCCCGACCTCGACCGGCGCGGCCAAGGCCATTGGCCTGGTGCTCCCCGAGCTCAAGGGCAAGCTTGACGGCGTCTCGATCCGCGTGCCGACCCCCAACGTCTCCTGCGTCGATTTCAAGTTCATCACCAAGCGCGACGTTACGGCCGACGAGATCAATGCCGCGGTCAAGAAATATGCCGATGGCGAGCTCAAGGGCATCCTGGGCTACACCACCCAGCCCAACGTCTCGATCGACTTCAACCACGACAGCCATTCCTCGACCCTGGCTTTCGACCAGACCAAGGTGATGGGCGGCAATTTCGCCTCGATCCTCTCCTGGTATGACAATGAATGGGGCTTCTCCAACCGCATGGCCGACACGGCCGTCGCGCTGGGCAAGACGCTGTAAGGCTTCCCAACACCGGATTCAAAAGGGCGCCCGCGTGGCGCCCTTTTTTCTTTGGTGGGACCCGATGCATTTCCTGACAGGATCTGTCATGGCGCGGCGTCACCGTCGACTTCGGGACCTCCCCAAGTCGTCACCAACAGGCTTGTCCAGGTGGTCCATGTGGTCTGGTGGCATCGCTGGATTGCCCGGACAGGCCGGGCAATGACGCCGCTTGGGGAAGGCAGAGCATGGACAAGATCGATTTCCGCCGCAGCCTGGAACACTACCAGGCCACCAAAACCATCGAGCTGGTCGACATCCCACCGATGCAGTTCGTCATGGTCGACGGATCGGGCAATCCCAATACCACCCCAGCCTACCAGACCGCCATCGAGTGGCTCTATTCCACCAGCTATGCGCTGAAATTCGCCGCCAGGGCCGCACTCGGCCAGGACTATGTCGTGCCGCCCCTCGAAGGCCTGTGGTGGGCCGATGACCCGGCCGATTTCGTCGCCCGCCGCAAGGACAACTGGCGCTGGACCATGATGATCATGGCGCCCGATTTTCTGACCAGCGCGATGTTCGAGGCTGCGGTCACCAAGTCCGCCAGCAAGCTCGGCAGTGCCCCGGACACCCTTCGGCTGGGCCAGCTCGACGAGGGCAAATGCCTCCAGGTCCTCCACATCGGCAGCTATGATGACGAGGGGCCCATCCTCGCCCGCCTGCATGATGTCGAAATGCCCGCGCGCGGCCTGACCTTCAATGGCCATCACCACGAAATCTATCTCGGCGACCCGCGCCGCAGCGACCCGGCCAGGCTCAAGACCATCCTGCGGCAACCGGTCCGCCCCCGCTGACGCCCGCTTGCCAGATGACCCGAACAATCGGTAGTTTTTGCCCGAACCTACGGGGACGCAGGCACAGATGAGTCTGGATCGATCCATTCGCTGGCGCGGGCTCGATCCCGTGACGCTGGAACATTGCCACGTCGTGTCCACGCCGCGTGATACCCGCATCCGCGGCGCCATCATCACCCCCAATTATGGCCTGTTCTACCGTATCAAGCTCGATGACAGCGAACATGTGCGCACCGTGCGGATCGAGCGCACCGATGGCGAGGTGCTCGAGCTGTTCTCGGACGGATCGGGCAATTGGTCCGACGACCGCGCCGAGCCCCTGCCGGCGCTGCGCCACTGCATCGATATCGACCTCTGGCCGACGCCTTTGACCAACTCCCTGCCGCTATGGCGCTGCCAGTGGGTCATCGGCGAGCCACAGCGCTTCGCCATGGCCTGGATCGACGGCGACCAGATGACGGTCCGCCGGGACGAACAGATCTATACCCAGCTCGATGACATCAGCTTCCGCTTCCAGAATGCCGATGGCTTCGAGCGAGTACTTGAGGTGGATGCCGACCGGCTGGTGGTGAATTATCCGGGGCTGTTCCAGCGCCAGGACTGATCATCGCTGTCGCCGCACAGTCATCAAATCAGCCTAGAAGGGGAGCATCTCGTCGTGGGGGCACCGCAATGTTCCATATCATGCGCCGGATTCTTGCCAGCCTGCCCCTCGCCTCGGTGCTGATTGGCCTCGCCGGGCAGCCGGCCATGCTGGTGGTACCGCCGGCCCTGACGGCGGGCCTCATCCTGCTCCGCGACCGCCTGATCCGCCGCCGCGTCGGTCTTGCCGCCTGGCCCAGTGATGGCTTCGCCCGCCACGTCCTGGTGGATGACATCGGCCGGCTCGTCTGCCTGACCCTGCTGGGGCTGCCGCTCTTCCTGCTGGGCGACCTGTTGCGTCGCATGCTGCTGCATCCCTGACCCGCATAGATTTCTCCCGCTTGCGCTTCCCCCGTCCGCGCGGCTCTGCTACGCCACGGCAACGGCCAATACCCGGGAGACCATCTATGTCCGCGACCTTCAAGACCCTCGACGAGCTCGACCTCAAGAACAAGCGTGTGCTGCTCCGGGCCGACCTCAACGTGCCGGTCGCCGACGGCAAGGTCACCGATGCCACCCGCATCGAGCGGCTGGTCCCCACGATAAGGGAAATCGTCAAGCATGACGGCAAGGCCATCCTGCTGAGCCATTTCGGCCGCCCCAAGGGCAAGGTCGATCCGCAATTCTCGCTTGAACAGGTCTGCGAAGCCGTCGCCAACCAGACTGGCCATCCCGTCGGCTTCGTCGCCACCGACTGGACCGATGTGTCCGGCGCCCAAGCCGCCATCGAATCCGCTCCGGCCGGTTCCGTGCTGATCCTGGAAAATACCCGCTTCCATCCCGGCGAGGAGGCCAACGATCCCGAGCTGGCCGCGCGCATGGCCAGCCTTGGCGATGTCTATATCAACGATGCCTTCTCGGCCGCGCATCGCGCCCACGCCTCCACCGAAGCGCTGGCCCACCTGCTGCCCGCAGCGGCGGGCCTCGCTATGGAGGCCGAGCTCGAAGCGCTGGAGGCCGGGCTCGGCAAGCCCAGGAAGCCGGTCATCGCCATCGTTGGCGGCGCCAAGGTCTCATCCAAGATCGATCTGCTGGAAAACCTGGTGGCCAAGGTCGATGGCCTCGTCATCGGCGGCGGCATGGCCAACACCTTCCTGCATGCCCAGGGCTATGCCATCGGCAAGTCGCTCTGCGAAAAGGACCTCGCCGAAACCGCCCGGCGCATCATGGACAAGGCCATCGACAGCGGCTGCGCCATCATCCTGCCGATCGACGCGGTCGTCGCCTGGCACTTCAAGGCCGATACCCCCACCCGGCTCTACGGCGTCGACGCCATCGACAATGACGGCATGATCCTCGATATCGGCCCATCCTCGATCGAGCGCATCCTGGGCGCCATCGACGACGCCAATACCGTGGTCTGGAATGGCCCCATGGGCGCCTTCGAGATGAACCCCTTCGATGCCGGCACCGTGGCAATCGCCAAGCATGTCGCCAAGCGCACCCATGACGGCAAGCTGATCTCGGTGGCCGGCGGCGGCGATACCGTCTCCGCCCTCGCCCATGCCGGGGTCAAGGACGCCTTCACCTATGTCTCGACCGCCGGCGGCGCCTTCCTCGAATGGATGGAAGGCAAGCCGCTGCCGGGCGTGGAGGCGCTGAAGAAGTAGGCTGCGCCTATTGGACAATGTAATGCAGATGCATTACATTTGCCCTTAAGGAGCATCACCATGGCCGCAAACGCCCTCATTCAAACCCGTATCGATTCTGACATAAAGGACCGCGCCACCGCCGTCCTTGATACAATGGGCCTTACGGTGTCTGACGCTGTCCGCATCCTGTTGACCCGCGTCGCCAACGAAGGCGCCCTGCCGGCCGGCCTGACCACAGACCCGGCGGCCTATGACAAGTGGTTCAGGGCCAAGGTGCAGGAAGCGCTGGATGACCCCCGACCTCCCGTGCCGCACCACGAGGTCGAACGATACTTTGCGCAGCGGCGTGCCGACGCCATCAGGAAAGCTGAAGAGTCGGGTCAGTGATCCTGGAGTGGTTGCCGGCTGCCATCGAAGACCGCAAGAACGCCTTCTCCTACATCGAGCAGGATAGTCCGCGCGCCGCTGCGGAGAACGATACAAGGCTCGTTGAGGCCGTATTGCGACTGGTCGATTTTCCGCATTCCGGCAGACCGGGCAGGGTTGCAGAAACGCGTGAGCTGGTCATCTCAGGAACATCGTATCTGGCCGTCTACCGGATCATGGACGAACGTATCGTCATCGTTCGCCTGTTCCACACGGCACAGGATTGGCCTGACGAGGTGGGATAGGTTCCATCCCCCTTTCGTCGCATAAACGCAGGTCTAATCGCCGTCGCCGTAACGAAAGTCTAATCTTCGGGCAATCCCAATTTTCCGAGGTCGGACCATGTCGAAGTCGCTCAATGCCATTGCCCAGAAGCTCATGGAACCGGGGAAAGGAATCCTGGCCGCCGATGAGTCCGAAGGCACCATTGCCAAGCGCTTTGCCAAGATCAACCTGCCCAATTCGCTCGACCTGCGCCGCGATTATCGCGAGATGCTGTTCCGCTCCACCGAGGCGATGACCAAGTATATTTCGGGCGTCATCCTCACCGAGGAAACGCTCGAGCAGCATGCCGCTGACGGCACGGCCTTCCGCGCCATCCTCGCCGATGCCGACGTCATTCCCGGCATCAAGGTCGACCGCGGCGCCTTCCCGATGCCGGGCGACAATGGCGAGAAGATCACCGAGGGCCTTGATGGCCTGCGGCAGCGCCTCGAGCGCTATGCCTCCCTGGGTGCCGGATTTGCCAAGTGGCGCGCCGTCATCACCATCAATGACGTGGCACCCACCCGCAACAATATCCGCGCCAATGCCCATGCTTTGGCCCGCTACGCCATCCTCTGCCAGGAAGCCGGCATCGTTCCCGTCGTCGAGCCCGAAGTGGTCGGCGACGGCGATCCGGGCAACCACTCGATGGAGCGTTGCGCCGCGGTCACCGGCGACGTGCTTGAAAATACCTTCAAGGAACTGCGCCTCGCCGGCGTCGACCTCGGCGGCATGCTGCTCAAGCCCAATATGATCATGCCCGGCATCAACTCGCGCGAGCGGCCGACGGTCGATGAGGTCGCCCACCGCACCGTCGCCGTACTGCGCGAGCATGTCCCCGCCGCCGTTCCCGGCATCGCCTTCCTCTCGGGCGGCCAGACCGACGAGGAAGCGACCGCCCACCTCTCCGCCATGAACCGGATATCGGGCAAACCCTGGCCCATGACCTTCTCCTATGGCCGCGCATTGCAGAACGTTGCCCTGCGCACCTGGGCCGGCCGCCGCGAGAATTTCCCGCAGGCCCAGGCCGCCTTCACCCATCGCGCCCATATGAATTCGCTGGCGGCCCTCGGCACGTGGTCTGGCGAACTCGACCGGGCCGCGTAGCGAACCGTTTCGAGGTTCGCGCCAGGCCGAGTCGAAAGTGACGGATTTCGAGAACCGGAGCGGAGCGTACATCAGTACGTGAGCACCGGAAGCGCAGAGGGCTGGCATTTGCAGGCCGGCATCGCGCGAAGATCGACACGGTTCTACCTGACGTCCCAACGTCACGCCTGTGCGCGCCCTCCTCCCAGGGGGGCGCGCATTTTCTTTGCGCCCGGCCGGGCCTTCGCCTATTGGAAATGCGTCCTCTTTATCGCCAAAATGGGCGGTCAAGAAGACGCCCAGCGTCGAGTACCCGGAAGCCATGGCCACCCCCCAGCTCTATCTGATCACCCCACCCGATGCCGAGCCGGAGCGCTTCCCCGCAACCCTGATGGCCGTGCTCAACGCCGCCGAGTTCTCGGCATTGCTGGTGGCCCGCGGCGCCATGGATGATGCCGCCTATGCCAAACTGGCCGCATCGGCCATCAATGTCGGCCAGGGCGCCGGCTGCGCCGTGTTGATCGAGAACGACGCCGCGCTGGCCAGGCGGCTGGGTGCCGACGGCGTCCACGTGACCACCGGAGCCGCGGCGCTCAAGGCCGCCATCGCTGCGCTCAAGCCGGCCATGATCGTCGGCGCGGGGAACCTTCATTCCCGCCACGACGCCATGACGGCGGGCGAACTGGAGATCGACTACGTGTTTTTTGGCCCCATCGACGGTCAGCCCGATGCGGCGGCCGCCGAGCTGGCCGAATGGTGGGCCCAGACCTTCGAAATACCGGCCGTGCTGAGCCAGCCGGATGCCGCCGCGGAAACCGTCGATGCGCGTGGCGCCGAATTCCTGGCGCTCTCGCAGAGCCTCTGGTCGACAGCCGAGCCGGCCAAGGCCATGCAGGCGATTGCCACCACGCTGGGAGCTTCAGCATGATGCGCCGCGTCCTGCTCACCGCCCTGCTCGCGCTGGCACCATCCCTCGCCATGGCGCAGGAAGAGGCGCCGGCCAGCCCGGCCGACGCCATTTCCGACCAGATCTTCGGGCCGCGCGTTCCCACCGACTATGCCTTCGGCGCCTTCCAGCGCGGCTATTTCCTCACCGCGCTCGAACTGGCCTTGCCGCGCGCCGAACAGGGTGACCCAGCCGCCCAGACGCTGATTGCCGAGCTCTATGCCAAGGGCCTGGGCGTGGCGCAGAATGACCAGCGCGCCGCCGGCTGGTACCAGTTGGCCGTCGATGGCGGCGACCGCCTCGCCACCTTCGCGCTGGCCCTGGCCTATCAGGATGGCATCGGCGTGCCCAAGAACCGCGCCCGCGCGGCCGATCTGTTCAAGAAGGCCGCCGACGCCGGCTACATTCCGGCCAAATACAACATGGCTCTGCTGCATGTCGAAGGCATCTATGCCTCGCCAAGCCTGGTCACCGCCGCCACCCTGATGAAGGAAGCCGCCGACGCCGAGCTGCCCGAGGCGCAGTATGACTATGGCTCCATGCTGATCGAGGGGGCCGGTGTCGCGCCCAATCCGGCCGAAGGCGCCCGCTATATCGCCCTCGCCGCCGAGCAGAACCTGATCGCCGCCCAGATCGATTACGCCACCCTGCTCTATCTGGGCCAGGGCGTGGACAAGGACGTGGTCGCCGCCGCAACCTGGTATGGCCGCGCCGCCGAAGCCGGCAATGCCGTCGCCCAGAACCGCTATGCCAAGCTGCTTGCCGTCGGCGAGGGCGTACCGCTGAACCTGGAAGAGGCTGCCATGTGGCGCGCCCTGGCCCGCCGCCAGGGCCTGTCCGATCCCTCCCTCGATCGGCTGCTGGTGTCCATTCCCGAGGCCGAACTGGCCAGCGCCGAAGAGCGGGCCCGCTTCTGGCCCTCGACCCCGCCGACCGAGGAAACCATCCTTTCGATCCCCACCGCTGGCGACCCGGCAGCAGAGGGCGAAGCCCTGCCCGCCCCCACCGATGCGGACGAGGCACCGCAAGCCGCCGGGCCGCAAGACCCTTGAACCGGCGGACGTTCTGAGGCAATAAGCCCGCCACGCCCATAGACCCCATCAACCTTCGGCCAGCCGCATCCGGCGCGCTTGGCCCAAGCAGATACTTTTGCGACCGAGAGCACCACTACATGGCCAAGATCAACGGCAACGAAATTCGCCCTGGCAACGTCGTCAACCACCAGGACCGCCTCTGGGTCGCGGTCAAGGTTGATCACGTCAAGCCCGGCAAGGGCGGCGCCTATGCCCAGGTCGAGCTGAAGGCCATTCTCGGCGGCACCAAGCTCAACGAGCGCTTCCGCTCGGCCGAGACGGTCGAGACCGTCGAGCTCGAATTCCGCGACTTTACCTATCTCTACGAGCAGGGCGATAGCCTGGTCTTCATGGACCAGGACAGCTACGAGCAGGTCGAACTGGCCAAGGACTTCGTCGGCGAGCGCGCCGCCTTCCTCCAGGACGGCATGAAGATCACCCTCGAAATGCACGAGGAAACCCCGCTCGGCATCAAGTTCCCGCCCAACGTGGTGCTCGAAGTCGCCGAGGTCGATCCGGTGCAGAAGGGACAAAGCGTCTCCAGCCAGTTCAAGCCGGCCATTCTCTCCAACGGTCTCAAGGTCATGGTGCCGCCCTTCATCGCCGTGGGCGAGCGCATCGTCGTCGATACGACCGAGGCCACCTATATGCGCCGGGCCGACTGATATGGCACGCTCAGCAATCCTCAATGTCATGGTCAATGCCGCCATCAAGGCCGGCAAGTCGCTGACCAAGGACTTCAACGAAGTCGAGAACCTGCAGGTGTCCCGCAAGGGCCCGGCCGATTTCGTCTCCAAGGCCGACCTGCGGGCCGAGCAGATCGTCTATGACGAATTGCTCAAGGCGCGCCCGACCTATGCCTTCCTAATGGAAGAGGGCGGCGAGGTCGCCGGCACCGATGGCCAGCATCGCTGGCTGATCGACCCGCTCGACGGCACCACCAATTTCCTGCATTCGATCCCACTCTTTGCCGTCGCCATCGCCCTGGAACGGGCCAACGAGATCGTCGCCTCGGTGATCTACAATCCCGTGCTCGACGAGCTCTATACCGCCGAAAAGGGCGGCGGCACCTGGCTCAACGATCGCAAGCGACTGCGTGTCGCCGGCCGCAAGTCGCTGGCCGACGCAGTCGTGTGCACTGGGATCAAGACCCAGGGCACCGCCAATGATGCGCTGCAGTTGCGCCAACTGGCCCATATCAATCCGGCCGTCGCCGGTATCCGCCGCACCGGCTCCATCTCGATGGACATGGCCTGGCTGGCCTCGGGTCGTTACGACGCGATCTGGGAAGCCGGCCTCGCCCCCTGGGACGTGGCGCCGGGCCTGCTGATGGTCAAGGAAGCCGGTGGCTTCGTCTCCGACTTTGCCGGGAGCCCCGGCTCGGTGTGGAACGGCCAGGTTGTGGCCGGCAACGAAACCCTGCAGGCCGCTTTGCTCAAGCAGCTCAAGGGTATCCAGTAGCGTCGGCCATCCTTTAGCGACGCTTCCACATCCACGATGATGTCATCCCGGCGAAGGCCGGGATCCATCCTCAGATTGCGCCACGTCCGCGGCTGGCCGCGAAACCTCAGGCCGGATTCCGGCCTTCGCCGAAATGACACCGCGACTGGTGATGCTTGCATCTCTTCGGCGCATCGCCCCCGATCACGCCTCCATCAGCCGTTAACCTTTCTCATTGCCCGACCCGCCTGCGCTGACTACTCTGCCTGCATGTGATTTGCGCGTATGGGGCAAGGTTCAGGCAAGATGACGCAAGGCTACGATCCCTACCACCTGGCCAGCCCGACCGTTTACCTCGTCAAGATCGTGATATTCCTGGTGCTGGTCGGTCTCGTCGGGGCCATCCTGTTCACCAGCATCGCGACCTTCTTCTGGGCCAACCCCTTCATCAATTCGATGATCTTCCTGGCTCTGTTCGTTGGCATCTTCCTCAGCTTCCGTCAGGTCATCCGGCTGTTTCCCGAAGTGAAGTGGGTCAATTCGCTGCAGGATGGCACCACCACCAATGTGCGTCCGCCCATCCTGCTGGCGCCCGTTGCTGGCATCCTGCGCGAGCGGATCGGGGAAGCGGTGATCACCCCCTCCTCGATGCGCTCGATCCTCGATTCGGTGGGCAACCGTCTCGATGAAGCCAAGGACACCTCGCGCTACCTTACGGGCCTGCTGGTCTTTCTCGGCCTCATGGGCACTTTCTATGGCCTGCTCGAAACGGTGAGCTCGGTCGCCGGCGTGATCAACGCCCTCGACGTCACCTCCGCCGATACCGGCGCCCTCTTCTCCAATCTCAAGGAAGGTCTTGCGGCCCCCCTGGGCGGCATGGGCACGGCCTTTTCGTCGAGCCTCTTCGGTCTGGCCGGCTCGCTGGTCCTGGGTTTCCTCGACCTCCAGACCAGCCAGGCCCAGAACGCCTTCTATACCGATCTCGAGGACTGGATGACCTCGATGACCGAACTCGACCACCCAGTCAGCGCCATGCAGGCCAATGCCGGGGGCCCTGAAATGCAGGCCATGTTCGACAAGCTCGGCGACAGCATGCAGAATCAGAATTCGAGCCAGAACGCCATCCGCGCCATGGCCGAACTGGCGCGCGGCATCGATGGCCTGGTCAAGCATATCCGCACCGAGCAGGACGACCTGCGCAAGCATATCAACGAGCAGGGCGAGACCAACCGCAAGCTGCGCGAGCTGATCGATGCCGTGCTGTCGCAGGGCGACAACGAGCGGCGGAACTGACCCATGCCGGGAGCCCGTTCCCGCCGGCGCCAGGAGGCCAACTACTGGCCCGGCTTCGTCGATGCCCTGTCGAGCCTGCTGCTCGTCATCATCTTCATGCTGTCCCTGTTCATGCTGACCCAGTTTTTCCTCGGCCAGGAAATTCAGGGGCGTGACACCGCGCTGGCCCGGCTCAACAGCCAGATCGCCGAGCTGACGGACCTGCTGCAGCTCGAACGCGCCAATTCCGACGACCTGACCACCCAGATCGCCACCCTGTCGGCGACTTTGGGCAGCGCCCAGGCCGACAATGCCGCCCTCAGCAGCCAGCTCGCCGGCATCGGCACCGGGCTGGGCGACAAGGATGCGACCATTGCCGGGCTGCAGGACGATCTGCTGACTGCCCAGGAACTTTCCGACGAGGCCAATGCCCAGGTGACGCTGCTCAATCAGCAGCTGGCGGCCCTGCGCACCCAGATCGGCGCCCTTGAAGCTGCGCTCGAGGCCTCCGAGGCGCGCGATACCGAATCGCGGACCCAGATCGCCGATCTTGGTCGCCGCCTCAACCTGGCACTGGCCCAGCGCGTGCAGGAACTCAGCCGCTATCGCTCCGACTTCTTCGGCCGCCTGCGCGATATCCTGGCCGCCCGCGCCGATGTGCGCATCGTCGGCGACCGTTTCGTCTTCCAGTCCGAAGTGCTGTTCGAACCGGGCAAGGCCGATATTTCACCCGAAGGCACGCCCGATCTCGATGCCCTGGCCGACGCCATCCTGCAGCTCGAGACCGAGATTCCGCCCGATATCAACTGGGTTTTGCGCATCGATGGCCACACCGACATCAGGCCGATCTCCAACGAGCGCTTCCCCTCCAACTGGGAGCTCTCGGCCGCCCGCGCCATCTCGGTGGCGCAATACCTGGTGACCAAGGGGGTTTCGCCCAACCGGCTGGTAGCCGCCGGCTTCGGCGAGTTCACTCCGCTCGATCCGGCCGAGAACGAGGACGCCTATCGCAGGAACAGGCGCATCGAGTTCAAGCTGACCGAGGGGTAGAAGACACTCTCGCCCCTCACGACGTCATTCCCGCGCAGGCGGGAATCCACTCTTCAGCCCAGCTCATCCATCCGGAACTGCAGCTTGGCCAGTTCCGCATAGCGGCCGCCCTTGGCCACCAGCTGGTCATGCGTGCCCTGGTCAATGACCCGGCCGCCATCGAGCACGAGGATATTGTCGGCGTCGCGGATGGTCGCCAGCCGGTGGGCGATGACCAGCGTGGTGCGGCCCTCCATCAGGTGTTCCAGCGCCACCTGCACCAGCCGCTCGCTCTGGGCGTCCAGCGCACTGGTCGCTTCGTCCAGCAGCAGGATGGGCGCATTCTTGAGGATGGCGCGGGCGATGGCGAGGCGCTGCTTCTGCCCGCCCGACAGCGTCACGCCGCGTTCACCCACCATGGTATCGTAGCCCAGCGGCAGGTCCTGGACGAAATCATGCACCAGGGCGGCGCGCGCAGCGGCCTCGACCTCTGCCTGGCTGGCCTCGGGTTTGCCGAAGCGGATATTCTCGGCAATCGTGCCGGCAAAGATCGTCGGCTCCTGCTCGACATAGGCGAAGCGCTGCCGCAGCTCGCGCAGCCTGACATCGCGGATGTCGATACCATCGACGCGGATGACACCGCCGCTGACATCGTAGAAACGCTGCAACAGCGACAGCGTCGTCGACTTGCCGGAACCCGACGCCCCCACCAGCGCCACCGTCTCGCCGCGACCGACGGCAAAATCGAGGCCTTGAAGCACTGGCTCGGCGCCGTCATAGGAAAACGACACCCCTTCGAACGTCACAGTGCCCAACGCCGGCGCCGGCAGAGCCACTGGATGGGCGATTTCGCGGATCGTCGGCTCGGTATCGAGAATTTCGGTCAGCCGCTCGGTGGCGCCGGCCACCGATTGCAGCGTGCCCAGCACTTCGCTGACATTGGTCAACGCGCCCGATGCCATCAAAGCATAGACCAGGAACTGCGCCAGTTGTCCGGCGGTGACCGTGCCCTCGAACACCGAGCGCGCGCCCCACCACACGAGAAACACCAGGGCCGCCGTGCCCAGGAAGATCACCATGCCGACCAGCACCGAACGCGCCAGCAGGCGCCGCACTTCGGCACGGTAGCTGGCTTCGCTGCGCTCGTCATAGTGCGCGGCCTGCACCGGCTCCTGGGTGAACGATTTGACCGTGCGGGTGGCGCCCAGCATTTCGGTGGCCATGGCGCTGAGATCGGCCAGGGCGTCCTGCGTCTTGCGCGACATGCCGCGCAGGCGCCGGGCGAAGGTGATGACCGGAAAGAGGATCGCGGGCGCCGCCACGACCACCGCCAGCGTCAGGATGGGGCTGGTCAGCAGCATCATCACCAGCGCCCCGACAATGGTCACCGTGGACCGCAAAGCCAGCGAGAAGCTCGAGCCCACTGCGCCGCGGATCATCGCCACGTCGCCATTGAGCCGGCTGGTCAGCTCGCCCACCCGATGGGTATCGAAATAGCGCGCATCGAGGCGCAGCAGATGTGCGAACACCGCCTGGCGCAGATCGGCCAGCACCCGCTCGCCAATGACCGAGATGAAATAGAAGCGCGCCCCGCTCGCCACCGCCATGATCGCTGCCACCGCGATGATCAGCCAGCCATAGCGGCCGACATTCTCAAGATTCTGTGCGACGAACCCCTGGTCGATGGCGCCGCCCAGCAGGGCGGGGATGGCCAGCGACGCGACGGTGGAGATCAGCAGGAACGCAACGGTCAGCCCGAGCTGCCAGGGATAGCGCAGCATGAACGGCACGAGCTTGCGCAGCGGCTGCAGCTTGCGGGGGCTGACCACTGGAGTAGCCATCATCTTATCGGGATCGGCCTGAACCGGGACGGCCTGGTCTGTCATCGCTCGGTCATGCCACACTGCTTGGGGACCGGACTGACCGGCCGCGCTTGAGGCTCCGATATAGGCCGTGACCGCGAAGGCGGCAACAGCCTCCCCGGTGTGAAATTGCCGCGCCCGCGCCCTTGCGGAGCGGCCGGGCTTTCTGTATGAAGCCGCCAACACCCAGTTTAACTGCTCTCCGGGCGCCTCGGCGCCCGTTTGATTTGAGGCGACACCGATGAAGGCAGATACCCATCCGGACTACCACATGATCAATGTGGTGATGACCGACGGCACCAAGTACCAGACCCGTTCGACCTACGGCAAGGAAGGCGACACCCTTCAGCTGGACATCGATCCCAAGACGCACCCGGCCTGGACCGGCGGCACGGGCCAGCTGCTCGACCGCGGCGGTCGCGTCTCGCGCTTCAAGGAGCGCTTCAAGGGCCTTGGCATCTAAGCCATCCCGTTATGAATTCGAAAAGCCCGGCCATCGCGCCGGGCTTTTTCGTACCAACCCGCCGGAGGCAGCCATGTTCATCCTGACACTGACCTACATCGCCCCGCTTGAGGAGGTCGACAGGCACGTGCCCGCCCATATGGACTGGATCAAGGCCGGCTATGCCAGCGGTACATTTCTGGCCTCGGGCCGCAAGGTGCCCCGCACCGGCGGCTTTATCCTGGCCAAGGGCGACAGGGCGGGCATCGAGGCGCTGGTTGCGACCGACCCCTTCATGGTGGCCGGGGTAACGACCTACGACATCACCGAAGTCGCGGTCGCATTCACGGCCCCGGGCCTGGAACAGCTCAAGGTTTAGGCCCGCCCGAACGCCGCCTTGAGCCGCGCCAACTGGTCGGCAATGCCATTAGCCGCGGCGGAATCGAGCTCCGGCATCTTGCCGCGCTCCAGCGTGTCAAACTGCATCACCCGGTCGAACAGGCGGTCGCCCTTGTCGATATAGATGCGCAGGGCTTCGGGAAGCTGATCATAGCCCGGGCCGCCGCGTTCCGATGGCGTCGCCGAGAATTTGACCTTCTCCTTTTCGGAGCGGGCATTTTCTTTCGATATCTCGCCCTCATTGACCGCGCGCTGCAGCAGCAGCCAGGAGGCCAGCTGCATCAGCCGCGTGGTCAGACGCATGGATTCGGTAGCGTAGAGGAACGAGGCTTCGCGGCCGAGGATGCGGCTTTCGCTGCGCCCCTCGCCATCGAGATAGGACGCGACATCCTCGATCAGCCCCATGCCCTCGCGATAGAGCAGGTCAAAGCCGCCCGATGCCACGATACGTGGCCCGATGGCGATTGCCGATCCGGTCTCTTTCACATCCGTCAAGCCATGCTCCTCCTGGCCCATATGCTAGGCGCAATAGGCCGGGGCGTCATCCCTTGTGCGCGATCAAGCTGAAAGGAGCTTTAAAATCAGGGCTATACCGGGGCCAAATGCCCCCCGGAAAAGAAAAAAGAGCGGTAAGAACCGCTCTCGAAGTTAACAGGGAGGCGTCAAACAGAGGGAGAAACCACTCTGCAAAATCCAGAACAATCTGAATAATGCAAGGTTACCGCGCAGAGATTAATTGCAGGTTAACGAGAGTCGATTTCTTAACCCTGCCGCTTGCCGACCTGTTGACTACGTCTTTCCAGGCTCAGCCGCGCCGGTGTGGCGGCCGTTCCAGCAGCGCCCGTCCGGTGATGGTGATCAGGTGGATACCATTAAATGTCTCGAGCCATCCCTTGGCCTCGATCCGCGCCAGTTGCTGGTCCGATGCGGTGGCTGAATGGCCCTCCGCCAGCAGCTGCAGCTGTTCGAGATCCAGCGGCCTCACGCCCTCCAGCACGACATCCCGCTCCGTCAGCATCGTCCGCTCTCCCCTAGGACAATTTGGTGCTCGACGTTAGCCTGTCGGCCGGCCGCTGCAACGTCAACCAGCCGTTAAGCCTAACCGGCGCGATTTGGTGAACAATTGATGAATGTGCCGTTCCGCCGTCATGCAGGCGGCCTGGTGTCTGCTGCCCATATTGACATTCCGCCAATGTGGAGAGGCAAGATGACCACCATTTCTGCTGGAGCAGCTGCCGGCCTGCTGGTCGCGCTCATGGTAATCTCAACCACCGATGGCTATGGCGCCGACCTGCTGCCCGCCGTCAAGGCCGGCAACGGCTTCGTTCATCCCGGCGATACTAAGGGCTTTAATCCCCAGCCCGATCCGCCGCGCGAGACCACCACCGCGCCGCAATCGGACCTGTCAGCCGTGATGGGCGACGGCTCCGTCAAACCGGCTGGCCGCTGAGCGCCCCGGCCATCGCTACAGCTTGAACGCGGCGTCGGCGGCCTTGCGCGTGGCGTCGCGTGCCGCGATGGCAACCCGCAGCCGGGCGATCTCGGCCTCGAGCAGGCCGATGCGCTCGTTGAGCTCCTCCACCGACATGGTGTCGATGGACATGCCGACCTCATGGGCCTTGGGCTTCTTGATCTCTTCGTCGAACATTGTGAGCCTCCGTGCCAGCATTGAACGGCGACATTAGCGCCAAAGACTTGCGGAGCAAATCGGCTTCGATCAGCATGCCTGCATGATACCGACCCATATGCAGGCCATCGCCATCACCCGCCCCGGCGATCCCGACGTTCTCGCCACGCACCAATGCCCCGTGCCCGGCTGCGGCGCCAATGACGTGCTGATCCGCGTCGCCGCCGCTGGCGTCAACGGGCCCGACCTGGCCCAGCGTCGCGGCCACTACGATCCGCCACCCGGCGCCTCCCCCTTGCTGGGTCTCGAGATCGCCGGAGAAATCGTAGCGCTTGGCAGCGATGTCACCGGCTGGCAGGTCGGCGACCGCGTCATGGCCCTGACCAATGGCGGCGGCTATGCCGACTATGCGGCGGTGCCATCCGGCCAGGTGCTCCCCACCCCCCCGGGCTGGACGCTGGTCGAGGCGGCAGCCTTGCCAGAAACCTGGTTCACCATCACCCAGACGCTTGTCATGCGCGCCGGACTGGAGCCGGGCATGTCGGTACTGGTCCACGGTGCCGCCGGGGGTATTGGCGGCGCGGCCATCCAGATCGCCACCATGCTCGGGGCGCGAGCCATCGGCGTGGTGTCCTCAGCCGCCAAGGCCGATTATGCCCGTCGTCTCGGCGCCGTGGCGACCATCGATCACCCCAGCGAGGACCTGGTCGAGCGCGTAATGGCGCTGACCGACGGCAAGGGCGTCGACCGCGTCGTTGATATCATCGGCGGGACCATGGCCGAGCGCAACATCGCCGCCTCGGCCCGGTCAGGTCACATCGTGCAGGTCTCGACCCTCGACGGCGCCAGCGCCAACCTCTCGCTGCGCACCATCATGGCCAAGCAATTGACGCTTTCGGGCTCGACGCTGCGCCCGCAGACATCAGCCACCAAGGCGGCCATTGCCGACCGCATCCGCGCCGACCTGCTGCCAGCCCTGTCGCAGCCCGGTTTCGTGAAGCCCGCGGTCACCGCCTTCCCCCTGGCGCAGGCCGCCGATGCCCATCGCGCCATGGAAGCGCGCGGCCATGTCGGCAAAATCGTGCTGGTCACCGGCTTTGGAGAGGGGGAATAGACCACATCGCCATTGCGGATCGGCCCCTGACCCCATATATTGTGCTTTGTTCCCCCTCAGCATGAAGCAAAGAGGCGGAGCGGTCCGGAGGAAAACCGGCCGCGCCTGCAGGAGAGATTTATCATGACCCAGCCCCTGTTGATGCCAAAGGCGACCGCTGTCTGGCTCGTCGACAACACTGCGCTGTCGTTCGAGCAGATCGCTGCCTTCTGCACGCTGCACCCGCTGGAAGTTCAGGGCATTGCCGATGGCGACGTCGCCGGCGGCATCATGGGCGTCAACCCGATCCAGAACGGGCAACTGACCCGCGAGGAAATCGAGAAGGCCGAGGCCGATCCCAATTATCGCATGAAGCTCAGCGAGCCCAAGGTTCGCGTTGCCGCTGCCAAGCGCAAGGGCCCGCGCTACACCCCGATTTCGCGCCGCAATGAACGCCCCAACGCCATCAAGTGGCTGGTGCGCAACCATCCCGAGCTCAAGGACGCGCAGATCATGCGCCTGGTCGGCACCACCAAGTCGACCATCGATTCGGTGCGCGAATCGACCCACTGGAATTCGGCCAACCTCGCCGCAATGGATCCGGTCACGCTGGGCCTGTGCAGCCAGATCGACCTCGACCTCGAGGTCAAGCGCGCCAGCAAGGGCGGCCCGGGCGTCGATGAGCCGGCCGAGGGCACCATGCTGATGACCGCCGAGGAAGCCCTGGCTCGTTCCGGCACCCGCGGCCATGTCGAAGGCGAAGAGAACGAGTTCGCCGCCAACGACCATCGCCCCGAGCAGGCACAGAACGATTTCGATGCCGACTCCGTGTTCGCCAAGCTCAAGTCGCTCAAGAGCGATTCCGACAACTAGGATAATCTGGCCAGCGGAATGGAAAACAACATCCTGCTGGCCATTTTCGTTATTCTCGCAACCAGCGTTGCGCTGGTGCCGCTTGCCAAGGCGGCCGGCCTCGGCACCGTCTTGGGTTACCTCGCCGCCGGGGTGCTGATCGGCCCCTTTGGCCTGGGCCTCGTCTCCGACAGCGACATTATCCACCAGATCGCCGATTTCGGCATCGTCATGATGCTGTTCCTGATCGGCCTCGAACTACAGCCCAGCGAACTCTGGCGCATGCGCCACAAGGTGCTGGGCCTGGGCGTGACCCAGATGGTGGCGACCTCGGTCGTCATCGCCCTGACGCTTGTCCTGGCCGGCTTCGCGACCAATCTGGCCATCATTATCGCGCTGGCCCTGTCCATGTCGTCCACCGCGATTGCCATCCAGTCGGCGCAGCAACGCGACATCACCAGAACCGATGCCGGCCGCGCCAGCCTGGCAGTGCTGCTGGTGCAGGACGTTTCGGTGATCCCGATCCTGGCCGCAATTCCGCTGCTCGCCATGTCTTCCGGCGCGCTCGACCTCGAAGTCACCGAAGCGGTCGAGGCCATGGCCGATCCGCTCGACTGGATCACGCCGCTCATCATCGTGAGTGTCTTCATTACCGCTGTCATTGCCGGGCGCTACCTGGTTCGGCCACTGCTGGGCTTCGTCGCCCGCACCGGTGTGCACGAAGCCTTCACCGCACTCGGCCTTGCCATGGTCTTCGGCACAGCCCTGCTGGCGCAGGTAAATGGCTTCTCGCCCGCGCTCGGCGCCTTCATCGGCGGCGTTTTGCTGGCCGACAGCGAGTATCGTCACGAGCTTGAAAGCAACCTGGAACCATTCAAGGGGCTGCTGCTGGGCCTGTTCTTCATTTCGGTGGGCATGTCGATCGCCTTTGACGTGCTCTGGTCCGAGCCTCTGCGGCTGGCGGCTCTCGTCATCGGCTTTGTCGGCATCAAGATCGCCGTGCTGTTCACGCTGACCAGCATCTTCCGCATGCACCTGGCCGACCGGCTGCTTGTGGCCATCCTCCTCAGCCAGGCCGGCGAGTTTGCCTTCGTCATCTTCCAGTTTGCCGAGCGCGTGGGCGCAATGAGCGCAGACGACCATGCCATGCTGGCGGTCGCCGTGGCCCTGTCCATGGCCACGACGCCCCTGCTGCTGCTGGCCTTCGACCGGCTCGTCGCGCCGCGCCTCGATGCCCGGACCGCGCGTCCGCACGATCCTATCGACGAGCATCGCAACATCGTCGTCCTGGGCTATGGCCGCTTCGGCCAGATCATCACGCGCATGCTGCGTGCCCAGGGCTTCGACATGACCCTGATCGACGACGATGCCGCCCAGATCGAGCTGGTGCGCAAATTCGGCGTCAAGGTCTTCTATGGCGATGCATCGCGGCTGGCGCTGTTGCATGCCGCGGGCGTGGAACAGGCCGACCTGGTGGTCATCGCCGTCGGCGGGCGCGATCGTATCCTCGGCATTGCCCGCACGCTGCGCCGCCATTTCCCAAATGTGCCAGTCGCCTCCCGCGCCATCGATCGCGGCCATGCCCATGAACTGATGGCGCTGGGTGTGGAGATATTCGAGCGCGAGACCTTCCTCTCCGCTGTCAGCCTGGGCGCCAAGGTGCTGACCCAGCTCGGCGTGGCCCCCATCGACGCCATGCACATGGCCCAGGCCTTCGAGCGGCACGACAACCAGCTGCTGGAGGACAGCTTCGCGGTCCGCCATGACGAGGACGCCTATGTCGGCATGGTGCGCCATTCGATGGGCCTGCTCGACGAAGCCATGCGCGCCGATAAGCCTACCATTCCAGTTGACAAGCCGGCACCGAAGCGTACCGAGTAGTACGACCTTCCCCGGACTTTCCCCATGCCCATCTTCGATCCCTATTTCGTCACGATCGCCGTGATCGCGGTGCTCATTGTCGGCCTGTCCAAGGCCGGGCTGCTTGGCAGCCTCGGCATGGTGGGCGTGCCCCTGCTCAGCCTGGTCATGCCGGCCCGTGACGCCGCCGGCATGATGCTGCCGGTCTTGCTGGCCATGGATGCCTTTGCCGTCTGGACCTATCGCAAGGAAGTGGATTGGCGCATCCTGCGCATCATGCTGCCCGGCGCCGCCGTCGGCACCATCATTGGCTGGGTGCTCTGGGCCTTCGTGTCCGACGATGCCGTGCTGCTCTTCGTCGGCGTGGTGACGCTGCTCTTCATCCTCGACGCCATCCTGCCGCTGCGCAAGAAGCTCGAGGGGCTCCACCCCTCAAGGCCTTGGGGAATATTCTGGGGCGGCTTTGCCGGCTTCACCAGTTTCATCAGCCATACCGGCGGCCCGCCGTTCCAGATCTACGTGCTGCCGCAGCGCCTGACCCCGGCGGTCTATGCCGGCACCACTTCGGTATTCTTCGCCATCGTCAATACCGCCAAGCTGATCCCCTATTTCTTCCTGGGCCAGCTCAATGTCGGCAACCTGCAGCTGTCGGCAGCGCTGATCCCGGTCGGCATTGCCGGGGTGCTGGTCGGCATAGTCCTGGTGCGCCGCATCTCCATGAAGTGGTTCTACCGCATCGCCTATTGGCTGGTCTTCCTGCTGTCGCTCTACCTGATCTGGAAGGGCGCCATGGGTGTGTTCTGGGGCGCGTGAGACAACAAAAAAGGGCCGCAGCAAATGCTGTGACCCTTCATTCCCCAAGGGGATAAATCTGCGCCGCTTTACTGGGTCGTCGTGGTGTACTTGTAGAGTTCGTCCTTCACTTCGAGTTTTTTGCGCTTCAGCGCACTGACCATCAGATCGTCGTGCCGGGTACTCTGCAGTTCGGCCTGGATCTGGCGGTCCAACTCCTGGTGGCGCCGTTCGAGCGCCGCGATATGCCCTTCAGTCGTCATAACAACTCCTTGAAAGCCTATGTGGACGGATTGATCGTCACAAATAATTCACGACTTGTCGACTGCCTTTGGGGGCCCTCTGGAAATCTGGTGCAAAACTCCCCGTGATCAGTTAACCAGAGGTAACGGCGCAAGCGTTAGGGGCACGCGGATATCGATGCTTTCGCTCACCAAGGAACAGGAAGCCAGCCTGGGTCTGGAACTGGCCACCAAGCGCCAGGAACACAGCGATCTCAACGCGGCGATCGACACGCTGACGCAGTCGCACGTGGCCGATCGGATGCTGATCCAGCGCCTCAAGAAGCGCAAGCTCGCGCTCAAGGATCGCATCGTTCAACTCGAGAACATTCTGCTGCCCGACATCATCGCCTGAGGGCTCCAGCCGCCTTGAGTTGTGGCGACAATTAGGCTAGTTCCGCGCTTTGCTTGAGACCGATAGGGGAATCGGCCGTGCTCACAAAACCACCCGTCGCCATCGTCATGGGCAGCCAGTCCGACTGGCCCACCATGCGTCTCGCCGCCGAAACGCTTGAGGCGCTGGAGGTGGAATATGAGGCGCGAATCGTCTCCGCCCACCGCACCCCCGAACGACTGGTCGATTTCGCCACCAATGCGCGCGCCGAGGGCTTCAAGGTCATCATTGCCGGAGCCGGCGGCGCTGCCCACCTGCCCGGCATGATTGCCTCGATGACGCCGCTGCCGGTCTTCGGCGTGCCGGTCAAATCCAAGGCGCTCAACGGGCAGGATAGCCTGCTCTCCATCGTCCAGATGCCCGGCGGCATTCCCGTCGGCACGCTGGCCATCGGCGAACCCGGCGCCATCAATGCCGCGCTGATCGCGGCGGCCGTGCTGGCGCTCTCGGATGACGACCTAGCCGATCGGCTCGATGCCTATCGCGCCCGCCAGACCGCTTCCGTCCCGCTTTTTCCCGCAGACACCGAGTAGACCTTGGCTGACGACATCGCGCCGCTGCCAGCAGGCAGCATGATCGGCATTCTCGGCGGCGGGCAACTGGGCCGCATGCTGTCCCTGGCGGCCAGCAAGCTGGGCATGCGCACGCATATCTTCTGCCCCGACCCCCACAGCCCCGCCTTCGAGGTCACCCCGCACAAGACCGTCGCCGCCTATGACGACGAGACAGCCCTCGCCGCCTTTGCCGACGCGGTCGATGTCATCACCTACGAATTCGAGAACGTGCCGGCCGCCACCGCCGAGTTCCTCGCCGCCCGCAAGCCCCTGCGCCCCGGCGCCAGGGCACTGGCTGTGTCGCAGGACCGGCTCGCCGAGAAGAGCTTCCTCGCCTCCAAGAACATCCCCGTCGCCCCCTATCGCGCCGTCGAAACCCTTGCCGACCTAGACGCCGCCATCGACGCCCTGGGCCTCCCCGCCGTGCTCAAGACCACCCGCCTGGGCTATGACGGCAAGGGCCAGCGCGTCATCCGCGCGCGTGGCGAGGCCGCCACCGCATTTGCCGAGCTGTCGCCCAAGCCGCTGGTGCTCGAAGCCTTCATGCCCTTCGACAAGGAAATCTCCGTCGTCGTCGCCCGCAACACGGCCGGCGAGGTTCGCGCCTTCGACGCCGCCGAGAATGTGCATCGCCACCACATCCTCTTCACCTCGACGGTGCCCGCCGATATCCCGCCCGGCGTCGAAAAGCATGCCGCCATGCTGGCCAAGGTGATCGTCGTGGCGCTGGACTATGTGGGCGTGCTCGGCGTCGAATTCTTCGTCATTCCGGGCGAGCGGCCGAGCCTGGTCGTCAACGAGATCGCGCCGCGCGTGCACAATTCGGGCCACTGGACCGAGGCGGTGTGCCTCACCGACCAGTTCGAGCAGCATATCCGCGCCGTCGTCGGCTGGCCGCTGGGCGACCCGGCCCGCATGGCCGATGTGGTGATGGAAAATCTCGTCGGCGACGAAGTCTTCACGGTGCCCGGCGACCTTGACGGCAACACCCAGCCCCATCTCTACGGCAAGACCGAAGCCCGGCCCGGTCGGAAGATGGGGCATGTGAACAGGATCGTCCGGCGCTAAACCCTTCTCCACTTCTCCCTTTGGGGAGAGGTAGAGATGCTACCGCCCCAGCCACCTTTTCATGGCCTCAACCACCGCGCCCGGATTCTCCATCGTCGGCAAATGGGCGCTGTCCGGAAAGCGCACCAGGTCTGCGCCCGCTATCCCCGACGCGATCTCCTCGGCCAGCTCCACCGGCGTCATCTTGTCCAGTTCGCCCACCCCGACCAGGGTTGGCACGGCGATCTCACTCAGCAGTGGCCGCGAATCCACCCGGTTCATGATGGCCACTTGCTGCCGCTTATAGACCTCCGGCCCCACCCGTTCCGACATGTCCTGCACCTCACGGGCGACCGGCATTCCCATATGCTGGGGCGCGATAAGGCTGCCGAGCAGCCCGCGCGACACGCCGATGAACTTGCCCTGCCCCACCATCTCGATCCCCTTGCGCCGCGTCTCCTTGCGCGCATCGTCATCAGGCCGGGCCGAGGTATCGAGCAGCGCCAGGTGCGTCACCCGCTCTGGCGCCTGCCGCATGATCTCGAAGGCCACATAGCCGCCCATGGAAAGACCGGCCAGCGCGAATCGCGCCGGTGCCGCCGCCAGGGTCCGCGCCGCCATGGCGGCTATCGAGTCGTCTTGCGTCAGGTCGGCCACGACAGACCGCGCATCGAGGCCGGCGATCACGTCGCGCCACAGTCGCTCATCGCAGATCAATCCTGGAAGAAGCACCAGATCGCTTGTCATTCTCGCCTCCTGGCGGCAAAATCATCCGGCTCGACTGTTCCGCTCCAGGTGCCGCAGGGCAAGGCCGTCCGGCCCAAATCCGCGGTTTTTCTCATCGGCACAGTGGACAAGCCCACAGAGCTGGGCTATAGAGCGGCCCACGGTGACTGGCTCTGCTGGTCGGCGACGGTGCTTTTTGGCTCCGGCGCTCTTATCCAACCCACATGTCCAAGCTTCGAAAGGGCGGTTGACCTTTGCAAGTAGTCGTTCGCGATAACAACGTTGACCAGGCGCTGCGCGCGCTCAAGAAAAAGCTGCAGCGCGAAGGCGTCTTCCGCGAGATGAAGCTGCGCAACTACTACGAGAAGCCCTCTGAGAAGAAGGCTCGCCAGAAGGCCGAGGCCGTTCGTCGCGCCCGCAAGCTGGCGCGCAAGCGCCTGCAGCGCGAAGGTGGTCTGCCCGCTCCGGCGCCGACCGCGCGTCCCGGCCAGCCCGGCCGTCCGGCCGCGGCAATGCCGCGCACCTAAGCGCCGGTTTGCATCAGTTTTAAGAACGCCGTCCTTCGGGGCGGCGTTTTTGTTTGTCGGATCTATGCCCAGCGGCGCCGGCGATCGATCAGCGCCACGCCTATGATCAGCGCCGCCACCACCGGCAGTTGAATTGTCATTGCCGTCAGGGCATCGCCAAACAAGGTGCTGGCGGCAAGCGAACCGGCAAAGCCACCGCCCACCTGAAAGAAGCCCGTCAGCGCGCCCGCCGCACCGGCAATGGCGCCGAAGCCAGCCATCGCCGCCGCGGTTGCCGCCGGGCTGATGAAGGCCAATCCGAGCATCCATACGCCGACCGGCACCATGATGGCGGCAACCGACCCCGCAAACGAATGCGGTAGCAAGCCGAACCCCACACCGCTGAGCCCGAACAGTGCAAGGCCGATCATCATCAGCCTGTCGCCGCCGATGCGCGTCGAGAAATAACCCGCGACCAGATTTCCGACGATGAACGACGCCGTCTGCACCAGCATGGCCATGGCATACTGAAAAGGCGTGAGGCCCAGCCCATCGATCAGCACAAACGGCAGCAACGCCGTAAAGCCATGAAAGCCGCTGAAGGCCAGGCCCAGCAGCAGCGACGGAAACAGGAATTCCGGCGATGCGAGCAACCGACCATAATTGCCGACGATCACTGCCGGTCGGAACGGCACGCGCGCGTTCTCGGGCAGCGTTTCCCTCGCGCTGGTGGCCAGCAGGGCGACAATGGCCAGCCCAAAGCCCGCCATGACAACGAACATGTAGTGCCAGGATCCGAGCAACAGGATCAGGCTGCCCAAGGTCGGCGCCACGGCCGGCGTCACCGTCAGGATGAGGTTGATCAGCGTCAGGATGCGGATGGCTTCGCTGCCCACGAACTGGTCGCGCACCATGGCGCGTGACAGCGCGACACCCGCCGACACGCCGAAACCCTGGATGAAGCGACCGAGGAACAACACTTCCAGTGTGGGCGCCATCGCCGAAAGCAGGCTGCCCAGCACATAGATGGCGAAGAAGGCTATGCCAACGCTCCGCCGACCGTAGCGGTCCGACAGCGGGCCGCAGATCAGTTGTGCCAGCGCGAAGGCGGCGAAGTAGACGGTCAGCGTCAGCTTGCTGCCGGCATCGGTCGTGCCCAGATCGACCACCAGCGTCGGCAGCGCGGGCGCGTAGAGGGTCAGACTGAGCGGACCGGTGGCAACCATCAGGCCGCCGACAATGGCCGTCCGGCGGGCCGACATGCCCTTGGCGATGGTTTTGCTCACCGGGCGGCCATCGCCCGTTCAAAGAACGGCGCGGCATGGCTCCAGATGTCGCGATCCCACAGGTCGCTATGGCCGGCGCCGGGCTCGATCCAGAGTTCATCCTTGTTGGGCGCCAGGGCATGGAGGCGCTCGCCATTGCTGACCCCGATGGTCACGTCAGCCGTGCCATGCGCCACCAGCACCGGCTCGGCAACGTCCGAGATCCACTCATTGACCGGAAACTGGTCCTGCATGACGAGGCCCACCGGCAGGAAGGGGTAGCGTTCCCAGGCGACCGTCAGCGCCGACAGGAACGGCGTCTCGAGCAGCAGCGCCTCGGCGTCGCGCAGGCTGGCCACATAGGTGGATGGCCCCGAACCCAGCGAGCGCCCCCAGATGACGAGGGGAAAGCCCTTGGCCGCCGCCCAGTCGAACATGGTGGTGGCATCTTCGAGAATTCCCGCCTGGCTGACGCTGCCGGGCGAAGCCGGAAAGCCGCGATAATCGAAGGCGACGAAGCCATAGCCGTCGGCGACGAACTGCGCGTAGCGCTCATGCTCCTTGGTGAAGCTGCCCGAATTGCCCTTGTAGTAGACAATGAGCGGCATCCCCGCGCGTGGCGGCTGGTACCAGCCATTGATCACGCCATCGCCCGAGGGGACCGCGATGTCCTGGGCGCCATCAAGCGCCGTCTCGGCCAGCGGGGTTACGGGTCCCTTGGCGTCATACTGCAGCGCGCGCTGGTTGAAATACATGTAGCCCACCGCCCCGGCATAGGCCACGACGACGAGGACAAGCAGGGTGATGGCAATGCGACGCAGGAGCTTCACGGGCGGACCTCTTGGACGGCCTTCCTGATACCCCACAAAGTCATTCCCGCGAAGGCGGGAATCTACTCTTTATGCCCACGATGGATTCCCGCCTTCGCGGGAACGACGATGTGCGCAAGCGAGGTTGCTAAAGCTCGGCAATCGTCTGCTGCAGCGCGCGCTCGAACACTTCGTCAGGCTGCGCGCCCGACAGCGCATATTTCTCGCCGAACACGAAGAACGGCACGCCGCGAATGCCCTGCGCGGCAGCGTCACTGGCCAACTGCTCGGTGATCGCAAGCTCGTTCTCGTCATTCATCGCGTCGAGGGCGTCGCCGCGGTCGAAGCCATATTCCACGGCGATATCGGCCAGCACATTGTCATCGTTGATCTGCCGATGCTCGAGGAAATAAGCATTGGCGATGGCATTGGCCAATTCGTGCTGGATGCCCAGCGGCTTGGCCAGCCGCGTGATCGTGTGCACTTTTTTGGTCGGGAACATGCGCGGTTGCTGGCTGAGGTCGAGGTCGATCCCCGCCTTCTTTGCCTCGCCTTCGACCCTTGCCCACATCTCCCTGGGGTCGCGGCCGTATTTTTCGCGCAGCATCTCTGCCACATCGACACCGTCGGTCGGCGTATTCGGATCGAGATAGAAGGGATGGTTCTCCACCACCACCTCAATGTCATCAGGAAGATCAGCAATGGCCTTGTCGAGGCGCGCCGAACCGACCAGGCACCAGGGGCAGACCACATCGGTGAACACATCGATCTTGAGCAGTTTGGCCATGGCGGGGTTCCCAGGGAAAATATGTCTTGCGTCACATGGCGCGGAACAGCGCGCGCCGCAAGAACGCACCCCGAGGTAACTAGGCCCCGCCCTGGCTGTTGGTTACCGCAAAGGGCGGCGTCCACGCGGCCACAAAGCTGAGGCCCACAAAGGCGCTGACACCCATCCAGGCCAATCCGGGCATCATCACCAGCGCCGCCCGGGGTTCGACAGCGGCGACGCGCGCCGTGGCGCCCATCCCCACCACCAGCAGGACGAAGGCAACAAGGCTGAGCATCAGGGAATCGAGCGGCGCCACAAGGAACGGAAAGCCGATCATGCCGGCCATCAGGGCCACGATCCACCAGCCCGCGTGCCGGCCGTCCGCGCCGCGATCGGCCACCATCCAGCGCGCTGCGCCAAACAGCGGCAATGCCCCCAGATGCAGCACTGCCCCCGCCCAGCCCGGCAGGCCCAGCGGCGAGAAGAACAGCGGCAGCATGCCATTGAGCTCGGCAAGACCATTGGCGATGACAAACACTGCCAGCGGCAATGCCGCGCTGAGCACGAGCCCCAGCCCATCGTGCCGATCGACATCGAAAGCGCTGAGGAATGATTTCGAAACTGTCGCGCTGGTCGCCATTGTCGGCTCCCGCCTTGCTATTGCCTGACAAAGCAACAATCCGGAAGGCCAAAGGGTTCCGCATACGTCAAGCCCGCCGCGCTGGGCGAAGCAGCTTGCTTGCGCTAGAACCACCTGAAACGGAGCCCGCCATGACCGACCTGCAAGCCTTCGCGGAACGCCTCGAGGCCCTGGAAACGCGCATCGCCTTTCAGGACCAGACCATCGAGGAGCTCAACGCCACCATCACCGCCCAATGGCGGCAGATCGACCTGCTGACGCGCAAGCTCGACACGGTGGAGCAGCAGGTGCGCTCGGGCGTGCATATCGCGGACCCGGCCACCGAGCCTCCGCCCCCGCACTACTGACGGGCGGTGGAGAAGCCGACCCAGACCGCCACCACCAGCAGCAGAACGGCAAATGTGGCACCCAGAAAGCGCCGGCTGGCGGCCTGCGTGAGCAGCGGCCGCAGGGAACCTGCCAGCAACACGACGCCGGCATGGATCGCCGTCGCCACCGCGACAAATAACGCGCCGAGCAGCACTGTCTGCGGCAGCGCCGCCTGCCCCGCGACGACGAAGCTCGGCGCAACGGTGATGTAGAACAAGGCGGCCTTGGGATTGAGCAGGTTGTTGACCAGCCCGCGCCGGAACGAGCGCCAGCCAAGTTGCGACGGATCGAGTATCTCGACCGGCCGCTGCGCATCGGCCCACGCATCATAGGCAAGATAGACCAGATAGGCGATGCCCGCCCAGCGCAGGGTCTCGTAGAGCCACGGTTGGCCGGCAATGGCCTCGCCCACACCAAAACTCGCCAGCGCGCCGAGCAGGGCAAGCCCCAGCGCAACACCAGCCACCGCAAACAAGCCGGCCGTCCGGCCCCGCTCGGCGCTGAGCACAGCCAGATAGGCCATGTTCGGCCCCGGCGTCAGCTCGATGGCGATGCAGGTGACGAGATAGGAAAGCAGAACGGAGGTCACTTGCGTGCCCCCGTTCCCATATCGATCAGTGCCCGAGCGACTTGACGATATCCTCCGTGACCTTCTTGGCGTCACCGAACAGCATCATCGTATTGTCGCGGAAGAACAGCTCGTTCTGCACGCCCGCATAGCCGGCCGCCATGCCGCGCTTGATGAACAGCACCGTGCCCGCATCCTCGACGTTGAGGACAGGCATGCCGTAGATCGGCGAGGTCTTGTCGGTCTTGGCCGACGGGTTGGTCACGTCATTGGCGCCGATGACGAAGGCGACGTCGGACTGGGCGAACTCGGAATTGATGTCCTCCAGCTCGAACACTTCGTCATAGGGCACGTTGGCTTCCGCCAGCAGCACGTTCATATGCCCGGGCATGCGGCCGGCCACCGGATGGATGGCATATTTGACGGTGACGCCTTCCGCCTTGAGCAGGTCGGCCATTTCGCGCAAAGCATGCTGCGCCTGCGCCACGGCCATGCCGTAACCCGGCACGATGATGACCTTGCCCGCATTCTTCATCAGGAACGCCGCGTCTTCCGCCGCGCCCTGCTTGACCGGACGATCGTCTTCGCCAGCGGCAGCCGCCGAAGCGCTGTCGCCGCCAAAGCCGCCCAGGATCACCGAGATAAAGCTGCGGTTCATCGCCTTGCACATGATGTAGCTCAGGATCGCGCCCGAGCTGCCCACCAATGCGCCGGTAATGATCAGCGCGGTATTACCCAGCGTGAAGCCGATGCCTGCGGCGGCCCAGCCCGAATAGGAGTTGAGCATCGACACAACCACCGGCATATCCGCGCCGCCGATCGGGATGATCATCAGCCCGCCCAGCACCAGCGCCAGGATGGTGATGGCCCAGAACAGCCACGGATCGGCCGAGGTGGTGAAGGCCCAGACCAGCAGCACGATGGCCACGCCCATGACGATATGGATGGCGTGGCGCGCCGGCAGGATGATCGGCTTGCCGCTCATATTGCCGTTGAGCTTGGCAAAAGCGATGACTGAGCCGGTAAAGGTGAAGGCGCCGATGGCCACGCCGATCGACATTTCGATCAGCGCCTGCGCGTGGATGTCACCGGGCACGCCGATGCCGAAGGCTTCCGGGGCATAGAGCGCCGCGGCGGCCACGAACACGGCAGCGAGACCCACCAACGAGTGGAAGGCGGCCACCAGTTGCGGCATGTCGGTCATCTTGACGGTGCGGGCCATATAGGCGCCGATGCCGCCACCGATGCCGATGCCACCGATAATCAGCACCCAACTGACCCAGTCGGAGGGCGCGGCAACGGCCAGCGTGGTGACGATGGCAATCCCCATGCCCACCATGCCGAAGGTGTTGCCCTGGCGCGAGGACCGGGGGCTCGAAAGCCCGCGCAGCGCCAGGATGAACAGGACGCCGGAGACGAGATAGAGCAGCGCTGCGATATCTGCAGAGATCATCGGCGTTAGCCCTTCTTCTTGTACATTGCCAGCATGCGCTGGGTGACGAGGAACCCGCCGAAGATGTTGACTGATGCAAAGACCAGCGCGATGAAGCCGAATACCTTGGAGATCCAGCTCGCATCAGTCGCCAGCTGCACGCCGACGGCCAGCAGGGCGCCGACCACGATCACCGAGGAGATGGCGTTGGTGACGCTCATCAACGGCGTATGCAGCGCCGGGGTCACCGACCAGACGACGAAATAGCCCACAAAGATCGCCAGCACGAAAATGGCGAGGCGGAAAGTGAAGGGGTCGATGGCGCCCCCGATAGCCGCATGCGCGGCCGCCGCGATCACATCCGCGGTCTGTTCTGCCGTGGCTTCCATTTACTGGGCTCCCTTGGGTGCTGCGGGCTTCTTGGCGGCTGCCGGCTTCTTAGCGGCAGGTTTCTTGGCCGTCGTCTCCGAGGCGACTGTCGCCGGCTTGGCTGCAGCAGGCTTTTTCGGCGCGGCTTTCTTGGCCGGCGAGGCGGCTGCGGCCGCGTCCATCACGGCTGCGGCTTTCTTGGTGGCTGTGCGCTTGGCCGGTGTCGGCGCAGGTTCGGCAGCAGCGGGGATCGATTGCTCGACGCCGGCGGCCGCCTTCTTGGGCGTATCGGCCATGGCGGCCACTTCGGTCTTCTTGGCGGCCGGCTTTTTCGCCGGGGTCGCCGAAGCTGCACCTGTCTTGGCCGGGGCGGACTTCGCTTCAACCGTCTTGGCGGGCGCCTTCGGCGCGGATTTGGCGACGGCAACCGGCTTGGACTCCGCCACCGGAGCGGCCGTCACGAAGTTGGGATGCACCACCTTGCCGTCACGCGTCAGCACGGTCGCCTTGACCAGTTCGTCGTCCCAGTTGATGGCGAGGGCCTTGGCCTTGGCATCGATCAGCGTCGTCAGGAACGCCAGCAGATTTCTGGCGTAAAGCTGGCTGGCCGTGGTCGGAATGCGACCCTGGACGTTGGTGTAGCCGACGATCTTGACGCCGTTATGCTCGATGACCTTGCCGGGCACTGTCAGCTCGACATTGCCGCCACGTTCGGCTGCCAGATCGACAATGACCGAACCGGGCGCCATGGACTCGACCATCGCCTTGGTGATCAGCCGCGGCGCCGGGCGCCCCGGGATCAGGGCGGTGGTGATGACGATGTCCTGCTTGGCGATATGGGTTGCGGTGAGCTCGGCCTGCTTGGCCTGGTATTCGGCGCTCATCTGCTTGGCATAGCCGCCGGCGGTCTCGGCCTGCTTGAATTCGTCGTCCTCGACGGCGATGAACTTGCCGCCCAGCGACTCGACCTGCTCCTTGGCCGCCGGGCGCACGTCCGTGGCCGAGACCACCGCGCCCAGGCGCTTGGCCGTGGCGATGGCCTGGAGGCCTGCCACGCCAGCACCCATCACGAAGGCCTTAGCCGGACGAACGGTGCCGGCGGCCGTCATCATCATCGGGAAGGCGCGGTCGAACTCGGCAGCGGCTTCGATGACGCCCTGATAGCCGGCCAGGTTCGCCTGGCTCGAGAGAATATCCATCACCTGCGCACGGGTGATGCGCGGCATGAATTCCATGGAAACGGCAGTAACGCCGGCCTTGGCCAGCGCGGCCACGTCCTTGTCATTGCCATAGGGGTCGAGCGCGCCGATCACCAGGGCGCCCTTGTTGACGCCGGCCAGCGACCCGGCGGTGGGGCGACGCACGGTCAGCACCACGTCGGCGCCCTTGAGCGCCGCGTCGGCGCTGGCCGCAATGGTCGCGCCGGCCGCTGTATAGTCCTTGTCGAGAATGCGCGAGCCCAGCCCCGCACCCTTTTCCACCGACACGCTGGCGCCCAGCGCAATCAGCTTGCCCACCGTTTCGGGGGTCGCCGCGACGCGGTTCTCTCCCTCGGAACGCTCGCGGACGATCGCAATTTTCATTGATGTCTCCTGCCCGCCTGCCCGACGGACAGGCTCGATTCAAGTGCCTGTATGCGCGGTGCGATCAGGGATTGATGAGGAAGTAGAGGATGGCCACGGTAACGGCCAGGCCGATGATCGACCACTTAACGGCGGTAAGGAAGCCATTGTAGGTGGCTTCGTGCTGGGCGTAGTCCATCGGCGATTCCACCTGCAGCTCGGCGTGGTGTTCGGGGCGGTGCTTAGTGGCCATGTCGTCCTCGTTAGTCCAGTGCTCTCAAAGTCTATCAGCCGAAAGTCGCGCTACGGCGAAGTTGCTTCCAGCTCGTCGATCAGCCCCTCGATCATCGACAGGCCCAGCGACCAGAATTGGGGATCCTTGGCGTCCAGCCCGAACGGCGCCAGCAGTTCGGAATGATGCTTGCTTCCCCCGGCCTTGAGCAGCTCAAAATAGCGCTCCGCAAAGCCCTCATTGGCTTTCTCATACTGTGCGTAGAGCGAGTTCACAAGGCAGTCACCAAACGCATAGGCATAGACGTAGAATGGCGAGTGGATGAAGTGGGGGATATAGGCCCAGAAGATGTCATAGCCTTCGTTCTGGATGATGGCGTCGCCCAGCGATTCCTTCTGCACCTCGAGCCAGATCTGGTTGATTTCCTCGGTCTTGAGCTCGCCCTGCCGGCGCGCCGTGTGGACGCGGCGCTCAAACGTATAGAAGGCGATCTGCCGCACCACTGTATTGAGCATGTCCTCGACCTTGCCCGACAGCAGGGCGAAGCGCTGCCTGGGATCGGTGGTGCTGTTGAGCAAATGCCGGAAGGTCAGCATTTCGCCGAACACGCTCGCCGTCTCGGCCAGCGTCAGCGGCGTATTGCTGAGGATCGGCCCCTGCGCCGCCGCCAGCCGCTGATGCACGCCATGGCCCAGTTCATGCGCCAGCGTCATGATATCGCGCGAGCGGCCGAGATAGTTGAGCATCAGATAGGGATGGGCGCTCGGCACCGTCGGATGGGCAAAGGCCCCCGATAGCTTGCCATCGCCCGTGGGCGCGTCGATCCAGCCTGAATTGAAGAACGGCGCGGCCACCTCCGCCAGCTTAGGCGAGAACTTGCCATAGGCTTCCATAACTGTGGAAACCGCACTCTCCCAGTCCCAGGTCCGCTCGTCGCTGGTTGGCAGCGGCGCGTTGCGGTCCCAGGAATTGAGCTGGTCCTTGCCAAACCACTTGGCCTTCATCTTGTAGTAGCGGTGGCTGAGCCGCGGATAGGCTTCCTGCACCGCCGCCTGCAGCGCATCGACCACTTCGCGCTCGACCGAATTGGCCAGGTGGCGGCTGTCGGCAATGTCCTCATAGCCGCGCCAGCGGTCGGAGATTTCCTTGTCCTTGGCCAGCACATTGGTGATGTGGGTGAAGAGGCGCGCATTGCCCGCCAGCGTCTTGCCCAGCGCCTTGAACGCGCTTTCGCGCTTCTTCTCGTCCTTCTCGGAGAGCAGATGCAGCGTCGATTCCATGTTCAGGGTCTCGCCATCCACCTCGAATTCGAGGCTCGACAGCGTTTCGTCGAACAGGCGATTCCACGAGGAGAACGATGTCACCGACTTGTCGTGGAACAGCTCTTCCAGCTTGTCGTCGAGCTGGTAGCGCTTGGCCTTGCGCAATTCGGCAAACCAGGTGCGATAGCGCGCCAGCTCAGCGTCCTTCTCGAACGCCGCCTCGAGGTCCGCATCCTCGATCCGGTTCAGCTCCAGCTCGAAAAACAGCGTCCTGGTGGAGAGGTTGGTCAGCGCCTCATTGGTATCGCCCATGAACTTGGCGCGGTCCGGATCGGTCGATTTCTGCGCATATTGCAGGAACGCGTATGAGCCGATGCGGCCGCTGAGATCGCCGAGCGTCTCACTGTCCTTGATCGCCGCGATCAGCTTGCCGGCCTTGGTCAGCTCGACCAGCTTGCCCTTGTAGTCGGCCTCGAACTTGGTTGCGAGCGCCTTGGCCTCGTCCAGCGCCGCCTTGAATTCGGGGCTGTCCTTGCCGGGATAGAGGTCCGATAGATCCCATACCGGCAAGGCGCCGAGCTGGTTGTGGCCCTTCTGTGCGGCGGCGGTCATGGCAGGTCTCCGGCTTGGTCAAGTGCGGGCGGACCTTAGCCAGCGGGGGCCGCGCTGTGAAGTGCGACCCCCTGTCAATCTGTCGTCGGGACCGTGCCCGATTATTGCGTCGCAGTCGTCTCGGCGGCCGGCGCCTGGCTGGTCGCTGGCGCTGGGCCATTGAGACGGCCCTGGCCCATCATCACGAGCACGCCAAACAGCAGCGCACCCAAGACCCACAGCACCCCGGCCAGCATTGAAAAGCCCCCGATGAATTCCAGTCCCTTGTAGTTCGGATTCTCCACGGCACGTTCCTCCCTGACGCTCAAACCCGGAAACCTCCCTCCGGGTTGCCATGGCCACCATAGCCGCAAATTCGTGATGATTAATCCCCTCTTAAGACCCCCCGCGCATCCTCCTCCCAAAACGGCACACGATTCGAGTGCCGCACAGAGCAAGGTGCGAAAAGGTGGGAACCGGCTTTTCGCGATCGACCTTGCGACAAGAAGACTGAGGCCGGCGATTTGAAGCTTCAAATCGCATAAGGCCGAACAAGACTGGAGCTGGTATGACGCGTGTCCTGGTAGTGGATGATGATCCGGTTCAGTTGCGCCTCACCGCCGAGGTTGCCAACCGCGCCGGATTCAAGCCGCTGACCGCCACCGGTGGCGAGCAGGCGCTCACCATCCTGCGCGAAGACCGCAATATCGGCGCCATGATACTCGATCTGGTCATGCCCGATCTGGACGGCATGGGCGTGATGGACGCCATGCGCCGCGAAGGCCTCACCACGCCCGTCATCATCCAGACCGCCAATGCCTCGCTGGAAACCGTCATCTCGGCCATGCGAAACGGCGCCGCCGACTATTTCGTCAAGCCCGTGG
The DNA here is from genome assembly GCF_014860165.1 of Devosia sp. Lineage (GTDB taxonomy): Bacteria > Pseudomonadota > Alphaproteobacteria > Rhizobiales > Devosiaceae > Devosia. The sequence continues at coordinate 88,096 of NZ_JACZKG010000072.1, forward strand.
CACCCGAGCGCCTGATCATCTCGCTGCGCAATGCCATGAAGCTCGATGCGCTGGAGGCCGCCATCCGCTCCGAGCGAGCGCGCAAGGCCGGCACCTTCACCGCATCGGACATGATCGCCAGGGCGCCGGCCATGGCCCGTGTGCTGACGCTCTGCGCCAAGGCCGGCAAGTCGACCATTCCCGTATTGATCGAAGGCGAGACCGGCGTCGGCAAGGAACTCATTGCCCGCATCATCCAGGGTAGCGGCGATCGCGCCGGCAAGCCCTTCGTCACGGTCAATTGCGGCGCCATCCCGCCCAACCTCGTCGAGTCTGTGCTGTTCGGCCACAAGAAGGGTGCCTTTACCGGCGCCATCGCCGACCAGGCCGGCAAGTTTGCCGAGGCGCATAACGGCACGCTGTTCCTCGACGAGATCGGCGAATTGCCACTCGATATCCAGGTGAAGCTCCTGCGCGCCTTGCAGGAAGGCGAGATCGAGCCCGTGGGCGCCTCCAGGACTGAACGAGTCAACGTCCGCATCATCTCCGCGACCAATCGCCGACTGCTGAACCTGGCCAAATCAGGCGAGTTCCGCGAGGACCTCTACTACCGCCTCAACGTCTTCCCCATCTACGTGCCGCCGCTGCGCGAGCGCATGGAGGACCTGCCGGCGCTCGTCGCCATGTTCATCGCCCGCTTCTCGGCCGAGGCCGGCAAGCGCGTGCTCGGCATCTCGCCCGTCGCACAGGAATTGCTGCTGGGCTACGATTGGCCGGGTAATATCCGCCAGCTCGAAAACGCCGTCTATCGCGCCATTGTCCTCACCGATGGCGCCTTCCTTGAATCCGTCGATTTTCCGCAGATCGTGGCGCAGTCAGCCGGACGCGAGAGCGCCATCCGCGCCATCGAGCAGGTCCCGGTACCGGCCGCTCCCGTTCATATCGACACTGCACCGGCCCGCCAGCGTGCCATGATCGAGCCGCCATCGGCGCCCGACCGCTTCCTTGATCCCGCCGGCGAGGTCGCCGCATTGGCCGAGATCGAGCGTGCCGCCATCGTCTTTGCCATCGCCCACCATGGCGGCCGCATGTCTCGCGTTGCCCGGGCGCTCAAGATCGGCCGCTCCACGCTCTATCGCAAACTGCACGAATATGGGCTCGCCGAGGAACTGATCAACGACGCCGCCTGAACGCCATCCGCCTGTCATCTCTGACGAATCGAGCTAGTGTTCCCCGCCCAGGGGGACGCAACATGACAGCGCTGATCGAGGCACGGGGCGTTTCCAAGCGCTTCCGGCAACACAAGCGGTTTCCCGGCCTGCTGGGCGCCTTCAAGACGCTGGTGACAGCGGAATATACCGAAGTCGCGGCGGTTTCAGATGTCAGCTTCGACATCCAGGCCGGCGAAGCCGTCGGCTATCTCGGCCCCAATGGCGCCGGCAAGTCCACCATGATCAAGATGATGACCGGCATCCTCGTGCCGTCAGCCGGCAGCCTGACCGTGCTTGGCCGCACGCCGCATGAGCAGCGCATGGCCAATGCCCGCCAGATCGGCGTGGTCTTCGGCCAGCGCAGCCAATTGTGGTGGGACCTGCCTGTCATCGACAGCTTCGCCCTGCATCAGCGCATCTACGACATTCCCCAGGCGCGCTATGCCGAAAATCTCGAGCGCTTCAGCGCCCTGCTCGACCTGACGCCCTTCCTCGACCGCGCCGTGCGCCAGCTCAGCCTGGGCCAGCGCATGCGCGCCGAAATCGTCATGTCGCTGCTGCACGATCCCAAGATCCTGTTCCTCGATGAACCCACCATCGGGCTCGACGTGGTGGCCAAGGACGCGGTGCGGCGCTTCCTCGCCGAGATCAATCGCGAGCGCGGCGTCACCATCATCCTCACCACCCACGACCTGCAGGACATCGAGACCATCTGCCCGCGCCTGATCATGGTCGATCATTCAAAACTCATCTTCGATGGCGAACTGGGCCGCCTGCGCGCCGCGCTGGGCTCCTCGCGCCGCTTGACCCTGGAATTCGCCACCGATCCGGGGCCGCTGCCGCTCGCCACCGCGACGCTCACCAGCGACGAAGGGCTGATCAAGCACTACCTGCTGGAACGCGAGGACGTCTCGCTCGTGCACGTGCTGAGCGAGGTCGGCAGCACGCGCGATCTCAAGGACGTGGCGCTGCACGAGCCCAATATCGAGGAGGTGATCCGCACCTTCTACCAGGGTCGCAACATCGCCGCGACGGCAACGTCATGAGCGCCTATGTCGCCTTTGCCCGCAGCGGCTTTCTCACCAGCTTCGCCTATCGCAACGAGGTCTGGGCCAATATCTTCGGCAAGCTGGTGCAGGTCTTTGCCCGCGTCGCCATCTGGCTGGCGGTTTATGCCGGCGTCACCGCCGTCGACGGCATCAGCATCAGCGACATGATCACCTACGCGCTACTGGGCGGCGTAGTCATGGGCGCCACGCGCTATGACCGGATCGTCCGCCACGTCGGCAATGCGCTCAAGACCGGCGATGTGGCCGTGTGGCTGCTCAAGCCCGTCCACTACCCGCTCTATCTGCTGGCCATCGAAGCCGGGGCGTCGGCCTATACCTTCCTCCTCGCCGTTGTGCCCACTATCATCATCGTCGCGCTGTTGTACGGAATGCAGCCGCCCGCGAGCGCCTTCCATGGCCTCATGTTCGTCGGCTTCTGCGCGCTGAGCTTCCTGATCCACTTCCTCTGCGCCGCCATCTTCGGCGTCCTGGCCTTCTGGCTGATGACGGTCTTTTCGCTGGAATGGCTGCTACAGAGCCTGATCTCCCTGCTCTCAGGCCTGCTCATCCCCTTCTGGTTCTTTCCCGAGCCCTTCGGCACCATGGCCAGCCACCAGCCTCTGGCCTGGCTGGTCTATTATCCATCGGCGGTTTGGCTGGGTCGTCTCGATACGATCCAGACCCTGCTCTATTTCGGTTTTGGCCTGGCATGGCTGGGCCTGCTCGCCGCGCTGCTGGCGCTGCTCTGGCACCGCGCTTCGTCGCGCATCACCGTCCAGGGAGGCTGAGCCATGCTGCGCCGCCTGTCTGTCCTGCTGCTGCTGGTCAGGATGTTCGTCAAGTCGCAGATGGAATATCGCGGCGCCTTCTGGCTCGACCGGCTGGCGCAGATCATCTCCTACGGCGCCGTGCTGCTCGGCATGTGGATATTGCTGCAGAAGTTCGAACTGCTCGGCGGCTGGAACTGGCCTGAACTGGCTCTGCTGTTTTCCTTCCAGCTGCTCGCCTATGCCCTGGGGGCTTCGGTCAGTTTCACGCAATTGCGCGATCTCGAGGAACTGGTCCGCCTGGGCACGCTCGATGCCCTGCTCACCAAGCCCATCAATACCTGGGCCTATCTGATCTTTTCCGGCCTCAATATCGGCTATGCCGGCCACATCATCCTTGCCATTCCTGTGCTGGTCTGGGCCCTGCTGGCGGCGCAGGTGGAATGGTCCATCGGCAACGCACTATTCTTTGCCGGCAGCCTCCTCAGCGCCACCCTGGTCACCGGCGCGGTGATCACCATGATCGGCGCCATCGCCCTGATCTGGGTGCGTTCCAATCACCTGTTTTCCATCTTCTTCGGCTTCTGGGAGCTGACGCGCTATCCGCTCAACATCTTCCCCGGCGGCATCCAGGCGGTGATGCTGACCGTCGTGCCGCTGGCCTATATCAGCGCCGTGCCGGTGGCGGTCCTGCTCGGCAAGCCCGTGCCGCTGCTCGGCGACTTCGCCGCCCCCGCCGCCCTCCTGGCCGGGCCCCTGTTGGTGCTGGTCGCAGTCACCCATTGGCGCTACGCCCTCAGCCGTTATCAGGGCGCCGGCGGCTGACCGGGATCGTCACGGAGATTTCCGGGTTGCTAAGATTCGGCATCCGCCCCTTGCCCGCCTTCGGCTGCCAAAATAGCCTCCTCCGCCGAGGAGACCATTCATGACCCGGCAATCCCACTTCGTGGTCGTCGGCGGGGGCACCGCCGGCTGGATCGCGGCTTTCATCATTCAGGATTCGGCGCGTCGCAAGGGCATCAACGCCCGCATCAGCGTCATCGAGCCATCCAGCATCCCCACCGTCGGGGTCGGCGAAGCCACCACCGCCGCCTTCCGCGTGCTGCTAAAGCACTTCAATATCGACGAGTTCGAGTTCTTCCGAAAAACCGGCGCGACCTTCAAGCTGGGCATCCGCCACGAGGACTGGCGCCGCAAGGGCTACACCTATTACGGTCCCATCGACGACCCGCATCAGGTGATCAAGCCACCACCGGGCGCGCCCTCCGACTATCTCAATGTCTATGCCGTGGCCGCCGGCCGGCCGATCACCGACATGCATCTGTTCGGGCCCCTGCTCGAACAGAAGAAGGCGCCCTATGCCCGAAAGGCCGATGGCTCGCTGATCCCGCTTGGTCCATTCCATCACGCCTATCACTTCGACCAGGCTTTGGTGGGCCGCTTTTTCGCCGGCAAATCCAGCGGCGTCGACATCATCGATGCCGTGGTCTCAGGCGTGCATCGCAGCCCCGAAACGGGCGACATCACCGCACTCGAACTCGACAATGGGCAGAAGCTCGAAGCCGATTTCTTCATCGACGCCACCGGCTTCCGCAAGCAGCTCATCGTCAAGGAAATGCAGGCGCCCTGGATTTCCTACGCCCATGAATTGCCGGTCAATCGCGCTTTGCCCTTCTGGCTCGATATCGCCGAGGGCGAGGAAATCGCCAACTATACCCGCGCCTGGGCCCAGGACAGCGGCTGGATGTGGCAGATCCCTACCCAGACCCGCTATGGCTGCGGCTATGTCTATTCCGACCAGTTCTGCACCCCCGAGCAGGCCAAGGAAGAGGTCGAGCGCGTCCTCGGCCGTGAGATCGAGGTGCGGGGCGACATCCGCTTCCAGATCGGCAGGCTGGGAAAGGCCTGGATCGGCAATGTCCTCGCCGTGGGCCTGAGTTCGAGCTTCCTCGAACCGCTCGAATCCACCTCTATCCATGGCACGATCGTGCAGATGATGCTGTTCGCCGACCGGCATCTGAAACATCCCGGCGACATGACCCCAGCCGATCGCGACGATTACAATGCCCGCGTCGGCCGCCAGGTCGATGACTTCCGCACCTTCGTCAACACCCACTACATGGTCGAACGCGACGACACTCCGTTCTGGCGCGAAGTCCGCGCCAACCGCATCCATCCCGAGACCAAACAGCGGCTGGAATACTGGAAGACGAAAATGCCGCGGCACGAGCATTTCCCCGAAAACCTGTTCGGCCTGCCCCATATCCAGACCCAGTTGCACTATCCGGTCCTGGCGGGCCTGGGCCTCCTCGATCAGAACCTGGCGCGCCAGGAAATGGACGCCGATCCAAAACTGCGCCAGTTTGCCCGCGAGGCCTATGAGGGCCTCGTGCGGGAATACCGCGCCGCCTCGCGCCAGGCCCTCGGCCATGCCGAATTCCTGCAGGCGGTGCGCGACATGGGCTGACCGGGCAACGCGATCGGCCCTGGCACGTTTCCGCTCCACAGCCATGCCGAGGAGACGCGCCCATGAACACCGCCAATCTGCAACTCGAGGGACTTCTCGTGGCAATCGCCGCCGTCAATCAGGCGCTGGTTGCCAAGGGCGTCCTGGCGACCGAGGAGATCGATCGGGCGCTGGCGATAAGCGAGCAGACCGCGCTGGGCGACGAGCGCCTGACCGAGGACCTGTCCCCGTCCAATCGCGATGCGGTCCTCTTTCCTATCCGCCTGCTGCGGCTGGCCAACAACATGGCCGGCGACCGCGGCGTCCCGCCGTTTGCCGAGCTGGCCCGCGCTGTCGGCGAGAGCAAGGCACCCTATAACGACCAGCTCTGAGCAGCGGCTCGCGGATTAATCATGATCGCAGTTTGCAGGCCATGGTTGGGACTGGAGTGTTAAGACTTCATTCATCTTAATTGGGACGAGAGGGTCCGACTTCATGACGGCTCGCGTCCATTCCGTAGCCATTCTGGCGGCGAACACTGCCTTCACCTCGATCCTGGCCGATGTCCTCGAGGCCGAGCGCGGACACCGCGTGCCCTGCTTCACCCAGGCAGCAGCGCTGATGACGTTTCTGGTGATCTCGCCGGTGGACGTCGTGGTGATCGATGCAGACGCCGAAGGCGGTCGCGACCTCGCCCAACAGCTGCGGCGTCACCCCAGGCTCGCCAATCCCTTCGTGCAGATTCTGGCCCTGACCCGCGCCAACCCGGCCTTTCATCGGCCATTGCTGACCGGTGGTGCCGATCTTGTAATGCAGAAGCCCGTCGCGCCGGCCCGCCTGCTCGCAGCAATCGACGGCCTGCTGATGGGCGAGGAACGGTCAGTGGTGAACTGGATCGGTCCCGCTCTGCCGACGTCGGCAGTCTCCGGCGAGGCCCGCGCTGCCCGGGGTGACAATGTCGTCCAGCTGTTTCCTGGTCCTCGGGACTAGTCCAGCAGCGCCTCGTAGCGATCGGCGATAAGCTCGATACCGAAATCGGCTGCCCGCCCGCGCAGCAGGTTGGCGGCAGGCGGATTGTCCAACACCTGCTCCATTGCTGCTCCCAGCGCCTTGGCCTGGCCGACCGGCACCAATGGGCCGAGACGCCCATCTTCAAGGATTTCGCGCGGCCCATGCGGGGCATCGGTGGAGACAACAGGCACGCCTTCCGCCATGGCTTCGATCAGCACATTGCCGAAGCCCTCGCTGGTGGAAGACAGCACGAACAGGTCCGCCGCCCGGTAGCAGGCCGAGGGATCGTTGACATAGCCGGGCAGCAGCACGCTCTGGCTCACGCCCAATGCCTCGGCCTGGGCGCGCAGCTCGGCCTCCAGCGGACCTTCGCCGAAAATCACCAACCGTGCCGGCCGCTTGCTGCGCAGCATCGCAAAAGCGGAGATCAACGTGTGGTGATCCTTGACCGGCACCAGCCGGCCTGCGGTGGCGATGACTGGCCCTCCGCCCATACTATCGAGCTCGGCCTGCCAGGGGTGGGTGGCGCCGGTCGGTGTCAATTGCGTCGGCAGGGGATTGTTGATCACCGCAATCTGCGCCCGCGGGAAACCCCGGGCCTCCAGATCTCGCCCGACGCCCTGCGACACGGCGATAGCCCGCGTGGCGCGCGACCGCACCAGCCGCGACAGCACGATTGCGAGCTTGGCACCCAGGTCATTGGACGGCAGCCCCGCGGCGGCATGAAAGCTCGGAAAGAACCGCGCCCTGCTCCCGGATAGAACCAGCGCGATGGCCATGGCCAGATTGGCGAATTCCGGCGCCGAGAACACGGCATCGGGCTTGTGCCTGGCAAAAAAGCCCGCGCTGCGGGCAATGCCGCGCAGGGTGGCCGGCTTGCCATAACCCTCACCATGGATGGGCATGCCGAGCGTCACCAGATCCACATCCGGCGACAGCAACTGGGCATTAGGTCCTTCGGCATTCCAGGTAAACAGCGTCACCTGATGGCCGTGCGCCGCCAGGGCGTTGGCCATTAGGGTGAAGACGCGTTCGGCGCCGCCACCCCGCAGGCTGGCCGTGTGGAAGACGACGCGCTTGCGCACTGCGGCTATCGTGCCGCCCGTGGGGCCGGCGGCCAGCGCATGTCGCGCCAGATGCCCAGAGCGATGGCGACACCCATGCCCAGCAGCAGCCCGGCAAAGGCGCCGATGCCGATCACCAGGACCGTCCGCGGCGGCCAGGACCGGCCCGGCGGCGGCACGGCGGTGGAGATCACCCGCACATTGGTCGTGTCGATCTGCTCGCGCTCGGTGATCTGGCGGGCACGGGACAGGAAGCTCTCGTAGATTGCGGTCTTGGAGGTCGCGTCGCGCTCGAGTTCGCGCAACTGCACCTGCAGGTCGTTATCGGTGAAGACGGCGCTGGTGAGGCTGGCCGTCTCGGCGGTCAGGGCTTCGAGATTGGCCTCGGCCTCGTCCAGCGCAGTCTTGGCTGCCGTCACGGCGCGGTCCACCTCGGACCGGATCTGCGTCTGCACTGCGCCCAGTTCCGCCGTCAGGCCGACAATGGTGGGGTGGCGCGGTCCCAGGGTCATCGATTGTGCCAGCAGCGTCTGCTGCAGGGCCCCGGCCCGGTCGCGCAGCGCCTGCAGGCTCGTCGTGTTGCCGACCGACGGATTGGCGTCTGCACCGGCGGCCACCAACGTGTCGTAGTTGGTCTGCGCCGCGATGACCTTGGCCTGCGCCTCGACCACCTGCGTATTGAGCGCGTTCATCGTCTGGGTGCTGACCAATTGGCCGTCGCTGGACGCCGCCAGATTGTTGTCGCGGCGGAATTTCTCCACGCGCTCCTCGGCGGCCTGAACATCGGCCTTGAGTTCATCGAGGCGGTTATCAAGCGATGCCGCGGCGCGCGAGGCCCCGTCGGCCTCGGCTTCGGCGAGCTCATCGCGGAAGGCGGCGACGATGCCATCGGAAATCGCGATCGCCTTGCCGGTATCCTCTGCCGAAACCAGCAGACTGGCGACGAACGACTTCTCGTCCGCCTTGGTCGACACCCGCTCGCTCAGGGCGCGCAGCGCCGTCACCGAAGGATCATCCTTCGCCTCGGCCGTGCTGCCGAACAGGTTCGGCAGGGCGAACAACGGCGTGGACCTGTCGACGAATTCGGGATCATTGACCAGGTCGAGCTCCTCCACGACCCGGGCCAGCACATTGCGCGACGTCAAGACGCGCAGCTTGCTGCCGGCGATCAGCAGCTGGCTATCCACCTGCCCTGGCTGGGAGAACAGATCGCCCTCGACCACCTGCAGGTTTGCCGGATCGATCATGATGTCGGTGGTCACGGTGAACCGGGGCTTGCTGAGCACCGCATAAGCGCCCCCCGCCACCGCGCCCGTTCCGGCCAGGACAGCCGAGAGCAGCAGGCCGTTGCGCAGCCAGACGAACAGGCGCCCAAAATCGAGCTCGAGGAAATCACCGATCTTGTCGAGCGTGACCGTGGTGGTGGCGCTTTGGGGCTGGGTCGTATTGGCCGGCGTCGACGGGGTCCAGGCAGGCTCACCACCCAGCCGCGCATAAGCATGGGATGCCGAGCGGTGCGGTGGCGGGGGCGCGATGTCAACCATGGCGTTAACGCCTCATTTTCCAAAATGGCCTAATGTTAAGACCTTATACAGCATGCCGGTCGGGGCGGTTCCGGAATGACCTTTTGTGGTTAAACCGCCTGTCGACCCCGCTATGTCAGGTGGAAACGTGAGCTATTCGGCCGTGGGCCCCGACCCGTCCGCCCCCGCGGGGGACCGCCGGCGGAACGCCGTGACGCTGCTGCTGGTGCTCGGCATGGCTGTCGCCCTGGCGGTGCGCATCGTCGTCTCCCCCATGCTCATGGACCGCATGGTCACCTATACCGAAGAAGGCGGCGCTTTCTACGAGAAGCTCCATTTCGGCACCTACCTCATTTTCCTGATGTTGCCGCTGGCCCTGTTCAGCCAGCCCTTTGGGCTGAAGGGCGAGGAGATCGGCAGGTTCAAGGCGCTGCTCTGGTATTGCCTGGCCATTCTGGCTCTGGTGGTGGTGCTGTTTGTTTCCGGCCGGCCCGGCTCGTCGGTGTTTCTCATCGACACCTATCTCGTTGCCGGAGCGGCGGGGCTGATCGTGCTCGCTCTGGGCCGCGACGCACGCCGCCTGCTTGCCGAGTTCGTGCTTTTGATCCTGATCGTCAGCGCAGTCATCGGCATCGGCGAGGCGCTGACCCAGAGGCGGCTACTGCCCTATGATCTGGTCGAGCTCACCTTCCGGCCGCTCGGCCTGTCCGAGCACCCCCTGGCGCTCGGCGCGCTCTGCGCTACGGCCGTCGGCTTCGTCGCGCTGACACAATGGCGCATCTGGGTTCGGGTGGCGGCCATCTTCGTGCTGTTTGTCGGCTGCGCCGCTTCGGGCGCCCGCTTTGCCCTGCTGCTGACGATCGCCGAAATCCTGGTGCTGCTGGTCTTCCTGCCGTGGCCCCGGCTGTCGCAGCGTCAGGCGCGGCGCGCCAAGGCCCTGGTGCTGCTGGCGACGCTGGTTGGCGGCACGATCATGATCGGCCTGTTGGCGGGCACCGGCCTGCTGAGCCGGTTCGGCGATACGCTGTTCGACGAGAACTTCTATGCAAGGCTCACCGTCTATCAGGTCTTTTCCATGGTCGGCTGGCAGGAACTGCTCTTTGGCATGCCACCGGCGGACCTGCTCGCCCTGGTCAACGAGAAGCTGAACCTGCCCTTCATCGAAAGCGCGCAGGTGGTGATCGGACTGACCTTCGGCATCCCGCTCGCACTGGTCTTCACCTGGATCTTCGGCTGGATCATGCTGCGGCTGCTGCGCGGCGCACCATTGGCCGCCTGGATCGGCACGGCGACCTTTGTGCTGGCGGCTTTGTCGAACAATACCCTGTCGGCCAAGCAGCCAATGATGACGATCATCTTCGTGCTGCTCCTGGCCCTGGCCATCCCCAGGCAGAATGTCGGGCAAGACTAGCCGGCGCTATCGACCACTTCGACGCCCGCCGCCCGGTTGAGCGTGTGAATGCCCTTGCGCGCCCATGCCGCGCCCGCACGGATCGGCACGGGCGCGCCAAGCACGACCGCATCATCATCCAATCGCAGCAGTTCAGCCAGGCCCAGCCCGCCGCCATAGCTGTCCTGCCCATCCTGCAGCGGCAGGAAAGTTCGCCCGTCACGCTCGATGAAGGCGCCGCCAGGCCGGGCCGCCGAGCGGTCGATGGCAATCGGGTTGAGCCGGTGCGGGCTCCAGGGTCCGCGCAGTTCCGGCGCGTAGAAAACCACCAGCGTGTCCGAAGCGCTGCCGGAGCCGCGCCTTTCGGTGCCGAACAGCCAGTACCGCCCGTCGCGCTGGAGCAGGGTGGCGTCGTTGATATCCAGGTCGTCCATCAGCACGGTATCGACCTCCCACCGGTCGGGGAAGGATGTGGCGCGATAGAGCACGAGACGCCTTGCGCCACCGCTTTCGGGCAGCATGTACATCTCCCCGCCATGGCTGAAAACCTGCGGATAGGAGAGGTGATAGGGCTCTTCGAGGATCACGCGCGGCGCGCCGAAGCGCCCATCGGCACCGAGCGTGGCGACTGAAATGACGCCACGACCGGTGGCATAGGGGTATTCCTCGACGAAGAGATGAATCTGGCCATTGTGTTTGACCACGAACGGATCGGCATAGAAGCGCTGGCCGTCATCTTCGAGCGTTGTGAATGGAAGGCCATCGAGACAGGTCGTGGCGGCAATGTCCGCGCCGTCGCTGATGCGAAAGGCTGTTTGCCAGTAGAATGGCCGCCCCCTCCTGAGCTTTTGCCCAAGCCGCCCCGCCACACGGCCGGCCAGATGCGGCACATAGTGTCGGAGAAAGCCGGAAACCGCCGGTCCTGCCGCCGGAGTCTCGACCGGCGCCAGCACGCCCGCAAAGAAGCGGGCCACGCCTTGCTCGACTAGGGAGATGGCGCCCGCCAGCATGTCGTTGCTGGCCCGCGTCAGCCACGTCAGGTCCGATAGCATCGGCCGGGCGATGCCCACCGTCTTGCCCGCCAGTGTCGTGGTGACGACAGGGAGTTCGCCGGTCGCCAGCATCTGGCTCAGCCCCTCGGCGAAACTTGGCTGGCCGTTGAAGGCGAGGCCAAGTCTGGGCGATGACCCGTGACCCACCTGTCCCGTGAGATCGATCAGCAGATCCGGTTCTTCGATTGGGTCCGGCGGCGGAGACGGTACCCTCGTGGCCAAACCAGTGTCGAACCGCCGCGCCTCCAGCGCGAGCACCAGATCCAGCCGGTGACCGGTGTTCTCGGCAACAGGGTCATGCCGAACGCCGACGCGATAATTGGCGGCTCGCAGGCGCTGCAGCAAATCGACCTGCCACACGCGAGCCGCGGCGGGATCGAATATGACTACAATTTTACGCAAATTGTTCGTCGCATTGCTGCTCATGCCGACCAAATGACAAGTAATTCCAGTCGCGACAAGGCGTCCGGAGCGAACAAGGTGAACAGGGTTCGAAGTTAACTATACGTTAACAGTTCACATTCAACTGCCATAGAGGCGCGCTATAGAGGAGGTGCGGTGCCGGCGTCAGTCACCGTGGCTTTGCGGCAGGGACTACCCCATGAACTTCATCTCGCCCCCCTATCGGAACAAGAAGAAGCTTCTAATCGTATTCGGCACCCGGCCGGAGGCCCTGAAGTGCTTTCCGGTAGCGCGCGCCGCCCTTGCCCGTCCCGATCTGGTGACGGAAATCTGCGTGACGGCGCAACACCGGGAAATGGTCGATTCGGTGATCAGCCTCACCGGCATGCCTGTCGACTACGACCTCAATGCCATGCAGCCGGGCCAGACCCTGTTCGATGTGACCACCAAGGTCCTCACCGGCATGGAGGCCGTGCTCGAGCAGTCCAAGCCCGATATCGTCATGGTGCAGGGCGACACGACCACAGCCATGTCCGCCGCCCTGGCCGCCTTCTACAAGCGCATCCCCGTCGCCCATGTCGAGGCAGGGCTGCGCAGCCACAATATCGACTCGCCGTTTCCAGAGGAACTGAACCGCCGCATTGCCGGCGACATCGCGACCTGGCATTTCGCGCCGACGTCAGAGGCGCGGGACAATCTGCTGGCCGAGGGCAAGGATCCCACCCGCATCTTTGTCACCGGCAACACGGTGATCGATACCCTGCTGTATTTCTCGGACCGTATGGACGCCGACCTGCCGCTGAACGCCGAACTGGCGTCGCGCTTCCAGTTCCTCGATGCCAACAAGAAACTGATCCTGGTGACCGGCCATCGCCGCGAGAACCATGGCGGCGGCATCGAGCGCATCTGCACCGCGCTCAAGGTCCTGGCGACGCGTGGCGACGTGCAGATCGTCTATCCCGTCCACCCCAATCCCCAGGTGCGCGGCGTCGTCGAGGCGCAACTGGCCGGCGTGCCCAATGTCTTTCTGATCGATCCGCAGGACTACCTGCCGTTCCTCTACCTGCAGAAGCACAGCTACCTGGTGCTGACCGACAGCGGTGGCGTGCAGGAGGAGGCACCCTCGCTGGGCAAGCCGGTGCTGGTGCTGCGCGAAAATACCGAACGGCCCGAGGGCGTCGCCGGCGGCACAGCGCGCCTGGTCGGCACCGACGTCGACCTGATCGTTTCCAACGCAACCCGGCTGCTCGACGATCCGTCCGCCTATCGCGGCATGGCCGAGCGCCACAATCCATACGGCGACGGTCGGGCAAGTGCCCGCATTCTGAAGGAGCTGCTGCGCGATGTCTGAGATTCGTACCGTTTCCGTGATCGGCATGGGCTATATCGGCCTGCCGACCTGCGCCATCTTCGCCAAGGCCGGGCTGGACGTCTTTGGTGTCGACGTCAACGAGGAGGTCGTCGCCAAGGTCAATCGCGGCGAAATCCATATCGTCGAGCCCGAACTCGACGGCTTGATCCAGAAGATGGTCGAGTCAGGCAAGCTGACTGCCTACACCACGCCGCAGCCGGCAGATGCCCATATCATCGCCGTGCCGACCCCCTTCATGAACGACCACGATCACACGCCCGACCTCAGCTATGTCATGGCCGCGGCGCGCAGCATCGCCCCCGTGCTCAAGCGCGGCGACCTGGTAGTGCTGGAATCGACCTCGCCCGTGGGCACGACCCGCAGCATGACCATGCTGCTCGCCGAACTCCGGCCCGAACTGCGCTTCCCCCATATTCATGGCGAGGAAGCCGATGTGCTCGTTGCCTATTCGCCGGAACGCGTCCTGCCGGGCAAGGTGCTGACCGAGCTGGTCGACAATGACCGCTCCATCGGCGGCCTGTCCCAGGCATCGGCCCAGCGCACGGTCGCCCTCTACACCACCTTCGTTGCCGGCGACCTCTACATCACCAGCGCCGAGAGTGCCGAGCTGGTCAAGCTGACCGAAAATGCCTTCCGCGACGTCAATATCGGCTTTGCCAACGAACTGGCCGGCGTGTGCCAGCAGCTCGGGCTCAATGCCTGGGAAGTGATCGAGCTGGCCAACAAGCACCCGCGCGTCAATATCCTCAACCCCGGTCCGGGCGTGGGCGGGCATTGCATCGCCGTCGATCCCTATTTCATCATCGAAGCCGCACCCGACAGCACGCACATCATGCGCGCCGCGCGCCAGATCAATTCGGACCGCCCCTATAGCGTGGTCCGCGACGTGGAAATGCTGCTCGATCCCAACAAGCACCAGACGATCGCCTGCCTGGGCCTCAGCTTCAAACCCAATATCGACGACATGCGCGAAAGCCCCGCCGTCGACGTGGTGCGCCTCCTGTCCGAGCTTCGCGATGTGCGCATCCTGGCAGCCGAGCCGCATGCCAGGGGCCTGCCCAAGCAATTGCAGGGCCTCGGTGTGGAATTCACCGACGCGCTGACCGCCATCGACCAGGCCGACATCGTCGTGCTGCTCGTGGATCACCGCCATTTCAACCTCATCGATCCCGAAGCGCTCAAGGACAAGAAGCTGGTCGATACGCGCGGCCTGTGGACCTGGCGCAAGGCGCGCCGGACCGATGCCCGCATCGAGGGCCGCAACAGCCTGACGCGCCCCCGCCGACGCAGCACCGACAAGGCCGCCTGACCATGACTGGCACGGCTTGGGCCAAGCACCCCCTGTTGATGCAGCGCCGCCGGGAATTCCTCGGCGCGCCCATGCATGCCCTCAGCATGGGCGAAACGATAGGCCTGGCCGAAGAGTCGATGCAGACCCGCACGCCGCTGCTGCACACCGTTGTCAACGTCGCCAAGCTGGTCACCATGAAGAACAATGCTGAGCTGCGCGAAGACGTAGCCAGCGCCGATGTCATCAATGTCGATGGCACCGGCGTGCTCTGGGGGGCTCGACTGCTCGGCGTCGCCATCGACGAGCGCGTGGCGGGCGTCGATGTAATGACCGAGATGTTCGCCCTCTGCGCGAGCAAGGGCTACCGCCCGTTTCTCCTGGGCGCCGAGCAGCATGTGCTCGACGACATGGCGGCCGAACTGGCGCGCCGATACCCGGATCTGGTTATCGCCGGCCTGCAGAACGGCTACTTCGCCGCCGAGCAGGAGGCGGATGTCATTGCCGCCATCAATGCTTCCGGCGCCGATTGCCTGTTCGTGGCCCTGCCCACGCCCCGCAAGGAGCGTTTCCTCAAGCGCTATCGCAGCGAACTGCTGCCCAGCTTCGTCATGGGCGTCGGCGGGAGCTTCGACGTCTTCGCCGGCAAGGTTGTCCGAGCACCGGTACTGATACAGCGGCTTGGCCTCGAATGGCTGTTCCGGGTGGTGCAGGAACCAGGCCGGCTGTGGCGCCGCTATTACGAGACCAACACCGCCTATGCCGCGCTGCTCTGGCAGGCCTATTGGGCCCGCCGCAGCGCCAGCTGACGCGTCCGCTCAAGCGCTGCGCACCCTGTTGCGCAGCCGCATGGTCAGCGCCCTTGTCTCGTCCGGATGCACCAGCGCATTGAGGGCAAGGAACGTGGCTCCACCTGCTGCCCCGCCGGCAACGAGCGCCACGAGGGCTGGCGCCCCTGCCAACCCCAATCCGACCAGCGACGCCACCACCCCGGTCGCCACCGCGATCCCCAGCGAAATCCCCATGTCGCGCCACGGCACGGGCACGGGCGTGAGCCTTTCGCTGATGATCACACAGGCTACCAGGCTCGCCAGCATGCCGCCGGCCAGGGCCAGTGCCGCGCCGGTCTCGGCCATGCCGGGGATCAACAGCAGCGACAGCGCGATCGTGGCGATCGACCCCGCGCCATTGGCCAGCACCAGCAGCCAGGGTCGCTTGTGGGCATGCACCACCGCTCCATAGACGAAGCTGGTGAGATTGGCGCACAGCACCGAGAAAGCGATGATGGCAAAGAGCTGGTCGACCCGGCCGTGATAGTCCGGCGGCAGCACTACCGCGGTGATATAGGGGCCCAGGGCCACAAGCAGCGCCGCCACCGGCAGGCACAGCCGCACCATCAACGCCATCAGCCTCGATACCAGTGCGGCAGCGGCGGCCGGTCCCTCGGCGTCGAACTTGCCTACCACCTCGGGAAATGCGCCCATATTGATGGCATTGGCCACCATGTCGATCGGCTGCCGCGCCAGCGCATAGGCGGCGGCGAAAATCGCCACGGCGCCGGCATTGTAATAGCCATTCAGGAACAGCCGCTCGGCATTGTTGAGCCCGAACCCCACCAGCGCCATCACCACCAGCGGAATGCCGAAGGCAAAGAACTCCCGCTGCGTAAACGGCGCCGGCCCCGCAACGACCTTGCGCCATGCGAGCGCCCCGCCGATCAACCCGGCGATGAGGACGCCCAGGCTCGAGCCGATCGAGATGGCCAGGAACGACCCCGGCAAGACCGCGATGGCAAGTACGGGCAGAGCCAGCTGCAGGCCGGCCCGCAGGAATTCAAGCATGCTGTAGGTCGAATGGCGCTGCTGCATCTGCAGCACCGTCAGGGCGAACCTGCCCACCGCTCCCGCGATCAGATAGAAGCCGACCGCCAATGCGAAGTCGGTCCAGCGATCCGGCGCGACCAGCATGGCAGCGCCAGCCGACGCAGCCAGGGCCACGACCGTGGTCATCGTCATCACCCGCCCGGCCAGCAACAGGCTGCCGCGGCTGACATCCTTCTTGCCGCCCAGTCTCAGCAGCGAAATGCGCAGCCAGTTGGTCACCGCGATGTCGGTCATCTCCCCGATGGTCACGACCAGGGTCAGCAGGCCATATTCGGTCTGGTCGACCAGCCGCGTCGCGATGGCCAGCAGCAGCAATGCCGATAGCCGCGTCAGCAGGATCGCGGGCGCATAGATGAGCGTGGACCGTAGCAGCAAGGGCGCGTTTCCGGATGTAACCGAGACCATTGGCTTATCGCCCCAATGGTTCGGCGCCCAGCACAAACCCGGCACAGCGTGAATTCAGACGATTTGAATAAAATGCCAGCGTAAACCCTGTCCCGATCCTTCGCTTCCGTGCACGGGCGGCTTGGGCTAGGCAGGATCATCATGTTGCAACGCCCCACCAGCATTCAGGTCATGGTCGCCACCCCGTCGGCAACTGCCGGACAGGGGGGCGTCGATCGCGTCATGGCCACCCTCAAGAGCCAGCTGGAACGCGAAGGGCCCTCCGATGTAACCGTGCGCTTCCTGCCCAGCCGCGGCCCGGGCTCGGTGCTGCTGTCGCCCTTCTACGCCATCGGTTTTTGCCTTCGCATGATCGAGGCGCGCCTGCGGGGCCAGGTCGATGTGGTGCATATCAACCTCTCGAGCTTCGGCAGTACCTACCGCAAGCTCGTCATCGCCGGCTGCGCACGGCTTCTGCTCATCCCCTACGTGCTGCACCTGCACGGCGCCGAATACCAGTCGTTCTGGCATGAGGATAGCGGCCTGATGGGCGTGTGGATCCGTCACATGTTCGAGCATGCCAGCCAGGTTGTGGTGCTCGGCCGGGTCTGGCGCGATTTCATCGCGCGCCGGGCCCCTGGCGCCGCCGACAAGATCACCATCATTCCCAATGCCACGGCAGCTCCGACGCTGCCGCATCGGGGCGGGGGCGAAACCGTCCATATCCTGTTTCTCGGTCGCATCGGCGATCGCAAGGGCGTGCCGCAGCTGGGCGAAGCATTGCACCGCATGCGGCATATGCCGGGTTGGCGGGCCACCATTGCCGGCGACGGCGCGGTCGAGGCCGCGCGCGCCAAGGCGGTCGAGCTCGGACTGACCGATCGCGTCGCTCTTCCCGGCTGGGTGGGCCCCGAAGAGGTCGCGCAACTGATCGCCTCTGCCGATATTCTCGTCCTGCCTTCCTTTGCCGAAAACCTGCCCGTGTCGGTCATCGAGGGGATGGCCGCAGGACTAGCGGTGGTCACCACCCCGGTCGGCGCGGTGGAAGACATCATTGTCGACGGTGAAACCGGCTTGCTGGTGCCGCCCGGCGATGTCGATGCCCTGACCCTTGCCCTGACGCGCCTGGTCCAATCCCCCCAGTTGCGCGCCGAGCTCGGCCAAAACGCGATGGCTGTCCACCGCGCGAGGCTGGACCTGGCGCCCTTCGCCCAGGCCATTCGCGAGGTCTGGCTGGCCTCGGCACGTTAAGCCTGCGGAAACTGCGCGATAGCATTGTCTGCCCTGATACTGACGCCATATTCTGGAGCTTGCTGAACCGATGAGTGTTGGTGTTTCCGAGCCACAAACTGCCCAGGCGCCCCCACGCGCCGCCAGTTCGGCCGCACCAGTCACCATCGTGCCCGTACTCGATCGCGCCACCTGGGATGCTCTGCTGGCGCGGGCCGCCTTCCCCCATCTTCCGCAGACCTATGGCTATGGCGAGGGCAAGCGAGCCACGGGCTGGAGCGTCGAGCGGGTGGCCCTGCAACGCGGTGGGCGCAGCCTGGCGATTGCCACGGCGCTGGTGCGGCGCCTGTTCGGTATTCGCATCCTCGTCCGCATCAATCGTGGCCCGATCCTGCTTGAACCCCTTTCGGCGCAGGACGTCACCGCGCTTTACGCCGCCCTGCGCCGGCATTGGCGCGGCCCGCTGCTGATTGCCCCGGCCCTGCCGCATGGCGCTGACAGCACGCAGATTTTGGCCAAGGCCGGGTTGCGGCTCCGTCACGACAAGGGCTGGATGTCCGGCCGCATCGATCTGGACCGTGAGCCCGAGCAGATCTGGTCGGGACTTGCCTCGACCTTTCGCAACCGGGTCCGCCAGGCCGAGAAGGCCTCGCCGTCCGTGCGCATCGCCATTGACGATGCGGCCTATGAATGGCTGCTCGATCGCCACGTCGAGAACATGCGCGACAAGGGATTCTCGGCCGCCGATCCGGTCCTGCTGCGCGCCCTGCGAGCCGCACGACCACAAGACGTATTGGTGTTTCAGATGATGCACGATGGCCAGGCCGTGGCCGGCATGTCCGTCGTGCTTTTCGGCGATTGCGCCGAATACCATGTGGGCTGGTTTGGCCCAGAGGGGCGTCGCCTCAACGCCGGCAATTTCCTCATGTGGGAGGTGATCAAGGAACTGCAGCGGCGCGGCGTCAGGCAATTCGATGTCGGCGGCCTCAAGCCCGGTGACGGTTATACGCAGTTCAAGCGGACCATGCGTCCGGTCGAGTTCCGGCTCGCCGGCGAGTGGATGAGCTTCTGGTGATGATCTGTCGGGGGCAAAGATGACCTGGCTGGATCGCGCCCGCGGCGCCTATGTGCGAAGTCCACCCTTGCTGCGTCGCGTCCTGCGTCCGCTGATGGGACTGGTGCCAGCCAGATTGAAGTTCGGCCCGACCTACCGGCGCTGGCGGGTCGATATCGCACGCGCCAGCAGTGATCCGGTCTTCGCCGCCGACCAGCATCTGGCCTCCCTCCGTGCCCTGCTTGCCAAGGCGCGTGCCGGCAGTCCGTTCTACCGCGAACTGATCGAAAAAGCCTTCGGTAGCCAGTTCGACCCCAACACCATCATGCTGGGCGACCTCGGCCGCCTGCCCATCCTCGACAAGACGGCACTGCGCGCGGCCGGCCAAGCTGCCCTCGCCGTGCCCAGGGGAGATGTGGACCACGCCGAGACCAGCGGCTCCAACGCCGAGGCGCCCTTCCACTTCTATCTCGACAAGGATCGCAGCACCCGCGAAATGGCCTTTGTCTATGATGTGTGGTCGCGCGTCGGCTTTTCCGAAAGCGAGGCGCGTGTCTGCCTGCGCGGCTTCGGGCTCGACCCGCATGGTCTCAACATCCATGACTGGGATCCTGCCCTTCGGGAACTACGACTTTCCGTCTTTCCCATGACCACACGGGACGCCGCCACCTATCTCGACCTGATCGACGCGCGCGGCGTGCAATACATCTACGGCTATGCTTCGGCGATCGAGTTGTTCTGCCGGCAGATGCTGCGTCTGGGCCGGGCTCCCAAGCGCCCGATCAAGGGCATCATGCCCATTTCCGAACCCGTCTACGATCATCAGCGCCGAGTCATTGCCAGCGCCCTGGGCAATCCGCCCATCGCCTGCTTCTATGGTCTGAGCGAAAAGGTACTGTTCGCCGCCGAGGTGCCCGGAACGGCGGGCATCTATGAGTTCAACCCGCTCTATGGCCTGGCCGAACTCGTGGACCACAAAGGCGCACCGGTTACCGAAGTTGGCGGCGAAGGCCGGCTCGTCGGCACGGGTTTCCTGTCCACGGGCATGCCCTTCATCCGCTACGAAACCGGCGACTTCGCCCGGCTGGTGCAATTGCCGACGCCGGGTAACGGCCAGCGCCTGCGGGTTTCCGACCTGACCCCGCGCCGAAAGCCCAGCTTCCTGGTAGCGCGGGATGGCAGCCGTGTCGTGACCACCGATCTCACACCGGAAAACTGGAACGCCATGGAAGGGATCGCGGAATTCCAGTTCTACCAGGACCGGCCCGGCGAGGTGCTGATCCGCTATGTGCTTGGCGAAGGCGGCCAATCGGAAGACGCTGCGCGTATGGCCAGCGAGCTTGAGAGCCGGTGCCATCGGCGCATCTGCTTCAAGACCCAGCTTGTTGACCAGATTGCGACCGGTCGCCACGGCAAGCGCGCCTTCATCGATCAGCGGCTGGACATTGCCCGCTATTGAGCGCTTGCCATGTCAAGCGCCTGCAGCAGTTCCATATCGGGCACGGCCGGTCCGCTGGGCACGATGACGGACATGCCATAGGGGTTTGAATACTCCCAGATCGACCATGGGAAGCCGTATTTCTCCGCCTCGCCGCGAACCGCCGCCAGATAGCGCAAACGGTCCGCATTATGCGCGCCCATGCGGCCATCCGGCGTCATCAGTATGGCGCCAAACTCGCCCATGAACAGACGCGTTGGCGCAATGTCGTGGCTTTCCGCCCAGGCGACAGCTTCGTCGATGCGGGCTTGCAGTTGAGAAAGGCCCCAGTTCTCATCGAAATACTGCGCCACCACGCCCTGCAGCTCGATGATGTTGCGGGCCTGGCGGCCAATGTCGATCCCGGCCGTATCCATGTGGGCGCGCAGGCCTGCGATGGTCAGCTCCGCGCTCCCCTCCGAGGCCGGCCATGGCAGCCCGGAGGCGAAGCTCTCCGGGTCGTCGTGTCGCTGATGGGTGAAGCTGTGCGGCTCGTACATGTGGAAGCTGTAGAGCAGGTTGGGATCGTCGAATGATGGATCAAGATCCGTCAGCCCGGTAATGCTGCCGCCACACGCGCCGGTTGCGACCACCGTCAGTTCCGCGCTGACCGCCCTGATATCGGCGACGGTATCGGCCACGATCGTTTGCCAGTCCTCCGTGCCGCTGGCGTCGCACGGATAGTAGGCCGGCTCGTTATAGGGCTCGATCGCCACCTGCTCGATGCCGACCGCCACCAGCATTTCCGCGACGTCGACGACCATCTCCCGGTAGGCCGCTACCCCGACGCTGTCGGCGCCGTCATAGATCATGTCCATGCCATATTGCGGCACCTGGCTGACGCCGTGCAGGTTGAAGACGACCTTGAGCCCGGCCGACGTCGCCGTTCGAACCGCCGCCGCCAGAATATCAAGCGCCTCCTGGCGCTTGCCACCCTCGCTGGCCAGCAGGGGGCCGGGGTCGACGCTGAGGCGGATGAAATCAAAGCCCATGGCGCGAATGCGCTCGAACTGGTCGCCCTCCGGCCAATCGCTGAGCGGTCGCGCACCCGAAAGCCATTCGTCTTCATCGCGGTAGGGGGGCCAGCGATAGCTGCCGTCTGCCGCGAGCGGCGCCCAGTTCAGCCAGTCATGCACCCCCACGCCGCGCTGCAACGCAATGGGCGCCGCAGCGACGGCGCCGGTCAAAGCAAGGCAGGCGGCAGCGACCCGGGCAAGGCGCTTCATGGCGGCACTCCGATGAACCTTGGCGATGTTAACCCATAGCGGCGAAAACGCAGCGCCGCAGGCGCGGCATTCTCGGCTTGTGGTGTATGAGGGTTGAAAGAGCTGGGCTTTCGATGAAGCTATCCTGGTACGTCAATCGCCTCCGCAACATGGAACCGGCTGAAATCGCCCATCGGCTGGTCGAAAAGGCACGAAAACTCGTATCCAAGCGTGGCCATCAGGGTTGGCACCGCTATCCCCGCGCCCCGCTGCACCCGGTGTTTCCCGGCCTGGCCGAGAGGGTCCTTGCCGCCTCGCCCGCACAGCGTGAGGCCATCGCCGCGGTCACGCGGGAAATACTGGCGGGGCGGTACTCAGCTCTGGGCCGCCAGTGGCCGGCGCGCGAGGCGGCGAACCTGTTCCCGCCCGAGCTGTGGCGCTTCGATCCGATTAAGCAGTCGCTTTGGCCCGGCCATGAGACCTACGCCTTCGATGTCGATTTTCGCCACGACGGCTCAAGGGGCGACATCAAATATGTCTGGGAAATCAACCGGCTGCAGTTCCTGCCGGTCGTTGCCGCCCATCATTTTCTGGCGGGTGACCAGGCGAGCCTGAGCGCGATCGAGGCGGCCCTCGACAGTTGGCATGCGGCCAATCCGCCCTTTGGCGGCGTCGCCTGGGCCTCGGGCATCGAAGTAGCGCTGCGCGCCATCAGCATCATCCTCACCCTGGACATGGTGGGCGATCGCCTGTCCGAGGTCTCGCGGCGCCAGGCCGGGCAGATCCTGTCGGCCAGCGCCTTCTGGCTGCCGCGCTTTCCGTCGCGCTTTTCCTCAGCCAACAATCACCTCGTCGCCGAGCTGGCGGGGGAATACCTGATCGGGCTTTCATTGGGGCACAGCCCCGACCGGTCGTGGCGACATTTGCTCGTCGAACTGGACAGACAGATCCTGCCCGATGGCAGCGGCGCCGAGCAGACGCCCACTTATGCCGCCTTCACCGCCGAACTCGTGCTGATCTCGGCCCTCGCCGCCCGTGAGGCCGGCACGCCCTTGCCGCAGCCGGCGGCGCAGCGGCTTGCTGAATTTGCCAACTTCATCGGCTGGCTGGGACCCCGTGCGGAATTCGGCGACAATGACGAAGGCAGGGTCGTCACATCAGGCGACGAGAGCGACTACCCGTCCTCGGTGGCGTCCGCAATCGCCGGCTTTACGGGCCGTCCGAGCCCGGTCCAGCCAGCCCAGGATTTTCGCGCCCTGGTACTGGGCATGCCGCAAGAATTCTTGCAGCAAGCCGCAGGTTTTCATTGCTTCGCCAGCGGGGGGCTTAGCGTCTGGCGAGGAGAGCTGGCCGCTCGTCCCGTGACCATGCGCTTCGACCACGGACCGCTGGGCTACCTGTCCATCGCCGCCCACGGCCATGCCGACGCGCTCTCGATCACCCTCGACATCGATGGGCAGCCCGTTCTGGTCGATCCCGGCACCTACCTCTATGGATCGGGCGGCCCCTGGCGAGCCTGGTTCCGCTCGACGCCTGCGCACAACACCCTCAATCTGGCGTGGCAGAGCCAGAGCGTGATGTCCGGGGCTTTCAACTGGTCGCACAAGGCAAATGCCGGCCTTGTCGAGCATCGGCCGGCGGACTGGAGCGTCACCGCCGAGCATGACGGCTACGAACGACGCTTTGGGGCGCGGCATCGGCGGCAGGTACAGCGGAAGGATGACCATGCCATCCTCATCCACGATTGTCTTGTCGGCACGGCACGGGAGGCGGAGATCGTGTTCCAGCTGGCCATTGGGCTCGACGCCGAGCGCATCGGCAATGTCGTGACCGCTAGCCGCAATGGTACGCCGCTGCTGCGCATCACGCTCCCCGACGACGCCATCACCATTCAGGCTGGCGGGGAGTTGCCTGATCATGGCGGGTGGGTTTCGCCGCGCTTCGGCGTCAGGCATCCGGCGCCCCGGATTGCCTGGCAGGGCAGGGTCGACGCGGCGGGCGTTCGCTCGGTCCTGACCGTCCTGCCAAGTTAACTAAGCTTTAGTAATTAAGGGGTCTTGGCCCCCGTGATCTGGCATTTTGATCGCGCGGCGGACGCCCCTGTCCAGGGTCGCGTGCCAACCCATCCACTGTCGCTCGGGAGCAAATGCGATGATCGCCCAATTCCTCGACAAGGTTATGGACAAGCTGACGGTCGAGAACCTGACGACGGCGGGCCTGCTGTTCCTGACGGCTTTCGTCAGTGCACTCATCGCCTATTGGCGGACCGTGGAAAAGAAGTCCTTTGCCGATTTCTTCGAATTCGCCTTGCCCAAGGAAGTGATCCTGCATCCATCGGCCCGTGCCGACGCGCTGTTCTGGATCACCAAGCGGCTGATCATGCCGTTCCTCCTCATCCCATCGGGCGTGATCTTCGTGTCGGCGGTGGCCTTTGCGACCAATCAGGGCTTGGGGGCGCTGTTCAACATTCACTCGCCCCTGCTGGGCGGACCAGCCGGCCCCGTCGTGGTGATCATCTTCACCATCACCATGCTGCTGGCCTACGATCTTTCGTATTACCTCTATCACGCCGCTCAGCACCATTTTCCGGTGCTTTGGGAACTGCATAAGGTGCACCACTCGGCCGAGGTCATGGTCGGCATCACCAAGGACCGGGTGCACCCGCTTGACGATCTGCTGAACCGCATGTGGGACGGCGTCATCCCCGGCATTGCCTTCGGCATCTGGACGTTGATCGCGCTCGACCCTGTCGAGGTGACCATTTTCGGCATCAATGTCTATGTCATCCGCAACATCCTGATGATGGACTTCGTCCGTCACACCCATTTCAAGATCTCGTTCGGCCCGCTCAACAACGTGGTGCTCTGCCCCCATTGGCATCAGTTGCACCACAGCGTTGATCCTCGCCATTACGACAAGAATTTCGGGCTGCTGTTCTCATTCTGGGACCGGATGTTCGGCACCCTGGTCGTCCCCCAGCCGGACGAAGACTTCAAGTTCGGGCTGATGGATCGCGACGCCCACGAGTATCAGTCGCTATTCGGGCTCTACATCCTGCCTCTGAAGAAAATGGCTCAGGTGATCGGCCAGGGATTCCGGCGCCGCGAGCCAGCCAAGCCCGTCGAGGGCAACCAGCCGTGAACATGCATGCGCTTGGCGCGACCATCCGCGCCGAACGGCTGGAGATCGTCACGGACTCAGAGCGCCTCGCCGAGATCGGCCCGGCCTGGGATGAACTCTGGACCCGCACGGACAGCCTCGTGTTCCAGGGCCATGCCTGGATTTCGGCCTGGTGGCAGACCCTGCCCGATCGGGACAACAGGCAATTGCGCATCGGGCTGGTCTGGAACGGCGACCGCCTCGACGCGGTGATGCCGCTTTGCCTGCACAGGCGCCGCGGCCTGCGCTTTCTCGAATGGGCGGCCAACAGCTATAGCGACTATGAAGACATACTCGCTGGCCCCGACTGCCCGACGGCCGCGCTGGAACGCCTCTGGGCGGAACTGACCGGCCTTGGCGGCTTCGACATCGCCCTGCTCAACCGCCTGCAGCCCGGCGCACGCATGCGCGAACTGGCGGCAAGCCGAGCCCGGCCAACGCTGGTGCCGAACCACCGCAGCGAAGTCAGTCACCGGGTGACCGGTGCCTGGACATCAGGCGCCGCCTGGTTCGACAGCCAATCCAAGAAAGCGCGCCAGAATTACCGCCGCGGCCAAAGCGCCATGAGCGAGTTCGGCTCGGCCCGGTTCCGCCTGCTGCCAGAGGACGAGCCGCTCGCCCCGGTGCTGGCCCGCCTTTCAGCGCTCAAACGCAAGTGGCTGGATGCCCGCGGCCACACCTCCGCCCTGTTCGATGAAGGCGATGTTGCGCTGCCCGCTTTGGTGCAGGCGCTGGCCCGGGCGGGTGTCCTGCGCATCTTCGTTATCGAGGTGGATGGATTGATCGTGGCCATCTCGATCAATTTCGAACATCACGGCACCCTGATGGCTTTCGTCACCACCTATGACCCGGCTTTCGAGCGCGCTTCGCCTGGGACGCTGCTGATGAGCGACTACATCATGTGGGCGTTCGATCGCGGCCTGCACACGGTCGACTTCCTCTGCGGCGCCGAAGCCTTCAAGCAGCGTTTCGGCACCGATGCGGTGACGCTGGGCACCTTCGTCGCCCCAGGATCGCTACGCGGACGCGCTGTCCTCGCGCTGGACCATGCGCGGCATGCGCTGGCGCAAAGGCGCCAGCGCGCTGCGTCGGCAACCGTCACAACGGCCAGCAATCAGGCGCGATAGCCCACGTCGATGACCGCCTTGCCGCTGGCAAAGCGCGAGACGCAGGCACACATGCGGGTCCCCTCATGCTTTTCCTCGGCGCTGAAGAACACGTCGCGATGGTCTATGGGTCCGTCATGCGCGACGATGTCGACGGCGCAGAGCCCGCATTCGCCACGCTGGCAATCGTAGATCATGTCCACGCCAGCCCCGAGCAAGGCTTCAAGCAGCGTCTGATCCGGCCGCACGGCCACGGAACGACCGAGCCCCTGCACCTCCACGCTGAACGGGCCTTCGGCAAAGAGCCCGCTATCGCCGAACACTTCGTAGCGCAGCCGCCCCAGGGGACGCCCTGCAGCGGCCCAGGCGGCCTTGACCGCATTGAGCATGTCGATGGGTCCGCAGACATAGAGCTCGCCATCGGCAGGCAGGGCCGCGATCTCGGCGGCGACATCGATCCGCCCACCGGCATCGCCGGCATGCACGGCCACCGCATTCCCCAGTTCGGCCTCGAGCGCATCGGCAAAGGCCATCACCGAGCGGCTGCGCCCGCCATAGGCCAGACGGAAGGGAATGCCGCGACGCTTGAGGGCCAGGGCCATGCCATAGATCGGGGTTATGCCGATGCCGCCGGCCATCAGCAGGTAATAGGGCGCGCGCCAGGCCAGCTCGAACCGGTTTTCCGGCAGGCTGAGTTCGATGGCCGCGCCCACCTCGAGCCCCCACATGAAGCGCGAGCCGCCACGGCTGTGCTCGTGGTGTTTGACCGCAACGCTGATATGGCCTGATGGCGCCGGCAGGCAGCTATAGGTTCGGATGGCCTGCCCCTCGCCGAGGCTGACCTTGAAATTGCTGTGCGAGCCCGGATCGAAACGCGGCAGCACACCTTCGACCGCGAATTCGAGCAGCCTGACATCGTCGGCGATCTTCTCGGCGCGAGTGAGGACGCCCTGGCGCCATTCCTGCCTGTTGCGCATAACCTGCCTCCTATTCGCCGACCAGAGCCAGCGCCGGCATGCGGCGCAGCAGGCTTCGATCCTCGGCGATGACATATTCGAGATTCTGCCGCGCCAGCCGCGCATGCTCGCGCGCCAGCGCCTCGGCCCGCCCGCCCTCACGCAGGTCGATGGCGTTGACGATGGCCTTGTGCTGCGCCTGCCCCACCAGCAGCGACTGGCGGAAGGCCGGGACGTCGGCCTGCTTGTCGAGAAAGGCGCTCGGCGAGGCGAAGGGCAGCCGCGTCACCCGTCCGATCTCGCGCCTTATGGTCTCGCTGCCGGACAGACCTGCCAGGGCCTCGTGAAAGGCCGCATTGAGTTCGACATAGCGCTCGAATTCCATGTCCGCGGGCCGGTCGCGCACCGTTTCGTCAAGCGCGCGCACCAGGTCCTTGATCGCCTTCATCCTCGCCGGCGGCACGCCGCGTTCCGCCGCCAGCCGCGCCGCAGTGCCTTCGAGCACGCCGCGCAACTCAATGGCGTCGATAACCTCCTCACGCGCGAAGCCACGCACTGCAAAACCGCCTGAGGGAATGAGCTCAAGCAGCCCCTCCTGCTCCAGCCGGGCCAATGCGGCGCGGATCGGCGTGCGGGAGATCCCGAGGCGTTGGGCGATGGCCACCTCCGAAAGCCGCTCGCCCGGGCGGACGCTGCCGCCCAGGATCAGGTCGCGTACGCCCATCAGCGCCTTGAGCGATTGCGGCTGCTGGCGTGTCTGCAGTGATACGGCCATGGACTATTCCGCCGCCATGGCGTGTTGCTGCTCGTCCGCGATCATCGCGTCGATCAGCTTGCGCGCCCACATCGAGCCGGCATCGATATTGAGGTTGTAGATGACATGGTCCGGATTGCTGTCGATGGCGATCTGCTGGGCTTCCAGGATCCGCTCATCCTCGCGGAAGATGCCCGCCACCCCCTCGCGCAATTCATGCGTGCGGCGCTGCTCGGAGAGTTTGTAGTTGCGGGCAAAGGCCCAGAAATAGTGGCAGGTCTTGTCGGTCTCGGGCGTGATCGTATTGAGCACGAAGCCGTTGACCCCCTGGCTGCGGTCGCCCTCGGGTGCGCCCGTCCCGGCAACCGCCACACCCACATCGATGGCGATGGTGGCCGGCGCCTCGAAGTTGATGATCTGCCAGCGATCGACATTGCCCTCCTTGCCCAATTGCCCACGCCAGAACGGCGGTGGGTCGATATCCTTCATCCAGCGGGTAATGGTCGCCGTCTTGTCCGAATGGGTGGCGGTGAACGGCGCCTCGGCGACGGCGCGGTTGCCGATGGATGAGCCATGCACATAGGTCTCGTGCGTCAGGTCCATCAGATTATCGATCACCAGCCGATAATCGCATTTGGCGTGGATCAGCTTGCCATCCGCGGCCCAGGCCGGATCGTCGTTCCAATGCAGGTCAGGCACTTTGGCGGGATCCGCCAGCGCCGGATCGCCCATCCACAGCCAGATGAAGCGGTGCTTCTCGATCAGCGGATAGGACACCACGCAGGCCGACGGATTGATCGTGTCCTGCGAAGGCATGTATACACAGCGGCCGGTATCGTCGAATTCCAGCCCATGGTAGCCGCAGATGACATTGTCACCATAGAGCTCACCCATGGAGAGCGGCAGCAGCCTGTGCCAGCAGGCATCGGCCAGCGCCACCGGCGTTCCATCCTGCTTGCGGTACATAACGACAGGCTTTCCGCAGATTTTGCGCGGCAATAGCTGCCGCTTCACTTCGGTGTCCCACGCGGCGGCATACCAGGCGTTCAGTGGAAATGTCTGAGTGGTCATCAGCGGGCTCCTCCTCAGGCGCTCAATCTCATGGGGACATGAGATACCAATTGTATACATTTTTCAAGGGCACATGCCCGCCGGAATTGGCAGGGTCCGGCCTTGTCGGCCGGACCCCTTTGCTCAGTTGGACTCTGCGGCAATGGCCGCCTTGGCAGCTTCATAGAGCGCCGGACCATCCAGCCCCAGTGCCGTCATTTCGGTGAACCAGCCCTCGACCGTAGGCTGTGCGGCAGCCTGCCAGCGGGCCGTTTCGGCTTCGTCCAGTTGCACGATGTTGTTGCCGGCCGATACAGCGATCTTGAGGCCGTTGGCATCGCCCGAATCCATGACATTGCCGAACTGACGCGAGACCTCGAGGCCCGAATTGGCATCGATGATCGCCTTCAGGTCATCAGGAAGGTTGTTGTAGCTGTCCTGGTTCATGATGAAGCCGAAGGTCTGCGTATAGAGCCCGTACTGGCTGGTGAAACCGGTATGGTTCTTGACCAGTTCGGACACGCGCAGGGACGGGGTCACTTCCCACGGAATGGTCGTGGCATCGATCACGCCCTTGGACAGGGCCTCGGTCACCTGCGGCACCGGCATGCCCACCGGCTCGGCGCCGAGCTGGGCCAGCATGCTGGAAATGATGCGAGACCCGCCGCGCACCTTCATCCCCTTGAGATCTTCAAGGCTGGTGATGGGGTTCTTGGAGTGGAACAGGCCAGGACCATGGGTATGCAGGGCGATGACGTGAACGCCGGCGAATTCGTCGGCCGAATTTGCCATGACATAGTTGTAGAAGGCCGCCGATGAATCAGCGGCATTGGTCACCATGAAGGGCAGCTCGAACACTTCCGACTTGGGGAAGCGCCCGGGCGTATAGCCCAGCACCGTCCAGATGATGTCCACCACGCCGTCCTTGGCCTGGTCGTAGAGCTCCGGCGGGGCGCCGCCCAGCTGCATGGCCGGATAGAGCTCGAACTTGATGCGCCCGCCGGATTCTTCGGCAACCTTGGCCGCCCAGGGCTCGATTGCCTGGGCGGGAATGGTCGCCTGCGCGGGCAGCATCTGGTGGATGCGCAGGGTCACTTCCTGGGCGAATGCTGTTGTCGACATCGCGAGCGCGGCCAGCGCGCCTGCAATTATATGTACGGTCTTCATTGGGTTTCCTCCCTAACTGGGCCATCTGGCCCCTCTCTTTCAGCCTTGCCGGGCCCTCTCCTCATCGGGTCCGGCAAGGGGTTCGAAGCCTTAGTAGAGCATCCAGACCAACCATAGCGTGATCGGTGGAAACGCCACCAGGATTGCGGTGCGGACAATGTCGCTGACCACGAAGGGCAGTACGCCGCGATAGGTCTCCGATAGTCTTGTCCCCGGCGACATGGAGTGGATGATGAACAGGTTCATGCCCACCGGAGGCGTGATCAGCCCCACCTCGACCACGATCAGCACGATGATGCCGAACCAGATGCCGAACTCGTCCGGCGTCAGACCGAAATCGAGCACCGTCATCATCGGATAGATGATCGGCACGGTGAGCAGGATCATCGACAGCGAGTCCATCACGCAGCCCATGACCAGGTAGAAGATCAGCACCAGGATCATGACGAGCCAGGGGTTGAAACCCTGTTCGCCGACCCAGGCAGCCATCACCTGGGGCACCTGCGACAGGGCCAGGAAGCTGTTGAGGGCTGCCGCGCCAAGCACGATCAGGAAGATCATCGCCGTGGAACTGGCCGTGGCGAGGCATGCCTGGACAATGGCCTTCCGGTCGAGGCTTCTTGCCGAAAGCGCAATCACGAATGTTCCCGCCGCGCCGATGGCAGCCGCCTCGGTCGGGGTGAAGATGCCGGCATAGATGCCGCCGATCACCAGAATGAAGATCGCCAGCACCGGCCAGGTCCTGAACAGTTCCCGGAAGCGCTGGCCATAGGGCATGCGCTCCCGCACCCCGCCCGAATCCGGTTGCACCCGCACATAGATGGCAATGACGATGATATAGCCGATGGCCGCCAGAACGCCCGGCGCGAAGGCACCCATGAACAGCTTGGCGATGTTCTGCTCGGTCAGCACGGCGAAGATCACAAGGATGATCGAGGGCGGAATGAGAATGCCCAGCGTTCCACCTGCCGCGACAGCGCCGGTCGCCAGCGCGCCGGAATAGCCATATTTCTTGAGTTCGGGCAGCGCCACCTGGCCCATGGTGGCCGCCGTGGCCAGCGAGGACCCGCAAATGGCCCCGAAGCCGGCGCTGGCGCCGATGGCGGCCATGGCTACGCCACCCCTCTTGTGACCGAGCCATGCGGCGGCAGCGTTGAACAGGCCGGCCGACAGCCCGCCAAGCGTGGCGAACTGCCCCATCAGCAGGAACAGGGGCACCACCGACAGCGAGTAGGACGCATAGGTGGAATAGGTCAGGTTCTTGAACTGGCCCAGCAGCGGGTTGAAGCTGCCGGTCACCAGCCAGGTGCCCACGATGCCGACACCGAACATGGCTATGCCGATCGGTATGCGCAGGAAAATCAGGATGAGGACAAGCGGGATGCCGATCAACCCGAGCGCGAGGTCGCTCATAGCTCTGCCCCCGCCTGCCGGGGTTCGGCCTCGCCGGCCAGCGCATGCCGGATGGACCGGCCCGCGACATAGAGCGCCACCAGCACCAGCGCCACCGCCCCCACCAGGCCCAGCGCATAGGCCCAGCCCAGCGGGAACCGCAGCAGTAGGGTGGTTTCGCGATAGGCGAATTTATCGAGCATGCCGAAATAGAGGCGCCAGGCGATGAAACCGGACAGCGCCAGCATTAACAGGTCGCTGATGACAAGCAGCCAGGCATTGGCGCGCACACCGAAACTGTCGGTAACCAGCGTCACCAGGGCATGGCCGCGCTGCAGGTGAACCCAGGGCATGAAGGCAAACACGGCAAAGCCCATGCCGACCGAGACCAGTTCATAGTCTCCGGTAATCGGCCGCAACCCCGCCCATATCAACGCCCGGCCGACCACGCTCGCCACGACCATCGCCACGATCGCCATCAGCGCTATGCCGCCTGCCACGGCAAGCCCCCTCGCCAGCGCAATTGTCATTCGCCCCAGCACGGATTCGTCTCTGAACATCCACCACTCCCCTTCCGTGCGATTAGAGGCTCTGCCGGCTCCGATGTAAAATGAGAAATGTCTTCGTTTTTATAACTTGACGATTATCATGAGCCAGGCCGGAAGCAGTCTTTCGGCCAAAATAGGCGGATTTTCATAACCAATGATGCAATATTGCGCCGAACAACGGATCGTTCGGCTCGCCTGCCCGTCCAGCGCCTCGCATCTTTGGGCGCCATTGCCGTTGCGATCGGCTATTATGTTATCCTAGATAACTAAATTAGCGGGTTGCTGCAAGCTGGCCTTGCCTTCCGCTTCAGTCCGGTTACGAAATGACGCCGACGAGCAGCGAGCCGCCAATGTCTGACAATCCTGAACCGTTGATCACGGCCGACAGCCTCAGGGCAGAGGCCACGACGGGTATCATCGGCTACCGCCTGCGCCGCGCGCAGCTGAACGTGTTCCAGAAATTCCTTGCCGTCTTCGAGGATCTGAGGCTTCGCCCGGCCGAATATTCGGTGCTGGTGCTGATCGCCGACAATCCTGGCCGCAAGCAGACCGAGATTGCCGAAGTTCTGGGGATCAAGCGGGCCAATTTCGTCACCCTGGTCCATGGACTGGAGGAGCGGGGCCTGGTCGAGCGCTCGTCCTCGCTGCAGGACAAGCGCGCCAATGCGCTCCACCTGACCGGCACCGGCCAGGAATTCCTGGCCAATGCCCGCGCCATGCACGAGGCCATGGAGGCCGATCTGGTGGCCCGGCTTGGTGGCCAAGGAGCCCGCGACAGGTTGCTGGCACTGCTCGATCGCCTGACCTGATCTAGCGGAACACCGGCGGGCGCTTTTCGAGAAAGGCGCGCAGGCCTTCCTCCGCGTCAGGGCCCGTCTGGCTCAGGGCCGCGGTGAGGCTCTCCGCGTAAAGGCCGGCCTCGGGCGGCATCGAGCCGATCTGGGCGATGGCCTGGATGATGAAGCCGTTGATGGTGGGCGAATTTTTCGCAATGCGCTCGGCCAGCTCGAAAGCCTTGTCCAGCGCCTTTCCCTCGGGAACCAGGTGATGGGCGAGGCCCAGGCGCTCACCCTCGGCACCGGAATAGGTGCGGCCAGTCAGCATCATTTCGGTGAGCCGGTCCGGCCCGATCAGTTTCGATATCCGCACCGAACCGCCGCCGCCGACAAAGATGCCGCGCATCCCCTCGGGCATCTGGAAACGCACCGTCTCCTCGGCCACCCGCACATGGCAGGCGGCGGCGAATTCAAGCCCCCCGCCCATGACCGCGCCACTCATGGCCGCGACGACCGGAACCGGCGAGCTGGCAATCTGCGCCATGACGCGATGCCAGTTGCGCGAATGGGCCATCACCTCGAGCGGCTGGCGCATCACATGCTGGGACAGATCGAGGCCCGAGGAAAAATGCCCGCCCTCGCCGCTGACCACGATGGCGCGCGCGCCTGTCGGCACCGCCCGGAAGAAGGCGTCGAATGCGGCGACCAGCTCGTCATTGAGAGCATTGCGCTTCTCCGGCCGGTTGAGCAGCAGGTGAACGATGCTACCCCTCGTGGTCACCGTCAGCACGTCGGCCATGTTGTTTCCTTCCAATGCAATAGTCACGAGGCGCTCAGCTTTTGGCGTACGTCGTCGGGCAGTGGGGCCGAACGGATGCCGCCCTGCTCGTCGCGCACGACCCAGACGCGCTTCTCATGCGCTTCGATGGCGACTTCGCCATCACGAAGCACGGTGTGCTTCACCGAGAAGCTGGAGCGGCCCAACTCGGTGATTTCAGAGCGGATGTCCACCACGTCGCCAAAGCGCGATGGCTTGATGAAGCGGGCGCCGGTATCGACCATCGGGATGCCGGCAATGCCATAATGCTCGAGCCAATTGCGCTTGTGCATGGCAAAGGCGGCCGAGAGCAGTCCCGCCGTCGCATTGTCGAAGAAGCGGAAATAGTTGGGGTAATAGACGATTCCGGCCGGGTCGCAATCGCCGAACTGGATCTCGACCTTGATGGTGCGGTTAAACATGGCCGTTCCTACTTTGCCTGCATGCGCAGGGCGCCATCGAGGCGCACCACTTCGCCGTTGAGATAGTCGTTTTCCACCATCGAGCGCACCAAAGCCGCAAATTCCTCCGGCCTGCCGAGACGAGCCGGGTTGGGAATGGCGCTGGCCAGACCGTCCTGCACCTCCTGCGGCAGTTCCGCCAGCAGCGGCGTGAGGAACAGGCCGGGCGCGATGGCCAGCACGCGAATGCCGAAGCGGGCAAACTCCCGCGCTGCTGGCAGGGTGAGCGAGACAATGCCCCCCTTGGACGCCGCATAGGCCGCCTGGCCGATCTGGCCCTCGAACGCGGCCACCGAGGCGGTCGAGATGATGACGCCGCGCTGGCCATTGGCATCCGGCTCGGCCAGGGTCATGGCATGGGCGCAAAGCCGCATCATGTTGAAACTGCCCACGAGATTGACGCCGATGACCTTCTGGAAGGCATCGAGCGGCATCGGTCCGTCACGGCCCACGATGCGGGCGGCAGTGCCGATGCCGGCACAATTGACCAGCACCGATGGCCGGCCCATTGCCGCGACGGCGGCGCTGACTGCGCCTTCGGCGCCGTTGGCGTCGGCAACATCGACCGCAAAGAACTTGCCACCCAGTTCCTGCGCCACCGCCTCGCCCTGTTCGGCATTGCGGTCAAGGATCGCCACACGCGCACCTGCATGCGCCAGCGCACGTGCAGTTGCGGCGCCGAGCCCCGAAGCCGCGCCGGTGACGAAGGCTGTCTTGCCGGAAATATCCATTATGCCGCCTCGGGATTTTCGATGAGCAGGGCAATACCCTGGCCGCCCCCAATGCAGGCCGAGGCGATGCCGTAGCGGAGGCCTGAGCGCTTGAGCTCGTTGGCCAGGGTCAGGCAGAGGCGGATGCCGGTGACGCCCAGGGGATGCCCGATGGCAATCGCCCCGCCATTGACGTTGAGCTTGCCCTCGTCGAGCCCGAGTTCATCCACACAGGCCAGGATCTGCGCGCCGAAGGCCTCGTTGATCTCGATGCGGCCGATCTGGTCCAGTGTCATGCCGGCTGCCTCCAGCACGGCGCGGATGGCGGGAGCCGGGCCGATACCCATGATCTGCGGCGGCACGCCGACAGCGGCGCTGGCAACGATGCGGGCGAGTGGCTTGTGGCCATTGTCCCTGGCATAGGCCGAAGACGCGATCAGCACGGCCCCTGCCCCATCGACGATGGCCGAACTGTTGCCACCGGTCTGCACGCCGCCAAAGGCAGGGCGCAGCTTGGCCAGCACCTCATAGGACGAGGGACGGATATGGCTGTCGGTATCGACGCTCTCGACACCGCGCGGCAGCTTGATACCGCGCTTGTCGATGCCATCCACCTCGAACGTCTCGCTCACGACGGGCACGATCTCCTCGGCGAGGATACCGCTGTCACGCGCGGCAATGGCGCGGTTGAAGCTGCGCTCGGCAAAGCGGTCGACGCGCTCGCGGGAAATGCCATATTGCTTGGCAAGGTTCTCAGCCGTGTCGCCCATAAAGACGCAACCAGCCGGGTCGTAGAGCGCCTCCCACAGGAAGTCCTTGAACTCGACCTTGCCCATGGTGAAGCCATTGCGGTGGGTATAGGCGGCGATCGGGTTGCGGCTCATCGATTCACAGCCGGCGCCCAGCGCCAGATCGACGCGACCCAGCGACACCGAGTCCGCCGCCTGCGCAATGACTTCGATGCCGGTGCCGCAGATGCGCTGCACCAGATGCGCCGGGGCTTCGATCGGCGCGCCGGCATAAAGGCCGATATGGCGGGGGGTGACATAGGCATCGAACGAGGCCTGGGCCATGGAACCGGCAATCGTGTGCCCGATATCGGCGGCCTTGACGCCGGTGCGCTCGATGGCAGCGCGCGCCGCCTTGATGCCCAGGTCGATGGGCGAGATTTCGGCCAGGGCACCGCGATAGTCGACGAACGGCGTGCGTGCGCCGCCCAGCAGCCAGGCGTCATCAAAGGTTAGGCGGAGGCCTTTGCTCATGTCAGGCGCCTTTGCGGTTGAGGATGAAGATATCGGGGCCGGGCGCGTCACTATGGAGCGCGGCCACCAGGTCGGCACGATGCGTGCGCACCGCGCGCTGGTTGATCGAGCCCTTGTCGGTGATCTCGCCTTTGTCGATGTCGGGCGCCGCCGCCATGAGCAGGGCGCGGGCAACATGATTGGAGCTACCCGTCGATTTCTCTGCGAGTGCCGCAAGATTTCCGGCAAATTTCTCGCGGACTGCCGGGTGATCGACGATGGCCTGGGCTTCGCTGCCCGGCGGCAGGCCGGCCAGGCGGGCGCAGGCATCGAGGTCCGGGATGATCATCGCGCCGATGAAGTTGTGATCGAGGCCGGTCAGCACGACGTCGCGGATCAGTGGCGCGCAGGCGCCGATGACGGAAGCGCGTACCGCCGAGAAATTGACCCAGGTGCCGGTCGAGAGCTTGAAGTCCTCGGTGACACGTCCGTCGAAGACCAGGCCCTTGGACAGATCGTCGGGATCGGCATAGCGAACGGCGTCACCGATTTTGTAGAAGCCCTCCTCATCGAAGGCTTCGGCGGTCTTTTCGGCGTCGCGCCAGTAGCCGGGGGTGACGTTGGGGCCCTTGAGGCGCAATTCGGTCTTGTCGCCATTGGGCACCAGCTTCACCGTCATGCCGGCGGCGGGCAGGCCGATATGGCCGGCGGCTTCCACCGGCCAGGTGGTGGTGAAGGCAAAGGGCGCCGTCTCGGTCGAACCATAGCCGGTGATGATCAGGATGCGCTCGCCGGTTTCGGCGCGGGCGGCATGGTCGAGCCCGTCGAAGACATGCTGCGACAGCCCCGCCCCGGCATATTGCAGCAGCTTCAGCCGCGCGAACAGGTTGCGCCGCGCTTCTGGATGATCATCGAAGGCGGCGACGAGGAATTCATAGGCCTTGGGCACGTTGGTGAAGAAGGTGGGCTGCACATGGCGCAGGTTTTCCAGCGTGCGGCCGATGCGCGCCGGGGTGGGCTGGCCATCATCGATGTAGAAACTGCCGCCGTTGTAGATGGCGATGCCGGTATTGTGGCTGCCGCCGGCCACGTGGTTCCACGGCATCCAGTCCAGCAGTACCGGCGGCTCATCTTCCAGGAAGGCCAGGGCGGTGCGGATCATCTGCTGGTTGCAGGCCATCATCCGGTTGGTGGTGATCACCCCCTTGGGCAGGCCCGTCGAGCCGGATGTGAACAGCACCTTGGCCACCGTATCGGCCGTGATGGCGTCATGCGCCGCGGCAACCGCGGGGGTCACCATCGTCTTGAGCAGGTCGTCGAACAGCCGCACCGGACGCCCTGACGGCGGCGGATTGCTGCGCACGATCAGCGGAATGTCCGAGGCGAAGGTAGCCTCGATCGCCGGAGCAAAGCGGGCGCCATCGCTGGCATAGACCATGCCGGGCGTCAGCAGGCCGGCAATGTGCTTGAGCTTGCCATAGTCGGTCGAGACCAGCGAATAGGCCGGCGATATGGGCGCATAGGGAATGCCCACCCAGATGGCGGCCATGCCGAGCAGGAAATGCTCGATCTCGTTGCCGGAAATGATCATGAGCGGGCGCTCGGGCGAGAGGCCCGCATCGAGCAGCGCCTGGCCCAAAGGCTGGATACGCTCGAACACCTGGGCGAAGGTAAGCTTGCGCCAGCCCTCGCCTTCGCGGTCGGCGATCAGCACGGTGTCCGGCGTCTTGATGGCCCAGGCTTCCAGCGCGTCGACGATGGCGCGCGGATAGGCGCCCAACGTCTCGACAGAGCGCAGGATGGTCGTGCCGTCGGCGCGATGGTCGGCTGCGGCAGCCATGTTGCCCAGCCGGACCGGGCGCATGGGGGTGCCCAGATGGTTCATGTCGTCCTCCCTTAATATAGTTATGTCGCATAACTAAGTTGGGCGCAAGAGGGCATGGCTTTGGCCGCTACCTTGCGGGCGGCGCGGCATGGTTCCACGGAAGCATGCCGACAAGCCAGCGTCGAAGGTCCTATCGCACCTGGCGCAGACTCATCGCGTGCGCAGCGGGATGCAGAGGGGGCGGCCATAGGCGGGATCGGTGATGACCATGGCATCGACGTCGAACACCCGGGCGATGAGATCTTCGACCATCAGCTCCTCCGGCGGGCCGCTGGCCGCCACCACGCCGTCCCGCAGGAAGACCAGCTGGTCCGCATAGCGCGCGGCGAGATTGAGATCGTGCAACACCAGCACGATGGTGCGGCCGAACTGGGAATTGAGCTGGCGCACCAGATCGAGGCAATCGAGCTGGTGCGACATGTCGAGATGATTCACCGGCTCGTCGAGGCACACCACTTCGGTTTCCTGCGCCAGCACCATGGCGATCCACACCCGCTGCAGCTGCCCGCCTGACAGCGAGCCGAGGTGACGCTCGCGCAGGTGGGTGACGCCCGTCCCCGCCATCGCGGTTTCGAGCGCCCGCGTATCGTCGGGACTCCAGGGCTGCAGCATGGACTGGTGCGGATAGCGGCCCAGCCGCACCAGTTCCTCCACGGTCATGTCCTCGGGCGCCGAGGGGCTTTGCGCCAGAAGCCCGATCTGGCGGGCCAGCATGCGCTCGCCCAGTTTCGCTATATCGGTGGTTTCGAGCAGGATGCGGCCGGCGCTCGGCTTGTGCAGCCGGCGGATCGCCCGCAGCAAAGTGGACTTGCCGCAGCCATTGGGTCCGGCCAGCACGGTGATCTTGCCGCGCGGAATGGCCAGGGACAGCGTGTCGAGAACGCTGGTATTGCCATAGGCCAGGGTGAGGCCATCGACGGCAATGGCTGGACTATCCGTCATGGCGTTGCCTGCTCATCAAGAGGAAAAGGAAATAGGGTGCGCCGATCACCGCGGTTACGGTTCCGGCCGGGACCTCGACCGGGCTGAACAGCACGCGCACGATCAGGTCCGCCCCGATGAGCATGATGGCGCCCAAGAGGAAACTGGCGAACAGTCCCGCATGGATGTTGCGGCCCACCACCAGCCGCGCCAGATGCGGCGCCATCAGCCCGATGAAGCCGACGCCGCCCACAAAAGCGACCGAAACCGCCGTAAGGCCCGCGGCGAGGGCAAAGATCAACACCCGGAATATCGGCAGGTCGAGCCCTATGCTGCGCGCCGACACTTCGTCGAGGTCGGCTGGCGGCATCTTGCGCGCGGCCAATACCGCCAGCGCCAGCAAGGGCAGCAGCATCAGCAGCGTGATCTGGATTTCGCTCCAGTTGATTTCGTTGACCGCCCCGGCAATCCAGCGCGCCGCCTGGCTGGTCCGATAGATCGGCCCGATCAGCATCATGACCATGACCAGCGCCTTGAACACCGCGGCAATGGCAATGCCGAACAGCAGCAGGCGCACTGCCGATGCCGATTGCCGCCCGCTCAGCAGGAAGACCAGACCAATGCCCAGCACAGCGCCAGCCATCGCCGCCAGCGGCTGGTAGCCAATGGAGGTGACGAGCGTATTGGATTCGTTCGACAGCACCGCGAGGAAGACAACGACGCCCAAAGCGGCCCCGTCGATGACCCCCAGCACGCCCGGCGATGCCAGGGCATTGCGGGTGATCTTCTGCAGCAGGAACCCGGCAACCGCCATGCCGCCACCGGCCAGCGCCGCGATCGCCACGCGCGGCAGGCGCAATTGCAGCACGATGAGTTTTTGCGTCTTCTCGCCGGCACCCAGAATGACTGAGGCGACCTGATCGAGGGGAATCCAGCTCGAACCAAAGGCCACGCCGCTCAAAGCCAGCAAGAGGCCGATCGAGCCGAGAACCGCCAAGGCAATGGGCGCGCGTGCGGTTGTCAGAGTTGAGGTCAAGCCGCTCATGCTGCCCTCCGGCGCAGCAGGGCCACCAGCACGATGCCCCCCAGCACCGCCGTGATTGCCCCGACCGGCGCCTCGACCGGAAAGATCACGAAGCGCGCGGCAACATCGGCCAGGACAGCATAGATGGCGCCAATCAGCGCCGCGGCAATGATCTGCCGGCCATGCCGCAATCCGACCAGCCGCCGCGCCGCATGGGGCACGACCAGGCCCACGAAACTCACCGGCCCGGCCATGGCGACCGATGCGCCCGTCAGCAGCGAGACCGACACAAAGCAGCCAATCCGCACCAGGGTGAGAGGCACACCCAGCCCCTTGGCGGTTTCGTCATCCGCCTGCAGCGCATCGAGCGGCCGCGCCAGCAGCAGCGCCAGGGCCGCCCCGGCAAGGATGAACGGGCCGCCGCTGAGCGCCAGCGTCATGGGCCGGTCGACGAACGACCCGGCCAGCCAGAACAGCAGGTTCTGCAGCTGCGCCTCGTTATTGGTGAGGATGATCTGGACGATCGATTGCCCCAGCCCCGCAATGGTGACGCCGATCAGCACGATACGGATCGGCGACAGGCCGCCCGCCCCTGCCGCAATCGCAAAGACCACGAGGCTGGTGACCAGCGCCCCCAGAGCCGCCGTCAGCGACAGGCCGATCAGTGAGCCGACGCCAAAGACTGCGCTCGCCACCACCACGGCCAGGGAGGCGCCGGCATTGAGCCCGAGCGTATCGGGCGAGGCGATGCGGTTGCGCGCCAGGGTCTGCACCTGCACCCCGGCAATGGCGAGGCCCGCGCCCACCAGCGGCGCGATGATCGCACGCGGCAGCCTCAGGCTGGTGATGACGGTCGCCGCCTCCGAACCATCGAAGGCAAACAGCGCCGCGAATGCCTGCGGCAGCGAATAGATGCGGTAGCCGACCGTGACGCTGAGCACCATCGCGGCCACCAGCGTGATGAGCAGGCCGCCATAGACCAGCCCAAGCGACGTGGATCGCGGGAGCGGCGTGGCGTTGGACGAAACCTCGTGCAGAACGTTGGCTTGCAAAGTTGATCTTCAAAGTCAGGTTGACATCTCGCGCTTTCGAAGATCATTTTATGACTGTCACTGTCAAGTTCGAGAATTGTTATGAAGCTTTTTCGCCGCGCGGTTCTGGCCGGTATTGCACTGGCCGCACTGCTCGCCATGCCAGCCATGGCCCGGGAAATCACCCATGCCATGGGCGTTACCGAGGTGCCTGATAATCCCCAGCGCATCGTTGTCCTGACCAATGAAGGCACCGAGGCCCTGCTTGCCGCCGGCATTACCCCTGTTGGTGCCGTTCGTTCCTGGCTGGGCGACCCCTGGTATGCTCACATCGCCGCCCAAATGGCCGACGTCACCGTGGTGGGCGAAGAATCGGCGGTCAATCTCGAAGCGATCGCCGCGCTCGAACCCGATCTGATCCTGGGCAACAAGACGCGCCAGGAAAAAATCTACGACCAGCTTTCCGCCATTGCCCCCACCGTCATGTCCGAGCGCCTGCGCGGGGACTGGAAGATCAACATGGCGCTCTATACCGATGCCGCCGGCAAGGGCGCCGAAGGAGAGGCCGCCCTGGCGGCCTTCGACGCGCGCGTCGACAAGATTGCCGAAGCGGCAGGCCCGGCTCTCCAGGAGCGCATCTCGCTTGGCCGCTTCATGGCCTCGCTCACCCGCATCTACTACAAGGACACCTTTGCCGGGCTGATCCTCGGCGAAATCGGCTTTGCGCGACCGGCCGTGCAGGACAAGGACGAGTTTGCCGACGATGTCGGCAAGGAACGCATTCCCGACTTCGACGGCGATCGACTGTTTTACTTCGTCTACGAGACCGGCGATGGCGCGGCGGAGGCCCAGGCCAATGACTGGACCAGCGACCCGCTCTGGCAGAACCTGCCGGTGGTGAAGGCCGGCAAGGCCCATGCCGTGGACGATGCTGTGTGGAACACCGCCGGTGGCATCATCGCCGCCAACCTGCTGCTCGACGACCTCGAAGAGATCTACGAGCTGGCGCCGACCCGCTGACACCAAGGGGTCGCTGCGGCGGCCCCTCCCCTTTCCGGATTTTCCCAATGACCAACCGATTGCTTACCACGGCACTGCTTGCGCTTGCCCTCACCATCCCCGCTCAGGCCCGCGAAATCACCCATGCCATGGGCGTCACCGACGTGCCCGATGCGCCAGTACGGATCGCCATTCTCACCAATGAGGGGACAGAAGCCCTGCTGCATCTGGGCGTCGTGCCGGTCGGCGCCGCCCAGTCCTGGGAAGGCGACCCCTTCTATCCGCACCTGGCTGACAAGCTGGTCGATACCGTCTCGCTCGGCACCGAGACCGCCATCAATCTCGAAGTGCTGGCATCGCTCGAACCCGACCTGATCATCGGCACCATGGTCCGGCAGGAGAACATCTACGAGCAGCTCTCGGCCATTGCCCCCACCGTCATGTCGACCACCATTGGCTCGGCCTGGCTCGACAACTACCAGTTCTACGGCGACGTGGTCGGCCGTGGCGACGAGGCCAGGGCCAATGTCGCGGCGCTGCAGGCCAGGGGCGCTGAACTCGGCGCCGCCATTGGCGATGCGATCAATGAGAAAATCTCGCTGGTGCGTTTTGCGCCGGGCCGCACCCGCATCTATTCCGACCACTCCTTCCCCGGGGTGGTCCTCGATCTCGTCGGCTTCCAGCGCCCTGCTTTGCAGCGTAGCGCCGAGACCTTCGTGCAGATCGGCAAGGAGCGCATTCCCGAAATGGGCGGCGATAGGATTTTCTATTTCGCCCCTGACGACGACAATGCCGAATCCCTGGCCAATCTCGAAGAATGGCTGAATGATCCGCTGTTCCTGCAGCTTGAGGCGAGCAAGGCCGGCAAGGTTGCCCGCGTCGGTGAGCTGGCCTGGAACCTGGGCGGCGGCATCTATAGCGCCTATATGATGCTCGACGATCTGGCCGAAATCTACGGCGTCACCCTGCCGCCGCAGGCCGACTAGCACTCATGCATAGGTTCTGCACCGATCACGCCATTGGCTGCGGCGAGCCGCTGCCTGGCACCGCGGCCCTGGCCGAACGGCACCTGTTCATGCGCTGGCCCAAAGGCAACTGGCGCCGCCCGCGCTTTGAGACCGTGGGACTGTCCTATGAGTTGCGGACCCAGATGCGGGCAGCGACCGGCGACGGCCGCTATGTCGGCCTGGTCGATACCGGTGACGGAGAGGCGCTGGAGCTCCTGTCCTTCCCCGATGCCACCAGCATCGTGCCGCGCGACCAGGCGCATGCGGCCGAGCTGATCGCCCGCTGGCGGGATGGTCACCCCCTGGGCGGCGAACCCCTGCCGCGCCGCGTGATCCTGTGCTGCACCGACGCCAAGACCGATGCCTGCTGCGCGCGCTATGGCTTTCCGGTGTTCAAGGCCCTTGTGGCCGCCGCGCCCGCCTTCGATCTCGACGTGCTGCAATGCACCCATATCGGCGGCTGCCACTTCGCCCCCTCGGTCATCGTCATGCCGGACCGGCAGCGCTATGGCCGGCTGACCCCCGCTGCCGTTCCCGAATTCCTGGCCATGGTCGCCCGCCACGACATCTACCTGCCGGGCTACCGGGGAAATCCGGGGCTCAGCGAACTCGAACAGTCCGCCGAAGCTGCGGCGCGCCGCTGGGCCGACGGTCGCTACCCCATCGAGC
This sequence comes from Devosia sp., assembly GCF_014860165.1. Taxonomy (GTDB): domain Bacteria; phylum Pseudomonadota; class Alphaproteobacteria; order Rhizobiales; family Devosiaceae; genus Devosia. Next base: position 131,556 of record NZ_JACZKG010000072.1, read on the forward strand.
GGATCGAGGTCGCCGAGGTGAAGATGCTGGACGAGGACACGGCCACCATCGAGGTCCGGCTCAACGCCGAACCCATCACCATCAATGCGCAGCGGCAGATATTCCCGGTCTATGGCAACTGCCGCGACATGGACGGCGAAGCGCCGGACAAGGCCCGGTGGGTCGCCTGGGCAAGCCCCTAGAGGCTTGGGCTACGCCCGTGGCATCTGGTGAATGCTGACCTGCGGAATTGCCGACAGGTCCTGCGCGACCACCGGCTGGCCATCCAGGCTCAGGCCAGCCGACCAGTCCAGCATCAGCTCTGGCTTGCGCGGCATGGACAGCGACAGCCGCCCGGCCTGGGCATCCAGAGACAGGCGGCAAGCCACCACCTGCTCGGTGAACGCCTCCAGGTCATCAGTCTCACTCACGATGACGGCCCATCCCTGCTGGTGCCCGTGGCACCGGTATTCGAGACCCGCGGCAGGCCCGGTCGTGATGGCCTCCAGGGCGCCGGTCGCCTTGTAGGCCACCAGGGCTTCGCCCGATTGCAGGATCAGCGTATCGCCATCGAGGCGATGCACGATGCCGCTGCGCGCGGCATAGGCATGGGTGAACTTCAGGCGGGCATCCGCTTCGAGCCGATAGAGCAGCATGGCCACATTGCCGGCCTGTCCGATCCGCGGCAGGGTGCCGTTTCCGGCCCAGTAGGACGGGCGCTGTTCGCCCCAAGGATCGTCCTCGCCCGGATGGTTGATCCAGCTGCGGGCCATTGGGTGAGCGGAAAAGCGCAGGTCGAGCACATGCTGCTGGTGGCCATAGCCTCCGGCCTTCGCACCGCTATTGGTGGAGAGCTGCACATGCCGGGTCTTGTAGAGGGTCAGCAGGCTCGCCGGACCGTAGCCCTGCAGATACCGCGCCGAGACCACCTCCCCCGCCGCCGGCTCCACATATTGCTCCAGCGCCGCCGGGGGTTCGTAGCGCCCCGCCGCAAACAGCGGCAGCGAGGCCACCCCACGGTTCAGCCAGCCCTTGCCAAAAGCCACCGCGGCAAACGGCGCCAGCTCGGTCAGCGGGCCGGCGCGCAACTCCTTGTCATAGGCGCGGCCCATCGAACCGGCCGGCACGCCGTTGAGGCTGTGCAGGGCCACCATGGTGAAGATGCGGTCGCATAGCACCCGCGCCCGTTGCGCCAGGGGCTCCGGAGCCAGTTCGGCCAGTGCGAGCAGCCCGATGAAGTCGACCGGGTAATAGGCCGACGAATTCCACTCGGCCAGCCCCTCTTCCTCCACGGCATCAAACCAGCGGCCCAGCCGCTCGGTGGCACGCTCCGCCTGTTCCCGGCCGGGGCGGCCCGACGCGGTGAATATCCTCTCCGGCCAGGCGAGGCCGGCCAGCAATTGCGAGACGTGAAAGCACAAAGCGTGGTTCTCGCTCCAGAACCACATGACGTCATTGCCCTTCTCGTCCACCCAATAGCGAAAATCGAGCAGGGCCCTTTCACTGCGCAGGCGCAGATCGGCGGGCAGGCTGGCCGCGTGGCGCTGATAGGCCCATAGCAGCGGCACCGATACGAAATCGGCGCAATCCCGCCTCTCCTCGATCGCCAATAGGGTTTCCTCGATGATCGGCCGCAGGCGCGGGTCATCGGCGCGGCCGGTTTCCAGCAGGGCGACCGCCGTCCCCATCCGCATTTCGCCATGCAGCGCCGCATGGTCGAGCGCGATCCGCTTTCGGGCCGCTAGGTCTCCGGGCAGCGGCTGTGGCACCGTCTCGTGCAGCACTGCACAGCCAATACTGCGCGCCACCCGCGATTCCCCGGCGATCAAGGTCAGCGGCAGCGTGTGATAGCCATCAGGCAGTTCCTGCCCCTGGCATAGCGGCAATTCGGTTGTGCCGGCCCTGAGGGTGAGCCGGCGATCGAGCAGCACCGCATGGGTATGGGAGGTCGATGTGACCTGGACATGAATATCGACGTCGATGCTGGCGGGGGTATCGAACAGCAGGATCACCTGGCCGTCCCGATCGACCACATCGCCCTTGCATCGCGCCTGGCTGGCCAGGGTCTTGAGGGCATCGACCTGCTTGCCCATGCGCGCCCCGGGCAGAGTGACCGCGAGCGCCACATCGTCGAGCAGGACCATCTCGAAGAACCACTGCACGTCCCGCTCGGCCATGTCCTCGGTCAGGACGACGATCTCGCTGCCGCCAGCCTTGAGCGGCAGGTGCACGACCGTGTCTTGGGTGCTGTTGCGGGTGAACGGCTCGAACCGCCCGGCCAGTTCGCCATCGACCCAGATATGGACCCCACCACGGGTCGATAGCTGGAACGAGCAATATCGACTTTCGGCCGCTGTGACCCAGCTGCGGCACCAGCGCGCCAGGCGCGTGGGGCGGTGGCGGAACTGGGTGAATTCCACCCGCCGGTTGCTACCCGGGAGATAGAGGCTTTCCACCGGCCAGTCCGTTCTGAGGCGAACCCGGCGCGTGGCCACGTCGCGCCAGGTCGCCACCCGGCACGGCAGGTCGCCGACATCGACGAAACCGTTGACATAGCGGTAGTTCTGCTTGTCGTGCGCGACTGCCGGCTCGCCCGGAAAATACTGCGCCTCAACCGGCGAGAGCTCCCAGGCATTGAGGCTGTCGCCCTTGGAGATGGTAAGCAGGGGAGCGGGCATGGCGATCAACCGGTCAGGATATTGTGGTCAAGGCGTGGGCGTGGCGGGTCGGCGCCGCCACTACGCGACTGCGCCCACCAAGGATAGTTCCTCGGCGAAGTGGCAGCGCACCTGGCGACCGCCGGCGACCTCTCGCAGGGCCGGGACCTCGGCACTGCACCTGGGCTGGGCATAGGGGCAGCGCGGGTGAAAGCTGCAGCCGGAGGGCGGATTGGCGGCATTGGCGATCTCGCCCTTGAGCGGGACGCGCTTGCGGGTGCGATTGCCGCGCGGATCGGGCTGCGGCACTGCCGCCATCAGGGCCTCGGTATAGGGGTGCAGCGGGTTCGAGAATAACTGCTCGGTGGGCGCCACTTCCATCATCCGCCCCAGATACATCACGCCCACACGATCGGCGATATGCTCGACCATCCCCAGATCGTGGGTGATGAAAAGGTAGGTGAGGCCGAACTGCTCCTGCAGGTCCTGCAGCAGGTTGATATTCTGTGCCGCGACCGACACGTCCAGCGCCGACACAGCTTCGTCCGCAGCGATGAAGCTCGGATTGAGCGCGAGGGCCCGGGCAATGCCGATGCGCTGGCGCTGTCCGCCCGAAAAGGCATGGGGATAGCGATTGAGGAATTCGGGGCGAAGGCCGACCACCTTGAGCAGTTCCGCCACCCGGTCGCTGATCTCGCCGCGATTGCTGTTGCCATGGATCACCATGGGCTCGCCCACCAGCTCCAGCAGCGTCATGCGCGGATTGAGCGAGGAATAGGGATCCTGGAAGATCATCTGCATCTCGGCGCGCAGCGGCCGCATCTCGCGGTCGGAGAGGGCGGAAATATCCACCACCTTGCCGCTGGCCCGCCGAAACAGTATCTGCCCCTCGGAAAGCTCATAGGCCCGCAGCATCAGCCGCGCGACGGTAGACTTGCCCGAGCCGCTTTCACCCACCAGGCCCAGCGTTTCGCCGGTTCGGATATCGAGCGATACGTCATCGATCGCCTTGACGTTGCCAACATGGCGCTTGAGCCAGCCGGCATGGATGGGAAAATACTTCTTGAGCCCACGCACGGAGACCAGCACGTCGTCAGGCAGCGTCGCCGCCGAGGTTGCCGGAATATCAGACATGGGCGGGCTCCTGGACTGCGGCGAACTGCTCGGCGATATGGCAACGCGACATCTGCAGCCCGAACATCTTCTCAGGCGGCACGGTCACGTCGCAGAGCCCGGGCACCATATGGGCGCAGCGCGGATTGAACGCACAGCCAGATGGTACGCTGAACGGGTCGGGCACCATGCCCGGAATTGTCGGCAGGCGGCGGCCCTGGTCGACGCCCAGGCGCGGGATGGAACGCAGCAGGGCCTGGGTATAGGGGTGCTTGGGCGCATAGAAGATGTCATCGACCGTGGCAGTCTCGACCATCCGGCCCAGATACATGACCGACACGCGGTCGGCGATATCGGCCACCACACCGAAATTGTGGGTGATGAAGATGATGGCCATGCCCAGCTCCGACTGGAGCTGCTTGAGCAGTTCGAGAATCTGCGCCTCGGTGGTTACATCAAGCGCCGTGGTGGGCTCGTCCGCAATCAACAGGCTGGGATCGCAGCTGATGGCCAAAGCGATCATGGCCCGCTGCCGCATGCCGCCCGAAAGCTGATGGGGAAAGGCATCCACCATCTGCGCCGGGCGCGGCATCTGCACCTTGGCGAGCAGGTCGATGGCCCGCTCGCGCGCGGCGGCACGGCTAAGCCCCTTGTGCAACTGCACTGTGCGCATGATCTGCGTGCCGATGGTGTGGACCGGCGACAGCGCCGTCATCGGCTCCTGGAAGATCATGCCGATATGCTGGCCGCGCACCTGGCGGATAGCCCGGCTGTTGCGGTCGAGCGCCGACAGCTCGTATTGCTCGCCACTGCGGGGCCGGAAGCGAATGCTGCCTTCCGGCGCCACCGCCCGCTTGGGCAGGAGGCGCATGATGGCACGCGCCGTGATGGACTTGCCCGAGCCGCTCTCGCCCACGATGCCGAGCACTTCGCCCTTGTTCACATGGTATGAAACGCCGTTGACGGCCTTTACCAGCCCTTCCCGCAGCGGGAAGTGCACATGGACATTGTCGAGTTCGAGCAGGCGCTCGGGCGGCATGGTCTGAGAAGTCATGGTTTTACTGCCCATAGGGATCGGCCGCGTCGCGCAGGCCATCACCCAGGAAATTGAAGGCCAGCACGGTCACCACCACCGCAACGCCCGGCGACAGCAGCCACGGGGCCAGCGAGATGGAGCGCAGGTTCTGTGCGTCCTGCAGCAGCACGCCCCAGCTCACCACCGGTGGCCGCAAGCCCAGGCCGAGGAAGCTCAGCGCCGTTTCGCCCAGGATCATTTCGGGGACGGCCAGCGTCAGCGCCGCGATGATATAGGACGTCATCGAAGGCAGCATATGCTTGGTGATGATGCGATATTCACTGGCGCCGGCGAGCCGGGCGGCAAGCACGTAATCCTCGTTGCGGATGGCGAGGAACTGTCCGCGCACCACCCGCGCCAGGTAAGTCCAGCCGATCAGCGCCAGGATGAAGGTGATCAGCACATAGACAAAGATGGGATCCCAGGCGATCGGCAGCGCCGCAGCCAGACCCATCCAGAGCGGGATAGTGGGGATGGAGCGGATGAACTCCATCAGCCGCTGAATAGAGCTGTCGATCCATCCCCCGAAATAGCCCGAGATGGAGCCCAGGGCCAGGCCGAGCACGAAGGCGAAAGCTACGCCCACCAGACCCGCCGACAACGAGACGCGCGCGCCATGAATGAGACGCGAGAACACATCGCGCCCCAGATCGTCCGTACCCAGAAGATTGACCTGCTGGCGGCGACCCTCGACGCCGAAGAGATGGATTTCGGTCGTGAACAGGCCGAACATGGAATAGGCATCGCCGGCAAAGAAGAAGCGTATCGGCAGCACTTCCTCCGTATCGTGCACATAGGTGACGCGCGTGGTCTCTGCATCGCGCGTCCGTTCCAGAGCATAGACGAACGGGCCGACAAACTGTCCCTCGTGGAACAGATGCACGCCGGTGGGCGGCGCCAGGGTGCGCAGGCGCTCGAACGTCACCGGATCATAGGGGGCCACGAATTCGGCAAACAGGGCGCTGACCCCAAGCAGGATCAGGAACCACATGGACACGACCGCCAGGACGTGTTTGCGGAACCGGCGCCAGATGAGCTGCCAGGGACGCGCGCTGTAGAGCTCTTCCTTGCGCTTGTTGATCGGTTCGTCGGCGATGGATTGTTCGGTCATGGCCCGGCCTCAAGCGTAGCGGATGCGCGGATCGAACCACGCCAGCAGGATGTCGGAGAAGAGCGTGCCCACCACGGTGAACAGGCTCAGGATGAGAATGAAGCTGCCGGCAAGGTACATGTCCTGCATCTTGAGCGCCTGCAGCAGCAGAGGGCCCGTCGTCGGCAGGTTCAGCACCACGGCCGTGATGACGTCGCCCGAGAACAGCGCCGGCAGGGCCCAGCCCACCGTGGAAATGAAGGGATTGAGCGCCACACGGACGGGGTAGTTCCACACCACCTGTCGCTCCGACAGACCCTGTGCATAGGCGGTTTCGACATAGGGCTTGCCCATCTCGTCCAGCATGTTCGCCCGCATGACGCGGATCAGGCCTGCGGCGCCGCCGGTTGAGAGCACGACCAGCGGAATCCACAGATGCTGGAGCAGGTTGATGACCTTGCCCATGCTCCAGGGCGCGTTCTGGTACTGCGTCGAAAACAGGCCCCCCACGTCCATGTTGAGATAGACAAAGCTGATCCACATCAGGATGAGCGCGAGCAGGAAATCGGGCGTTCCCTTGCCCAGGAATCCGAACACGGTGAAGACATAGTCCAGCACTGAATACTGCCTGGTGGCGGAATAGACGCCGACTGGGATGGCGATGGCCCAGGTGATGACCAGGCTGATTGACGACAAGGCCAGGGTGATGGCCAGGCGGTCCCAGATCAGGCTGGATACGGGCGCGTTCCATTCCAGCGAATAGCCAAAATCGCCGCGCAGCACGATGGCGGTGATCCAGCGCCAATATTGCAGCAGGATCGGATCGTTGAGGCCCATGCGGTCACGCAGGAGTGACTCCTGGACTGCTGTCAGGTGTTCCCCGGACTGTCGCAGCTGCGCGGCATAGGCGGTGACGTAGTCTCCCGGCGGGAGCTGAATGATGAGAAATGCAATCAGCGAGATAAAGATCAGCGTTGGAATCGCCAACAGGGTACGCCGAACGATGAAGGCGATCATGCACTGTCTCCTTGGTCACCGGCCTGAGACAGGCCGATGCCGGCCACGGCATATTCACCGTGGCCGGCTTCTAGCTGCGATCAGTTCTGGTCGAGCCAGTATTGCTGGGTACGGGACAGGCCGACCTCGCGGAAGATGTCGTCCATGACCAGGCCCGGCTGTACGTTGTGCATCTTGTTGGACACCACGTTGACCACGGTGCCCTCGCCATGGACGCCAATCACATAGCCGCCCTCGACAAAGGTGCGGATCAGTTTGGCCATGGCAGCATCGGCTTCCTCGATCGTGCCGGCGCTGGAGGCGACATCCCACAGGTCGAACATGGTGCGGAAGTCACTGCCCTCGGGTGGCTCGATGCCGCTTTCGCCATTGGTCGTGTACCAGACATAGTGCTGAGCGGCGTAGGTGTCATTACCCATCATCACCCGCGGATCGGCGGGAACATAGGTCAGCCGGTCGAACGCGATGTACTGCATGTCGAACGCATTGTTGGCACGATTGGTATCGAGCTGGGTGCGATCGATGATACGCGGCAGCAGCTCTACGCCTATTTCGACATAGGTTTCGGCCAGCAGCTCCAGCGTCTTGGCATGAGCCATGTCACCGGCTTCCACTACGAGGGTCATCCGCTTGCCATCGGGGCGCAGGCGGAAGCCTTCGCTGTCGCGCTCAGCCAATCCCGCCGCGTCGAGCAGCTCGTTGGCCATGTCAGGATCATATTCGGTCCAGTGGCTGGCCAGATCTTCCTGATAATAGGGAGAGCCGCTGACCGGTGCCGCCTGGATCGGCTTGGCCAGACCCGACTGGGTCAGCTCGATGACCAGTTCACGATCGACGCCGATCGAGAGGGCATGGCGCACATTCTCATCGGCATAGAGCGCGTTGAGGACCTCGTCGGTGGTGTTCATGTTGAGCACCATCGACCACACGGTCGAGCCCAGCCAGGGGACGACCTGGTAGTTCCCGCGCTCTTCGTTCTCCTTGTAGAAGTCGAAGGGCTGGGACATGCCGCGGTCCTGCGCGTCGATCTGGCCCTGGGCCACCATCAGCGCCAGCGTCTGCGGGTCCTGGAACAGTCGATGGTCGATGCGATCGATATAGGGGAGCTGATTGCCCTCCTGATCGACGGCCCAATAGTAGGGATTGCGCACCATGCTCACGGTTTCGGCCGGAGCAGGGGTCTCGATCTTCCAGGCGGTCAGCACTGGCAGGTCGGGATTGGCCCACCAGGCGGTGGCAACACCCTTGGAACCCCAGAGATCCTTCCAGCTCGCCACATTGAAGCTGGCTGCCGCAGCGGCCAGCTCGGCCTCGCTGGCATAGTTGTTGTTGAAGGCGCTGAGATAATGCTTGGGGAAGACGAAGCTGGGGCGGTCCAGGCTCGGCTCGCCAGTGGAGTCCTTGGCCAAGATCTGCAGGAAGTAGACATAGGGCTGGGCAAACTTCACCGTGAAGGTGCGCTCGTCCTTGATTTCGAGTTCCATCGGGACGCCGCCCGGCGCAAAGGTCGCGTCGATGGTGGGCACGATCTCGGGATTGAGGAAGACGTCCTTGTACCAGAACTCGACGTCTTCGGTGGTGACCGGATGGCCGTCTGACCACTTGAGCCCTTCAAGCAGGGTGAAGGTGAATTCGGTCGAGGATTCATTGACCGAATAGCTCTCGATATAGCCAGGGGTCAGCTGGGCAACGCCGTCGGGGCCGGCGGCCCATTTGAGCACCCGCTCTTCCATCAGCTTGGTCGGACCCCAGCGATCACCCGGGCCGCTATAGGCGCGATGCCAGGTGCCGCCATATTCGCCCACGGAAAGGGCATTGACCACGGTAGGCTTGGCCGGCAGGCGCTCGTCGACCGGCGGCAGCGTGCCCGCCTCGACCAGCTCGGTGAGCATCGGAGCCTCCTGGAACGCCCAGGCAGAACCTGCCAGGGCCGTAGCCGACATGGCAGCGATCGCCAGGCGCGCGATCCACTTATTGGCACTCATTGATTTCGTCCCTCGTGCTTCTGCCGAAACTGCACCCGCGGGTGACATGCGGCATCGTGAACCCTTTTAGGGTAGGCTGATCCAAATTGAAAAATTTGCATGATCACCTCCCTGTCATCCTCTGTTCCAGCGTTCGCTTGTACAATTGGCTTGTCTCATTGGCGCGTTTTGTGCTGTTACATGTACAGTCTATGCGCCAGTTTCTCCGTGGCGCAATATGAAATAATTTGCATTGCAGCCATTGTCGGAAGTGAGCGAGGGGGCCTCGCGGGAAACTTGAATGGAAGATTGGCAATTGAATCAAGGTCGTAGCGGCGTGTCGCGTCGTGCTGACACAGCGCCACTTTCGGCACGAAAAAATTCACAAGCCGGTTACTTACGCCTGCTGGCCGAGGCGATGATGGGGGGCGAATCCCTGCAGCGACCCGCCCTGGCCCAAAGGATCGGCCTGTCCAAGCTGGCAGTCTCGGAGCTTCTGGCAGGCCTTGAGGTCCGTGGCCTTGTGCAGGTGGAGGGCAAGCTGGGCGGTGCGCCGGGCCGCTCGCAATTGTCCTATGCGCTCAAGGCCGATGCCGCGCTGGTGCTGGGCTTCGATGTCGGCGGCACCAAGATCGCCGGTGCCATCGCCGATCTGCGTGGACAGGTGCTTGCAGAGACAACCGAACCGACCGTGCAGTCCGGTGCGGCCGATCTTGTCGCCCAACTGGGCAGCATGGCGGACACGCTGTGTGCACAGGCGGGCGTGCCTAGATTCCGCCTGCGCGCAGGCGCTGTCGGCATCCCGGCGGCCGTCCACCCGATCACCGCCGACTTGAGCCTTGCCGGCAATCTTCCGGGGCTGGAGGGTGGCAATCTGCGTTCGAGTCTGCGCGACGCACTGGGCGTCAACGTTCTCATCGACAACGATGTCAACCTGGCTCTTCTCGCCGAAATCGGCCAGGGCACCGACCCGCGCCGGGGAAATGCCGCCTTCATTGCCCTGGGAACCGGCATCGGCGGCGCGCTGATGATCAACGGCCACCTGTTGCGCGGTGCGCATGGTGGCGCCGGCGAGCTTGGCTATATGCCCCTGTGGCAGATCGACGGGCCGGGCGTCCCATCGCTCGAAGAAAGGGTTGGCGAGGCAGGCATTCGTCGCGACTATGTGAGCCGGGGCGGTGACGCTGCCCATACCGTGCGCGATATCTTTGCCGCTGCAGAGCACGGCAACAAGACTGCCCGGGACGTCCTGGACGCTGCCGCCCACCACGTGGCGCGGGCCGCCCTCGCCCTCTTGGCATTGCTCGACCCCGATCTGCTCATCTTCGGCGGCAGCATCGGATCCCGCCCAGAATTCATCGAGCGCGTCGAGCGCCTGGTGTCCGCCACCTGGTTGCGACCGATCCAGGTTGTCCGCAGTCGCAGCGGCGGCAGGGCCGGCCTGCTCGGGGCGCTGGACCTAGCCCGGGGGGCCCTGCTGGAAGAGCTGTTCGGAACCCTTCCGACGCGCTGATCAGCCGATCCGGCGCACGCTGCCACGCACGGTCAGCCGGCATCCGAGCTCGAGCCGGTGGGCCGGCGGATTGAGCGCCACGTTCACGATACGCTGTTCGAGCAGGTGCAGGGCCGCCGACCCCATATATTCGAGCGGCACGCTGACAGTCGTCAGTGCGGGCGCAGTGAACTCGCCGATCGCCACGCCGTCAAAGCCCACGATCGAAACCTCCTCGGGCATCTTCACACCGGCCCGGTCCAGCGCCGTCATCACGCCCAGCGCCAGGTTATCCGCCGCGCAGAAGATCGCCGTGATCCCCCCCATGCCGCCGTGCTGGTCGAGCCAGTCATCGATGGCCTTGGCGCCCAGTTCCGGCAGGTAGCCTTCCGCCAGATGTACGTAGGCTGTGTCGAGGGGCAGTCCATTGGCGCGGAAGGCATCCAGAAAGCCGTCGCGGCGGCGCCGAATGGTGGAGCGCCCCTCCCAGGTCAGATGCATGATCGACCGGTGCCCCTGGCCGATCAGCCAGTTGGTGGCGTAGCGCGCCCCGAAGCGATTGCCCGGCGTCACGCTGTCGATTTGCATTTCGTGGTCTTCGCCATTCATCAGCACCGCCGGAATGCGGGAGGCGGCTATTTCATGCAGCAGGTCGGGGCGGTCCTCGTTGAGCAGCAGGATGCCATCCACCTCGGCCGAGCGCGCCACGTCAACCACATGGGAACCACCCACCGACGGCTTGTCGACCTCCAGGGGGATCACGCGGATGGCGCGCCGCTCGCATTCACGGGTCAGTGCACTGAGCAGCGTCCAGGAATAGAGGTTGTGCTCGTTATGGGGCAGCGTATCGCTGGGCACCGCCAACAGCACGCTGCGCAACACGGCGATGGCGGCCTTCTCCCGCCGCCGCGCCAGATAGCCCAGCGTATTGGCTGCGTTCAGGACGCGTTCGCGCACATCCGCGGAAATGGGCGCCGTGCCATTGAGCACATGCGACACGGTCGAGACCGCCACATCGGCCGCCTCGGCAATGTCCTTGATGCCCACTTTGCGGCTCGGATCACGCACGCTCTGTCCTGTCCAATGCCTGCCCGCACAGTGCGAGGCAGCGATGCCGCCTCAGCTAGAAATGCGGATCATAGTTGAAATAGAGCGGATTGGACAAAGCCACCATGTTCTGGCTTTGCGCCATCGAATTGGGCACTTCCGGATAGGGCGCCTGCGGCCCTTCGATCTCCACCCGATAGTAGGACCGCTCATCCGGTGCCGGCGTGTCCGTGAAGCGGACAGACCGGCTCGCGGCATCGGTAACCAGGCTCGCGAACTCGCCCCGGTTCTTGATCACGCGCACCCGGTAAGCGGCGCCCGGAATGCCGCCTCCGACCAGGCGCACCTCGAAGGTAACCGGGCCGCCAGTGGGCCTGGCATTGTCCCCCATCATCATGTCGAACTGCCCGCTGCCGAGATCGGCATAGAACTCGACACGGGGATTGTAGGGATTGGAGCTGACCGAGGCCCGCCCGCCCTGGAGCGCGGCGAGGATAGCCGGCTTGGTGCGGGCCGTGGCGAAAATCCAGGTCGTGGGTGTGCCGACATAGTTGGCCGAGCCCTCTATGGTCTGCGGCACGATGAGCGCGGGGTCGTTCGGGATGCCGTGATGCGCATCGCTACCGCCGCGCGCGCCGATCATGCGGCCCGACAGCAGCTGGTCGTCCCACATGCGGACGCTTAGGACGTTCTTGGGCCAGATGCTGGTATTCCAGATCTCGACGGAATCGGCGAGGTCCCATGAAAAGCCATAGTGGTTCTTGTGGTTGGGGTGGTTGGCGGACCAATGCACGCCCAGCTCCTGCTTGAGCCGAAGCAGGTCCCAATCCCGCGCATTGCGGGCGTCGAAGATGCGCTGATGGTCATAGGGTTCCGCCGACAGGATATTGACGTGGCCGCGCGGCGCCGTCAGTTCGGCGCCGTAGAACAGCAGCAGCCGGTCCGAGACATAATCCGGGTCGGCCCAGGTATGCTGGGCGACCGAGCCACTGACATGCACGTCATGGTCCGTTACCACGAGATAATCGAACCCCAGCCGCTCGGCAAAATCGATGATCCTTGATTGCGGATTGTTGGTGGAATCGGTGCTGTGCCGGGAATGCATGTGCCAATCGCCCTTGAGCCACATGCCAACTGTCCGCTGGGCAAAGGGGGGCAGGGCATCCGGAATGGCGGGGATCATGGCGTCGTCCTGGCAGTGGGTTGGAACCGGCTTCGGCGCTCAGCGAAGCGGGTCGGGATATCTGGCGCAAACGGTAGGTGAGGTCGCCCCCCGCCGCAAGCGGGAGGCCTGCCCCCTACCCCTCCTGGTCGATCTTGAGGGTGCGGATCTGGAACGGGCGGAATGACAGGGTCACGCTGCTATCGTCTTGCGCCAGCACTGACGTGACGGCTTCGTGCAGGTCCGTCTCGCTGATCCGCGCGGCGCGCGGCAGCGACAGGGTGACGACCCCCGCTTTGCCCTGCGTCTCCCACAGCCGCAGGATCGTTCCGGTTCCCGACTGGCAGGCCTTGACGGTCTCGATCGTCACCTGATCCGAGTTCAGCGCCACGACGGGCAGCACGTCCGGCTGGCTCTCCGCCGCTCCGGCGAGCAGTTGCAGCGGCTGGTTGAAAGCCGTCGCCGCATTGTGGACCGCCTGCAGGTCGCCATCATGCACCAGCAGTGCATAGCGGAAGCGATGCTCGCCCCGATCCGCCTCCGGCCAGGGAAAGATCGGCGACTTGATCAGCGTCAGCCGCAGCACGCTGCCCTTGGCATCATACCCATACTTGCAGTCATTCAGCGCGGCGACGCCGAAGCCGGCTTCGCTGAGGTCGACCCAGCGATGCATCGACGTCTCGAAGCGCGCGCGCTCCCATCTGGTATTGGCATGGGTGGGGCGCGAGACGTGGCCGAACTGGGTTTCGGCCCGGCTGGTATCGGTACGGATATCGAGCGGGAAGCCGACCTTGAGCAGGGTCTGGCTCTCGCGCCAATCGACAAAGCTATCGAATTCGAGCTGGCCCGAACCGGCCGCCAGCGAGACGACCTGCACGATGCGGGACTGCTCATAGGTCCATTCGAAGCGGATGGCCGCGCGGTAGGGTCCGCGCTCGACCACCTCGGCGCTGACCAAGGCATCGACCGGCCAGCTGCGATCCTCGAAATAGTCGTCGATATCCCAGGCATCGAAATCGATCGGAATATCCTGGTGCGCGACAAAGGCATTGCCCGCCTTGCCGGGCATGATGGCTTCGCGGCCGCGGCGCTTGTCGAACAGCGACACCAGTTGCCCCTTCCGGTTGAACACGGCGCGCAGCACCGCATTTTCCAGCAGGGTGGAGGACACCGAGAGACTCGATGGCGGCAAGGGCGCTTCGATGTCGGTCAGCGTGACGTCCAGCGTCGAGAACCCGGCAATCCCCGCGATCGGCACCGCGCAGGCCTGGGTGCCATCGGCCAATTCCAGCGCCTGCGCGGCAATGTCGATACCCCCGACGTGCGCCGCCTTGGTGCCAGCAGGCAGATGCAGCAGACCTGACCGCGTCTGGCTGGCAGCATTGAATACGAGATGCCGGCCCTGTTCGGCCAGGGCCCCGGCCAGCCGCTGCAGCAACGCCTCCGCCTGCGCGAAGAAGCCGGCATATTCGGCGTCGCTGTCATCATAGACCGGCCCGATCGACGTGCCCGGAAGGATATCGTGGAACTGGTTGAGGAGGACCACCTCCCAGAGCTGCTCAATCTCGTCATGGGGATAGGCCACGCCCTGCTGGCGGGCCATCACAGCAAGCAGTTCCAGCCGATGCAGCATCTGTTCGGCGCGGCGATTGTTCCGCTTGTTCTTGGCCACCGAGGTCAGCGTACCGCGATGGTATTCCAGATAGAGTTCGCCCACCCAGCGCGGGAACGCCTCCGGTTCCTGGCGCATGCGCGCCACCAGGCGCTCGAAATAGGGCGCCATGGGCTCGTGGCGAATCTTGGGGCAGCCGGGAATGCCGCGCTCCATCCGGCGCACATTTTCCAGCATGCCGCGGGTCGGGCCGCCGCCGCCGTCACCATGGCCATAGACCAGGAACAGCTCGTCATGCAGCCCCTGCTGGCTGAACCGCTTCCAGGTCCCCATGACGTGGCTGGGAACGAGATCGGGGCAATAGGTGGTGTTGATCCCGTCATATTCGTAGCGCTGCGTGGTCAGGAAATAGGTGGGCACCTGCGTGCCATCCAATCCCTGCCAGAAGAAGATCTCATGCGGCATGCGGTTGGTGTCGTTCCAGCTCATCTTGTGGGTGATGAAGATGTCCAGACCCGCCTGCGTCATTAGCTGCGGCAGCGCGGCAGTGTAGCCAAATGTGTCCGGCAGCCAGACGATGCGCGGCTTCACGCCGAATTTTTCCTGGTGGTAGCGGGAGCCCTTGACGATATGCCGGACGAGGCTCTCGCCGGACGCGATCACCACATCGGGCTCGAGCCAGAGTGCGCCTTCGATCTCGAAGCGCCCTGCCTTGACCTGGCCGGACAGCCGGTCGAACAGCTCGGGATAGTCCCTGTCCAGATAGTCCAGCAGAACGCCCTGATTATACATGAAGCGGTAATCTTCATATTCGTCCATCAGCGCGAGCGCATTGGCCATGGACCGCGCCATCTTCTGGCGGGTCTCGCGCACGCGCCACAGCCAGGCCACGTCGATATGGGTATGGCCGGTGGCGACAATCTCGGGCATGGCGTCGGCATCGGCCTCCGCATAGATCGCGTCGGCCCGCGCCCGCGCCGCCTCGAGGCTGGCGGCGAAACGTGCCGGGTCGCCCGGCCGAAAATCGATCAAGTCGAGCGCCTCGTCGATATAGCGCAGCAGCCGGGCCCGGCGGGCGTCGTCGGGCTTGAGCAGCCGGGCCACATCCAGCGGCACCTTGAGGTCGTAATAGACAATTTCGGCCAGCCGATCGTGGATCACCAGCTCAACGCCAAAGCCGAGCTGCCGCCGGTCCTCGATCGTCCCGGCCTCGATCAGGATGTCGAAGACCTGTCCGGCCGCGGCATGGTCGGTCAACCTGAATTCGCGGTGATTGCCATCGCCGCCCTGGGCAATCCGGCCGTCGATCCGCACCAGCAGTTGCGGATCGCTGCGTCCCATCACCGAGCCGAACTGGGCGTGGATCCGGCCGAACAGGGCCTTTCCGGCAAGTGCGTCGGGCACGACGAGTTGCCCGCCAAACCAGTAATAGCCATCCGGCTCGCCCCAGATCAGGTCGCGATCGACCCTGGTCCAGGCAGAGCGATCCTCAACGGGCACGGTCCCGCGCTCGCCATTGCCGGCGGGACGATAGTGCAACGATGCAAAAACAGCAGATGGCGAAAAGATGCGCTCGCGCAGAACGGCGAGCAGACGATCGAGCTTGGCGAGGCGGGGCATGGAACATTCGCTGGTTGATACTCTCGCCTTCTAGCCAAGATCGCGCCGCATCGCCAGACGTTCGGGCAGCGCCATGCAACCGAATCCGCAGCGAAAGCAGGCCGCGGCTTCGGATGCGACGATGAATGAATGCGGACGCATATCGAGGCTGCGCTAACCGTCTTCTCGCAATCGGTCTGCGGGCCTTGCAGACATGGCGGACCAGGTCGTGGCGGCCCCCGTGGCGGTCGTCACGATGACGATGCTGGCCGCCAGCAGGCTCAGTTGCAGGGGCTGAACGGCAAAGCCGATTTCGAGCAGGAAGGTGGAGGCAGCCCAGGCGCCGGCGAGTGCGATCAGGCCCGCCAGGAGCGCGGCAATGGCGCCCAGGAGGGCATATTCAACCAGAAACGCCAGGATCACGAAGGAGCGCCGGGCACCCAGCACTTTCATGACAACCGCATCGGCCTCCCGCTGTTGGCGACCGACACTGAGTGCGCCTGCCAGCACCAGCACGCCGGCGATGACGGCCGTTCCGCTGACCAGCGCGATAGCGCTGATCAGCCCGTCGAACACCGACTGCACGCGGGCCAGCGCGTCCCCCACGGGCACGAAGGTCAATTGCGGCAGGGCTGCTATCAGCCCCGCTTCAACGGCCGATGCCGCGCCGGGCGACGCCTTGATGGTGCCGAAATAGGATTGCGGTGCGCGCTCGATCAGGCCGGGCGAGACGATAATGCGGAAATTGAAATCTGGGCTACGCCAGTCGATGGCGCGGAAGCTGGCAAGGGTCACCGTCAAAGGCCGCCCGGCAATCGACAGGGTAATGGTGTCACCCAGCTCAAGGTTCAGAGCGTCTCGCATTTCGGTGCTGAGGGAGGCTTGGGGCTCGCCCGCATAGTCGGTCGGCCACCAGACGCCTTCGTCGATCACCGTGCCACCTGGAACCTCGGCAGACCAGGTCAGGGCCGTATCACCTCGGAACATGTCGGCGACGTCGCGGCGAACGTCTTCGCTCGATGGCGCTGGCACGCCGTTCAGTTCGGTAATGGTTCCTCGCAGCATGGGAATGGTCGTCAGCGTATCAACCTGCGGCGTTTCGGCGACGAAGGTGTCGAGCGCTGCCCGTTCGTCGCGGTCCATATCCAGCAGCACGAAATCGGGCGCCTCGGCACTGACCTCGGTGGCGATCTGGCCATTGATGTTGGACTGGGTGGTTACGATGAGCAGAAGCAGGGACAGCCCCATGCCCATCGAGACCAGGACGGTGGTGGTCGGCGCGCCGGGGCGGATGATCGCCGAGATTGCCTGGCGCAACAGGCGTTGACGCGGCGCCGGCGCCTTGACCAGGAAGCGCCGCAGCAGGGCCGCCGCGAGACGCAGCACAGCAAAGGCAACCAGTGTGCCGGCAAAGTAGATGGCCACCAGCCGAAGATCGCTGGCGATGAGCAGGGTCAGGCCGAACAGTGCGGCAAAGCCTGCCAGGAGCGGCGCGACAAAGCCGGGCCTGAGCAGGGCCCGCCACGCAAGACCCTCCATCGCGCTGCTCGATCCGGCGCGGAACAGCAGGGCGGGCCGGACGGCGCGTGCCTGCAGCAATGGCACCCAGGAAAAGATCAGTGCCGTGACCAGGCCGATGACCCCGGCGACCAGCATGGACCGGAAGTCCAGCATCGGCGGCAGATCGATGCCGATCAGGCCCGAGAGCAAGGGCAGCAGTGCCAGGGTCGCCGCTGCGACGATCACCAGGCCAATGCCAACGGCGATGAGCGAAAGGAGAACAATCTGCACCAGGAAGTGGAACAGCACGCGGCCGCCGTTGGCGCCGAGGGAACGCATGGTGGCAATGGCCCCCTGGCGTTCGCCGATATAGGCCGCCACGGCATTGGCCGCCCCCAGACCACCCACCACCATGGAAGAGAGGGCCACCAGCAGCATGAAATTGCCGAACACACCGATGAAGCGCGCGATTGTTGCCGTGGCCTGGCGGGGCGAGCGGATCTGCCAGTCGCCCTCCGGGAAAGCCTCATCCAGCGCAGTGCGCGCAGCCTCGAAATCGCTATCGTCCAGCAGGACCTTGTAGCGGAACTGGCTAAGTACGCCCTCCTCGCGCAAGCCGGCCGGTGCCAGCGCCGAGCTCGAAATCAGGGCCGGCGCCCCAAGCTGGAAGCCCGCCGTCGCCTGGTCGGGCAGCGCTGCGATAATGCCGCGCAGTTCGACATCGAGGGCCCCGATGCGGACGGTCTCCCCGACTTGCGCCCCAAGACGTAGCGCCGCCTGTTGGGATAGGAGCAATCCGAAGCTTCCATTCCGCTCGGCCAGCAGGTCGGCAATGTTCCCCTCCAGCGCGCCAGCAACCAGGCTGACCTCTCCCACCAGGGGGTAGGCGTCGGTTACCGCCCGAAGCGCGAGGAACACGCTCTTGCCATTGGCCACAGCCTGCGAATTGAGCTCGACTTCCCGGCTGACCGTCCCTAGCCCGTCGAGCGCCGCGACCAGCAGGTCGCCGACATCGCTGCGCTGGGACCGCAATTCCAGGTCGCCCCCTAGGATGAGCCGGGCATCACGTTCGATCGCTGCCTCGACGCTGCTGCGCACGGCACTGACGGTGCCAATGGCGGCCACGCCCAGAGCGAGGCAGGCAATCAGGATGACGAACCGCTGGACGCTGCCGCGCAGATCGATCAGCGCCACGCGTAACCAGCCTTGCAGGCGCCTCATGAGACGGCCGCTTCCAACTCGCGCAGTTCCCCACGGTCCATGCGCATGCGGCGATCGGCCCGCTTCGCCAGCCCGTTGTCGTGGGTGATCAGCATCACCGCCATCTTGTTGCGCCGCGCCAGGGTGAACAACAGGTCGATGGCCGACGCGGCCGTTTCCTGGTCGAGATTGCCGGTCGGCTCGTCGGCCAAAAGGAGCCTCGGCCGCGTGACGATGGCTCGGGCCAGTCCCACCCGCTGCTGCTCGCCGCCCGAGAGCGCACTGGGCAGATGGGTCTCGCGCTCGGCCAGCCCCACCTCGGCAAGCGCTGCCCCGGCACGTGCCCTGATCTCGGCCACCGGCAGGTCATCGAAGGCAATCTCGAGCGCCAGGGCGACATTTTCGAGGGCTGTCATCGAGGGGATGAGGTGAAAATTCTGGAACAAGATGCCAATGTTTTGCCGGCGCATATCGGCAAGCTGGTCTTCGTCCAGTCCGGCAAGGTCGGTACCGCCGATGGAGACGACCCCATCGCTGGCCTTTTCCAGGCCACCCAGCACCATCAGCAGGCTGGTCTTGCCGCTGCCAGAGGGCCCCACCACGGAGACCACCTCGCCCGGACTTATCGCAAACGTGATGGATTTGAGGATATGAAGCGCGCTGCCGCCCGACTTAAGGTGCAGGTTCATGTCCCGCGTGCGGGCGATGTTTTCGATCATGGGCGGGGCCGGGGATTGGTCGGAACGGAAGGGTTCGAAGTGCAGCACGTGAGGACAAGATGGTGGCAGCGCGCGGCTGGCGCAATGGTGCTGACCGCCGCGATGTCGGCACTGGCTCCGCCGGTTGCGGCCGAAGATATCAGGATAATGCTCTACGGCGACTCCCTGCTCGCCGGGCTGGGCCTGTCGGCCGAAGAAAGCCTCATGGGTCAATTGCAGGCGGCGATGGATGCGGAGCGGATCCAGGCGACGCTGGTCAATGCCAGCGTTTCCGGGGACACCACGGCCGATGGGTTGGCGCGGCTGGACTGGACACTGGGTGACGCCCCCGATGCGGTGATCCTGGGGCTCGGCGCCAACGATATGCTGCAGGGCTTCCCGGCAACCGATGCCCGGGCGAACCTTGACGCGATAATGGCCCGGCTTGATCAGCTCGGCGTGCCAGTATTGCTTTTGGGTATGAAGGCCAATCGCGGCCTGGGCAGCGACTATGTGGACGAGTTTGACGCCATCTATCCCGACCTGGCCCAGGAGCATGGGACCCTGCTCTATCCGTTCTTCCTTGGGGGCGTGGCGCTCGATCCTGACCTCAACCAGCGCGATCTGCTCCACCCCAACGCCGAGGGTGTCGCGGTGATCGTGGCTGGCATGATGCCGCTGGTGGAACAACTGGTCCAAAGCGTGGAGCCGTGACGGATCACGGAAGGCCTGTCAGATATCGGTACCATCCATGCCCAGATGCCCCTTGGCGATCGCGGTGTCGAACCTATGACTTTCCCAGAGCATCACGAAAGGCTTCGATGACGCGGGGATCCGGTTCGGAACGCTCGGCCTGCCCTGACTTCAGCAGCGCGACTGTCTTGGCGAGCTGATCGATATAGGCGCGGCAATGCTTGCACATGAGCAGGTGCATCTTGACGCCGGCGCGCTGGCGCAGGGTCAGGGTGCCTTCCAGGTAATCGGTCGCGGTCTCGCTGAGTTCGCGGCAACTAAGCATGGTCAGGTCTCCGGGGCGCAGACGGAAACGCCCGATCGTGATCGAATATGTAGGTGAGTGGCGCTAGTGCGCAAACTGTTACAGTCATGCTCAAGAGTTTCCCATCAGCGCTTCCAGTGCTGCCCGGATGCGGGCGCGCCCACGATGCAGCAGGATGCGATGGTTGGCTTCGCTGACCTCCAGGATAGCGCAGGCTTCCTCGGGAGAAAGACCTTCGAGATCACGCAGGGTGACCACGGCGCGCTGATTGGCCGGCAGCGTTTCGAGCACGGCCATGGCATGTGCGAGCAGTTGCTTGCCACCCACGATGCGTTCCGGGTTGATCTCGGACCACCGCCCCGGTGGAGATAGCCAGGAGCCGTCGCCCGAAAACCGATCGGGATCGACCGCCGGGTCATTATAGCCCATGTCCGAGAACGACACCGAGCGACCGTTGCGCTTGGCCTTGGCGCGGGCGATGTTGGCGAGAACGGCGAACGTCCAGCTCTTGAGGGATGAGCGCTCCTCAAACCGCGCTATGCCCGATATGAGCGCAAGCCAGGTATCCTGCACCGCTTCTTCCGCCGCTGCGGGATCGCGCAGGAATGTCCGGGCAAAGGCCAGCATGGACTTTTGTTGTTCGGCCACGAGCTGGCGAAAGGCCTGCTCGTCTCCGCGCTTCAGCGCCTGGATCAATGCCCGCTCGTCGCGCCCGGACCCAGCAGCGCCCAAAACCATGCATGCCCCCGGAATCCTTGGCCCGTGGGTAGCGGCCTTTTCCCGGATTCCGTTCCCATTCGCAGGATTGCGACCGGCGGTTACAGAAATGTCTCCTGATCTGTAACGCTGACTGCTGCCGACGGACGTGAGCACATGGGGCCGATCAGCACTCCTCGGTCCCTTTCCGTCACCGGTATCGTCCCTTCGCCGCGCGCAGATTGTTCGTGTGGCCAGGCGTCCATTCGTGCGCTTCGCCGCTTCGATCTGCTCACTATTCTGTGAAGAGCCACGTCGTAACGGTAATGCCCGTCAACCGAACTATAGGGCACGGAGCCCTTCTGGTTCCGCCTCTGAAAGGGAGAACTCACCATGAACCGTCGGACCTCGCTCGCTCTCGCCGCCTCGCTGCTCACCGCCGTCGCCGGTCTGTCCGTGCAGGGCGCTGTCGCTCAGGACGCCACCGAAAAGTGCTACGGCGTTGCCCTTGCGGGCCAGAATGACTGCGCCGCCGGCCCCGGCACCACCTGCGCCGGCACATCTGTCATCGACTACCAGGGCAACGCCTGGAAGGCAGTTCCGGCAGGAACCTGTCTGACCATGTCCTTTGAAGGCGACCGCATGGGCTCGCTTGAAGCCCTCGATCGCGACCTGCCCCAGGCCTGATCGACGTCGCCCCCAAAGCACCGGAGATCCGTCCCCTCGGATCTCCGGCCTTCCCCAAAGGGAGATCGAGAATGGACGCACCGCACCTTCCCCCACGCGCCGGTCTGGGACTCAAGCCCCAGCACTATGCCGAGATTCTTGAAAGCCGCCCCGATATCGGATTTTTCGAGGTACACGCCGAAAACTATATGGGTGACGGGGGACCACCGCATCGGTACCTCGCAGCGATCGTTGATCGATATCCGCTCTCGCTGCATGGTGTCGGCCTGTCGATCGGCGGCGAGGCTCCGCTCAACCGGGACCATCTGCGCCGCCTGCGGTCATTGGTCGACCGCTACAAGCCACAATCGTTTTCCGAGCATCTGGCCTGGTCGTCGCATGAGGAGACAAGCCTCAACGACCTGCTGCCGCTGCCCTATACCAATGCCACGCTGGACCGGGTGGTCGCCCATGTCGAAGAGGTCCAGCAGGCGCTGGGCCGCACCATGCTGCTCGAAAACCCGTCCACCTATGTGCTGTTCGCCGAAAGCACGATCGACGAGATCGATTTTCTGGCGGCCATCGCCGAACGGACGGGCTGCGGGCTGCTGCTGGACGTCAACAATGTCATGGTCTCCTCGGTCAATCACCGGCTCGACCCCTTCACCTATGTCGAGCGCTTCCCCGTGCATGCTGTGGGCGAGATCCATCTGGCCGGCTATGACGAGACCACCGACGCCGCTGGCGAGCGGCTGCTGATCGATGCCCATGCCTCGCGGGTCAGCCAGGACGTCTTCGCGCTCTTTCGGCATACGCTGGGCCGAACAGGACCGGTGCCGACGCTGGTGGAGTGGGACAATAACGTGCCCGCCTTTTCGGTGCTGGCGGACGAGGCGCGCATTGTCGATCTTGCCATCACGGAGGTCTCCGCTCGCGGCGACCGCCAGGAGCGCGTTGCATGACGATCGGGTCCGTTCGTCAGGCAGACTTTGTCGCCGCGCTGGTCGACCCGGCAAGGGCGGTACCATCAGGCATCGTCTCCTACCGCGGCGACAGCGACACCAAGCGCTTCGCGGTCTATCGCAACAATGTCCATGTCGGACTGGTTGGCGTGCTGGCCGCCAAGTACCCGGTTTGTGCGCAGCTGGTGGGCGAAGAGTTTTTCACCGTCATGGCGCGCATCTATGTGGCCGACCACAAACCCACCTCACCCATCATGATGCAATATGGTGCCGATTTCCCTGCCTTTATCGCCGACTTCGCCGGCGCGCGCTCGGTGCCATATCTTTCCGACATGGCGGCGCTCGAGGAGGCATGGAGCATCGCGTACAATGCGGCAGATGACAGCCCGGCCGGCTTGGCCGAGATCGCTGCGATCGATCCGGAAGTCTTGCCGGACCTGACTTTGAAGCCCCATGCGGCGACCGGCCTGCTCCGATCGGACTACCCGATCGGCTCCATCTGGTCCGCGCATCAGGCGCCGGGGGTAGCCGTTCGGGCGGGCGCAGAGGCCGTATTGATCACGCGGCCTGCACTGGACGTGAAAGTGACGGTCATCCCCACCGCAGATGCTGTCTTTGCGCATGACCTGCTGCAGGGCTCGGCTGTCGGCGACGCAGTGGAGCGCACACTGATCAGCCACCCCGAATTTGATTTCGGAAGCGCCTTGGTGGGGCTTTGTTCCCTTGGCGCATTTTCCCAACCGGCGTTGACGTAGAAAGCAGGCTCATCATGCTGCAGAAAATTGGAAGTCTCTGTCAGGCTGCGGATCGGCTGATTGCGGCCATCCCCCACTCCATTAGCCTCCTGGTCTTGCGCGTGGCACTTGCCATTCCGTTCTGGCGCTCTGGCATGACCAAGTGGGACGGATTTCTCAATCTCTCGAGCGGAGCGCGCTACCTGTTCGAGCAGGAGTTCAAGCTCCACATCTTCGGGCAAGCCATAGCCTATCCGTTTCCCCTCACTGCTGCATTTCTGGCAGGCCTAGGCGAGGTCGTGCTGCCAGTGCTGCTCGTGCTGGGCCTGGGCACCCGATTTGCCGCGGCGGGCATTCTGCTCATGACCTTGGTGATACAGCTGACCATTCCCGATGGTCTGATCAACTTCCATTTGCCCTGGGCCGCCATGGCGCTCGCGCTGATGGCCTTTGGCGGCGGACGGCTATCTGTCGATGCCCTCGCAATGGGGATGATGCGGCAGACGCCAGCCCAGCGCGCACTCCACCCCTTGTGACGTGCGAGGCCTCGCGACCCGGTGTTACGGCCGTACAGCTGTTGCTCGCGCCCGAACGACCCTATCGCACGACCAGAACGGGGATGGTCGTATGGGCGAGCACCTCGGATGTCTGGCTGCCGAGAAGCACCTTCTGCACGCCGCGCCGGCCGTGCGAAGCCATGACGATGAGATCGCAGCCATTGAGCCTGGCATATCTGACGATTGCCTCGGCCGGAGCTTCATCAATTTCGTGGGCAAGCTCGGCAGTGATGCCAAATTCGGAGGTGCGTCGCTCGATATCGGCGAACCGCTCCTTCATGATCGCATCTATCTGCTGATCGTAGCGCGACACCGGATCATCGATCCCGCCCATGCGCGCGGCATTGACCATGTCGAGCCGCAATGGTTCTGAGACAGTCAACACGGTAACCTTGGCATTCAGAGGCCGAGCCAGCGCCAATCCATGTTCGAGCCCCTTGCTGGCAAGTTCAGAGCCATCGGTAGCGATCAGCACGTGCTTGTACATTGCTTTCCCCCTGGTCTTGTTCCGCTATCCTGCACGGGAGTGACCCGAAGACAAGCAGCTTCACGACGGTTACGGACGGTGCCGTCTGGCCCTTGAGCAGCATTCAACCAGCCTGGATGGCGACGAGGCCCACGCGGCTTTTGCGCGACCGACACGGCGAAGCCCTTCCACAGAATGCGATCGGGTTCTGAGGGGCATCGCAAACGTTGTATTCGCACCACAAAATCGGCTCACAACATTGCGAGCGATTGCTCCCGTTAAGGTTTGCAGAGTATTGAGTTTTTGGTGCGGAACGGCCCACCGAGTCTGTTGCAAGACGCGGTGAGTTGGTCGTCACAGCGTCGCCGTGCATGGAGCTCAGATGAACAAGATCGTGGTTTGCCTCGCCGTCGCCCTTGCCGGCTTTGGCGGTGCATTGCCTGCTTCGGCGCAGGACATTGCCGGCCTGGCGCTGAGCCCGGTCATCATCGCGCCGCCGCAGACGCCGCTCGCCCAGACCATAAAATCCGGGCTCGGCGCCGTCTATTATGGCGCGGCCAAGGACAGTCGCGCCTATCTCGAAGCCCAGAAGCTGTACTTCTTTTATGGCAACCGCCATTTCGAGCCGATCTGGCTCGATGAGGCCGCCAGTGGCGAAGTGGTGTTTTCCGAGCCGGCCCGCAAGATCCTGAAGCTCTTCGAGACCGCTGCCAGCGAAGGTCTGCGCCCCTCGGATTACCTGACGCCAGACCTCGACCCGGCCGGCGCCAAGGGCGACCCTCTCAAGATGGCCGCGCTCGAGACCGCCTTTTCCGGCGCCACCCTGCGCTATGCCAGCCATATCTATAACGGCCGCATCGATCCGCAATCGGTGAGCGCCCTGCTCGACATCGCGCCCAAGCCGCTCGATACCACCGCGCTGCTGGTCGAACTGGCCTCGAGCCCTGACCCCGTGGCCGTGCTGGCGGCACTGGAGCCGGCTCACCCCGAATTCCTCGCCCTCAAGGCCGCGCTGGCAACCTTTGACGATGTCAATCTCGATCGTCCCACGCCCGTGGCCGAGGGGCCAACCTTGCGCCCCGGCATGACCGATCCGCGCGTGCCGGCGCTGCGCGACCGTCTCGGCATCCCTGCGCAGGATGGCCTGGTTTATGACGATGTGCTGGTCGACGCCATGAAGGCGTTCCAGGGCACGCTCGATCTGGACGTTGACGGCGTCATGGGCCCCGCCACACTGGCCGCGCTCAATGGCGGCGTCCCGGTGACACGCGCCGACATCATCGCCAATATGGAACGCTGGCGCTGGATGCCGCGTGAGCTGGGCACGTTCAACGTCCTGGTCAACATCCCCGAGTTCCGCCTGGCCATCAGCCGCGACGGCGTCGAGGAATACACCACCCGCGTTGTGGTCGGCACCACCAAGAACCAGACGCCGGTCTTCTCGGACAATATCCGCCACATCGTGGTGAACCCTTACTGGAACGTGCCCAGCTCCATCATCCGCGGCGAGGTCGCTCCGGCGGTGATGCGCAATCCGGGCTACATCGATAACCAGAACATGGACCTGCTCTATAACGGCTCACCAGTCAGCCCCTGGCAGGTCGACTGGAGCCAGGTCAGCTCGACCAACTTCCCGTTCCGTGTGCGCCAGCGCCCCGGCCCCGGCAATGCGCTGGGCCAGATCAAGTTCCTTTTCCCCAACAAGCATGACGTGTATCTGCACGATACGCCGTCCAAGTCGCTGTTCGCCCGCTCCTTCCGCGCCTATAGCCACGGCTGCGTGCGCGTGCAGAACCCGATGGAATTTGCCGAGGCACTGATGGCCAACGAGCCCAATATCTCGCGGGCCTCGCTCGAAGCGATGTTCGGCTCCTCCGAGCGCTGGGTCAATCCGGACCACCAGATCCCGGTGCACATCGCCTATTTCACCATCCGCGTCGACGCCGATGGGTCGCTCAAGTCCTTTGGCGACGTCTATGGCCACAATGCCAAGCTCATTGCGGCTATGGACCTGGTACAGCCCGAAATCGCCCCCGAGATCGTGGCCGAAGCCGCGCCGGTAGTGGACGCGCTGTCGCCGTAGGGCCGTCTTCAACCTCTCCCTTTGGGGGGGAGAGGTGTGCCCCCCTTAACACCGCGTTTACAATTTCGCCTTGGTTGCGCCCGTTTTTGCCCTTAGTGTTCTAGGGATGAGGGGTCCGGCAAAGGCCAATTGTGTTCTCGTTAGCGTTAATCAATTCGATGATGTTTCGCGCTAACGTCCTACGACAACTGGCAATAACCGGGCAGAGTTTGGCGTGGCGGGGACATCCTTTTTGATACGGCACCATATCGCGCGGCTGTTTGTTGCCGCCCTTATGAGCATCACCGTCATCCTGCCGCAGGCCGTCGTGCCCGCCGCGGCCGCCAGCGAGCGTGCGCTCTACCTCTATTATACCCACACCAAGGAAACCGCCCGTATCGTCTTCAAGCGCAACGGGCAATATGTCCAGTCGGGGCTCAACGAGCTCAACCAGTTCCTGCGTGACTGGCGCCGCAATGAGCCCACCAAGATGGACCCGCGCCTGTTCGACCTGGTCTGGGAAGTCTATCAGGAGGTTGGCGGCAGCCAGCCGGTCAATATCGTTTCGGCCTATCGTTCGCCCGCCACCAACGCCATGCTGGCCGCCAATTCCAATGGCGTTGCCGACAATTCCCAGCACATGCGCGGCACGGCGATGGACTTCTTCATCCCCGGCGTGCCGCTGGCCAAGCTCCGTGCCGCTGCCATGCGCAAGCAGGTCGGTGGCGTCGGCTATTATCCGACCTCGGGCAGCCCCTTCGTGCATCTCGATACCGGTTCGGTGCGCGCCTGGCCGCGCATGACCCGCGCCCAGCTCAAGGAAATCTTCCCTGACGGCAAGACCATGCATCTGCCCACCGACGGCACGCCGCTGTCGCAGGAGGGCTATCAGGTCGCCATGGCTGAGTGGAAGCGCTGCCACGCCTATCCCTGCAATGGCAGCAGTTCGGGCACCCAGGTCGCCGAGGGCGGCAGCGGCCGCTCGCTGATGGACCTGTTCTTCGGCGGTGGCGACGATCAGCCGGCGCCGGCCGCTGCTGCGGCGCCTGCTCCCGTACAGGTCGCCTCCGCCGCGCCACAACCCGTCACGCCGCAGGCTGCCCCGATGCCCGCCCTGCGCCCAGCCTCGCTGGGTGGCGTCGCTGCCCCGATCGAGGTCGCGGCGGCCCCGGCCATGGGCGCCATCCCATTTTCCACCGTTGGCAGCATGCCTCTCGATCCCGCCGAACTGGCCCCGGCCAGGATCGCGCCGATGCCTGTGATGAAGTCCAATGCGCTGCAGGTGGCGACCGCCGCCGCCCTGCCCTCCGGCGACGCCGTCACGGCCCTCGCCGCGCTGACCGCCCCGGTGCCGCAGCCGCGACTGATCATGACCGAGCCGCCCCGTCCCGAGATCATGACGGCATACCTGCCGACCACGCCGCAGGACCCGGGTGCGCAGCGCGCCCTCGAAATGATCATCCAGCGCGAGACCACGGCCGCCGTCCCGCCACCATCGCCGACCACGCGCCTGCCCATCCTGCCCTCGCTCACCGCGGCCACTGGCCTGCGGACGGCATCGCTGGGCGGCCAGCAGGCCAATGCCCTTGCCGGCCTGTTCAGCGGTACCTTTGGCGCAGCGCAACAGAACGAACCCATCGCCGCAGCCCTGGCCGAGCATATCGCCAAACGCCCGGCGCCAGGAGATATGCGCAACCCCGACCTGATCACTCCCGATCTCGAACACGTGGCCGAAGTCTTCATGGCCCCCGACGCCATGACCTCGTCCCACTTCGCGATCATCTGGGATCACGACGAGGCCGATTTCGACCCCACCGCCGAGATGGGCCGTTACGTCACCGTCATGGCCGTTGGCGACTTCCCGGCAGGCCTGCCGCATACGCGCTTCGTCGCCGCCCGCCCCGTAGCCCTCGCATCCAACTAGTCAACAGCAGGCACCGTCTGCGGCGGGAACCTCTGGCTGGCTGGGGCATTGGCACGGAAGCCACAACCCTGCGTGGCAACGGCACGACTATGGAACCCACCTGCCCTAATTCAGGCATCTTGCCCGCCTAGCAGTCCCATGCCGCAGTTTGGCGCAGGCGGGCTGCTGTTATTGCAAAGCACTGGCCTGAGGCCTAAAGAACTGAGTTAGCGCCGTATTTGGCAAAGGACCGCCCGCTTGGCCGACAAGCCCTCCACGCCCCTTCTCGACACTGTCCGCTCACCCGCCGACCTGCGCGCCATGCCGCGCGAAGACCTGCGGCAGCTGGCCGATGAATTGCGCGCCGAGATGATCGACGCGGTCTCGGTGACGGGCGGCCACCTGGGCGCCGGACTGGGCGTGGTCGAGCTGACC
Organism: Devosia sp.; assembly: GCF_014860165.1. Taxonomy (GTDB): domain Bacteria; phylum Pseudomonadota; class Alphaproteobacteria; order Rhizobiales; family Devosiaceae; genus Devosia. Next base: position 160,239 of record NZ_JACZKG010000072.1, read on the forward strand.
GTGGCCCTCCATGCCATCTTCGATACCCCGCATGATCGCATCATCTGGGATGTCGGCCACCAGGCCTATCCGCACAAGATCCTGACCGGCCGCCGCGACCGCATCCGCACCCTGCGCCAGAAGAATGGCCTGTCTGGCTTCACCCGTCGCGCCGAAAGCGAATACGACCCGTTCGGCGCCGGCCATTCCTCGACCTCCATTTCTGCCGGCCTCGGCATGGCGGTGGCCAGCGAATTGCTGGACAAGCCGCGCAACGTAGTCGCGGTCATCGGCGATGGCGCCATGTCGGCTGGCATGGCCTATGAGGCGATGAACAATGCCGGCGCCATGGATGCCCGGCTGATCGTCGTGCTCAACGACAACGACATGTCGATCGCCCCGCCCACCGGCGCGCTGCGGACCTACCTGGCGCGGCTGGTCTCGGGGCCGGTCTATCGCGGCACGCGCGAAGCCGCCAAGACCGTTGTCAGCAAGCTGCCAGCTTTCCTGCATGAACCCGCAAGAAGGACCGAGGAATTCGCGCGCTCCTTCTTCACCGGCGGCACCCTGTTCGAGGAGCTGGGCTTCTACTATGTCGGCCCCATCGACGGGCATGACCTTGAAAGCCTGTTGCCCATCTTCGAGAATGTGCGCGACGCCGCCGAGGGTCCGATCCTGGTCCATCTGGTGACCCAGAAGGGCAAGGGCTATGCCCCGGCCGAGGATTCTGCCGACAAGTATCACGGCGTTTCCAAGTTTAATGTCATCACCGGCGCACAGGCCAAGGCGGCGTCCAACGCCCCCTCCTACACCTCGGTCTTCGCCGATAGCCTGATCCAGGAAGCCAATGACGATCCACGCATCGTCGCCATCACCGCTGCCATGCCTTCGGGTACCGGCCTCGACAAGTTCGCCGAGATCCATCCCAGCCGCATCTTCGACGTCGGCATTGCCGAGCAGCATGCCGTAACCTTCGCGGCGGGCATGGCCAGCGAGGGCATGCGCCCGTTCTGCGCCATCTATTCCACCTTCCTGCAGCGCGCCTATGACCAGGTCGTGCATGACGTGGCCATCCAGCATCTGCCGGTGCGCTTCGCCATCGACCGGGCCGGCTATGTCGGCGCCGATGGTCCCACCCATGCCGGCAATTATGACGCCGCCTATCTGGGCGCCATCCCCGGTATCGTGCAGATGGCTGCCGCCGACGAGGCCGAGCTGCGCCACATGGTGGCCACCGCCGCTGCCTATGACAATGGCCCCATCGCCTTCCGCTATCCGCGTGGCGAAGGCCTGGGCGTCGACATGCCGGCCCGCGGCCAGAAGCTCGCCATCGGCAAGGGCCGCATTGTCAGGCAGGGCGCCACCATCGCCATCCTCAGCTATGGCACGCGTTTGGGCGAAGTCCTCGCCGCCGCCGACAAACTCGCGGCCCTGGGCCTCAATCCCACCGTCGCCGATGCCCGCTTCCTCAAGCCACTCGACGAGGAGCTGATCGCGAAACTGGCCACCACCCATGATGTGCTGCTGACCACCGAGGAGAGCTCCATCGGCGGCTTCGGCAGCCATGTCGCCACCTTCCTCGCGTCCAATGGCCTGCTCGATGGCAAGCTGCGTTTCCGCCCGCTGATGATCCCGGATCGTTTCGTCGAACATTCGAGCCAGGCCGACATGTATGCCGATGCCGGGCTCGACCGGGCCGGCATCGTCGCCACGGCGCTGACCACGCTGGGCTATGACAAGGCCGCCATGGCTGCGGCCCTGGGCCAGAGCAGCTAGTCAGCCCTTCCGCACGCTGGTCGAGAGCGCAATATCGGCCTCGAACACGGTGCCGCCCTCATTGCGGAACGTGTGCGTGCCGTCCATCTGCGCCACCACCCCCTTGATCAGCCGCATCCCCATGCTGCTGCCCGCGTCGCGCTCGGCCTCGATACCGCCGCCACTATCGCGCACCGTAAGCTTAGCCCGGCCGTTCTCGCCGCGGCGCAGCCCGATGGTGATCGTGCCGCCGCCATCGGCAAAGGCATATTTGCAGGCATTGGTCACCAGTTCGCTCAGCAGCAGCGCCAGCGGCGTGGCGTGATCGCGATCCACCGGTATATGGGCGACCTCGTAATTGACCGCGGCATCGCAGCCATAGGCCGCCAGGACTTCGTCGACCACCGCCGGGATGAAGTCATGCGCGTCGATATCCTCATAGCGATCGTGCTTGTAGATATGTTCGTGCATGGCCGCCATGGCGGCGAACCGGCTCTGCAGGTCGAGCTTGGCGGCCTGCGGAATGTCCTGCATGCGCACCAGTGACTGCACCGATTGCAGGTTGTTCTTCACCCGATGGTGGATTTCGCGGAACAGCATGGTGTTGGCCTCGAGCGAGGCCTGCAGCGCCCGGGCCTGCGCCGCATCACGATAGAGCAGCCGCACGATCCAGGCGCAACCCAGCACCAGCCCGAGCACGATGGGCGAAACGATGATGAACACCGCCACCACGGCGCCGTTGAAGTTCGCCCAGGTCTGCGCCGATCCCACCGAGGCGATGGCGATGATATTGGACCCCGGCACCTGGCGATAGCTCACCACCCGAGCCACCCCGTCGACCGGCGAACGCTCCGACGTATAGGTGCCCGTAGGAGCCTTGTTGAAGTGTTCGGTGAACAACGGCGTCTGGCTGAGATCGACCGGGCCCTCGGTCTGCGGAAAACGGGCGATCAACTGGCCATCGGTCCGGACCAGGCTGATCGTCGAACTCTCCTCGAAATCGAGGTTCTGCCACAGATCCTGCAGCAGCGATTCCGGGAACGACACCATGATGGCGCCGGCAAACTCCCGCTCCCGCTCCACCCGCTTGCTGAACACGAAAATGCGCTCCCCGGTTAGGCGGCTGACCAGCAGTGGCGACGTGTAGAACGGCGCTCCGTCCCGCACCGCGAGGAAGTAATCGCGGTCCGCCACCGAGACTGCGTCCGCTCCGTCCACCGTCGAGTAAATGGTCCTGGCCTGCGCATCGATGATATAGACCTGCGTGACCGACGGCAGCCCCTCCAGCACCGGTCCGAGGTCATCAATGCTGCCCGACATTGCCGGACCGAGCGCCGCATCGACGCGCCGCAAGGTCTGGTGCGCCACCTCCGCAATCCAGAAGGCATTGCTCGACACCACCTGCGCCGCCGCGCTCGATCGCTCGACCAGGCGCTCCTCGGTCTGCCTGATGCCGGTAGCAAGGAAGTAGCCGAATATAGCGGCAAAGGCCGCCAGAAAAACCAACATCAGGCCGATTGCGGCCGGGATCGCGGAGATCGTCCGGCGGGCGATACGTGGCTGCTCCAGTCTGGCCTCCCCCAGTGCCGGATATGCCCGGCCCACCTTAGCAACGATCGGCGAGGTGGCCAGTTGCAGTCTAGTCGACGTAATTTGTCGGCACGCCGGTGGCCAGCTTCACGGTTTCCATCGAAATATAGGCCGACATGTCGAACAGTTCGATCCTGCCGACCAGGCGCCGATAGATCACGTCGTAATGCTCGACATTGGGCAAGACCAGCTTGAGGATGTAGTCGAAATTGCCGGTGAGCCGATGCACCTCGACGATCTCGGGGATGGCACTCACCGCCGCATGGAACTGGTCGAGCCAGCCCGCCTCGTGCTTGCCGGTACGGACGATCACGAACACCGTGGTCGGCAGGCCCATCTTCTTGCGATCGAGCAGCGCCACGCTGCGGGCAATATAGCCCTCCTCGCGCAGCCGCGTGATCCGTCGCGAGCAGGCCGAAGCCGACAGCGCCACTACGTCGGCAATGTCGTTCACCGCCATCTCGGCATTGGCCTGCAACAGGTCGAGAATTCTGCGGTCACGATCATCAAGCATGCGCCATTTCTGCACGATCAAGCGCAATGACGCAATTGCTAAGCGTGTTTCCCCGCAGAGTCACCCACGATCTGCACAATCCGTGAGAGCAGCGACCCTTTTCGCACGCCGCTTGCGCGCGGTCTGCAGCACACTGATGCCAACAAGAGGAGCCAGGGACATGAAGACAATCGGCCTGATCGGCGGCATGAGCTGGGAATCCACCGCCGTCTATTACCGCCTCATCAACGAGGCAGTTCGCCGGCAGTGCGGCGGCCTGCACTCCGCCGAGATCGCCATGCGCTCGCTCGATTTTGTCCGCGTCGTCGAGCTGCAGCAGGCCGGCAAATGGGACGATGCGGGGCGTCTCCTCGGCGAGGCAGGAGCTGGCTTGGCGCGCGCGGGCGCGGCTTGCGTGCTGATCTGCACCAATACCATGCATCTGGTGGCCGACCCTGTCGCCGCCATGAGCGGCGTGCCCCTGATCGACATCATCGACGAGACCGCCGCTGCCCTGCGCGCCGATGGCCGCCGCCGGCCGCTGCTGCTCGCCACCCGCTACACCATGGAACACGGCTTCTACGCCCAGCGCATGGCCCGCCATGGCATCGATGTGGTCGTGCCCGACGGCGATGACCGTGGCCTCGTGCATGATGTCATCTTCAACGAGCTCTGCCAGGGCCAGGTGCGCGACGGCTCGCGCGCCCGCTATCTCTCCATTGTCGAGGCCGCCCGGGGCCGGGGCATCGACTCGGTCATCCTCGGCTGCACGGAAATCTCGCTGCTGGTCGATCCCGTCGCCCTGCCGCTTCCCGGCTATGACTCCACCGCCATCCACGCCGCGGCGGCGGTCCGCTTCGCACTGGCCGACGAGTTGGAACGGGCTGCGTAACATGTGCCGCTTCCTCGCCTACATGGGGGAGCCGGTCTTCCTCGATACCCTCCTGATCGAGCCGGCCTCTTCGCTGGTCAGCCAGTCGCTCGCTGCGCGCCAGGCCAAGACGACGGTCAACGGTGACGGCTGCGGCGTCGGGTGGTATGGCGCCCGCCCCGACCCGGGCATCTATCGCGGTACACTGCCGGCCTGGTCCGATGCCAATCTCGCCTCGCTCTGCCGGCAGGTCAGCGCCCCGATGTTCCTGGCCCATGTCCGCTCAGCCACGTCGGGCGAAGTATCGATGGCCAACTGCCATCCCTTTGCCGCCGGCCGCCACCTGTTCATGCACAACGGCCAGATCGGCGGCTACGACCGCATCCGCCGCCCGGTGGAAGCCATGATTCCCGACGATCTCTATGCCCGCCGCCGCGGCAATGGCGACAGCGAAGCCATCTTCCTTGCCGCCCTGGGCCATGGTCTCGACGCCGACCCGGTGGCAGCGATCGCCCGCACGCTCGGCAACTGCCTGCGTATCATGCAGGCGGACGGCGTCGACCAGGCGCTGCGTTTCACTGCCATCCTGGCCGATGGCGAGAAGCTCCTGGCCATGCGCTGGGCCAGTGATGACCGTCCGCCCTCGCTCTATTGGCGGCGTTTCACCACGGGCATCGCCATCGCCTCCGAGCCCTTCGGCGACAGCGGGGACACCTGGCAAGCCGTGCCGCCGGGCACCGCGTTGACCGCCACGCAGGACGATGTCTCATTCGCTGAATTCGCCGTCGCCTGACCCATTTCAACGGCCTTTGAGCGGCTTTGACCGCTTCACCCTAAGACATTGTCAAGCACTTGCTGGCTTGGTGACTGCAACAGAAGAAGGGCCGTTCATGAGCATCTCTGCCATCAACATCGGCACCAGCGCCATGCACCGGGCCGCCGACCGTTTCGAAGCCAGCGCTGGCCGGGTGGCCCGCTTCGGCACCGGCCTGGGCGGCGAGGTTGACCTCGCCACCGAGATGGTCGACGTCATGATGGCCGAAACCGACTTCAAGGCCGCCACCAAGATCGTCCGTGTTGCCGACGAAATGGCCGGATCGCTGCTCGATATCTTGGCCTAGGCCCTCACGGATCCCGAGACTGCTGGCGCAGCCAGTCGCAGAAGCTGCGCGGCGCCGGGCGTTGGTCGCCTTCGCGGATCAGTGCGAAATACCAGTCGGGTCCCCTCAATACCGTGTCCAGCGGCGCCACCAGCAAGCCGGCCTCCAGCAACGGCCGGAACAGCGTCGGCGACAGCAAGGCCACGCCCTGCCCGTTCACCGCCGCATTGGCGATGAGCTCGAAGATCGAGTAGTCGACGCCGACAAAGCGCAGGCCATCAGGCATCGACCGCTCGGCCCTGGCGAACCACTTGCTCCAATCGGGATGCGGCAGGAGATCGAATTCCGTCAGGTCCTCGGGCTTGGCCAGCGTCCTTGCGCCAAGCAGCCCGGGCGCCAGCATCGGCGTGACGTCGACCGGCGTCAGCGCATATTCGTCGAGCCCGTCCCATCCCCCGCGCCCGGTCCGGATCGCGACATCGAACTCCGTCGGGTCACGCAGGTCCGAGGATATGTCGAGTTCGATCGCAGCCCCTCCCGGTGCGCGATAGTCCGACAGTCGCGGCGCCAGCCAACGCGAGGCAAAGGTCGGCGGTGCCGTCACCCGCAGGGGCGCGGCCGATGCCCGAAAGGCATCGACAGCATCGTTGACGCCATCCAGCGCATGCCGGACCCGGCTTGCCAGTGCCACCGCTGCCGGCGTGGGCACCACCCCCCGGCCGACGCGCGTGAACAGGGCCTGGCCAAGCTCGGCTTCCAGCGTGCGAATGCGCAGGCTGACGGCGGCAGGGGTGAGAGCCAGGCGATCCGCCGCGCCGGCAAAGCTGCCCGCGCTGACGCACATTTCGAGAATTCGCAGCGATTCAAGCGACGGACGAATGATCAGTTTCCCTTGTCATAGGGGCAAGGAATGCGCGTTTTATGCCGAAGGCGCCCTGGTGCAGAGTCACCTTCGTCAAACGATAGGAGCTCTGCCATGCCACCGCAATCGAGCAATGCGGCCTTGACAGCCGGACTGATCGACGTGTTCGCCGATACCGCATTGAGCGGCAATCCCCTGGCAGTCGTCGAGGGTGCCGATGCCCTGTCGGAAGCCCAGATGCGTCGCATAGCCGGTGAATTCAACCAGGCCGAAACCACCTTCATCATGCGCAGCGACCGCGCCGATCTGAAACTGCGATCCTTCACCGCCGCCGGGGCGGAAGTCGGCGGCGCCGGCCACAATGCGCTAGGTGCCTGGCTCTGGCTGGCCGAGGACGGCAAGCTCGGCCCGATCGAGGGGCCCCGGCTGTTCCAGCAGGAGATTGGCGGCGAGGTGCTCCCCATCGAACTGCGTCCGGTGGATGGACGCATCTTCGGACGCATGAACCAGTCCGCCCTCAAGCTCGGGCCGGACCTGACCGACGTCGCCGCCCTGACGGCGGCTCTGGGCCTTGCTCCCGAGGACGTTCTCTCTGAGCCCGCACCGCGCGTCGGCGATACCGGCGTGGCACACCTGCTGGTCCGCCTGCGTGATGCTGCGGCCGTCGATCGCGCCGAACCTTCCGCCAAGGGGCTTCTCAAGGTCCTGGGCGCAGCGGCCGCAGAGGGGTGTTATGTCTACGCCTTCGATCCCGCCGCGCCAGCGCACGCCTATGCCAGGTTCTTCAACCCCACCGTAGGATTGTGGGAAGACGCCGCCACCGGCACCGCCGCCGGCCCGCTCGCCGCCTATCTGGCAAGCCAGGGCCTGATCTCTGGCCCCATCGACATTGAGCAGGGCACCCGGATGGGCCGAAAGAGCATCCTGCGCGTCAGCCTCGCCCCGGAGCCCCAGATTTCGGGAGCCGGCATCATCGTCATGCGCGGGACACTGACTCTCTAGAGCCCAACGTCCAAGAAAACGCCGGGCGAGGCACCTCGTCCGGCAGGATAACTTGCTATCTCAGGGCTGCGGGCGAATGACCGCCTGCGGACCAGCCGGGACCTCAGTCTTCCGGCGGCGCTGCCACCATGCCCAGTGCCGCCATATACAGCTCCAGGATCGCCTCCTGTTCGGCCCGCTCATTGGCGTCCTGCTTGCGGATGGCCACGATCTTGCGCAGGATCTTGGTATCAAAGCCATTGCCCTTGGCCTCGGCATAGATTTCCTTGATGTCGGCTGATATCGCCGCCTTTTCTTCTTCCATGCGCTCGATACGCTCGATGAACGCCCTGAGCTGATCCTGGGCAACGCTGTCTTCGACGGCCATGGCACTTCCTTTGAGTTTGCTGGCCCCGTTCAATCGCACCCGGACCGATGGTTCAACCCCTTTGTCCGCCAATCCACATGGCTGCGACCACGCATGGCCGCAATTCCGTCAAATCGCCCCTTTTGCCATTGACCAATGCCTTACCATGGGCTCAAAGAAGGCACGTTTTTCCGATGTTTGCTGGCACCACATTGCATATCCCCCGTCTCGGCATGACCCTGATCGGCGCGATGCTCGCAAGCCTCGCCTTTTTCGCCACGCCCGCCCGTGCCGACCTGCGCGTCTGCAACGAGAGCAGCAATCTGGTGTCGGTCGCCCTGGGCTATCGTGCCGAGCGCGGCTGGATGAGCGAAGGCTGGTGGCAGACCCCGCCCGGCGATTGCCGCGTGCTCTACCAGGGCGACCTCGAGCGGCGCTTCTACTATCTCTTCGCGGTCGACGATATCGGCGGCGGCGCCTGGGACGGTTCGGTCTTCATGTGCACGCGTGACGAAACCTTCACAATATTCGGGGTTGAGGATTGCCTCGCCCGCGGTTATGAGCGCACCGGTTTCTTTGAAATCGATACTCAAAACCGCACCGACTGGACCTTGCAGCTCACCGAGAGTGCCGATGGCCCGGCCGTCGTGGGCCCGGACGGTAGCGAAGACCTCGAAGATCCCACATTCCTTGTCGATCCCAACGACGTCACCACAGACGCTCCGCAGGACGACATAACGACGCAAGAAACGGACACGCAATGAGACGCATGAGACGCGCGAAGATCATCGCCACGCTCGGGCCCGCCAGCCACGAAGAAAAGATGATCGAGGAACTGGCCAAGGCCGGCGCGGACGTGTTCCGCATCAATATGAGCCATGCCAGCCACGATCTGCTCAAGCAGACCGTCGAGCGCATCCGCAATGTCGAGAAGCGCCTCAACCATCCGCTGGGCATCCTGGTCGATCTGCAGGGTCCCAAGCTGCGCGTCTGGAAGTTCGCCGACGGCGCCGTAAATCTGGTTGCCGGGCAGAAATTCACGCTCGACAGCACCAAGGACGACAACGGCAATGCCGAGCGCGTCTACCTGCCCCACCCCGAAATCATCGAGAGCGTCTCGGTCGGCGATCGCCTGCTGCTCGACGACGGCAAGATCGCGCTCAAGGCCACCAAGGTGGGCAACGGCGCCATCGAGACCGAGGTCATCTATGGCGGCAAGCTTTCCGACAAGAAGGGCGTCAGCCTCCCCGATACGCTGCTGCCAACAGGCGCGCTGACCGAGAAGGACCATGCCGATCTGCTGGCAGGCCTGGCCGTCGAAGCCGACTGGATTGCCCTCTCCTTCGTGCAGCGCCCCGAGGACATCATCGATGTCCGCAAGATCGTGCAGGGCCGCGCCGGCGTCATGGCCAAGATCGAAAAGCCCCAGGCCATCGATCGCCTCGAGGAAATCATCAAGCTGTGCGACGCCATCATGGTGGCGCGCGGCGATCTGGGCGTCGAACTGCCGCTCGAAACCGTGCCGGGCCTGCAGAAGCGCATGATCCGCATGGCGCGCCGCTATGGCAAGCCGGTGGTCGTCGCCACCCAGATGCTGGAATCGATGATCTCGGCCCCCGTCCCCACCCGCGCCGAAGTCTCGGACGTTTCGATCGCCGTGTTCGAAGGTGCCGACGCTATCATGCTCTCGGCTGAATCGGCCTCCGGCCAGTATCCGGTCGAGGCCGTCGCCACCATGAACAAGGTGGCCGTGGCCGTTGAGGGCGACGCCAATTATCGCGGTATCATCCGCGCTGCCCAGACCGAGCCGGAGGCCACCGCTGCCGACGCCATCTCGGCGGCGACGCGCCAGGTTGCCGAAACACTCGACCTGGCCGCCATCGTCACCTACACCGCCTCGGGCTCCACCGGCATCCGCGCCGCCCGCGAGCGGCCATCCAAGCCCATCATCGTGCTCTCGCCCAATATGCGCACCATCCGCCGCATGTCGGTGGTCTGGGGCGTCCACTGCGTGCAGACCGAGGATGCGGTGAGCCTGGAAGACATGGTCGACCGCGCCTGCGTCATCGCCTACCAGGAAGGCTTTGCCCGCCCCGGCGACCGCATCGCCATCACCGCCGGCATCCCGCTGGGCACGCCCGGCGCCACCAACATGCTGCGCATCGCCTTCGTCCGCCAGGACGGCGCCGGCTCCAGCTGAGCCGGAACGCGACGCAAACCCAGAAAGGCCCGCGCAAGCGGGCCTTTTGCATTTCGCGATCTTCCTGTCATGGTGCCGACAGGAGGAGAGGGCATGCAGGGCATCGACCTATCGCGCGGCTTCTATGCCGACATCGTGCGGCCCTGGCTGAACGAGGCTGCACCCGGCCTCCGCCATTCCGCGGCCCTGATGGGCTATGGCTCGGAACTGCTTGGCTTTGACGATGAGACCTCTAGGGACCACAATTGGGGACCTCGCGTCCATATCTTCGTAGCCCCGGAAGTGTTCGCCGAGCACGCGCGACGCCTGGTCGACGACTTTTCCAGGGTCGCGCCAAGCAACTATCTTGGGGAACCCATCGGCTGGCGCAGCCGGCCTCACCCACCGGCCAATGGCCCTCAATCGGCGGGTGCGCTTGGGGACGGGTTGGAGGTCCATACGATCGAGGCGCTGTTGGAGGGCCATTTCGCCATTGGGTCGACCGAGAACCTCACCCCGGCGCAATGGCTTGGCTTCGCCGAACAGAAGCTCCTCGCCTTCACCTCGGGAGCTGCGTTTCACGATGACGATAACCGCCTTGGCGAGGTCCGCGCGCGCCTGGGCTACTTTCCCGATGACGTGTGGTTCTACAAGATTGCCTGTCAGTGGCGCCGCATCGCCGAGGAGCAGGCCTTTGTCGGCCGCGCCGGTCAGGTCGGGGACGACCTCGGCTCGCGGGTCATTGCCGCGCGGCTGGCCCGGGACGTGATGCGGATGGGCTTCCTGCTCGAGCGACGCTACGCCCCCTATTCGAAATGGCTCGGCAGCGGCTTTGCCCGCCTCCCCATCGCCCAGCCCCTCCTTCCACACCTGCAGCAGGCCTTGCTTGCAGGCCATTGGCCGGAGCGACAGGATGCCCTCGCCGCGGCCTATCTCGAGCTGGCGCGCTGGCAAAATGCCATTGGCGTCGCCGCCTTTGAACCCGTCCTGGGTCCCTACCACGAACGGCCATTTACAACGATCAACGCCGATGACGCCGTGGCGGCGGCACATGCTGCCATCGAGGACGTCTGGATCGGCCAGTTGCCAATCATCGGCGCCCTCGATCAGGTCAGCGACCTCACACCACTGCTCGAAGACCCCCGCCGGTCCCAAAGCCTGATGGCCGCCATCACCTGACGGCCAGGCCTATCGTTCCATCAGCGTCTTGAGCACCAGTAGGTCCGACATCATCCATTCCTCTTCCGACGCGAACATTTCGTCCGACACCAGCGGCTGTTGTACCGATGTATGGGTCAGCACGGTGCCCGCTCCGTTGCGGATGACCCGGACAAAGGCGGCGTGGATCACCTGCGGACCCACCTGCATGCGATAGTCCAGCACGAAGAACGGATTGGGTGCCGTGAAGTGGACCAGCACCTTGCCGCGGGGGCCGTCATAGGCCCAGCTATGGGGGCCTGCCGCTGGTTCAGGGCGTCCGTTCTGCACCAGGGTCCAGCCCGCCAGATTGGCCGGGTCGGCCAGGAATTTATAGACATCATCGGGCGGACGGGCGATCTCGACCGTTAGCGTTCGGGCCTTGAGCAACCGTGTACCTCTCACTCAGCGGCCGGCACACTTGCGCAATTAACGTGCATTATCAAGCGCTTCCGCAGTTCCGAGCCTGATATGGCTAACGGCGCCGCGACTCCAGCAACGCCTTGAGGGCCAGAAAATCTGTGGTGATCCATTCGATGGCCGACGCAAATGCTTCATCATCCATGCCCGGCCGCTGGAAGAAGGTGAAGGACAGTTCGGTCCCCTCCTGGTTGGGCATGACGCGCATGGGCGTCCAGAGCAGCTCATCGCCCGGCACGAACATGGCATGGTCGAGCACCCCGAAGGGATTCAGCGGCGTGAAGCGGAAGTGCCGCATGCCGCCGACATTGGTCATGCCCTCCCAGTCGCCATTCTCAAGCGGGCGGTAGCTATGCCTGTCCACCGCCGCCCATTCGCCATAATTCCGCGGCTCGGCCAGATAGCGGTAGGTCGCCTCATAGGGGTGGTTGATCGAAACCGAAATCGTATGCGAGCGCCGCATCGGTCCTCCCCGGCAACGCCTGACGGTAGAAAAACAAAAGCCCGCTTTCGCGGGCTTCAGTCAACAGCGCAGACATACGTCGCGTTCAGCCCTGGCGGGCCTTGTAGCGCTTGTCCACCTTGTTGATGATGTAAACCCGGCCGCGACGGCGGACGAGCTTGTTCGCGCGGTGGCGAGTCATCAGCGCCTTCAGCGAGTTACGGACTTTCATCGGTCATTCCTCAACGTCAAATAAAAGAGGCGCCAAGGCGCCCGGAAACTTGGGGGCATACATAGGGAAATTGCCCCAGCCTGTCAACGCAGCAAAACCAGGCTTTTTGCCCCGGCGCCGCGCTTTCCCACACCGGCCTTGCCCGCCCTCCATTAACCCCTCATACGCAAAGCCGGGCTATGCTGAAAGGCCCGAAACAGTCACCCAGCGATATCGTCATGGCCATCGAGGAAATTACCAAGCGCGGCGTTCTGGTCGCCGACTCCTCTGCCCATATGGCATCCCTGGTTGCAGTCATGCTGCGCAGCCTGGGCCGCAAGGATATCCGCGAAGCCTATGATGCCAGCAAGGCGATGATCGAGCTGAAACGCCGCGCCTTCGACATCGTCATCATCGATGATGCCCTGGACGGCATGGACGGCGTCGCCTTTACGCGCAGGCTCCGTGCCATGACCGATTGCCAGAACCGCCTGGTCCCCGTCATCATGATGAGCGCGGCCCCCGACGCCAAGCGCATTGCCGAGGCGCGCGATGCCGGCGTCACCGAATTCCTGCGCAAACCCTTTGCCGCCAACCACCTGCAATCGCGGCTGGCCAATATCGAGGCCAATCCGCGCGGCTTCATCGAAGCGGCCGAATACAAGGGACCCGACCGCCGCCGCAAGGTGGTCGATGTCGGCGGCAAGGACCGTCGCGAAGGCGAGAAGGTTCCAAAGGCCGGGTAGTGCCGCTACCGCGCGGACCGCGCGCCGGGCGTCCCAACAAACGCGATCGTCACCCTCGGGCCTGACCCGGGGGCTCTGTACTGACCGAACGTGCAGCAAGTGTAGGGCCCTCGGGTCAAGCCCGAGGGTGACGTCCGGCGGGTGACCGGCGCAAGCGCCGGCCCCAAGGCTAGACCCCCAACACCGCCTCAACCGGCACTTCGATTTCGCGCCAGCGGTGGCAGGCCACCAGCCGCCCGTCTTCGATCCGCTCCAGCGGCGGCCGCGTCTCGGCGCAGAACGGCTTGGCGAACCGGCATCGCGTCCGGAACGTGCACCCCGATGGCGGGTTGATCGGCGACGGAATTTCGCCCTTGAGCGCGTCGATATTGCGCTGTCGTGCCAGGCGCGGATCGGGGATCGGTACCGCCGTCAGCAGCGCCCGCGTATAGGGATGCTTGGGGTCTTCATAAATCTCGTCGCCCGTGGCCAGCTCGACGATGCGGCCCAGATAGAGCACCAGGATACGGTCCGACACGTGCCGCACCACGCTCAGGTTATGAGAGATGAAGATCAACGTCAGCCCGAACTCGTCCTTGAGCTCGGCGAGCAGATTGAGGATCTGCGCCTGGATCGACACGTCTAGCGCCGAGACCGGCTCGTCGCAGACGATGAGCTTTGGTTCGGTGATCAGCGCCCGGGCGATGCCGATACGCTGCGCCTGCCCGCCTGAGAACTCGTGCGGGTAGCGGTTGATCATCTCGGGCAGCAGCCCCACCGCCTCCATGGTCTTGAGCACGCGGGCGCGGCGCTCGTCCTTGTTCAGCTCCGGCCGCAGCGTGCGCAGCGGATCGGCGATGATTTCGCCCACCGTCATACGCGGGTTGAGCGAGGCCAGCGGGTCCTGGAAGATGATCTGCAGGTCCGCCCGGCGCTGGCGCATCTCCTCGGCCGGCAGCCGGGTCAGGTCCTGCCCCAGCCACAGCACCTGCCCCTCATCGGGCGCCAGCAGCTGCAGGATGCAGCGGCCCAGCGTGGACTTGCCGCAGCCGCTCTCGCCCACAATGCCCAGCGTCTCGCCCTGGCGAATGGTGAAGTTGATATTCTCCAGCGCGGTCAGCGTCAGTCGCCGGCTGAACAGGCCGCCTGAAATCGAAAAGGTCTTCTTGAGATCCTTGATCTCGAGCAGGTTGATCGGGGTCTGGTCCATCACGCGACCTTTCCATAGGCCATCGGGCCTTCATAATGGCAGGCCTTCTCGCGGCCATTGCCGGTATCGGCCAGCGGCGGCCGTTCGACCAGGCACCGATCGAAGGCAAAAGCGCAGCGCGGATTGAACGAGCAGCCCTTGGGCAGGTGTTCGAGGCTCGGCGGCAATCCCTGGATCGGGTCGAGCCGCTCGGCCCGCTTGGCGATATGCGGCGTCGAATGCAGTAGGCCCAGCGTATAGGGGTGGCGCGGATCGTAGAACAGGTCGTCGACACTGCCCTTCTCCACCGCCCTGCCGCCATACATCACCATCATGCGGTCGGCCACGCCGGCCACCACGCCCAGGTCATGGGTGATCAGCACCAGCGAAGTCCCGAAATCCTGGGTCAGCGTCTTGAACAGGTCGAGCATCTGCGCCTGCACGGTCACGTCGAGCGCCGTGGTCGGTTCGTCCGCGATCAGGATCTTGGGCTGGCACAGCAACGCCATGGCGATCATCACCCGCTGCCGCATGCCGCCGCTCAGCTCGTGCGGATAGGCATTGGCGCGTTTGACCGGTTCGGGAATGCCGACCCGCTCCAGCATCTCGATCGAGGTCATAACCGCCTTCTGCTGGTCGAAGCCGCGATGCTTGACCAGCACTTCGCTGAGCTGCGTCTTGACCTTGAGCGTGGGGTTGAGCGACGTCATCGGATCCTGGAAGATCATCGCGATATCCTTGCCGCGATGCGTATCCAGCTGGCTGGGTGCCATGCCGATGAGGTTGATATCCCCCATCATGGCCCTGCCGCCGGCCCGGCCGTTCTTGGCCAGCAGGCCCATGATCGCGAGGAAGGCCTGGCTCTTGCCCGAGCCGGATTCCCCGACCACGGCCAGCGTCTCGCCTTCCGACAGCGAAAAGCTCATGTCGCGCACCGCATGCACCTCACTCTGGTGCAGCTCGAACGTGACCGACATGTCTTCGACTTTGAGGACTTGTTTCATCTCAGCGATCCTTGGGGTCGAGGGCATCGCGCAGGCCGTCGCCGATATAGGTGAGGCAGAGCAGCAGGCTCACCAGCACCACGGCCGGCCCGATCAGCATCCAGGGCAGCGTCTCGGCTACGGGCGCGCCGAACGAGATCAGCGTACCCAGCGATGTCTGTGGCTCCTGCACGCCCAGGCCCAGATAGGAGAGGAAGCTCTCCGTGAGGATGATCTCGGGCACCGTCAGGGTGGCGTAGATCACCACCGGGCCGGTGAGATTGGGCACGATATGGCGGAAGATGATGGTCCAGGGCTTGGCGCCACCGGCCTTGGCCGCCTCGACGAATTCCCGCTCCTTGATCGACATGGTCTGCCCGCGCACGATGCGCGCCATGGTCAGCCATTCCAGGCACCCGATGCCCACGAACAGCAGCACCGGATTGCGCCCGAAAATCACCACCAGGATGATCACGAACAGGATGTAGGGCAGCGCATACATGATATCGACGAAGCGCATCATCACCGCATCGACCTTGCCGCCGAAATAGCCGGCAATGGCGCCGTAGCAGACCCCGATAAACACCGAGACCAGCGTCGCCACGCCCGCCACGATCAGGCTCATCTGCGTGCCTTGCATGATGCGGGCCAGCATGTCGCGACCATTCTGGTCGGTGCCGGCAAAATGCCCGGCCTCGAAATTGGGCGGCTTGCGAATGCCGCTCCAGTCGATCTTGTCATAGGTCCAGGGCAGGAAATATGGGCCCACAAACGCGAACAGGATGATGAAGCCGACCACGAAGATCGACAGCACCGCCGCCTTGTTCCGCGCCAGCCGCCTGATGGCGTCCTGCGTCAGCGACCGGCCCTTGGGCGCGTCGAGGGTTTCGAGCTTGCGCGCATACTCGCTGAGAACAGCGTCCTTGCCAGTAATGCCGGCCATCAGCGGTACCTCACCTTGGGGTCGAGCCATGCATAGAGCACGTCGACGATCAGGTTCACCGCCAGGATGATGAACATGTACAGAATGGTCGTCCCCAGCACGAGACCGTAGTCCCGGTTGAGCGCGGCGCTGATGAAATACTTGCCGATGCCCGGCAGGGCGAACACCTGCTCCACCACCAGAGAACCGGTGAGCAGATAGCTCAGCCCCGGCCCGAGATAGGAGACCACAGGCAGCAGCGCCGGCTTGATGGCGTGCCGCGCCAGGATCAGCCGCGTCCCCAGGCCCTTGGAGCGGGCGGTCCGCACATAATTGGTGCCCAGTACCTCGATCATCGAACCGCGCATCAGCCGCGCCGTGCGCCCGGCATGGGGCAGAACAAGCACCGTGATGGGCAGCACCAGATGGGGGATCGACCCCGCCTGCCAGCCGCCGGCCGGGAACCAGTCGAGATAGACGCCGAACACCAGTTGCATGATGGCCGCCATCAGGAAGTTGGGGACCACCAGGCCCACCATCACCAGCAGCACCAGCACATAATCGGGCCACTTGTTCTGGTTGACCGCGCTGAGTGCCCCGGCAACGAGGCCGACAATGGTGCCGATGACAAAGGCCGAAAAGCCCAGCATCAGCGTGAAGGGCAGGCCGATCCACAGCATCTCGGCGACGGTGAAGTCGTTATAGACCATCGAAGGTCCGAAATCGCCCTGCAGCAGCCGTCCGACATAGATGAAATATTGCTGGATCAGCGGCAGGTCGAGATTGTAGTGCGCCCGCAGGTTGGCCAGCGTGGTCGGCGGCAGCGCGCGTTCACCGTCAAAGGGACCGCCGGGCGCCAGCCGCAGGATGAAGAAACAGGCAGTAACGGCAATCAGCGCTATCGGAATCGCCGACAGCACGCGCCGCGTCACATATCCAAACATGGATTTAGGACCTTTCACATCCACTTCGGCGCGGCGTCAGCGCGTCATCGGGTGGATAAAATAACGGCGCCGCCCCTCCCAAGGGGCGACGCCGCAGGGTTCTGGAAGCTTACTCGGACTTGCTCAGCCAGCGCGTGCGGTGAATGTCCGCAGCGTTGCTGACGAAGCCGGTGACCTTCGGCGACACCACGTTCTGGGCGATGTACCAGTAGATGGGCATGGCGCCAGTTTCATCCATGGCGATCTTCTCGGCATCGCCGAGCAGCTTGGCGCGAACGGCCAGATCCTGCTCGGTGGTCGCCTGGTCCATCAGGGCATCAAACTCGTCGTTCGAATAGCGGCCGTAGTTGTTGCCCCAGTTCATCGTGCCTTCCTGCTCGATGCCCTGGCGCAGCAGGTCGAGCGTATTGGACGGATCCGAGTAGTCGAGCAGCCAGCCGGCACGGCCGATCTCGAAGTCACCGGCACGCAGGCTGTCGTAGTGCACGGCGGTTTCCGAGTTGAACAGTTCGGCCTTGACGCCAATCTGCTCCCACATCGAGCTGATCGCCACGGCGATACGCTGGTGGTTGTCGTTGGTATTGTACTTGAGCTGGACGGCCAGCGGGGTCTCGGCCGTGTAGCCGAGGCCTTCCATGATCGCCTTGGCTTCTGCCACGCGCTCTTCATAGGAGAGGCCAATCCATTCGGGCTGGTAGGGCTCGACGCCCTCGTAGTTGGCCGTGCCCGGGGGGACCCAGCCATAGGCCGGCACTTCGCCGGTGCCCAGCACGTCCGGACCGATCACATCGCGGTTGATGGCCATGGACAGCGCCTTGCGGACGTCTGCATTGTCGAATGGCGGCTTTTCCTGGTTGATGACGTAGTAGTAGACGCCCAGGAACGGAGCGAAGTAGTCCTGGCCGGGCAGGTTGGTCTTGATCCATTCGGCCTGGTCCGACGGAATGTCGGTCAGGATGTCATATTCACCGGCGCGATAGCGCGACAGGGCTGCGGCCAGGTCGTCCTGCACGAAGTAGTTCACTTCGTCGATCTGGACGTTTGCAGCATCCCAGTAGGTCTCAGACTTGACCGACTTGATGTAGCTGCCCGGGACCCATTCCTTGGGCGTATAAGGGCCGTTCGAAACGATGTTCTCGACCTTGGTCCAATCGTCGCCGACCTTGTCGATCACGTGCTTTGGCACGGGATAGGCGGTGTAGTGGGTCAGCGCCTGGAGAAAGAACGGGGTCGGACCTTCGAGCGTGATTTCGACAGTCTTGTCGTCGATGGCCTTGACGCCCAGCTCGTTGAAGTCCGTCACAGTGCCTTCGGCGATTTCCGAACCGTTCTTGATCGGGAACTGCAGATAGGCATAGTCCGAAGCCGTTGCCGGGTTGAACAGGCGCTGGAAGGCAAAGACGAAATCGCCGGCGGTCACCGGAGTGCCGTCGCTCCACTGGATGCCATCGCGCAGCTTGAACGTATAGACCAGGCCATCGTCGGAAATGGTGTAGCTCTCGGCCTGGCCCGGAATGGCCTCGGCATTGGCGTCTTCGGCCATCAGGCCTTCAATATAGTCGCCGATGATGCGGTTTTCCCAGTCGCCCGACGCCTGATGCGGGTCGATCGAGCCCGGCTCGGAGCCGTTCATCATGTTGAGCGTCACGGCGGAAGCCGCACTGCTCATCAGCAGCGCCATCGCGCCGGCCGTCGTTACGGCTTTGAGGGTTTGAGTGATTTTCATGCTCGTCCCATCTCCTTGTGGAATTCCTGAAATCGTTTGTTCCCGCAATCTTGCTGCTGCGGAGTTCAATAGTCTTGCGGCCGGGAGTTTTGACCCCCCGGTCAAGATTGATGGACGGTATTACGCAATTCCGTCCACTGACAAGCAAAAGATTGACCTAAACGTCAAGCCCGGCGGAATTATCAACACACTGCGCCACCCCCTTGGGGCAGAACAGCTTTGCCTTGTGGTTACGATTGAGAGAATGGCGTGCTAGGCGCCCAGCAATCCGGCCTGCTGTGCCAGGTAGATGACGACCGCGACCGCGACCAGTCCCAGCCATGGCGCCCAGCCGGGCAAGCCCGGCTTGCGCGGCGGCTTGGGCTCGGGCTTCTTTTCCGGGCGACGGAACTTGACGACATTCTCGGTCATGCGGCGCTTTCCACCAGGGCAGCGACACCCATGCCGCCAGCCGTACAGACGCTGAGCAAAGCGCGTTTCCCTGGCTTCGTCGAGAGCAACTTGGCGGTCAGGCCCAGAATGCGCGCGCCGGTCGCCGCGAAGGGGTGGCCATAGGCCAGGCTCGACCCCTTGATGTTGATCTTGTCCGGATCGATCAGCCCCAGCACGCTGTCACGCCCGAGTACTGTTTTGCAGTATTCCGCATCGTTCCAGGCCTTGAGCGTGCACAGCACCTGCGCGGCAAAGGCCTCATGCAATTCGAAATAGTCGATGTCGGCAAAGCCCAGGTTCCGTCGCGCCAGCATTTCGCTGACCGCAATGGTCGGCGCCATCAGCAGACCCTCGCCATGGGCAAAGTCATTGCCCGCCACCCGCCCGGTGGTGAGATAGGCCAGCACCGGCAGACCGCGCGCCTTGGCCCATTCCTCGCTCGCCAGCAGCACTGACGAGGCGCCATCGGTCAGTGGCGTCGAATTGCCCGCTGTCAGCGTGCCATGGCCGGAATTCTTGTCGAAGGCGGGCTTCAGTGTCGCCATCTTTTCGATATTGGCATCGGCCCGCACATTATTGTCGCGCACCAGACCGGCACACTGCACCAGCAGGTCGTCGTGGAAGCCTTCGTCATAGGCCTTGGCGGCGTTGCGATGGCTGGCCACGGCCAGCGCATCCTGCGCCTCGCGGGTAATGCCCCATTCGCGCGCCATCAATTCGCAATGCTGGCCCATCGACATACCGGTGCGTGGCTCGTTGACCGACGGCGCCACCGGCGTCAGCTCGCCAAACGAAAACCCCTTGAACGCCTTGAACTTCTCGCCGGTCGACCGCGCCTTGTTCACATCGAGCAGCCGGTGCTGGAACTTGTTGCCGAAGACGATCGGGCTGTCGCTGACCGTATCGGACCCAGCGGCAATGCCGCTGTCGATTTCGCCGCTGGCAATCTTGGCGGCCAGCGCCAGCGCCGCCTGCAGGCTCGTGCCGCAGGCAATCTGCATCGTCGTCCCCGGCGTCCGCGGCGAGAAACCCGCATCGAGCGTCGCCTCGCGGGCGATGTTGAAGTCGCGCGAATGGCCGACGACAGACCCCGCCATCACCTCGTCGATCTTCTCACCCTTGAGCCCATATTTGTCGGCCAGCCCGCCCAGCACGGTGCCGAGCATGGAGAGGTTGGTCTCTTCCACATAGGCGGTATTGCCCCGCGCAAAGGGAATGCGCGCCGAACCGACGATGGCGACTTTGCGAAGTTCAGTCATATCAAGCTTTCCCGTCCTTGCGCGCCTTCATCGGACCACCCAGGAACGGCGCGAAGCCCGTGCCCATGATCACCCCGATATCGGCCAGTCCGTCATTGGCAACGACGCCCTCGGCCACCACCACCTCGGTCATGTCGACCAGCGGCTTGACCAGTTCACGCCCAAGCCCGGCAAGATCGGCATGGCTGGGCGCCTCGCCCTTCTGCGCCTTGCCATCCACCCATTTGTAGAAGCCCTCGCCGGTCTTGCGACCGAGCTTGCCCTCCTTGATCAGCGTGTCGAACTTCGACCCCTCGGGCACGGCATGCCCCAGTTCGGTCGCCACCGACCGGCCGACATCCAGCCCCACCGTGTCCATCAGCTCGATCGGCCCCATCGGCATGCCGAAGGCCACCGCGGCGGCATCGAGCAATTCCTTGCTCTCGCCGGCCTCTACCCGCTGCACCGCGCCCAGCATGTAGGGCATCAGCACCCGGTTCACGAGGAAGCCCGGCGCCGATTTCACCACCACCGGCGACTTGCCGATGGCCAATGCAAAGGCCGCGCCCTTGCCGATTTCGGCATCGGTATTGAAAGTCGAACGGATCACTTCCACCAGCGGCAGTTGCGCCACCGGGTTGAAGAAATGCAGCCCGATCAGCCGCTCCGGCGCCTTGAGCTTCTCCGCAATGCGTTCGAGCTCGATCGATGATGTATTGGTCGCCAGGATCGCCCCCGGCTTGAGCTTGTCTTCCAGCCCGCCAAAGATCGCCTGCTTGACCTCGAGCTTTTCCACCACCGCCTCGATGATCACATCGGCCCTGGAAACACCCTTGCCCGTGGGATCAGCCTCGAGGCGCAGCACCGCCGCATCGATCTCGTGCTTCTTCTTGAGCCGCTTCTTGAACAGCTTCTTGCCGCGATCCAGAGCCGGCTTGATGCGTTCCATGTCGAGGTCCTGCAGCGTCACGCTCATGCCGCGCAGCGCGCACCAGGCGGCAATATCGCCCCCCATCACGCCCGCGCCGATCACATGCACCCGGGCAAACTTGGCGCCCTTGGTTCCCTGCTTCTTGAGCGCTTCGGAGGCAAAGAACACCCGGCGCAGATTGGTCGCCGTATCAGACCCCATCAAGGGTACGAAAGCGTCGATCTCGCCACGGCTCATCGCCTTCCAGTCATTGCCATGCTTCTCGAACAGGTCGATCAGGGCAAACGGCGCCGGATAGTGCTCCACCCGTGCCTTCTTGCCGGCCTGCTCCCGCATCTTGCTGGCGACATAGCCACGCAGTGGCCCCATCGCCATGATCTTCTTGGCAAGGCCCGCCTCGCTCGACCGGCGCTTGCCCAGCACCGCCTTGCGCGCTTCCCAGCGCAGCATGTCGCGATGGCGCACCAGCTTGTCGACGAGGTTCATGCCCCGCGCCGCCCCGGCCTTGAGCATGCGCCCGGTCAGCATGATCTGCATCGCGTCGACCGGCCCCGCCTGGCGGATCGACCGTCCTGTGCCGCCGAAGCCCGGAAAGATGCCCAGGTTCACTTCCGGGAAACCAATGCGCGTCTTGTCGTCATTGACAGCCACGCGATAGTGGCAGGCCAGCGCCAGCTCCAAGCCACCGCCAAGGCAAAAGCCATGGATGCCGGCCACGACCGGAATCTTCAGCGCCTCGATCCGCGCGAACAGCGCATGCGTCCGCCGCAGCGCTTCGGGCAGCACCGAAAAATCGCTCATCGCGTCGAATTCGCTGACATCGGCCCCAGCGATGAAGCCGCTATCCTTGCCACTGAGCAGGATGACCCCGACCAGTTCCCCGGTTTGCGCCAGTTCCTCGAACCGCTCGACAAGCTGTTCGAGCTCCATGATCGCCGCCCGGCTCAGCGTATTGACCGGGGCGCCCGGCGTATTGATCGTGAGCCAGCCCAGATTCTCCACGTCGCGGTGGAAACTCCAGTTCTTCGTCTCAGGCATCTGCGGCTGGATCATGCTGTCTCCTCTTTGGATGTGCGGCTAGCTCAACCTGCCTGACCACCCTCCGGGTCATTCCCGCGAAGGCGGGAATCTCCGCTTTCTTTTCTTGCATCGCCAACAGGGATTCCCGCCTTCGCGGGAATGACCCGGTGAAAGTCCTATTCCGCCGCCACCCGGTGCTTGCGCTCCGCCGCCAGTTCGTCGGCCGCGAAGTCATCCACCTGCACCACCCGGTTGGTCGCCTCATCCGCCGCCCGCATGATCCCGGCTTCGTTGCTGTTGAGCACACCGGCTGCCACCGCATCGTCGATTGCATCGCGATCCAGCCGCCGCTCGATCACACCCTTGCGCGCCGCCTTGACGAACTTGGCCTCGATCTCCTCGGCCTCGGTCACCTTGATCAGCGCATCCTCGAGAACGCCCGTCACATCCTGCGGGTCCATCGAAACATAGGTCCCCGTGGTCAGCCGGTCGCGGAAGGCGCCGGGTCGCAGCACGGCCCGCACGAAGCGATAGTTTACCCGGTCGCTCGCCGGCTTGGCATGCCGTCCCAGCGGGAAGCAAAGTACGCGCATCGCCCAGGCGAAGATGGCATTGGGGAAGTTGGCGAAGACTTCGCCAAACGTATGCTCGATGGCGGCAATCCGGTCCGCCATGATGGCGTCGACCAGCGGCTTGTCCTCGGCAATGCGGCCCTCATCCTCGAACCGGCGCAGCGTCGCCGACATCAGGTAAAGATCGCCCAGGATATCGGCCATGCGGCCGGAAATCTTCTGCTTGCGCTTGAGCTGCCCGCCCAGGAACACCGTGGTCCAGTCGGCCGTCAGCGCAAAAGCCTGCGAATAGCGATGCAGCTTGCGATACCAGCCGGCCATCGGCCCGTGGTTGGGCGTCGAGGCGAAGGCGCCGTTCGAAACGCCATGCAGGAAGCTCGCCGCGATATTGCGCAGCATGAACTTGGTATGCCCACCAAATGCCACGTCGAACTGGTCGAGGCCGACCTTCTTGTCCTTGTTCTGCGCCGCCTCGATTTCCTTGTAGAGGAACGGATGCGCCCGCAGCACGCCCTGGGCAAAGGTCATCAGCGTGCGCGTCAGGATATTGGCACCCTCGACGGTGATCGCCACCGGCGTCGCCATATAGCCGCCGAACAGGTAATTGCCCGGTCCGTCCTGGATGGCGCGGCCACCATGGATGTCGAAACTGTCATCGACGCTGTCGCGCATCGCCTCGGTGGTGCGATATTTGAGCAGCGCCGAAATCACCGCCGGGCGCTGGCCTTCATCGACCATCGACGCCGTCAGCCGCCGGCTCGCCTCATAGGTATAGGCGCGCTTGACCATCTCGCCGAGCGGCTCGGCCACGCCTTCCATGATGCCAACGGGAATGCCGAACTGCCGCCGCACCCGCGCATAGGCCGAGGTGACGCGCAGAGCCTGCTTGATCGATGTGGTGCCGATCGCCGGCAGCGAAATGGCCCGCCCGGTCGACAGGCATTCCATCAGCATGCGCCAGCCCTGCCCGGCATAATCGATGCCGCCGATCAGGAACTCCATCGGCACGAACACATCCTTGCCGCGCACCGGGCCATTCATGAAGGCCTGCCGCGCCGGGAAATGCCGGCGGCCGATCTCGACGCCCGGATGGTCATGCGGCACCAGCGCCAGCGTGATGCCGATATTCTCGCCGCGACCCAGCAGGTTGTCCGGATCCTTGAGGATGAAGGCCAGGCCCACCAGCGTGGCGATCGGCGCCAGCGTGATGTAGCGCTTGTCAAAGCTCAGGCGGACGCCGAGCACTTCCTTGCCCTGATACATGCCCTTGCCGACAATGCCGATATCGCGCATGCCGCCGGCATCGGAACCCGAATGCACGCCTGTCAGCGCAAAGCATGGCACTTCCAGCCCCTTGGCGAGGCGGCCGAGATACTTTTCCTTCTGCTCATGCGTGCCGTATTTTTCCAGCAATTCGCCCGGTCCGAGCGAATTGGGCACCATGACGGTAATGCCCGCCGCCACCGAGCGGCTGGCGATCTTGGAAACGATCATCGACTGCGCCTGCGCACCGAAGCCGAGCCCGCCATGCTCCTTGGCGATCAGCATGCCCAAAAAGCCCTTGTCCTTGAGGAACTGCCAGACCTCGGGGCTGAGGTCGGCGCGATTGTTGCGCGTATCCCAGTCGTCGATCATGGCGCAGACCTCGTTGGTCGGGCCATCGATGAAGGCCTGCTCTTCCGCGGTGAGGGTCAGCGGGCGGATGGCATTGAGCTTGGTCCAGTCCGGACGGCCTGAGAACAGCTCGGCATCCCAGCCGACGGTGCCGGCATCCAGCGCTTCCTGCTCGGTGCGGCTCACCTTGGGCAATATGGATTTGACGGCGCCATAGATGGGGGTGATCAGCAGTGGCTTGCGGATGGCTTCGACGCTGAGCACCAGCAGCACCGCGCCGATCACCAGCCATAGCCAGCTTCCGGCGCCCAGGCCATAGCTGATGCCATCATCAGGGAAACCGAGGCCCGACAGCAGCCCGATCGCCAGCGCCGCCAGGCCCCAATGCCAGAGCGGGCTTTCCCGCATGGCCAGCACGGCAAAGACGATGAGGCTGATCGCAATTAGCGCAAAGGTCACGGCATGCCCTCCATGGCGTTGCTCGCGCCACGCGGGCCAAGCAACTCAATCCCCAGAACGCCAGACCATCAGCCGAATCATCAGGCTTGGTCGTTGGGCCTGCCGCGCCGGGATCATAGCGCGGAGCACCCTTATTGTTGAGACCAGTCTAGCAAGGTTTACGTATACGTCAACCAAGCGCCGTTTACGTCGTCGTGTTCAGTCCTCCAACTGTCCTGCACGTCAACGCAGCGACCCGCCAAAAGTTCGGGCAGCTGTTTGACGCTAACGTAAAGCCGTGAAATATTCGTCACACTAAAGGGCCTCGAGCCCACAAGCCGAAAATCGGCACCCGGAGGAAATCATGGCCACGCTTGAAACCGCCGCCCCGCTTCGTCCCTGGATAGCCAGCTACCCTGAGGGCATCCTTTGGGATGTTCCGATCGATACGCGGCCGGTACACGAGCAGGTCCTCGCCGCCTGTGCGCGCAATCCCTCCGCGGTCGCCCTCGATTTCCTCGGGCACACCACCAGTTTCGGTGACCTGGCCAAAAAGATCATCGCCTTCGCCGGCGCCCTGCAGCACCAGTTCGGGGTCAAGAAGGGCTCGCGCGTCGCGCTGATGCTGCCCAATACGCCCTTCTACCCCATCGCCTATTACGCCGTGCTCCGCGCCGGCGGCACGGTGGTCAACTGCAACCCGCTCTATACGGTCCACGAGCTCAGCCACATCACCGCCAATGCCGGCGCCGACCTGATGGTCACGCTCGATCTGCAGCAGATCTACGAAAAAGCCGAGAAGCTGGTTGAGGCCGGCCACGTCAAGTCGCTGGTGGTCTGCCACTTCCCCGACGCGCTGCCGCTGGTCAAGAAGGTCCTGTTCTCGGTCGTCAAGCGCAAGGATCTGGCCCGGCTCGGCGCCTCGCCCATTGCCGACCGCATCACCCATTTCAACGACATGATCGGGCGCGACGAAACCCCCGATGCCGTCGTCATCGATCCAATCAAGGACGTGGCGGTCCAGCAATATACCGGCGGCACCACCGGCATTCCCAAGGGCGCCCTGCTCACCCATGCCAATATCGCGGCCAATATGAGCCAGATCGACAAATGGGGCTGCGGGCTGTTCTATCCGCCCTCCAAGGTGGTCGCCGTCCTGCCCTTCTTCCATATCTTCGCCATGACGGTCTGCATGAACGTGCCGCTCTGCAACGGCACCCAGGTGGTCATGCTGCCGCGCTTCGAGCTCAAGGCGCTGCTCAACGTCTTTGCCCGCACCCGCGCCAATGTGCTGCCCGCCGTGCCCACCTTGCTCAATGCCATTGCCCGCGCCGACAGCGTCAATACCGAGCAGCTGGCAAGCCTGGAAGTTGCCATTTCCGGCGGCGCCGCCTTGCCCGACGAAGTCCGCGCCGCCTTCGGCAAGAAATCCAAGGCCATCCTCGCCGAAGGCTATGGCCTCACCGAAGCCTCGCCCGTCGTCTGCTGCGCTGCCCTGCGCGTGCCGAGCAAGCCCATGTCCATCGGCCTGCCACTGCCCGGCACCGATATCCGTTTCGTCGACATCGACAGCGGCAAGGTGGTCGGAACAGGCGAAAATGGCGAGCTGCAGGTCAAGGGCCCGCAGGTCATGGCCGGCTATCACAATAACGAGGAAGCCAGCCGGGAAGCCTTCATGGATGGCTGGCTGCGCACGGGCGATGTCGGCCACATGGACGAGGACGGCTATGTCTTCCTCGTCGACCGCATCAAGGACCTGATCATCTGCTCGGGCTTCAACGTCTATCCACGCGTCATCGAGGAGGCGCTGATGACCCATGAGGCGGTCGAGGAGACCAATGTCATCGGCGTGGCCGACGAATATCGGGGCGAAGCCCCGGTCGCCTTCGTCAAGCTCAAGGCCGGTCACGTGATCGGCGAGGAAGCGCTCAAGAAATTCCTCACCGAGCGCCTCAACAAGATCGAAATGCCCAAGCAGATCATCTTCAAGGACGCGCTCCCCAAGACCCTCATCGGCAAGCTCAGCAAGAAAGAACTGCGTGAGGAATACGCGCAGACGAGAGCCAGAAAGTGAACCGTTCCGTCCCCGAAAACCGCGACCTCTTCGCCATTGCCGATCTCGCCAAGGAGTTCGGCATCTCGACCCGCGCCATTCGCTTCTACGAAGCCAAGGGCCTGCTGGCGCCCGAGCGCGTCGGCGCCACCCGTATCTTCCGCCGCCGCGACCGCGCCCGGCTGATCCTGATCCTGCGCGGCAAGCGCCTCGGCTTCTCGCTGCGCGACATCTCCGACTATCTCAGCCTCTACGACGCCAATCGCAGCCAGCAGGTCCAGCTCCTGACGGCCAAGATCGACGAGCGTCTGGTGTCGCTCGAGGCGCAGTTGCAGGACCTGCAGACAACGATTTCCGAGCTGAAGGAGATCAAGAAGCTGGCGGATGAGCGACTGGTGAAGGCGGGGTAGTGACCGCTGGGCCCGCGGACCGGCCGCTCCCCTGCCCTTTTTGCCCTTCCCCTGCCAACAAGGTCGTGCGCGCTGCCTAGCTAGCGCCCGCCCCGCGGCTTCACGTTCTTCGTCATCAGATCCGGCTTCTTCGGCTTCACCCAGCCCTTGGGCGGCTGCCGCACCGGCACCTGCGTCCCCAGCCCCATCGCCCCCGGCGGCGGCTGGCCGACGGTCACCGTATCCGCATCACCGGGCGCAACCGGCGCCTCGCCCTTGATCCGCGCGATCTCATTGCGCAGCCGCGTCGCCTCTTCGAAGTCCATGGCCTCGGCGGCGGCCTGCATCTGCTTGGTGAGCGCCACCAGGCGCTCATTAATGGATCGCGACGACATCCTGAACTCTCCAAGCCCACCGGGTTCACCCTCCCCCTTGTGGGGAGGGAAGCGAGATAGGACTTCGCGTGAGCTAAGTCCGTGATCGAGCAGGGTGGGGGTATGGTTCCGCAAACTCCGAGCGCGTAGACCCCCACCCTTGATCCCTCCGCACAAGGGGGGGGAGACGACTGCAAGCCCTAGGTACTGCCCACAAACACCATCATATCCTCCAGCGTCGCCGCCTCGCTCGCCGGCTTGTCCCAGCGGATCCGGCTGATCCGCGGAAACCGCAGCGCCACCCCGGATTTGTGCCGCGTACTCTCCTGCGCCGAGTCGAACGCCACCTCGAACACCAGTTCCTTGCGCACCTCGCGCACCGGCCCGAAAGCCTGCAAGGTATTGGCCCGGATCCACTTGTCGAGCAGCTTTAATTCCTCGTCCGTGAAGCCGAAATAGGCCTTTCCAACCGGCACGATCTCGTTCCCCTTCCACACGCCGAACGTGTAGTCCGAGTAAAACGAGCTCCGCTTGCCATGTCCGCGCTGCGCATACATCAGCACGGCATCGACCACATTGGGATCGCGCTTCCACTTGAACCAGTAACCCTTGGGCCGCCCCGGCACATAGGGCGAGGTGCGAAGTTTGATCATCACCCCCTCATGACCATGCTCGTCCGCGCCCTGCCGCCGCTGCCGCGCCAGGTCGTCCCAATCGGCAAAGGGCAGCACTTCCGACAAGTCGAGCCTCGTCTGCGGATTGGCCGCAAACCACGCCTCCAGCCGCGCCCGTCGCGCGGTCCAATCCAGCGTCCTGATATCCTCGCGCCCGTCGAACAGCATGTCATAGACCCGGATGAAGGCCGGCGACTCCTTGAGATGTTTGGCGCTCGCCACCTTCTTGTTCAGCCGCTGCTGCAGGTCGTTGAAGCTCCCCGGCTCGAAGTCCTTGCCGACCAGCAATTCGCCATCCAGCACCGCCCGCCCATGCACATTGTCGACAATGTCAGGGAAGGCCGGGGCGATATCATCCCCCGTGCGCGAAAACAGCGACACCGTTCCCCCACCCAGCACCAGCTGCACGCGGATGCCGTCCCATTTCCACTCGGCAGCAAAATCCCTGGGGTCGAGCTTGCCCAGGTCTTTCTCCTCGTCGATTGGATTGCTCAGCATCAGCGGATGGAACCGCGCCGACTGATCGATATCGGGCCGCGGCGCCTTGCCGTCGAGCCACGCGAAAAGATCGAGATAGGGCACCTTCAAGCCGTGCCACACCTCCTCGATCTCCTGCACATCCACCCCGCTCATTTCGCTGAGCGCCGTCTTGGCCAGCCGTGCGGATACGCCAATCCGCAGCGCCCCCGTCGCCAGCTTCACCAGCGCCCAGCGCTCATTGATCCCGGCTTGCGTCAGCAAGGCCGCGATCAGCTTGGGGAGGTCTGATTTTGATGTCGTATTGAACAGCTCGATCAGGTCGGTGAGCGACGGCAGATCGCCCTCTGCCCCATGATGCGGCCAGATCAGCGCAATCGTCTCGCCCAGGTCTCCGACATAGTCGTAGCTCATGGCGAACAGCGTCTCGTCCACCTCGCGCAAGACCGTCTCCTTGAGCAGCGCCGGCTTCACATTGCGGAAGGTCAGCGCGCCCGTCAGCACCGCCAGCGCATAGCCCCGGTCCGGGTCCGGCACCTCTCGGAAATACTGCGTCAGTGCCGTCAGCTTGCGCGTCCGCGACGGCGTCAGTGCCAGCAGCTCCAGCAATTGGGCAAAGCGCTTCATTCCCCCGCGCCCTCGCCGCCATCGTCCTCAAAACCCTGGATATTGAGCGGCTCGGCCTGGAGCCCTTGCGTCCGGCACCAGTAGACCAGCGCATCCTCCCGCCCATGCGTCACCCACACGGTTTCGGCGCCCGTCTCGCGGATGGTCTGCTGCAATTCGCCCCAGTCGCAATGGTCCGAAATCACCAGCGGCAACTCCACCAGCGCCTGCCTTGCGCGTTGCTTCACACTCATCCAGCCCGAGGCCTGGCACACGACCGGATCGGGAAAGCGCCGGCTCCAGCGGTCGCGGATCGCCGAGGGCGGCGCGACGACGATCTGCCCGGCCAGCTGCGCCTTGGGCACATCCAGCGCAGGCCTGAGATCGCCCAGCGACACGCCCAGTTCCTCATACAGCGCACACAGCCGCAGCATGGCGCCATGCAGATAGATCGGCTGGTCCCACCCGGCGTCGCGCAGCAGCGCGATCACCCTTTGCGCCTTGCCCAGGGCATAGCAGCCAATCAGATGCGCCCGCTCCGGCTGGTCCGCCACCGATTTCAGCAACCGCCCGATTTCGACACTGGGATGCGGGTGCTGGAACACCGGCAACCCGAATGTCGCCTCCGTCACCATCAGATCGCATGCCACCGGCTCATAGGGCTGCGCCGTCCGATCCCGCAGCCGCTTATAGTCGCCCGTCACCACCACGCGCTGACCGGCCTGCTCCACCAACACCTGGGCCGAGCCCAGAATATGCCCCGCCGGATAGAGCGTGATCGTCACATCTTCGATCTTGAGCGGCACGCCGAAATCCAGCGGCTCGAACCGCCCGGCGCAATCCTCGCCATAGCGCACCTTCATGATGGCAATCGTGTCCGGCGTCGCCAGCACCGCCCCATGCCCGCTCCGCGCATGGTCGGCATGGCCATGGGTAATGATCGCCCTTTCCCGCGGCACATTGGGATCGATGAAAGCGTCGATGGCGCGGATATGGAGGTCTCGGTCGAGGATCTGGCTGGCCATGGCAATCCCTAACGTTCGCGACCCCAGACCGGTTCACCCGGCAGGTTCGAACCGGCATAATCTGCCTGCCGGCAGTGTCAGCGCCTGTCAGCAGGCCGGAAAGCCCGGCAATTCAGGGCCCGCCAATGGCATAGAACTTGAATGATTTCAGGCATCCATCCTGCCGAGGCGTCAATGTCCTTTTCCATCTCCGCCAATATGCGCTCCGTCCCGATCACCAGCCAGCTGAGCGGCAACCCCTCCCCGCTCCAGCCCAGGAGTGCCGAGGACGAATTCCTCGAAATCGCCAGAAAGTCGCCGCTCGAACGCCTGCGCGACAGGATTCTCGCCGACATGAAGACGACCGAGGAAGCCCTGGCGCAGATGGATCCCGAAGCCCGCCAGGCCGTCGAGGACGAAATCAAGCGCCGCATGCAGGAAGCCTTGCAGGCTTCCACGGAAACCGGCGCGGTGGTCGACAAGACGGCCTGAAGCGGGGAACTTCTGCTCTGGAACCGGCTTTCACCTCAATCCGGAGATGAAAGTCATGGCCAGACCCTACCTGCTCTTTGCCGTCAATATCGCTGTCAGCCTGGTCATCATGTATTTCGTGATGTTCGCCATGATCGATGGCTGGGGCGATTTCCATCACAATTTCAACATGGCCTATATGGCCATCATGATGGCTGCCCCCATGGGGCCGCTCATGCTCCTGACCATGCCGCGCATGTATCCGTCACGGCCCATCAACCTGGCTTTGCATGCCGTCTTCCTGCTCGCCTTCCTTGGCGCCTTTGCCGCCATCCGCTGGCAGGCTTCAATCGGCGACGAGCAGTTCATCCGCTCCATGATCCCGCATCATTCCGGCGCCATCCTCATGTGCCGGGAGGCCGATCTCGGTGACGCCGAACTTGCCACCCTGTGCGAGGACATCACGGCGGCGCAGCGGCGCGAGATCGAGCAGATGCAGGACATACTGGAGCGGCTCTAGCCCCTCACATCACCTTGGTCACCGCAAGCAGCCCCGGCCGCTTGTCATTGGCCGCCGATATCGCCGCCTCGCCGCCCAGCACCACCACATGGCCGTGCCGCGCCACCGCCTCCACCGCCTCCGCCATGCGCCTGAAATCGGCCACGGTGGTGCCGAGGATTTCGTCGCGCCGCTGCTGCCGGATGGCATCCGTCGTGCCGGTCAGCTGCCGCCACATCGAGGAATAGCCCTTGGCATCGGGAAATTCATAGCCGTCCACGTCGCCGATCACCCCGATGATCGAGCGCGTCAGGTCATTCTCGCCGATGCCGGCATTGAGCGCCTTGCTCGCCCCGTCATAGGCATCGATCGTCTTGAGCAGGTTGGGGTCGCGATAGCTGAGGAAGCTGAAATTGCCCGAGGTCAGGTCGAACCGGCTCGACCCGCCATAGGCCCCGCCCTGCACGCGCACCTTGTCCCAAAGATAGGTCGTGTTGAGGAATTTCAGCACCACGCTCGACGCGCCGGTGAGCTCGAAGCCGAGCGCCCGCAGATTGGCGCCCTTGCCCACATAATTGACCTGGGCCGGAATGATCAGCCCTTCGGATTTGGGCGCATAATCGATCGCCCAGTCGGCAAAGGCGAAGTCCGCATTGGGCAACCGCCCGAGGAAACCCTCGATCTCGCCCCTGGCCCTCTCCCACAGCGCCCCATCGGCGGTCACGTTGACCACCATGCGCCCGCGATTGAACAGCGTGTCGCGGATGCGCCTGAGCGCCGCCTCGACGCTGACCCAGTCGGTGTCGATCCGCTTGACCAGCTCGCGCAGGAAGCCGAGATAGCTCACCCCGCCCAGCTGTTCTGCGATCCAGCTTGCCTCCGTCAGCCCCGATTTGAGCCTTGTATCGACGATGGCATTGCCTGATGGCACCAGCCGCGCCTCGAAGCCTGCCTTCTCCTCCAACGCCATCTGCTTGAAGCGCTCGCGATTATCCAGCCGCGCATCGAGCAGCACATCGCCCATGATGGCGAGCATTTCCTCGATCTTGTCGGGCACGGCTTTGCCCGACAGGAAGAACCAGGCCGCGCTGCCGTCGCTCCCCTGCCGCGCCGACAGGCCCCGATGCTGCGCAATGCCGCCCGTCGAGCGGCCGATGCGCTGCGTCAGCGACACGAAATCTTCCTTGCTCGTCCCCGTCTGCAGCAGCGCCCGCCCGAACAGCGGCAGGTAGGGCAACAACTCCTTGTCGAGCACATGCAGGTCAAAGCCGAGATCGAGGTAGATGATCCCCAGTGTCGGCAGGTTGTGATAGAACAGCCGCGCCTCGCCCAGCGAGCCGATCTCGATCGGCACCGTTCGGCTTTCCCGCGGCAGGTCGGCCAGGCCAAGGGTCGGAATTTTGGCCAGCAGCGCCGGATCGTCCACCTGCTCCTGCAAGGCCTTGAGTTTGTCGGTCTCGGCCACGACGGCTTCCAGCGCCTTGTCATCCAGCCCAGCCCGCACGCCGGCCAAAATCTCGGCCTCCCGCGCCGCCTCGCGCGCCCCCTGTTCCGCATCGGCGCTCAGCGTCACCGTGGTCCGATGCATGTTGTCGAGGAACAGTCGGCGGATTTCGCTGGCGAAGTGGCCGCTCGCGGCCTTCTCCTTCAGCGCCACCAGCGCATCCTCGAAATGCAGCTGCGCCAGCGGATCGCCGCCATGCAGCCAGGTGCCCAGCGCGTTGAACATGTAGACCATGCCGCGCGGATAGGACCCGGTATTGTTCTCGCGCAGCGAGAACTCGAACGTATTGGCTGCCGCTTCCAGCTGGTCGGCCGCAAAGCCTTTCTCGGCGATTTCTGCCAGCGTCTTGAGGATCAGCGCCTCGACCTTACCGGCATCGGCAGGGTCGATCCCCTTCATGCCGAAGCTCGCCATCGGCTGCCGCAACCCGCTGCCGATGCCGCCGCCGGTCATGCCCTCGCCCAGCCCGCTCTCGGTCAGCGCCTTGCGCAAGGGCGCCGCCGGATTGCCGGCGAGGAGATAGCTCAGCATGCCGTGACTCAGAGCCTCCGTTCGGTCCGCTGGCGGATCGATCATCCAGTTGACCGACACCATCCCGTCGCGCGCCTTGCCCTCGTCCTTGGTGCCCGCATAGGTCGCCACGATCTGCCGCGGCGCGTTGAACCGCGGCTGCAGCTTCACCTCGGCATCGACAGGCGCCCGCTCGAACTGGGAAAAATACGCATCCAGGATCGCCAGCCGCTCGCCCGCATCGTCATCGCCCGAGAAGAAGGCCCGCGTATTGGATGGGTGGTAATAGGTCTGGTGGAACGTCTTGAACTGGGCATAGGTCAGATCAGGGATGGCCTTGGGATCGCCGCCCGAACTCTTGCCATAGGTGACATCAGGATAGAGCGAGCGCTGCGAAATATCGCGCATCACCGCGTCGGGCGAAGAAAACACGCCCTTCATCTCATTGAACACCACGCCCTTGTAGACCAGCGGGCTCGCCTTATCCTCGAGCTCGTAATGCCAGCCTTCCTGCCGGAACGTGTCTTCCGTGATCAGCGGAAAGAACACCGCGTCCAGATACACGTCGACCAGGTTGTAGAAATCCTTGAGGTTCTGGCTGGCCACCGGATAGGCGGTTTTATCGGGGAACGTCATGGCGTTGAGGAAGGTGTTGAGGCTTCCCTTGATCAGCTCGACGAACGGCTTCTTGACCGGATATTTGCGCGATCCGCACAGCACCGAATGCTCGAGAATATGGGCGATGCCGGTCGAATCCTCCGGCGGCGTCTTGAAGGTGATGCCGAACACCTTGTTCTCGTCGTCATTGACGAGACTGAGCACTTCCGCCCCGGTCTTGATATGCCGGAACAGCTGCGCCTGACTGTTCACCTCCGCGATATGCTCGTCACGGATGAGTTCAAAGGCGGCATGATGGGACATAGGAATACTCGGAAGACCGGTTCTTGTTGTTGGAAGACAACGTAGGGACGCGGGGAGCGATCCGCTAGGGGCGTCACAGCGTTGGGAACGAGCAGCCTCACGCCCCATCAACACCACCGCGCGTCACCCTCGGGCTTGACCCGAGGGCTCTTCACTCGCCAAACGAGCCGCAAGTATAGACCCTCGGGACATGCCCGAGGGGCAGCGCGGTTAAACCCCGCCCCTGATCTCCGGCTTGACCTCGGCCTCATACCACTCTCTCAACCGCCCCATCAGGGCCGGGAACAACGGCTTCTGCTCGGTCGCCGCGACATTGTCGGCCAATTGCGCCGGCTTGCTCACCCCGGCAATGACAGTCGACACCTGAGGATGGTCCAATATCCAGCGCAGCGCGAACTGGCTCATCGGCATGGCCTCGGGCGCCAGGCCCCGCAATTCGCCCACCAGCTCGATGCCGCGCTCGAACGGCAGTCCCGAGAATGTCTCGCCCACCGAAAAGGCGGCGCCATCGGCATTGTAGTTGCGATGGTCGGAAGCATCGAACCGGGTCGCCTTGTCATACTTGCCCGTCAGCAGTCCGCTGGCCAGCGGCAGTCGCACGATGATGCCGACATCCTGCGCCGCCGCTTTGGGCAGCAGCTCCTTGGCCGCGTCCTGCCGGAACAGGTTGAAGATGATCTGCAGCGTCGCGCAGCCCGGCTGCTCGAGACACATCATCCCCTCTTCGATGGTCTCGACGCTGGCGCCCCAATGCCGCATCAGCCCCTCGGCCTTGAGTTCATCCATCCAGCGGAAGATTGTCCCCTCGCGCAGCACCGCCGTGGGCACGCAGTGAATCTGCGCCAGATCAAGCGTTGCCACGCCCAGCCGCTGCGCCGAGCCCACAAGACTCTCGCGGATGCCATCCTTGGAATAATTGTCGGGGAACAGGCCATTGCCACGCCCCAGCTTGGTCGCCACATGCACGCCCGGCCCCTTGGCATGAGCGCCGATCCGGCTTTCGCTGAGGCCCCCGCCATAGACATCGGCGGTGTCCCAGAAGGTGACGCCGGCATCGTTTGCCGCATCGAGAATGGCGCTGGCGGTCTCGTCGCCCACCGGCCCGAAATCACCACCCAACTGCCAGCAACCCAGCCCGATCTCGCTGACCGCATAGCCGGTCTTGCCCAAGCGCCGTGTCTTCATTGCTCATGTCTCCTGTGTGCCCGCCCGATCTCGCAGTCGACCTCCCTCCCCCTTGTGGGGAGGGTGGCCCCGCAGGGAGCGGGTGGGGGTATCTGTCCGCGAGTCCAGTGCCTCGAGTACCCCAATCTTGATCCACAACCAGGGCGAGGCAGACGCTGGGAATCTCGTCGTCCCAGCCTATTCGAAATAGTCGGGAAAATCCGCAATCGTCTGGCTCAGCAGCAGCTCGGCCCGCGCCAGATGCGCCCGCATCGCGGCTTCCGCGCCGGCCACATCGCCAGCTGCAACGGCCGCCGCGATGATCTTGTGCTCGCCGATCGCCACCTGCGACGACGATACGCCCAGCGTCAGATAGCGCACCCGGTCGAGCTGCATCTTGTGGTCGTCGATCAGCTGCCACGCATATTCCACGCCGGCCAACCGGGCCAATGTGCGGTGGAACAGCTCGTCCAGCGTGTGGAAGCGCCGGCTGTCCTCGGCGGCCGACGCCGTTTCCTGCTCGGCGATCAGCTCCTTGAGCACGCTGGCGGCATCCGGGCCCGGATGGGCCGCCACGCGGCGGATGATCTCGACCTCGATGCTCTCGCGAATGAAGCGTGATTGCCGTACACCCTCGGGCGAAATCTTCTTCACCACCGTGG
The DNA here is from genome assembly GCF_014860165.1 of Devosia sp. Taxonomy (GTDB): domain Bacteria; phylum Pseudomonadota; class Alphaproteobacteria; order Rhizobiales; family Devosiaceae; genus Devosia. The sequence goes on from NZ_JACZKG010000072.1 coordinate 196,728, forward strand.
CCCGCTTCGGCCGGATCAGCAGCAGTCCCTGCTGCGCCAGGCGGATGAAGGCCTCGCGCACGGGCTGCCGCGACACGCCGTAACGGCCGGCAATGTCGCTCTCGGAGATCACGTCACCTGGCTTGAGAACCATGGTGACGATATCGTCGCGCAGCGCGCCGACGACGCGCATCGCCATGGTCTCTTCACTCGCCTCGAGCACGCTCGCCGCCACCTGTCCTGATTCCCTCCCCGACCATGGGCCGGATACTCGTTTGAACGCTTCCCCTGAATTGCCGCCGTCCACAGATTTCTCTCCGCATAGGGCTGCCCCAACAGGGGTTTCCGGTCCGGCGTCAAAAGAAGTAGTGCGTTCCTCCAATCTTGTATGGTAGATGCATGCGCAACGCCCGTCCATGGGCAAGTTGCTGTATCCAGACTGGAGAAGACGAATGGCCAAGACCTACGCGATTGTGGGGACCGGGGGTCGCGCACGGATGTTCTATGAGGCCATCCTGGGTCCGCATCGCGAGCATTCCCGGCTCGTGGCCCTCTGCGACACCAATCAGGTCCGCATGGATTACACCAACCTGATCATATCAGAGGAACTGGCCGGGCTGCCCGTGCCCACCTACAAGGCCGCCGATTTCGCCATCATGCTGGCCGAAACCAGGCCAGACAAGGTCATCGTCACCTCGATCGACCGCACCCACCACAAATACATCATCGCCGCCCTCGAAGCCGGTTGCGACGTCATCACCGAAAAGCCGATGACCACCGATCCGGAAAAGTGCCAGGCCATTCTCGACGCGGTCGAGCGCACCGGCCGCTCCGTGCAGGTCACCTTCAACTACCGCTATGCCCCGCACAATTCGGCCCTGCGCGAGCTGATCGCCGAAGGCGCCATCGGTACCCCCACCTCGGTCCATTTCGAATGGCTGCTCGATACCCGCCACGGCGCTGACTATTTCCGCCGCTGGCACCGCGACAAGCGCAATAGCGGCGGCCTGATGGTGCACAAGTCGACCCACCATTTCGACCTCGTCAATTTCTGGCTCGGCAGCCAGCCCGACACGGTCTTTGCCATGGGTGACCTCAAGTTCTACGGCCGGGCCAACGCCGAGGAACGCGGCGTCTTTACCCCCTATACCCGCACCACCGGCGTCGAGGCGGCCAAGGACGACCACTTCGCCATCGACCTGACATCGAGCCCCGCCCAGAAGGGCCTCTATTGGGACGCCGAGAAGGAAGACGGCTACCAGCGCGACCAGAACGTGTTCGGCGATGGCATCTCCATCGAGGACACGATGAATGTCATGGTCCGCTACCGCAACAAGGCGGTCATGACCTATTCGCTGCATGCCTATGCACCCTGGGAAGGCTTCAACGTCGCCATCAACGGCACGGGCGGTCGTCTCGAACTCATGGTCCGTGAAACCTCCTACATCAATGCCGGTTCCACCTCGACTGCCGAAGGCGCGGCCAAGGGCGTCGACCTCTATCACTTCCCGCTGCATGGCGAATCGCGTGTCGTCCACGTCCCGGCAGGCGAAGGTGGCCATGGCGGCGGCGACAAGATCATGCTCGAGGAAATCTTCGGCAATGCCACGCCCAAGCCGGGCTATGGCGCCAATCACCGCGACGGGGCGCTGTCGATCCTCACCGGCATCGCCGCAAACCAGTCCTTCGCTACCGGCCTGCCGGTGGATGTGAAGACGCTGGTGAAGCTGTAAGGCCCAACAACCACCGGCGTTCCCTCGGGCTTGACCCGGGGGCCACCGCCCAGAACGGCACAAGCGGCGTGAGCCCTCGGATCAGGTCCGAGGGAACGCCGGCCATGCATGCACCACCCGGAAGGAAGTCCCACTGCCTGAACGGCACCGTGGCGGTCAGCCCACTGCCGCCAGCACCACTGCGCGTCGCTTACTGGCTGAACGGCACGGATGCGGTCAGCACCTCGCCCGAATTGTTGAACTCCACCTCGAAATCGACGGTGATATCGCCGTCGGCCAGCAGGATGCGCGAGCCGATGCGCACGTCGCTGCCGGCGCGATCCTTCTGCCGTTCCTGGAGATCGAAGCTGATCTGGCCCTGCCGCTGCTGGCCGATGGCCAGGCCCGTGAACCCGGCATTGGAGCTCATCGCCGCCTCATAGCGCTTGGCCTCGGCATTGTAGGCGATGGTGCCGCTGATCGAGAGCGTCGCATTCACCAGCGCGCAACGGCCAGTATAGTTGACCTTGCCGGCATTGCCCTGGGCTATGGCGAGCCGGCAGCGGAACGGCTCTGGCTCATCGCCCCCCACCAGCGCGCCTTCGCCCCGCCAATTGCCGATATAGGATCGCAGCAATGCCAGCTCGTCCCCCGCCGCCTGTGCCGACGGCGACGTCACGTTCGCCAACGACATCGACACCAGCGCGATGCCAACCCTCAACCACTTGTTCATGCGCAAAAGCCCCTCTAGCCCCATGGTGACATCAGATTCTGTTTAAGTCAGCCAGTGCAGACATATCGAAGGCAATAAAAATCTGACACATCTGACGGTGTTGTTACGATTTCGCTACCGACTGACGGATAGAAATCATGTTTGCCAGCTCCGTCGCGATCAAATCGACGCTGGCACAAGCGCCGGAACCCGGAATGGTTGCCAAGCTCTCCCCAGGCAGCCGACGCGGTCCCGACGCCAGGGGGAACGGTTCTGGTGACTACTACTGCTGATGCGCCGATCATTGCGGCAAGCGACGTTGACTATCGTCTGGACGTTGCGGGCAAGCCGCTGCACATCCTCAAGCGCGTGTCGCTGCGCGTCGCACCATCGGAAGTGGTTGCCATTGTCGGCCCTTCGGGCAGCGGCAAGACCTCCCTTCTGATGCTGCTGGCCGGTCTCGAGCGCGCCACATCCGGCCAGGTCATCGTCAACAGCGCCGATCTGGGCGCGCTGGACGAAGATGATCTGGCCCGCTTCCGCCGCCGCACGCTGGGCATCGTGTTCCAGAGCTTCCACCTCATTCCCTCGCTGACCGCCCATGATAATGTCGGCCTCGCGCTCGAAATAGCCGCCCCCGATCTCACCCTGTCACAAATCCGCGACAAGGCCGCCGCCGCGCTCACCGCCGTCGGTCTGGGCGACCGGCTCCATCATCGCCCCTCGGCCCTTTCGGGCGGCGAGCAGCAGCGCGTCGGCCTCGCCCGCGCCATGGTCGCCAATCCGCCTCTGCTGCTGGCCGACGAGCCCACCGGCAATCTCGACCAGGAGACCGGCGCCATCGTCGTCAACCTGATGTTCGATCTTGCGCGTAAGCAGGGTACCGCCGTGGTCCTGATCACCCACGATCCGCTGCTGGCCGCCCGCGCCGATCGCGTCTTCACCATGATGGCAGGCGAACTGACCGAAACCACGGTGGCCCGCTGATGCACGCCGTCTGGAGCGCCATCCGCATCGGCCTGCTCGACATGCGCGGCGATCTGCGCCGCTTCGTGCTGCTGGTGGTCTGCCTTGCCGTCGGCACGGCGCTGATCTCGGGCGTCAATTCCGTGGGCGCCAGCATTACTCGCGCCATCGATGACGGCGCCGCCGAGCTGATGGGCGGCGATGTCGAGCTGTCCCGCGCCGATCGCCTCGCCACATCGGACGAGCGCGCCACCATGGACACGTTCGGCGCCGTCTCGACCATCGTCGACACCAACCTGCGCGCTGAATCCGCCAGCGGCGATGCCTTCGTCGATCTCACCGCCGTCGGCCCCACCTATCCACTGCTCGGCCAGGTCCTGAGCCCGCAATTGCCATCAGGCCAGTCGGTCCACCAGTTCCTGGCGCCAACCGACGATATCCATGGCGCGCTGATCGATCCGGTGCTGCTCGATCAGCTCGGCCTCGCCATCGGCGACAGCTTCAGCCTGGGTGGCACCGAGTTCCAGGTTCGCGGCACGCTGACCAAGCTGCCCGATGGCCCGGTGCGCGGCTTCCGCCTCGGGCTCACTGCCGTCGTCACCGATGCCGGTTTCGCTGGCGTCTCCGACCGCACTTCGCCTCTGCCGGGCCTGGGCACCTGGTACCGCTACAAGCTGCTGCTCAACGATCGCGACGCCGAGGCCGGCAAGACCTCCCTTGAAGCCGCCTTTGCCGATAGCGGCTGGACAGTGCGCTCCGCCCGCGATGGCCTGGGCCAGATGGTGCGCTACTATGACCTGTTCATGCGCTTCCTGGTCATCGTCGGCCTCGGTTCGCTGCTGATTGGCGGCGTCAGCGTCTGGACCGGCATGCAGGCCTATATCGCCGAGCGCGCCAGCGTCATCGCCATCCTGCGCTCCATGGGCGCCACCCGCTCGCGTATCTTCATCCACTTCTTCGCCCAGGTCGCCGCCCTCGCCGCCGTCGGCGTCGGCATTGGCCTCCTCATTGGCGGCGGCGCCGCCTTTGCCGTCCTGCCCGTCATCGGCCGCGCCGTCGGCATCGATCTGGCCGCCACGCTGCACGCGCAAGCCCTGCTGGTCGCCGCCGCCGCCGGCCTCGTCACCGCCTTCGCCTTTGCCTATCTGCCGCTGCAACAGGCCCAGGCCGTCCGCCCGGTGCTGCTGTTCCGCTCCAAGGGCCTGGGCGCCGCGCCGATCGACTGGCGCGCGCTCCTGTTCTCCTGGCAGGTCCTGCCGCTTGCCGCCGCCGCCATCGCCTTCTTCGTCCTCGCCTGGCTGATGACGGGTGATGCCATGCTGGTGGCGGCCTTCGGCCTTGCCAGCGCCGCCTCTGCCATCCTGTTCGAGCTGTTCATCCGCGCCATCCAGTTTGGCCTGGCTCGCCTGCCCGAGCCTCGCGCCCGCATTCCCCGCCATGCCCTGCGCGCCATTTCCGGCTCCGGCCAGAATGCGGCTTCGGTGGTCGTCTCGGCCGGGATGGCCCTGGCCATGCTCATCGTCGTGCTGGTCCTCCAGACCAACCTGCGCCAGGAATTCCTCGGCGCCTCCGCCTTTGACGTGCCGACCCTGGTCGCCTCCGACCTCTTCCCCGACGAAGTGGACTCCCTCGCCGCCATTGCCGGGTCGGGCACCGACATTCCCCGCTTCGTCGCCACCCCCATGCTGCGCGGCGCGCTGACCGAAATTGCCGGCCAGCCGGCCGCCAGCGTCCGCACCCGCGGCCCCGAGGCGACGTTCCTCCTGGCCGGCGAAGTGCCGCTCACCTATCGCAGCCAGCTCCCCGCCTCCTCGCGCATCACCTCCGGGGAATGGTGGCCGGCCGATCATACCGGCCCGGCTCTGGTATCCCTTCATCAAAGCCTGCGCTCCGGCCTAGGCGTCGATCTGGGCGATACGCTCACCTTCTCCATTTTCGGCGAACCCATCACCGCCACCATAACCAGCTTCCGCGATTATTCCTGGCAGGGCGGCATCGACTTCCTCGCCACCTTCTCGCCCGGCGTGATCGACGCCTATCCCACCACGCTCTTTGCCGCCGTCACCGCCCTGCCCGGCCGCGAGGAGGCCGTCGAGCGCCGGCTCGCCGCCGATTTCCCCGATATCCGCTTCATCGAAATCGGCGACACGCTCAAGCAGATCACCGATGCGCTGAGCCAGCTCTCCTTTGCCGCGGTGCTGGTGGGCGGACTTGCCGTGGGCAATGGCCTGCTCGTCCTCGTGGGCAGCCTCGCCACCGGGCGCCGCCAGCGCGAAGCCGATACCGTCATCACCAAGGTGCTGGGCGCCACCCGCCTCGAGCTGATGGCCACCGCCTTCATGCAATATCTTGTCCTGGCCACCTTCGCTGCCCTGCCTGCGATTCTGCTGGGCATCGGCCTGGGCTGGGTGGTCAGCATGCTCATGCTCAATGTCGATTTCACCGTCAACACCGACGCCCTCGCCGTCGTCCTGCTGGTCGCCATAGCCATCACCGCCACCCTGGGCGCCATGACCATCCTGCGCGCCGCCTCGGCACGACCGGCGCGGTTGTTGCGGGATTTGTAGCCCCCGAAGGAAGAACACCCCACCTAACCTCCCCCTGAAAAAGGGGGAGGAACAGATCGAGCGTTCGACAGCATCTCGCCCCAACCACCGCGCGGATTCCTCCCCCTATCAGGGGGAGGCTGGGAGGGGTATCCGACAAAGACTCGCCTTCGTCTCCTGTGACTTCCCCCACCACGATTCCCCGAATCGCCCGCGCCGGTGCTAAGTCTGCTCGCCAGTTCCAGACCTGCGTGATGCCCGATTGACCGGGATCGCCCCCGGAGACCAGATGAAGGTAGCAATCGACATGGGCATGAGCGGCGGCACGACGCCCGCCACGCTCGATCTCGAGGAATTGCTGGCCACCCGTCTGCTCGTCCAGGGCAATTCCGGCTCCGGAAAATCGCACCTGCTGCGCCGCCTGCTCGAGCAATCCGCCCCCTGGGTGCAGCAATGCATCATCGATCCCGAGGGCGATTTCACCACCCTGAGCGAGCGCTACGGCCACACCGTGGTCGATGCTGACAGGACCGAAGCCGAGCTCACCCGCATCGCTGCCCGCGTCCGCCAGCACCGCGTCTCGGTCGTGCTCAATCTCGAAGGCCTCGATGTCGAGCAGCAGATGCGCGCCGCCGCCGCTTTCCTCGGCGGCATGTTCGATGCCGAGCGCGACCACTGGTATCCCGTGCTCGTCGTTGTCGACGAAGCCCAGCTTTTCGCTCCCGCGGTCGCCGGCGAAGTCAGCGACGAAGCCCGCAAGCTCTCGCTTGGCGCCATGACCAACCTGATGTGCCGCGGCCGCAAGCGAGGCCTCGCCGGCGTGATCGCCACCCAGCGCCTCGCCAAGCTGGCGAAAAACGTCGCCGCCGAAGCGTCCAACTTCCTGATGGGCCGCACCTTCCTCGATATCGACATGGCCCGCGCTGCCGATCTCCTGGGCATGGAAAAGCGCCAGGCCGAGCAGTTCCGCGACCTTGCCCGCGGCCATTTCGTCGCCCTGGGTCCCGCCATTTCCCGCCGGCCGCTGCCGGTGACCATCGGCCATGTCGAGACCTCGGCTCGCTCCACCAGCCCCAAGCTGACCCCATTGCCCGAAGCGCCGGTCGACGCCGCCGACCTCATCTTCACCGCCTCCGCCGAAGAGCAGGCCCGCCCGGTTGTCAGGCGCCCCGCGCCGCCGCCACCGCCCTCGACCAATGAACTGCTGGCCCAGCTCTCCCGCGCCCGACCGCCGGCCGAAGAAGCCCCGCAGACCCTGTTTCCCGAGATTGACCAGGCCGAGCGCGACGCCCAGATTGACGCCATCATGGCTGAACTGCTCGGCGACCCCGATGCCAGCTTCCGCACCGTCGCCGTGCTCTATCAGGATTTTCTCGTCCGCTGTCGCATCCGCCGCGTCCCGGGCGAGCCGCCGGCTTTGCCCGCCTTCAAGCGCCGCCTTGCCGTCGCCCGCGTCGCCCCCGACCGCGAAGTCGCTCAGTCCGACGGTTGGCAGCAGGCTTTGGCGCTGTCCGAAACCCTCACCGACGACGTCCAGGGCGTCTTCCTCGTCCTGGCGCAAGCCGCGCTCACCAGCGCCCCCTGCCCCTCCGACGCGACCCTCGCCCGCCTCTACGGCACCCATTCCGCCAGCCGCGCCCGGCGCCTTTTGACCTGGTTCGAAGAACGCGGCCTGCTCGTGGTCCGCCTCGACTTCCGCAACAACCGCGTCGTCGCCTTCCCCGATCTCGGCGCCGAAACGGCTCCGGGTGACCCCAACGGCCCCGACGCCATGATCGACGAGCGCGGCGCGGCGGAGTGATCCCTCTACGACCTCACCCACCCACAGGTCGTCACCCTCTGGCTTGACCCGAGGGCGCTTCACTTGACGGCCAAAAAAAACACCCCCGGGCCTGGGCCCGGGGGTGACGCCGTGGTCGAACCGAAGGGGAGGGACACCCTCAGTCCTCCTCGACAAACACCTCGTTGCGCTTCTTCCGAATGCTCGGCAGCACCGCCACGATCACCGCCAGCAGCGCCATGCCCAGCAGCGTCGCCGAGATGGGTCGTTCGACAAAGATCATCGGATCGCCGCGCGAAATGATCATCGCCCGGCGCAAATGCTCTTCCAGCAGCGGCCCGAGCACGAAGCCGAGCAGCAGCGGCGCCGGCTCGCAGCCGAACCGGATCAGCAGGTAGCCAACGATGCCGAAGAAGGCGATGGCATAGATGTCGTAGATATTCTGGTTGATCGAGAACGTGCCGATGCAGGCGAACAGCACAATGGCCGGGAACAGCACCCGATAGGGAATGGTCAGCATCTTCACCCACAGCCCGATCAGCGGCAGGTTGAGGATGACCAGCAGCAGGTTGCCGATCCACATCGAGGCGATGATGCCCCAGAACAGCGCTGGCTCTTCATTGATGACATTGGGGCCGGGCGTGATGCCCTGCAGGATGAACGCCCCGATCATCAGCGCCATCACCGGATGGGCCGGGATGCCCAGCGTCATCAGTGGGATGAAGCTGGTCTGCGCCGCCGCATTATTGGCCGATTCCGGCCCGGCCACGCCCTCGATGGCGCCCTTGCCGAATTCCTCCGGCGTCTTGGACAGGCGCTTTTCCGCCGAGTAGGAGGCAAAGGACGAGAGGATATGTCCCCCGCCCGGCAGCACGCCGAGCACCGAGCCCAGCGCGGTGCCGCGCAGCACCGGACCGACGATGCGCCTGATGTCGTCCTTGGTCAGCCAGAGATTGGTCACCGCCTTGACGCCGACCTCGCGCTCCTTCTCGTTTTCGAGATTGCGCAGGATTTCCGCCACGCCGAAGACACCCACGGCCACAGCCACGAAATTCAGCCCCCCGAACAGCTCCCGCACCCCGAAGGTGAAGCGCGGTGTGCCGGTATAGATATCCTGGCCCACCATGCCCAGCAGCAGCCCCAGCACGATCATGGCCAGCGCCTTGAGGATCGAGCCATGCGCCAGGGCAATCGAAACCAGCAGGCCCAGCACGATCAGCGAGAAATATTCCGGCGCCCCGAAATTGAGCGCCGCCCGCGCCAGGGGCGGCGCGAAGAAGGCCAGCAGCAGCGTCGCAACCGTCCCGGCAAAGAACGAGCCGATGGCCGCCGTGGCCAAAGCAGCGCCCGCCCTGCCCTTTCGCGCCATCTGATAGCCGTCGATCGCCGTCACCGCCGATGAGCTCTCCCCCGGCAGGTTGATCAGGATCGCCGTGGTCGAGCCACCATACTGGGCGCCGTAATAGATACCCGCCAGCATGATCAGCGACGTCTCAGGCCCCAGCGTGAAGGTGATGGGCAGCAGCATGGCGATGGTCGCCGTCGGGCCGATGCCCGGCAGCACGCCCACCAGCGTGCCCAGCAGCACGCCGATGAAGCAGTAGAGGATGTTGATGGGATCGAGGGCAACCGAGAAGCCCAGGGCAAGCGAGGATATCAGGTCCATCTGGTTTCTCCCGGCCTAGAATCGCAGCCACGGCCCAAACAAGGGCAATTGCAGCCCCAGCCCGACCTTGAATATCAGCAGGCACAGCACGCAGAGCCCCGCACTGACGACCAGCGCGGCAAGCAGCGAGTTGCGGCTGCTCGACAAGGCTGTCGCAAAGCCCGCAATCAGCACCACCGGAATGAAACCCAGCCCGCGTATCGTTGCGGCAAAGAACAGGATCGTGCCCAGCACCAGGGCAATGCCGCGCCATGGCCATGCCGGCGCCGCCTCCGCATCCGGCTTGCCGATGCCGGTGGCCGCAACAGCCACCCCCAGCGCCACCAGCACACCACCCAGCACGACGGGCATGAAGCCCGGCCCCATGCGGAACGGCGTACCGAAATCGTATTTCAGGCCTTCGAGCGCGAAATAGCCGCCCAGGGCGACGAACAGTGCCCCCGAGGCAAGGTCGTTCCGTGATGCATTGAGTGCCATTATTCCCTCTCCCTATGGCAACCCCCGGCCCATCGGGCCGGGGGGGCTTTGGCCGTTATCGGCTCTGTGGCTTACTGTGCCGCAATGCCCGCATCGGCGATCACCGCAGCCCAAAGGGCGGTCTGGCCTTCAAGCTTCTGCGCCAGGGCAGCCGGCGTGGCCTGGCTGGCCGGCACCGGATAGGTGCCCAGCTCGGCAAAGCTGTTGCCCACCGTCTCATCGGCTAGGGCCTTCTGCAGCGAGGCCGACAGGCGGTCGATGATGGCCTGGTCGGTCCCGGCAGGAGCGTAGAGCCCATGCCAGATGGCCAGCTCGAAATTCTCGACGCCGCCCTCGGCCATGGTCGGCACCTCCGGCAGCACGGCGATGCGCTCGGGCGTGGTCACGGCATAAGCCTTGATCTCGCCCGCCAGGATCTGGCTGGTCGTATTGGTGGTCTGGTCGCACATCATGTCGATCTGGCCACCCAGCAGGTCGGTCATGGCCGGGCCGGTACCCTGATAAGGCACCTCGGTCATCTTGGTGTCGAGTGCATTCATGAACAGCATGCCACAAAGCTGGCTTGCCGCGCCGATGCCGGCATTGGCATAGGTGACGTCTTCGCCATTCGCCTTGACGTGGGCGATGAGGTCCTCAAGCGAAGCCGGCTCGAAATCCTTGCGCGCCACGATGGTCATCGGCACTTCGGTGACCAGCCCGATCGGGGCAAAATCGGTCATCGGGTCATAAGGCAGGCTGGCATAGAGCGCCGGAGCGGTCGACATGCCGATATGGTGCAGCAGCAGCGTATAGCCATCATTGGCGGCAGCGGCCACCTGGCCGGCACCCAGCGTACCGCCGGCGCCGCCGACATTCTGCACCACAACCTGCTGGCCAAGGTCTTCGCTCATGGCCGCGGCAACCAGGCGCGTCACCGTGTCGGTGGGTCCGCCGGCCGAGAACGGCACAACAATGGTCACAGGCTGGTTCGGATAGTCCTGTGCCATGACGGTTACGGCACTCAGCGCCGAGCCGGCAACAAAGCTCGCAGCCAGAATCTTGACGATGGTCTTCATAGAGTTGTCCTCCCATTGGTTTTGATCCCGGCATTCCTCCCCGGGGGTCGGTCTCAGCAATGCAAGCCGTGTGCCACGCGCCAAGCGCAAGGCTGATATGCTTTTTCCTTGATCGCATCGGCCAAACCGGCAAGAACTTGCTTAGCTTCGGCCGGATTATCGGCAATTTCTTGCCGATCGCCGAGTGGAAACACGCCAGTGAGCCTTCGATCCACATTGCGGAACTGGTTTGGTCGCCGCCACTTGGGCTTCGGCGCCATGGGACTGGCGGCGGTCGCGGTGATCGCATGGGTCGCCTTCGAGACCACCCTCAACGCAACGGTCCACGATTCCCGCGAGCAGGCCCAGCGTCGCCTCGCCCTGTTCGAACGCACGCTGGAAGCCATCATCGAGCGCTTCCATTACCTCCCCGTCGCCATCTCCCAGGCCCCCGAGACCCGTGCGGCGCTGGCCGATCCAGACAATCCGGCCGCCGTCGAGGCGGCCAATGGCTTTCTCTCCAAGCTCAACGAGACCGCCGGAGCGGGCGAGATCTTTCTCATGGAGACCAATGGCGCCGTGGTCGCGGCCAGCAATTGGTGGACCCTCACCAGCCTGGTCGGCACCAATTATTCCTTCCGCCCCTATTTTGCCGAGGCCCTGCGGCTTGGCCGCGCCGAATACTATGCCTTCGGCATTTCCACCAACGTGCCGGGCTACTTCCTCTCCCAGCGTGTCGACGGCCCCGACGGCCCCCTGGGCGTGGCCGTCACCAAGATCAATCTGGGCGAGATCGAGGCTGCCTGGTGGCGCTCGGGCGAACTCATCGGCATTGTCGACGTCAATGACGTGGTGATCCTGTCCACCCGCCCCGATTGGCGCTACCGCCCGCTCCAGACCATTTCCCGCGCCCGGATCGAGGGCATTTCGAGCCAGCAGCGCTACGGGGAAAATGGCGTCGACAATTCCGGCATCATCACCGAGCGCTGGTTTTCGCGTGGGGCGGAATTCGCCCTGCTATCAGGCAACGATCCGGAAACCTCGGGCTATTTCATCATGCAGGAACTGCGCCTGCCCAAGCATGGCTGGCAGTTGATCGCCTTCACCCCCCTTGCCCCGCTCTATGGCGGCGCCTGGACCGCCGCCGCTGCCGCCGGCCTCGGCGCCGCTGCGCTGCTGCTGATCGTCGTGCTGCTCGTCCAGCGCCGCCGCATCATTGCCCAGCGCCTCGCCGATCACGAACGCCTGGAACAGCGCGTCGTCGAGCGCACCGAAGATTTGCACATCGCCAACGCGGCTTTGCGCGAGGAAATCGCCGATCGCATTCGCGCCGAGAACGCCCAGCGCGAAGCACAGGCCGGGCTGGTGCAGGCCGCCAAGATGGCCAGCCTGGGCCAGGCGCTTGCCGGCGTCGCCCATGAGGTGAGCCAGCCCGTCGCCGCGCTGACCACCCATATTGCCAGTGCCCGCCTCGTCGCCGCGCAGAAGCAGGATGCCGATATCGGCCAGATCCTCTCCACCATGGACAAGGTGGTCGATCGCCTTGCCGCTCTCACCGGCCACCTCAAGACCTTTGCCCGCAAGGAAACCCGCATCGAGACGCAGGCCGACCTGGGCGCCGTTCTCGCCAATGCACTTGACCTGGTCGATCACAAGCTGCGGGCCTTCGGCATCGACGTCGAATATACCCGCTACCGCGGCCACCTGCAGGTCACCGGCAATCCGGTCCACCTCGAACAGGTCTTCATCAACCTCATCGCCAATGCCGCCGACGCCATGGAGCACACCGCCATCCGCGTCCTGTCCATCGGCATCCGCGTCGATGGCCGCAACGTCGAGATCGCCGTCTCCGATACCGGCTCGGGCATTCCCGAGGGGGAACTGGCCAACCTGTTCGACCCCTTCTATTCCACCAAGGAAGCCGGCCGCGGCCTCGGCCTGGGCCTCTCCATCTCCTATGGGCTGGTCCGCGACATCGGCGGCGCCATCACCGTCGCCAGCACGCCCGGTCAAGGCAGCACCTTCACCGTAAGGCTGCCGGTGGTCTTCTCGAATCACGGAGAGGCAGCGGCTCAATAATGGACCACCGAACTTTTCTCGAAATGGACTGGCCAGAATGACCAACCCCGCCATCCTCATCGTTGACGACGAAGAAATGGTGCGCACTGCGCTCGAGCAGTGGCTGCGCCTCTCCGGCTTCGATACCCATGTCGCCAGCAGCGCCACCGAAGCCTTGCGCCTGCTTGATGACATCCACCCGGACGTCATCCTCACCGATGTGCGCATGCCGGGCCTCTCCGGCCTCGACCTGCTGCGCACGGTGCGCGAGCGCGCTCTAGCCGCCGAAGTCATCCTGATCACCGGCCATGGCGACGTGCCCATGGCCGTCGAAGCCATGCGCGCTGGCGCCTTCGATTTCCTGCAAAAGCCCTATGTCCCCGACCAGTTGGTCAAGACGCTGCGCCGGGCCGCCGAGCAGACCGGGCTCAAGCGCGAAGTCGCTGAACTGCGCCGCAAGCTGGATGGCGGCGAGACTGAACTGGCCACCAGGCTGATCGGCTCGTCCCGGGTCATGGAAGACGTACGCAGCGCCGTGCGCGAACTGGCCACCATTCCCGCCGATGTCATCATCCTCGGCGAGACCGGCACCGGCAAGGAAGTCGTGGCCCGCTGCCTCCACGACTTCTCCTCCCGCGCCAAAGGCCCCTTTGTCGCCGTCAACTGCGCCGCCATTCCTGCCGAGTTGATCGAATCCGAACTCTTCGGCCATGAGGCCGGCGCCTTTACCAGCGCCCGCGACAAGCGCATCGGCAAGTTCGAATTCGCCAATGGCGGCACGCTGCTGCTCGATGAGATCGAATCTATGCCCATGCTGGCCCAGGCCAAGGTCCTGCGCGTCATCCAGGAGCGCATGGTCGAGCGCGTCGGCTCCAACCGCCAGATCCCTCTTGATATCCGCATCGTCGCCGCCTCCAAGGTCGACCTGGCCGCCGAAAGCGAAGCCGGCCGCTTCCGCGCCGATCTCTACTACCGGCTCAACATGGCCACCATCCACCTGGCGCCGCTGCGCGATCGCGGCGAGGACAGCGTGCTGCTCTTCCACCATTTCCTCGGCCTCGCTGCGCAGCGCTTCAACAAGCCGGCGCCCCAGTTGCACCCGGCCGACATCAATGCCCTGCTGGTCCACACTTGGCCCGGCAATGTCCGCGAGCTCAAGGCCGCCGCCGACCGCTTCGCCCTCGGCCTCGACGCCACCGGCCGCTCGCTCGACACTATCCTGGGGCCAAAGGCCGCCAAGCCGATATCCTCCACCGCCAGCCTCGCCGACCGCCTCGCCGCCTACGAACGCCACGTCATCGAGACCGAGCTGGCCCGGAACGGCGATTCCATCGCCGCGGTCGTGGATGCCCTGCAGGTGCCGAGACGGACGCTGAGTGAGAAGATGGCCAGGTTGGGGGTTCGTCGATAACGCCCACCCGCCGCGTCACCCGCCATCTTGCGGGGAGAGTAGCGGCGCTCGGCCCGTTCGGCCCGTAGCAGGCTAGGGTGGGGGATGAGAGCCCCGATATCCAGGCTAGACTCTCCCGCACCCTTGATCCCTCCCCTCAAGGGGAGAGAGTCGACTGATATATCTCAGCCCACCAGTTCCGCCCTGAAGCTGTACCGTCCGCTCGCCCCCGGCCCTAGCACCTCGACATAGGGCCGCTCGTCGAGCGCGTCGTTCTCGCCCACCTCGGCCGCCGTGCCGTGCCAGGGCTCCAGGCACACGAAGGGCGCGCCGGGCTTCGACCAGATGGCCAGGTTCGGCAGATTTTCCCAAGTGAACCGGATCGCCCGATCCCCGGCAGCATAGGTCAGCCCGGCCCCCGCGCCTTCGGGGAACAGCATGGCGTCGGCCTCGAAGAGATCGTGGCTCAGCGTCATCACGCCCGCCTGGAACGGCGAGGGTAGCGCAAACGGCGCCACCAGCCCGCCCGACAGGCGCACCAGCACCGGCGTTCCGCCATTATCAAGCGTCACCCGATGCTCCAGCCCTGCGCAGCCGGGCAGCGGCCATACGAAGGCCGGGTGAAACCCGATCCCGTACGGCATCGGCCGATGGTCGCGATTGCTCACCTCCGCCGTCACCACCACGGCCCGTCCTTCAACCCGATGCTCCAGCGCCAGCACGAAGTCGAACGGATACATTCCCTTGCTGGCCTCACCGGCCACCAGTTCGAAGCGGCAGAAATCGGACCCGCTATCGACCAGCGCAAATTCGCTGCGCCGCGCAAAGCCGTGCTGAGCCATCCAATAGCGCTGCCCCTCGATGCTCACCTGGTCATTGGGTGACTTGCCCACCATCGGAAACAGCACCGGCGACCGCCCGCCCCAGAATGCTGCATCGCCATGCCAGAGCCATGAACGTCCATCGCTGGTCACGATCGACTGCATCTCCGATCCCAGCGGGGAGACTTCGACGGTCAAATGCGCATTGGCGATACGAATGTTGCTCATGCAAAACTCCCAATGGGCTCCACCCTAATGCAGCCGGATCGCACCTGGCACCACCCGCAACGCAATCTTGGTGCACTTTTCCCTTCTCCCCATGCGGATAATGCGCCCTTGCGGGGCGAATGCGGGATCTGCGCAAGTAGTGGCGATCTCGCCCACCCCCCGGGCGGCACCTCCCCTGATGGGAGAGGCTGGGAGGGTATTTCGGGAGCCCCGATATCGGCACCGGTCAAACCTCAGGCTTGACCCC
>NZ_JACZKG010000073.1 GCF_014860165.1 Devosia sp.
GATCCCTCCCCGCAAGGGGGAGGGAGGCGCCAGCTCAAAGGTCCGTGTTCATCGTCTCCCTCCCCTTGATGGGGAGGGATCAAGGGTGGGGCCGCAGGCGCCGAGCGCTGCAATCAGGCTGCGGTCACCCGCCAGATGACGTCGCCGACGTCGTCGGCCATCAGCACGGCGTTGTCGGCGGCGAGGGTCACGCCGACGGGGCGGCCGTAGGAGTATTTCTCGTCGGGGGACAGGAAATCGGTGAGGATGTCGCGCGGCAGGCCCGTCGGCTTGCCGTTGTCGAAGGCGACGAAGGTGAGCTTGTAGCCGCTGAGCGTGCTGCGGTTCCACGAACCATGCTGGCCGATGGCCATGCCGCCCGGGAAGCCGGGCAGGGTGCCTTCGGGCAACCAGCAGAGGCCGAGCGAGGCGGTGTGGCCGCCCAGGGCATAATCGGGATGGTCCTGCGAAGCGGCCGGGTGGGCCGGGTCCTGCGGGACGCGGTCATCGACGACACCCCAATAGGAGAAGGGCCAGCCGTAGAAGCCGCCATCGCGCACCGAGGTCAGGTAATCGGGCGGGGTTTCGTCGCCGAGGCCGTCGCGCTCGTTGACCACGGTCCAGAGGGCGCCTGTTGTCGGCTCCCAGGCCATGCCGACGGGGTTGCGCAAGCCGCCAGCAAAGATGCGCGACTTGCCGGTGGCCAGGTCGAATTCATGGATGCAGGCGCGGTCGATTTCGGCGTCGAGGCCCGCATCGCCGATATTGGTCTGCGAGCCGACGGCGACATAGAGCTTGCTGCCGTCCTTGCTGGCGATGAGGTTGCGCGTCCAGTGGCCGCCGGGCTTGAGGTCCATCAGCTTCTTGCCGGGTGCGGTGATGCTGGTGGCGCCGGGCTCATAGGGATAGGCGAGCAGGGCGTCGCTGGCGCCGACATAGAGCGTCGAGCCGAGCAGGATCATGCCGAAAGGCTGGCGGACGCCCTGGATGAAGGCATGGCGGATTTCGGCGATGCCGTCGCCATCGGCATCCCGCAGCAGGGTGATGCGGTTGGGGCTGTCGCCGGAGGCGCGGGCGCGCTTCATGGTGCTCGACATGGCGTGATCGAACAGGCTGCTGGGCTTGCCCGATTCGCCCATGGATTCGGCGACGAGCACGTCGCCATTGGGCAGGACATGCATGTGGCGCGGATGATCGAGGCCGGCGGCGAAGGCATTGACCTTGAGGCCTGCGGCAGCGGTGGGTGTGCGACCGTGTTCCCAGCCCTTGGCGGTGGGCATTTTCAGCGTCGGAATGCTGCCCTGTGCCTTGGCCGACGGGATGACAGGAGACGCGCCGAAGACAGGCGGACGCGGACCATCGCCGCGATGGCGGATGGCGACGGCTACCGCGCCGATAACGGCAACGACATTGGCGAAAATGGAACTCACGTTCATCGGAAGACTCGATTGGCGGGGGGATTGTTGCCCAAGCTAATCGCATTTAGCGCGCGCGAACACCATGCCCTGCCGGCAAAATGAAGCGTCGCCCAACCGGTGGGCGACGCTCGCGACGTCTATTGGGCCGCCCGGGGCGCCATACGCGAACCGGCGGCTGACGGCATCCAGACGATCCAGGCAAAGAGCAACACGCCGGCAAAGGTGATCAGCGAGCTGGCGGCGACGATGGGCTCCACGGCGGTATTGCCCGCCAGCAGCAGGTAGAGCGAGACGCCCATGACGATGACGCCAAGGGTAAAGACGGCATACTGGATCATCGGCAGGCGGCCGGCGGCCTTGGCGGGGTTCAGCGCGTAATAGCCGCCGAACAGGGCCGATGTAACCCAGCCGAGCAGGTTGATATGCGCATGGGCGCCGGTGACATTGTGGTTCTGGCTGACCGACATGTGGATGCCGATGGAGATTCCGACGATCAGGAACAGGATCGCGGAGCGGAAATAGTATTCGGATATGCGCGGCATAGTGGTTGTCTCCCTCAACTGGCCGTGTGTGTCCCCTCACGGACTCGGACCAGCCAATCTCACGGTAATTCGACTTGCCGGTCGAATCCATCCGCATTCAGGGGGACGCAAGCGCCGCCCCGAAGGGCGGCGCGGCAGGGATTGGGTGGCGATCAGAGCGCCTGGAAGCTCGAGATGGTGTTGTTGTAGGAGCTGAGCGAGGCCTTGGAGGTGATGATGGTGGCGCAGGAGCCGCCATAGCCGGCATTCTTGCAGACCGTCACCTGGGCGCCGCCCTCGACGCTGATCGAGGAGATGGAGTTGTTCCAGCTGCCGGCCAGGACCGGATTGCTGTCGCCCGGGCTGACGCAGAACGAGCCGCCGGCGAAGTTCGTGCTCTTGAAGAAGCAGACCTTGGGGGTTGCCGGCGCCGGGGGCGGCACGGGAGCAGGCGGCGGTGCATCGCCAATGCCGAAGGAGAAGGACGGGCCGCCGGGGCCGACGGTGACGCCGAAGTTGAACGGAATGTCAGGGTCGGCCGGAGCGGGCTGGGCAGCGGCGGGCTGGAGATAGTTGGCCGAGACCCAGCCATCGGTTCCGGCATTGCGGTCGACAAAACACCAGGAGCCCTGGCAATCCTTGACGTCGACGAGTTCGCCGGCGCTGAGTGTGCCGACCTTGGAATAGCTCGTGCCGGGACCGGTGCGGACATTGACAGCGCCGGTGGCGACACCGGGCTGGGCAAAGGCGCCTGATGTCGACAGCAGAACGACTGCGGCGGCGGAAGACAAGGCGGTGATGTGCTTGACGTTCATTTTGAGTTCCCTCGTTGCAGGGAGCATGTCGCTCGCCTGTTGTTGAGGGTGACTAGACAGTATTGCCGGTGAACTGCGGCTGAATGGACTGTTTATTCAGGGCGGGCGGAAGGAGCCGCTGGTGGGGGTGAAAATGAACGGGGATACGGAATGTCCGCCGGGCGGCGCGAGTCCTTGTTGGGATACCCCTACCTCGCCTCCCCCTGAAGGGGGAGGAATCCGAGCGGTGCTCGGGGCGGGGTCGTGGCCTAACTCGATCTGTCCCTCCCCCTTCAGGGGAGGTTAGGAGGGGGTAATCAGTAAACCCGGATCGATGACAAAGCGCGGCGGAGATAAGGGTCCAGTGCGGGCTGGTCGGCGATGATGCGTTCGCAATAGCTCTGGAAGCCGCGGTCGCGACAGGCGGCGGCAGAGGCGCCCAGGACCTTGACCGAGGAGAAGCTGTTGTCGAGGCCCAGCAGGGCCAGGTCATGGATGACGTGGCCGGAATTCATGCAGAGTTCGGTGCCGGTGAAGTTGGTGCCCGAATAGAAGCAGATGCTGCCGCCGGAGGGATAGTCGGGGTTGATGCCGCCAGGCCAATCGGTCGAGGTGAGGCCGAAGACGACGTACTGCTTGCTGGTCCAGCCGCGGCCGCCGGGGCCATCGACGGCGCACCAGAGCTCCTCGCAGCGCAGCACCTTGATGGGCAGATCGGCCGCGATCTCGCCGGTGACGGCATAGGCCAGGCCCGGACCGTCGCGCAGGGTGAGCGTGTCCGAGCTCCAGGCATGGGTGCCGCTCTCGGAGGCGGCGTAGGCCGGGGCCAGCGACAGGACCAGCATGGCGGCGAGTGTGGTCAGCAGGCGACCGAAATAACGCATCAGGTATCCCCGGCTCTAAAGCAATGCGCGCACACTAGCGCGGCTCCCGGCTGGCTCCAAGGGGCCAAAGCAAAGGGCGCGGCCAAAGCCACGCCCTTGTTCATTGCGGCGCCGCTGGTTAGCGGACGCGGATCGATACGATGTAGTCGTCGAAGTCGCCCAGCGAGGAAGCGCTGGTCGTGTAGGTGCGGCAATTGCGATAGCTGCTTTCCGAGCAAACCTGCACCGACAGGCCATCAGAATTGTCGATCGAGGAGACGCGGTCGGCCCAATCACCCAGATTGCGGATGCTCTCGCCCGATTCCAGGCAGAAGCTCGAGCCGCGGAAGCGGGTGCGGTCGTAGAAGCAGACTTCGCCAAAGACCGGCTCGGGGATCGGCCGGATGACCGGCGGCTGCGGCTGCTGGCCGATGCCGAAATTGAAGGTCGGGCCGCCCGGGCCGGTGGAGAAGCCGAAGGACAGGCCGGGCTGCTGCGGATTGACCGGGGTGCCGCCAGCCGTCAGGTAGGAGGCCGATACCCAGCCATCGGGGCCCGACTTGACGATGTAGCACCAGGAGCCCTGGCACTGCTGCACATCAACGGTGGTGCCGCGACGAACGGTGTCGACCACAGCATAGTTGGTGCCCGGGCCGGAGCGCACGTTCACGTTGCTGGTCACGGTGCCCGGCGCGGCATAGGCGGCCGGCAGGAAGACGACGAGGGCCGTCGCGGCAACGGCGACGCCGGCAGCAATATTGAGCAACATCTTGCGAGTGTGGCGGTTCATTTTCTGCGCTCCTGTGCGCTGGTCCTACCGGTCCCGGATGGGACGACGCTTGCGGCGACCAGTTATTGTTTGTCTAGGAAACGGGGGGAAGAACTAAAGAGTTCCTGCTTCCCCCCAAAATGGTACGAGGATGATTAATAGACGTCGATGGACGACGTCTTGCGGTCGATCTCGGCGGGCAGGCGCGACGCATCGCGGCGCAAGGTGACGCAACTGCCCCGGTAATTGGCGTCGGTGCAGAGGTCGACGCGGGCACCGCCAAATACCTCCACGGAGCGGATCCTGTTGTCCCAGTTGCGCAGGCGGCTATAGCCATCGCCTTCCTCGACACAGAAGCTCGTGCCGCGAAAATTGCGCTCGCTGTAGAAGCAGGCGCCGGCTTCCTCGAAGACCGGAGGCGGCTGGGGCTGCGGCGGCTGGGGCGGCCACGGCCAGGGATGGGGCAAGGGCTGCGGCTGCGGCTGCGGTTGTGGCTGCGGTGCCGAAGGAGGCGGAGGCGCTGCCTGGCCCGGTGGCACCTGGGCGACATATTGCTGCTCGACCCAAATGGTCGCGCGCCCGTAGTAGACCATGCAGAAATTGTTCTCGCAGTGATCGAGCTGGACGGGGGTATTGGCGCGAACCGTGCCCGCGAAACCGGAATCGAAGCTTGGCCCGGTATAGGCATTGATATCGGCCGTGATCGTGACGGTCTGCTGCGCCATAGCCACGGCTGCGCCGGCGAGCAGGATCAGGGTCGAAAGGAGACCGAGGCGAAGCGGTTGCATGGGATGGGTAACTCCGAAAACTGGGGCCGAGTTCGACCTGTGATCCGGTTTGACCACACTGTAACTGAACGCTGTCTGAACGGATTCGTTCAGGGGGCCCGGCGCAGGATCAGGGGTCGATGCGGCGCTTGGAACCGTCCTCGCCCAGGGCGACATAGACGAAGCGTCCGTCGGTGACCTTGACGCGATCGGCGATGCGATTGCGGCGCGCCCAGGCCTCCATGCTTATCGTGACCGAGGTGGTGCCGACGCGCTCGACGGTGGTGTAGACGCAGAGGATATCGCCGACCTTGACGGGGGCGATGAAGGTCATCGCCTCGACCGCCACGGTGACGACGCGGCCGCCGCTGCGCTCGACCGCGGCGATGGCGCCGGCAATATCCATCTGGCTCATCACCCAGCCGCCGAAGATGTCGCCGGCGGGGTTGGTGTCGGCAGGCATGGCCAGGGTGCGGATGGTGAGGGCGCCGGTTGGCTCGAGGGCGTCAGACTGCATATTCAAGGTCCTTTCACCGGCCAGCGGCCGACCGCTTCTTCCCAGTGCCTGCGGCAGAGCGAAACATAGACCGACTTCTCGATCGACACCTGCTCGCCGGCGGTGATCACGCGCCCATCGGCATTCTGGCGGACGACCATAGTGGCCTTGGCGCCGCATTCGCAAATGGTGCGTATCTCGCGCAGGGTGTCTGCGACGGCCAGCAATTCTGATGACCCCGGGAACAGCTTACCCTGGAAATCGGTCCTGAGGCCGAAGCACATGACCGGAATGCGCAGCCGATCGGCAACGCGGGCCAGTTGCCAGACCTGGTCGGGCGTGAGGAACTGTGCCTCGTCGATGAAGACGCAATCGACCTTGCTGATTTCCTGCTCGTCGCGGATGGACTGGTAGAGATCGTCATCGGCGGAATAGAGCGCGGCGGGCTCGGAGATGCCGATGCGCGAGGAGATGAGGCCAATGCCGTTTTCGGCATACAGAGCGGAGGTGTAGAGCAGCGGCCGCATGCCGCGCTCGCGATAGTTGTAGGCGGCCTGCAGCAGCAAGGTGGACTTGCCGGCATTCATCGCCGCATAGGAAAAGTAGAGCTTGGCCATGGCTCCGTTGTGCCGGAGCGCCTCGCCAGGCGCGAGCGCAAAGACGGCTGCTCCACAAAAAAAGAGGCCGCCCCGGGGGCGGCCAGAATGCCGACTTAATCGGCGGGAAGAGTCGGGGTTGGCGGCCGGACTCTCCCAATAGGCCGGGCGCGACGTTGGGGACGTGGGGCGCGGCACGTTCGGGCCACATGGGGGATGAGCCGGAACAGTTGAACGATTAGCGAGCTTGTATGACGGGGGCGTGACGCGCCTGGTCACCCTGCGTTCAGACACAGTTCAGCTTGGCTCTGGCAGCCTTGATATCCACAGCTTTGGAGTGGTTGCGATGCAGAAACCCGTTCTTGTGCTTGGTGCCCTGGCCATGCTGACCCAGCCGGCCCTGGCCTCACCCGAAGGCACCTGGGAAATCGAGATGCGCGACTCGCGCTACAGCGTCGAGCTTTGCGGCGATGGCACGCAATTGTGCGGCACGCTGATCTGGTTGGGCAATGGCGCCGACAACGCGGAAAACCTGCCCTATCTCAACACCCTGCTGATCGACCATGCGCGGCAGACCAGACCCAACCAGTGGAAGGGGGATCTGAGTATCTACGGGCAGAAAGCGGGCGGAACGATCACCCAGGTGGGCGAGAACGAGATCGTGCTCAAGGGCTGCGTGGCCTTCGTGATCTGCAAGACGTACCGGATGTATCGGTATGAGGAGTAGGGGGCTTTCACCTCTCCCCCAAAGGGAGAGGTGAAGAGCCTAGTTCGTCGTCCTCGCCATATGCGTCTGGCGCCGGGCCCAGAGCGGGGGCAGGGCTTCGACGGCGATGATGGCGGCGAAGATGAGGGCGGCGCCGGCATAGCCGATGGGCGGGAGACGTTCCCCCAGCAGCAGGGCGCCACCGATGGCGGCAAAGAGGCTCTCAGCTGAGAGAATAATCGCCGCATTGGCGGGCGGGACATATTGCTGGCCTATAGCCTGGAAGGTGAAGGCGACGGCGGTCGAGAGAATGGCCGCATAGGCGATTTCGATCCAGCCGGCGGAAATGCCCTCGAGGGTCGGGGTCTCGATGACGAAGGCCAGGGACAGCGCGACGGCGCCCGCCACAAGAAAACTGATGGCCGAGACGAAGATGGGCAGGCCGGTGGCGCGGGCGACATGGCCGAGCAGGACCACGTGCAGGCCCCAGAATACGGCGCTGACGACGATCAGCAGGTCGCCCTGGTTGAAGCTGTCGAGCCCGCCACCATTGAGATAGTAGATGCCTACCAAAGCCAGCGGCACGCAGGCGAAGATGATCGGATGCGGACGGGTGCGGAAGATGAAGAAGCCCAGCACCGGGACGAAGAAGACATAGAGCCCGGTGAGGAAACCGCCATTGGTGGCCGTGGTGGTGGCCAGGCCCGATTGCTGCAGCCAGGATCCGACGAAGAAGACCAGGCTCACGCCGGCCACGAGAGCCCAATGCGTACCGGTCAGCGGCTCGGGACGGCGGCGCTTTTCCCAGAAGGCCAATGGCAGCACCAGAAGGCCGCCGAGCAGATAGCGGACGCCGGCAAAGGTCAGCGGCCCCATCGAATCCATGGCGGATTTCTGCGCGATAAAGGCGAAGCCCCACAGCATGGTGCAGATCAGGAGCATGAGGGCGGCGAGGGGGCGGGACATTTTTGGGTCTCGATTGTGCGGCTGTAGCTCAGGTATCTCAGTCATCTCCCTCCCCCTTGTGGGGAGGGATCAAGGGTGGGGGT
>NZ_JACZKG010000074.1 GCF_014860165.1 Devosia sp.
GGTGGGGGTCGTCTTGGCGACCGCCAAACGACCCGCACCCTCGGTCCCTCCCCGCAAGGGGGAGGGAGGGGATGAACTCAGGCCCCTCGCTTTGGGCGCGCATCTCCTGACCGGCGAAGCCAGGGACTTGCGGTGTAGCCACGCGCACCGATCCGCGGAAGGAGCCCCCTCATGCTGACCTACATCCTCCGCCGCCTCGTCTCCGTGGCCGTCACCTTCATCGTCGTCTCGCTCATCATCTTCTTCATGATGCACGCCATTCCCGGCGGGCCCTTCGACGCCAATGACATGCCGGTTTCCGCCGCCGTGCGCGAAAAACTCATGGCGCAGCTCGGCCTCGATCAGCCGCTGCATGTGCAGTATCTCCGCTACATGTGGGGCGTGCTGCATTTCGATTTCGGCGTGCCCTATCAGAGCCCCGGCGAAACCGTTACCCAACTGCTCTCCCGCGCCTGGATCCCCAGCCTCGTGCTCGGCGGCCTGGGGGTGCTGATCGGCGCGCCGCTCGGCATCCTGCTCGGCATGGCGGCCGCCCTCAATCGCAACACCTGGATCGACTACTTCGCCTCGACGCTGGCGACGCTGGGCCTCACCATCCCGGTCTTCGTCACCTCAATGCTGCTGATCCTGGTCTTTGCCGTCTGGCTCAACTGGCTCCCCGCCAGCGGCTGGGGCAAGCCCGAGCGCTGGATCCTGCCCATCATTGCCTATGCGCTGATCCCGCTCGCCACCTATGCCCGCTATACCCGCTCGGCCATGCTCGACACGCTCAACCGGCAGTTCGTCACTGTGCTGCGCGCCAAGGGCCTGAGCGAAAACAGGATCGTCTTCCAGCATGTGCTGCGCAATTCGGCGATCCCGTTGGTCACCGTCTTCCTGCCCATGTTCATCGGCACCGCCACCGGCTCGATCTTCGTTGAAGCCATGTTCCGCGTACCAGGCCTGGGCGCCTATTTCGTCTCCTCCATCGAAGGCCGCGATTACCCGCTGGAGATGGCGCTGATGCTGATGATCACCTTCATGTACTGCATCGCGTATCTCCTGAGCGACATCGTCTATGCCCTGATCAATCCCCGCATCCGCGTGGGAGGCGGGCAATGACATCAGAGACCATGCCCGTCGTTCCGCCCGCCTATCGCCAGCGCAATCCGCTGTGGTTCGCCTGGCGGCGCTTCACCGGCAACAAGGCCGCCATCGCCGCCGGCGCGGTGCTGGCCGTCCTGATCCTGATGGCCATCTTCGCCCCGCTCATCACCCCCAGCCATCCCGACGCCCAGACCTTCCTCACCGAGGCGCTGGCCTTCCCCTCGGCCGAACACTGGTTTGGCGTCGACAATCTCGGCCGCGACTTCTACACCCGCATCGTCTATGGCGCCCGCGTCTCGCTCACCATCGGCTTCACCGCCGCCTTGTTCAGCGTCGTCATCGGCATTCCGCTCGGTGCCCTGGCCGGCTATTTCGGCGGCAAGACCGACTGGTTCATCATGCGCATCATCGAGCTGTTCTCGGTGGTGCCGCCTTTGCTCGCCGCCATGCTGCTCGGCGCCCTCACCCGAGGCGGCTATTTCACCATCATCCTGATCGCCGCCCTCTTCGGCTGGGTGCAGGTCTGTCTCCTCGTCCGTGCGCAGGTGAAGGCCTTCCGCGAGAAGGAGTTCGTGCAGGCGGCCAGGGCCCTGGGCGCCTCGCCCTGGTACATCATCCGCCGCCATCTCATTCCCAACTCGATCTCCCCGATCATTGTCGGCTTCGTCCTCGCCATTCCCCTGGCGATGATGCTCGAAGCCAGCCTCAGTTTCCTCGGCATCGGCGTTCCGCCGCCGACGCCCACCTGGGGGCAGATGATCAATGAGGGCATCGATTTCATGTTTTTCTACTGGCATCTCGCCGTGTTCCCGACCGCTGCCCTCGCCATCACCGTATTGGCGACGACCCTGTTCGGCGACGGCCTGCGCGATGCCCTCGACCCGACCCTGAAAGGCCGCTGAATTGTCCTCCAATCTCGCCCGGCAGTTCCTCATTCGCGAGGATGTCGTCTTTCTCAATCACGGCTCGTTCGGCGCCTGCCCCGGGCCCGTCTTCGCCAAATACCAGGAATGGCAGCTCGAGCTGGAACGCCAGCCCGTCGAATTTCTCGGCCGAAACCTCACCGAAACCATGCGCGTGCCCCGCATCGCGCTGGCCAAGGAACTTGGCACCGTGGCCGAAAACATCGTCGGCCTGACCAATGCCACGCTCGGCCTCAACATCGTCGCCCAGTCGCTCCCCCTCAAGCCGGGCGACCAGATCCTCACCACCGATCACGAATATTCGGCGCTGGAAAAGACCTGGGCCTATGTCTGCCGCAAGACCGGTGCCGAGGTCGTGGTGGTCAAGGTCCCCATGCCGCTGACATCGGAGGCGCAGTTCACCGACGCAATCATGTCCGGCCTCACCGAGCGCACCCGCGTCCTCTTCCTCAGCCACATCACCTCGCCCACCGCATTGCTCTTCCCCATCGAGCGGTCCATCGCCGAAGCCCGCAAACGCGGTATCTGGAGCGTCATCGACGGTGCCCACACGCCTGGACACATCAAGCTCGACCTCGACAGGCTCGGCGCCGATTTCTATTCCGGCAATTGCCACAAATGGATGATGGCCCCCAAGGGCTCCGCCTTCCTCCATGCCCGCCCCGAAATGCAGGGCCTGATCAACCCGCTGGTCATCAGCCACGGCTGGACCGAAAACTCCAAGGAGCCCGGCGCCAAGGGCGCCTTCGGCAATTCCCCCTTCATCGACGAACTCGAAATGCAGGGCACCCGCGACCCCGCCCCCTGGCTCACCGTTCCTGCCGCGCTCGAATACCGGCACGATAACGACTGGACCAGTGTTCAGGCCCATTGCCAGGCGCTGGCGCAGGACACTGCCCGCCGCCTTGCCGAGCGCACTGGCCTGCCACCACTCAGCACATCAGAATTCTGCGCCCCGCAGATGGTCGCCATGCCGATTCCCGAATGCGACGTCGATCAGCTCAAGCTCGATCTCTACGACAAATACCGCATCGAAATTCCCGTCTTCAAATGGCAGGATACTTGCATCGTCCGCCTTTCGGTGCAGGGCTATAATTCCAAGCCGCAGATGGACCTGCTGATCGACGCCTTGACCGAGTTGCTCGATCTCAAGACCGGCGCCGCCCGGCGCGTTTCATAGCGAGGCTGACAAACGGCGCGAACTGTGGTGTGTGTGGCCTGCACGCATGCCGGGAGGAATTGGCGCAGTGAGACCAGGGGCATTGAGCTATCTTGAGCCACTCGAAACCCGCACGCGCGGCGTGGCGGTGCTTGATGCGCTGGCCGACATGGTCGAGCGCTCCGGCCTCAAGATAGGTGATCGCCTGCCCCCCGAAGTCTCGCTCGCCGCCACCCTCGGGGTCGGCCGCTCCACCATTCGCGAAGCCCTCAACCGCTGGGAAGGCCTGGGCATCATTCGCCGCCGCCGTGGCGATGGCACCTATCTCGCCGCCCGCGTGCAGACCTCGCGCGGCCTAGTTCCCACCATGGTCCGGCTCGAGGGCGAGGCGCTGCTCCGCCTCATGGAAATCCGCCGTACGCTGGAAAACGACGTCGTGCGCAAGGCGACCGTCAACGCCACATCGGCCCAGCGCCGACAGATTTCCGACCTCTGCGACGCCCTGCTGCTCGAGGTGAATGCCGGTCGTCCCTGGCGCAAGGCCGACCACGCGTTCCACGGCGCCATCTACGACGCCACCGGCAACCCCATGTATGGCCAGTTGCTGGTCAATCTCGACCACGCGCTGGAGCGCGGCGGTTCATCGCCCTTTGCCGCCGACAATTTTGGTCTCGCCTCGTTTCCGCTGCACCGCGACCTGGCCGACGCCATCCTCGCCGCCGACGTCGATCGCGCGGTAGAGGTGATCAATCGCCTGCTTGACACGGTGGAAGTCGAGGTCAAGGCGATCATCGATGGCGGCAAGCCGAGTTGAGCCGTCTTCACCTCTCCCTTTGGGGGAGAGGTCGACCGTCTTCGGTCGGAGAGGTGAGAAAGACCTAAATCCAGCCCTGCAATTCCCGCCGCACCATCGCCTCGATCATGTCCATGCCGCCGGGGCTGTCGTTGAGGCACGGGATATAGGCGAACTTCTCGCCCCCCGCTTCCATGAATGTCTCCTTGCCCTGCATGGCAATTTCTTCCAGCGTCTCGATGCAATCGGCCGAGAATGCCGGCGCCAGGATCGCCACCTTCTTGATGCCCTTGCCCGGCAAGGCTTCCAGCGTCACATCGGTATAGGGCTCGAGCCATTTGCTCGGTCCAAACCGGCTCTGGAAGGTGACCATGATCCTGGATTTGTCCCAGCCGAGGTATTCCCGCACCAGCCGCGTCGTCTTGAAGCACTGGCAATGATACGGATCGCCCCGTTCCAGATATTCCACCGGCATGCCGTGATAGCTGGTGATCACCAGGTCCGGCTCGAAATCGAGCGCTGCCACCCCGTCGCGGATCGAATTGCCCAGCGCCTGGATATATTCGGCGTTTTCGAAATAGGCCGGCGCCGTGCGTACCGCCGGCTGCCAGCGCATCTGCTTGAGAGCGTCGAACGCTTTGTCATTGGCGGTGGCCGTCGTGGTTGCCGAATATTGCGGGTAAAGCGGCACCAGCAGGATCTTCTGGCACCCCGCCGCCTGCATCTTCTCCAGCACGCTCTTCGTCGATGGATTGCCATAGCGCATGGCGAAGTCGACCACGATGTCGTCATGTCCCGCCAGCCGCGCCGCCAGCGCCTCGGTCTGGTTGCGGGTAATCACCCGCAGCGGGCTCTCGTTTCTTTCCTTGTCCCAGATCTGCTCATAGGCGTGGCCGCTCTTTTGCGGCCGGACGCTGAGGATCACCAGGTTGAGGATCGGCCACCACAGCCATTTCGGCGTCTCAATGACCCGCTGGTCGCTCAGGAATTCCTTGAGATAACGCCGCACGCTCCAATAATCGGTCGCGTCGGGCGTACCCAGGTTGAGCAGGAGGACGCCGATCTTCGGCTTTTGGACGACTGGATGATCGGCTGGAAGGTGATCGGACATGAAGCGCCAGTTTGGAGGGGTTCTAGGCTGCCCGCACCATAACCGCTCCCCGATCATCCGCAAGGCGGCTATGGGTCGCGTCAACGGCCCCGCTAGAGACTCGCAATCACCAGCAGAACCCCAAACGCCAGCACCGCCGCTGCGCCAGCCAGTTCCACCCACCACACCACAGTTTCCGTCACCGGATTGTCTACCCCGCCGATCCGTCGCGCCAATCCCTTGGCTGTCACCGCCAGCGTCGCCAGCACCGCCACCGTGATCGCAGTGCCCGCACCCATCAGGAACACCGCGGCGATACCCGCTGGCAGCAGCCCCTGCGACAGCGCAAAGACCAGCACCACCAGCGCCCCCGAGCACGGCCGCAACCCCACCGCCAGCACCACGCTGAGCTGCTCGCGCAGGCTGCCGGTCGTCGCCTCGGGCGTCACGATATGAACGTGGTCATCATGAGCGTGAGCATGATCGTGATGCGCATGGTCGTGGCCATGGTGATCGTGCCCATCATGCGCGTGCAGGTGCTCCCGCGCCTTGTGCGCCATGTCCTTGTGGCCATGCCCATGGCCCCAGCCGAATATCTTGCGCAGCACCAGCCACAATCCAAGCAGCGCCACCATGGCGTAGGACGCGATGCCGATCCAGTTGGCGGCGTCGCCCATGGCGACGCTGGTCATCCCGAGCAGGCCCGCCGCAATGAGCACGAACACGACAGCCACCACCGATTGCAGCAGCGCTGACAGCACGCTCAGCGTCACCCCGCGCCGCAATTGCGTCTCGTTGGCCAGCACATAGGACGAAATGACCACCTTGCCATGCCCCGGGCCGGCAGCGTGGAACACGCCATAAAGGAAGCTCAGTCCCCCCAGCACCCAGAACGCCGTCCAGTCGGTGCGCAGCGCATCTAGCGACGCCGTCATGGCCCCATAGAAGCTGCGCTGCTGATCCTGCAGCCAGCCGAAGAAACCGCTGCGCGGCAGGTTGAGACCCGGCTCTGGTGGCGGCCCGCCAAACGGCTTGGCCGGCCTGGCCTCGGCCACCTGCGCGGCCGCCTCGACGGCCGTCGATGCCGCGGCGACAGGCACATCGCCACAGGTCACGGCGATCATCCCCTGCGTGCCGCGCATCGCCGCGGCGAGATCGGGCGGCAGTTCCAGCACTTCGGGCCCCAGCGAATAGAGCCGCTCCTCAACCTCCGGCGCCATCGGCTTGGGTGGCTCCAGCACGGCAGCGCAACTGCCCGGTGCATTCTCCAGCATCACGTCGGACACGCCAGCGAAGCTGATCGCGACGTAATATTCCGGATCATAGACCGCCAGCTCGAACCGCCCGGTGATCGGCAATGGCGCCACTGCGTCTACCGAATAACTGAGCGTCACCCGCCCGTCCTCATAGACCATGCGCTGGTCGCCGACGGGGGTGAACGACATCAGCGCATCGCCAATGCCGGCATAGGTGTAAAAGCCGTAGTCGGCGAGGCCGACCATGTTCTCGTCGGCCAGCCCCTGAAGTTCCTCCGGACTGGTCTCGCGGTCGCCATTGGTGTCGAGCCCCTGGATCATCCAGGCGGAGAAGGCCGTATCGAATGTCCAGGCATGCCGCAGTCCGACGACGGCACCGCTGGCGTCGAAGACCACGCTTGCCTTGGCGTCGATCAGGATATGCGGATGCGCCATCGCGGGTGCAGCCAGTGCCAGCGCTATCGCCGCGCCGCCGGCAAGAATTCTGAAATTCACGTCATGCCCCTAACTTACGGGATGCGTCACGAACCACTCGACCAGGTGGTCGATCAGCGCCCGCACCTTGCCCGCCAGATGCCGCCGATGCGGATAGACTGCCTGCAGCGTCTGGCCCGTGGGCAGAAAGTCCGCAAGCACGGGAACCAGCTCCCCTTTCGCCACCGCCGGATCGGCGAGGTAGGACGGCAATACGACAAATCCGAGGCCCATCACCGCCGCCTGCCGCGCCGCCAGGGGCGAATTGACCCGAACCGGCCCGTTGACGGGCACCGAGATTGTCTTGCCATCGTCGATGAAGCGCCAGTTCGACTGGCCCTGCAGGTTGATATCGACAATGCAGGGAAGGTGCCGCAGATCCTCTGGATGCTTGGGCGCGCCATGTTGCTTGAGCAGTTCCGGCGCGGCCCCGACCACCACATGCATGTCGGCGATCTTGCGCGCAATCAGCGACGAATCCGCCATCGTCGAGATGCGCAACGCCACATCGATCCCTTCGTCGACGAGATCGACATAGCGATCCTCAAGGCGCAGGTCGAGCGACACCTTGGGATGCTTCTTGAGATATTCGTAGATGGCCGGCGCCAGCGTCGACTCGCCAAAATTGCGCGGCGCCGACACGCGCAGCAGACCGCGCGGCTCTGCCGTCTGGTCAGTGATGGTTGCATCCAGCTCATCCAGCTGCTGCAGCAGCGCACTGGCCTCGCGGTAATAGGCCTCGCCAGCCTCGGTCAGGCTCAGCTTGCGCGTGGTGCGGTTCATCAGCCGCACGCCGAGATAGTCCTCGAGATCGGTGACATACTTGCTGAGCAGCGCCTTGGAGCGGCCGTGCTGGCGCGCCGCGGAGGAAAAGCCACCAGAATCAAAGACCTGAACGAAAGCACGGATACGGGCGAGGTCCTGCGTCATGGCAATCCGTTCACGCTAGCGACGTAATGGACGCATAACTCATCTGCATGGAGCGAACAATAAGCCGCCTTGGTCGTTCCACGATTAACGATAGGATGGAAACGCCAATCGACGTGCCCGAGGAGTTCGGACTATTTTCCCGCCCATGTCCAGACCTTCATCCCGATCCACGCTCTACCGGCTCATCGAAGCCGGGCAGCTTGCGCACAAGGCCTTGCTGCTGCCGCTGGTGGAGCGCGGGCTGGAGCCGGGTGACGATGCCATCCTGTTCGAGCTTGGCCGCTCGGGCACGACCGAAATCGAGCTCTCCGCCGAACTCGGCCTCAGCGAGGTAGCATTGACCACGCGCCTGTCGCGCCTGCTCGACAGGGGGCTCGTCGCCCGCCAGGCGGTCGGCCCGGAGCTTGCCCCCGGCGTCGCATTGACCGAACGCGGCGCCCGCATCCGCAATGGTCTGGTCGATCACTGGAGCCAGCTGGAAGAGGCGCTGATGGGCGAGCTCAAGCCCAAGCAGCGCAAGAGGCTGGGCGAGCGCCTCAAGCGCTTCGTCGAACTGCTGCGTCTCTGATCGCAATCTGACGATACCATTCAGCTTCGGTTCAGGCGCCAGGGCGTTCTCTGTGGGTCACAGGCATTTAGGTGCCACTCGAACCCAAGGAGATCAACAATGGCTCTGAGCAAGAAACTCATGGCTGGAGGCCTCGCGGCACTGGCGCTTCTGGCGACGACTGCGACCGCCTTTGCTGCACCGGCATACGCAACTGGCAACGTCAATGTGCGCTCCGGTCCAGGCACAGGCTACAGCCGCATCGATACGCTGCGCCGTGGCGAACAGGTCGATGTGGTCCAGTGCCGCGGCAGCTGGTGCTACGTCGAGAAGCGCGGTCCCGACGGCTGGGTCTCGGCCAACTATCTGAGCCGCGGCGGCAATCCCGGTTGGGACGACGATTGGGGCTGGGATCGCCCGCCCCACTGGAACCCGCGTCCGCCACGGCCCCCGCATTGGAATCCGCCGCGCCCCTGGCCGCAGCCCCAGCCCTGGCCTGGCTACGGCTACCCGGGCAATGGTGGCGGCAGCATCTGCTTCAACGGCCCCAACGGCTACTTCTGCATCGGCGACTAACCCAATCGAACGCCGCCCTCCGGGGCGGCGTTCTACGTTTCAGGCAACTCACTGGCCCGTGGCTCGTTGTGCCCCCAAACCAGAGGAGATTGCACCATGGCCACTGCCGCGACCGCCGACGACAAGAAATCCGCCCGCGCCACAACCAAGCCCACCACCTCGGCCGACCCAGCACCCAAGCGCGCCGGCAAGCCCGCAACCAATGCGGGCGCCGCCAAGACCCTCAAGGCAAAGACGGCGACCAAGCCTGCCGCGCCGGCCAAACCTGCTTCCGCAAAATCCGGCAAGGCCACCGCGACCAAGGTCGCCGGCCGCGCAGCAGCGCCTGCCAACCGCCAGTCCCGCGATTCCAGCATGACTGGCAAGGAGCATGACGAGCATGTCGAGCGCATCTGGGAACTGGCCAAGCGCATCGGCATTGCCATGTTCGTGACCTGGGACGGCAAGGAGCAGCGCGCGCGCCCCCTCGCCGCCACGGTCGAAAAGGATGAGGGCGCGATCTACTTCCTCACCGATGTAAACGGCGAAAAGGATCAGCAGATCGCCGAATTCCCGCATGTCAGCGTCAGCTTCGCCGATCACAAACATGCCAAATTCGTCGCCCTGTCCGGCAAGGCCACGGTTTCCAACGATCGCCCCAAGATCCGGGAATTGTGGAACCCCTTCGCCAAGGCTTGGTGGGACAGCCCCGAAGACCCGGCCA
Organism: Devosia sp.; assembly: GCF_014860165.1. GTDB lineage: Bacteria > Pseudomonadota > Alphaproteobacteria > Rhizobiales > Devosiaceae > Devosia. The sequence goes on from NZ_JACZKG010000074.1 coordinate 9,538, forward strand.
TCCGGGTCATCAAGGTCGTGCCGCAGGATGCCGAACTGTGGGACAGCCCGGGCCGCATCGTCACCACGATATCCATGCTCGCCGCCGCGGTCACCGGCCGCTCCCCCAAGATCGGTGAAAACGCCAAAGTCATCCTCTGACCCCGACGCCGGGGCCGTGCGCCCCGGCTATTCCCGACCGGGCAGCGTCGGATCGGGCACCACAGCCACGCGCTTGACACGCTCGCGCGCCATCACCACCAGCCCCGCCGCCACGATGATGGCGGCGCCAAGCAACGAGATGGCGTCGATCCAGTGGCCGAACACCACCGCGCTGAGCCCGATCGCCCATGGCAGCGAGAAATAGTTGAA
>NZ_JACZKG010000075.1 GCF_014860165.1 Devosia sp.
GGGCGATGGCGGCCGGTGCGGTGCCAGCGCCCGAAATGACGATGCGCAGGGCCTCGAGGATGGCTTCGCCGCCGGCGGGAGGTGCGTCGGGCTGTTCGATCAGCTTGTGGATATGGTCCTTGGCATCGAGCGCCACGGCGATCAGTTCTGATGTGGCCGGGGTGTGACCCTTGCGGACCTGGTCGAAGGCGGTCTCGAATTCGTGGACGAAGGTGGCGACGGCGGTGAAGCCGAACATGGCGCCCGAGCCCTTGATGGTATGGAGGGCGCGGAAGGTGGAGTTGATCAGGTCGTCATTGGCAGGGTTCTGCTCGAGGTCGAGCAGGCCCAGCTCGAGCTGGTCGAGCAGTTCCCTTGCTTCCTGGCGAAATGTCTCGGTGGGATCGGGGAAGCTCATGCGCCGGTGACCTTCTTGATCACGGCCAGCAGCTGCTCCTGCTTGAAGGGCTTGACGATCCAGCCGGTGGCGCCGGCTTCCTTGGCCTGGCGCTTGAGCTCTTCATCGGATTCAGTGGTCAGCAGGATGATCGGCACGCCCTTGCTGGCAGGGTGCTGACGATATTTCCGGATGAATTCGATGCCGTTCATGACGGGCATGTTGAGATCGGTGATGACGGCATGGACCGTCTGGCTGGTGGCCTTGGTATAGCCATCGGCGCCATTGATGGCCTCGATGACATCGAGGCCCGCAGCCGAAAGCGTCATCACCACCATCTGCCGGATGGATGCGGAATCGTCGATGGTCAGGATCGTCTTGCTCATGCTGGCTTGCCCTCGCCCGGTCTTGCAGATTGTGTCCAGAAGTCGCCATCGGGGGTCAGGGGATGGCCATTGGCATCAAGGCAGCCGACCTCGATCAGCAGCGCGCGCAGCACCCCTGAGGGCGGCGCGGCCAGGAACAGTGACTTGCCCGTGTCCCGGGCCTGCCTGTTGGCGGCCAACAACAGCTGGATGGTGGTGATGTCGGCGCCTGATATCGCCTCGGTCGCGATGGCGACCCTGTCGTGTCCGGTGAGCGCCTGGCGCAGCGACAAGGCGATGTCCTGGGCCGCTCGAAGGCCGGCATCGCCTGATATCTTGACCGTGTAAACGCTGCCCCTGGTCATGACAATGACCGGGCTGAAAAGCACGAAACGCAACGCATAACTTTTACTACCGTTGGATGGGCGGCCGCAGCAGTGGAGCCGTATTATCTATCGATCAATTACGCCGCTGACTGAGGCATTCCTTGATTTCACTACGCACATCGTATTCCCATCCGATGCATTACAGACTGTATGCGAAGTTGATTAAGGCACCCTTACTGATTGATACTTCCCTTGATCAATTTTCTTCTGCTCAAACTCAGCAAATAATCTGCGATTGATTCAGAATCCTCGCAGTGGATTCAGATGATCGACTCAGTCTCGATTCTATTGCGTCGAGTCTTCGACTCAGACGGCGCGAGTCAGACTCGAATCAAGGGCAAAGTATTATTGCCGATCCGGCCCAGTATTGTTCGAGGATGCCAAATTCCGGCGACCGCCTGATCTTGCCCGGAACCTCGCGGGCCGGCATTTTTACCGGGGAACGCGGACCATTCGCGGCGCATGGACAAACCGCAGGGGTCCAAACGAGCGTGCGATGCCGAAAGGGGAAGGGGAGCTAGAAGCCGACCGCGGCGGCCTGAGCGCCACCCATGATGGCCTCGATTTCGGGCCACTTGGCGCTGAAGGCGGCAACGCAGGCGGGGTCGAAGTGGCTGCCGCTGCAGGCGACGATTTCGGCATAGGCCTTCTCGATGGGCCAGGCCGCCTTGTAGGGCCGTTCCGAGCAGAGTGCGTCGAATACGTCGGCTATGGCCACAACGCGCGCCTCGATGGGGATATCGCCCCCCGACAGGCGGTCCGGATAGCCCGTGCCATCCCAGCGCTCGTGGTGGCTCTGCGCGATCAGCTCGGCGGTCCGGATCAGTTCGGACGAACCGTTCTCCAGGATGCGGGCGCCGATGGTGACATGCTCGCGCATGATCCTGAACTCTTCGGGCGTCAGCTTGCCGGGCTTGCCCAGAATGGCATCGGCAATGCCGATCTTGCCGATATCGTGCAGCGGCGCCGCCAGGTAGATCATGCGGCAGCGCTGGGCGCTGAGGCCGATGCCTGATGCAATGAGCTGGCTGATCTGGGCGACGCGCGAGACATGTTCACCCGTATCGCCGTCGCGATATTCGATGGCACGCGCCAGGCGCCAGATGATCTCCTCTTCACGCGCCAGCAGGTGCGCCGTGGCCGTCTCGACCTCACGCGCCAACCAGGCGGCGCGGTCGGCCAGCTCGACCTGCGCGGCGCGCAGGGTCAGCAGGTTGGCGACACGGGCCTGCAGCTCGGTGGGATCGAAGGGCTTGTTGACGAAGTCGGTGGCGCCTGCGCGGATGGCCTCGATGCGCGTATTGCGGTCCATGTCCGAGGTGACCATGACGATGGGCACCAGCCGGTAGGCGTCGCGGGCGCGCAGGGCGCTGGTGAACTGAACGCCGTCCATTTCGGGCATGATGTGGTCGACCAGCACCAGGTCGTATTGGGTGAGCCTGGTCTGTTCCAGGGCCTCGAAGGGATGCAGGTATGCATCGATATCGGCGTTGGTGGCCGCCCTGACGATCGTACCGATCATGGCAAGGCTCGACCGACTGTCGTCAACGATCAAGATACGCATATCCGCCCCCGGAACTGGCGCAAGGATAGGCGTGAAGCCGTTATGCGACTGTTAATTGCCACGACTTGAGGCGGCCAGGGCGCCAAACGTCGCCATCCCCAAGGCCGACTAGGCAAGCTTAAGGCAAGGGCGTAGGGTTAGTGCCAATGGCCTCGAGGGAGAGAACAATGGCGCAGATCAGCTCGAGGATATCCCAGCGCGCTTTGGCCGCCGACAAGTCCTTTGCAGCGGTTGCCGACTTTTACTTCAATTCGCGGTACGGCAAGCAGCGCGGGGACGGCGGCATCGCGGACTTCACGTTCGGCAATCCCCACGAAATGCCCCTGCGCGGCCTTGTCAGTGCCTTGACCCGAGCGGCGGAACCCGAAGACAAAAACTGGTTCGCCTACAAGTCGAGCGAACCGGAGCCGCAGGCTTTCCTTGCAGAGCGGCTGAGCCTGGAGCTCGGACTGCCCTTCGAACCTGAGGACTTCGCACTGACCGCGGGCGCCTTTGCTGCCATCTCGCTGGCTTTCCGCGTCCTGCTGGATGCCGGCGATGAGGCAATCTATTGTGAGCCCGCCTGGTTCTGCTACGAGCCGATGCTGCATCTGGCAGACGCGGTTCCGGTGAAGGTGGACCTGAAGGCCGACAACTTCGACCTGGACATTGCGGCAATCGAGGCGGCGGTAACGCCACGAACGCGGCTCGTTATCATCAATTCACCGCATAATCCCACCGGGCGAATCTACAGCGCCGAACTGCTCAAAGAACTGGCGGAGATGCTTGAGCGTCAGTCCCTGCGGATCAATCGACGCATATATCTGCTTTCCGACGAGCCTTACCGGCGGCTCCGCTTCGACAACGCCCCATTTGTCAGCGCCGCGCAACTCTATCCATGGACCTTGATCGACTATAGCTATGGCAAGGTCTTGCTCGCGCCTGGGCAAAGGCTTGGATATCTGGCGATTTCGCCACTGATGCCAACGGCTGAACGCCATCAGTTGCGGGCGGTGATGTTCGCAAGCCAAATGGCGCTTGGCTGGTGTTTTCCCAACGCGATCATGCAGCACGCGATCCGCGATCTTGAGGATCTCAGTATCGATCTTGCTGCTTTGCACAGGCGAAGGAACACCTTGCTACAGGAGCTTCAAGGCTCCGGATGCCAGGTTACCAATCCAGAGGGCACGTTCTATCTCTGGGGCCGGTGGCCCGGAGATCCGGAACGACTCTGGAATGACCTGGCGGACAGGAACGTCTTCGTCATGCCCGGCACGATCCTCGGGGCGCCAGACTGCTTCCGCATCAGCCTGACGGCTTCCGACGCGATGGTGGAAGCAGCTCTGCCTGTTCTACATGAAGTTCTGCGCTAGACAATTCTGACCCGATAGGGGCGGGCGTCTTGGGGCTGCGCAAATTCGCCCTGGCTGCGCCACACACGCACCGACCCGCCTTGACGCACCGGCCGATTTCCAGCATCTAGTTGCGCGTCGCGGGTGTAGCTCAATGGTAGAGCAGAAGCTTCCCAAGCTTACGACGAGGGTTCGATTCCCTTCACCCGCTCCAAAAATCCCACATCGTCGCACGGATATGCTCGTCGGCACCGGCCGGCCCGTTTCCGTGACACCGTCACATCAGCGGATTCAGCTGTTCCATGGTCGGATTAGCGCCGTAGTCATTCGCCAGGGACGCGGGCGCTGGCGATTTCCGGCCGTGTCGATGCATGGTCGACAGCGTCAGATACGGGCATCGGCGCAAGAGCTCGCCAACAGATGTCGACGACAACTGCAACGGCCGTCAGGGCCGAGAGCTTGAGGAAGATCGACGCCTCGCGGCCGGCCATCCAGGCGGGTCCGCCATATGACGCAGCATAGAGGCAGGTGGCGCCGATGACCACAACGATGGCCCCGCCGAGCAGGCAGGCTCCGATCCAAGGCAAGTGTCTGGGGGTGGGCAAGACGCACTCCTGATTGCGTTCCCACCCTGCCCTGCAAGGTTTTCCACCGACCCAAATTCGGGATCGCAATTGTATCCAATCGGGCAGCTATTGATTCACCTTCCGCTGCAAGGGTTGGCCTCGGTGACGAGTCGAACCCGTTGTTCCGGCAAGGAGAAACCTGCTTGAAATACGCGCTGAGAATCGTCGGCCTCCTCGCCATCCTGTTCGCGGTCTATGTGATTGCCGGCGAGCAACTGGTCGGCTCGAGCGGCAATGCCTATGTGAACACGCGGCTGGCGGCCGTGCGGGCGCCGCTCGAGGGAATGCTGCAACTGTCGGTCGTTCCAACTGGCGGGCGCATCGCGGAAGGCGAGGTGATGGGTTCGGTCGCGACGAGCCGCGACAGCGACTCGGCGCTGTCCTGGATCGAGCAGGGCCGGCTCGAAGCGCTGGCCGAGCTCAAGGCCCTGGACCGTCTCGAGGCTGTTGATGAAGCCGCCAGGCGCCTTGCGACCGAGCGGCTGGCTGCGTACGAACGCATGCTGCAGGCCCGGCGGGCCGCACTTGTTGCGCGCAACGTCGCCTCGATCCGCTCGCCGGTCGGTGGGGTGGTATGGAGCCTGCCCGTCTATAGTGGGGATGTCATTGCCCGTGGGGACGTCATCGCCAACCTTGCCGATTGCGACGGGCTGTTCGTGCACGCCACGGTGGATCAACGCATCTTCAACGAGCTCAGCCCCGGCGACGCCGCGCAGTTCCGTTTTCACGATGGACAGGTGGTGCCGGTCATAGTGACCCTGCGGGCCGGCACGGGGCCGCGTACCCTGTTCGACACCCTGGCGGTCAGCCCAACCCGGGAGCAGACGGAGGGGTATGCAGTGCTGCTCGAGGGCGCTGGCCTGATGGCGAATGGCCAGTGCCCGATTGGCGAAACCGGACGGGTGGTATTCAGCGAGGGACCATTGGGCGCGATCGGCGATTTCATCGGCGCGCTGGGCCTTTGATGCTGAACTTTCCCGACTGGGTTGTCGCGCTGGCGCCTTCCATCCTGCTTTTGGGAATAGGCCTTGCCGTCGCGCCGATGTTCTCGCGCACCTTCATCCCGGCTCGTATCGCCATGGCGCTTGTGGCGATCGTCTTCAGCCTTCGCTACGTCACATGGCGGGCAACAGAGACATTGGCGCCATGGGGATGGAGCCTCGACACCCTGGTCAGCTGGTCGTTCTTCGCGTTCGAGGCCGGCAGCATCGTGTCCGGGGTCTCGGCCTTCATCATCCTCTCGCGCTACCGGAACCGCTCGCCCGAGGCCGACGCGGCCGCCGCGGGCATGGCCGCGCGAAACCCGCGGGTCGCCATCTTCATCGCGACCTACAATGAGGAATGGCCGGTGCTGGAACGCACCATTGCCGGCGCCCTGGCCTGCGACTACCCCAACAAGACGATCTACGTGCTCGACGATGGCCGGCGCGGCTGGCTGGGTGAACGGTGCCGGGACATGGGGGTTGTCCATGTAACAAGACCGGACAACAGGGACAGCAAGGCCGGCAATATCAATCACGCGCTTGCCTTGCTCAGGGCGCATCGGCGGGTATCCGATTTTGTGGCCGTGCTCGACGCGGATTTCGTGCCGCATCGCGATTTCCTGACGCGCGGACTTGCCCTTTTCGCCGATCCCGCGGTGGGGCTGGTGCAGACGCCACAGCACTTCTTCAACCCCGATCCAATCCAGCACAATCTGGGGATCAGCCGCTCCTATCCCGATGAGCAGCGCTTCTTTTTCGACTACATGCAACCGGCGCGAGACGCCTGGGGCATTGCGGTGTGCTGCGGGACATCGTCCATCGTGCGCTGGTCAGCGCTCGAGGCTATCGGCGACTTCCCCACATCGAGCGTGACGGAAGACTATTTGCTGACCGCAACCCTCGCCATGCATGACTATGCGACCGTCTATCTCAATGAGCCGCTGAGCGAGGGATTGGCGCCCGAGGGGCTCAAGGAATACATCACGCAGCGCGCCCGCTGGTGCCTGGGGCTGATGCAAATCGTTCACAGCGAGGCAGGCCCGATGAGCCGGCGTCGCCTGCGCTGGCGGGATCGGTGGAGCATACTGGATTCAGCCGCCTATTGGCTGACCACCTTCCCGTTCAAGCTCGCCTGCCTGATCTACCCGCTGTTCTACTGGTATTTCGGCGCCATCGTCATGGATGCGCAGCTCAACGAGGTCATCTTCTACTTCGTTCCCTATTATCTCGGCACAATGCTGTTCCTCAACTTTGTGTCGGTGGGGATGTTCGTTCCTGTGGTCAACGACATCAGCCAGCTCGTGGGCGCCTGGGAAATTTCGCGCGCCGCGATAGCCGGTCTGGTCCGGCCGCGCGGGCACGCCTTCAAGGTGACGATGAAGGGGGGCGACAGGGGGACCCTGACCGTGCAGTGGAGCCTCATGCGACGCTTCCTCGTGCTGTTCCTGCTCACGCTGGGCGGGCTGTCGGTCGGGCTGGCATCAGACTACCTGTTCGACGCGCGTGCCGCCGAGGGGAAGAGCGTCATCCTGTTCTGGACGCTCTATAATCTCCTGGTTCTGGCAGGAACCGTGCTGGTCTGCGTGGAACTGCCGCGCACTGCCTCCGTGCTGCGGTCCCATCCGGAGCGCGTGGTGGTTCGCGGCGCCGGGCGGGAATGGAACGCCTGGCTTGAAGACATCAACCTGGAGGCCGTGCGCCTGCGCGGGCTTTCCGTGCCCGCTGGTACGCAACTCAAGGTTGCCGTTGCCGGGCTGGGCGGCGTGTCGGCGACGACCACGCTGCTGCTGGGCGCCACCGTGGACGCCGATATCTTCCTCACCAACCAGCAGCGCGAGTTGCTCGTGGAAAAGCTCCACACGCGCGCGGGCGCCCCGGGGACCACGGGCGTTGCCGCCATTGCGCTGGGCGCCGGCCTGCTGCGCCGGATCATAGCCGGCACCGTGCACTAACCCGACGATCCCGAATCCCCGCCGGGGCCGGACGCCTGGAATCGCGCCAGGGCCTCCGACAGCACCTGGCTTTCCGCCGTGCGGCGATGTTCCCTGATATAGGCTGTGGGCTCGCCTCTGGACTGTGACAGAAGGGCCGCGCTCAGCCGGCGAAGCGGCCTGATCAGAATGCCGGCGACCAGAGCAAAGATGACCAGCACGGCGAACCACAGGACGGCCCCGGCGGCCCACATCTGCCTCTGGAAGCTCTGTTCGGACAGATCGAACGCACTCTCCTCCAGCCGCGCGACCAGCGCCCAGCCAAAGGAGGGCATATCGGCATAGGTCAGGTTTGGAACGGTGAAGCTATGGTAAGCCGTGCCGTCGCCCCAGGTTTCGGTGAAGTTCGACGTCACCCCGCGCCGGGCCGCCTCGAACGAGGGCAGCGCCGCACTGGCTTCGTCGATCGGCGCCGTGGCGAGGATCACCGTACCCTCCCTGTTGACCACGAAGGCATCCAGTTCGAGTTGCCGGGCGGCCTCCGCGGCGACGTTGCGGACCCAGCGCCAGTTCACATGCGCGCCAAGCACGCCCATGACCTGGCCATCGGCGCCGACAATGGGTGCCGAAAAATCGACGAACCGCAGGGGTTCGCTGGTATCATTCTGCAGCAGGCGCGCCAGAAGTACCGCCTCATGCACGTCGCCGGCGAAGGGACCGGCCAGGCCCTGCTGAAACCAGGGTCGCTCGGCCACGCTCTGCCCCTCCAGCAAGCCACCGGTCGAGGCCAGTATCCTGCCTTCAGGCGATGCCACGCCCATCCATGAGATCTTGTCGGGATTGCCCGCCAATGCATCGAGCCGCTCGCGCAGCGCGGGAAGGTCCGCCCTGGAGAACTCGGCGGCCGAAGCCTCCAGCTGGCGCCACTCCTCATAAAGCGTTCGCGTGAGAAAGCTGCCAAGCGCCTGCGCGCGAACGCGCACCGCATGTTCCGAGGTCTCCGCCTGATAGGTGTTCAGGTTGTTCTGGAAGACCAGTGCAACGATGACAAACACAACAGTGCCAATCAGGCCAACCACCAGAGTGAGCAAGGTCCGTAGCTGCATGGCGCTTCATCTCCCGGTGACGGCTAAGGGGTGCAACGGCCCGTTTGTTCCCGACCACCAGTCGACAAGGTTAACCCGGTCAAAGTCCGGGCCGTTTCAGCACTGCCTCGGCGTATGGCTCGCCGGCATGCTGGATGGAAGCGATATCTCCCGCACAAGCATGACCCCGGGGGAAAGCCGGTGCTTCCCCCCGCGGTCTGTCTGACGCTCGCTTCATGGCATCGCTCTTGCCCCGCTGCGGGGCGGGCATCGGCCGTTCTCTCAGGCCCTTTCGTACACCCGGACGCTGCGGCCGTCGGGTCGGGCTACCAACCTGCCCGGCTGGCGGATCAGGGCCGTTGCCCGTTCGGCCATGCCGGGATCGGTGATGAGCTTGCCGCTGCCGGCATCCTCGGTCGATAGCACGCTGGCCTTGAGCAGGCGCGAATAGGGGTGCTCGGGATTGTCGAGCACGGTCCGGGCATCGCCCATTTCCACGATCCGCCCGCGCTGCATGATGATCAGGCGGTTGGAGATGTAATAGGCGGTGGCCAGGTCGTGGGTGATGTAGATGACGCTGACCCTGAGGTCGTCGCGCAGGCTCTTGAGCAGGTTGACGATGCTCATGCGCAGGCTGGCATCCACCATGCTGACCGGTTCGTCGGCGACCAGCAGCGGCGGATTGGGGATCAGCGCCCGGGCGATGGCGGCACGCTGCAGCTGGCCGCCGCTCATTTCATGGGGGAAGCGCCCGCGGACTTCCGCAATGCTCAGGCCGACCTTTTGCAGGGCGCTGTCCATTGCCGCGTCGAGATCGTCGCGATGGCGCAGCTTGAGGAAACGCTTGGCGGTGGATTCGAGGTAGCGATCGATGCGCTTGAGCGGATTGAAAGCCTCGAACGGGTTCTGGAAGACCGGCTGCACATTGGCCATGAATTCCAGCCGTTCCTGGCGCCCCACCCGATGGCTCACGGTCTTGCCGCGAAAGCTGATCTCGCCATCGGTGGGCAGTTCCAGACCCAGGATCATGCGCGCCAGCGTGGTCTTGCCCGAGCCGGATTCCCCGATGATGGTGAAGATCTCCGGCGTCTCGGCGCTCAGCGACAGGCTCGCATCCTGGACGGCGTCGACGGTCTTGCGCGACAGCAGGCCGCCCATAGTGAAGCGCTTGGATACGTTGCGGACGTCGAGCAGTGTGCTCATGCCATCACCTCATGCCGCTGCGGCACCACAAGCGGCTCTACGTCCTGCCAGCGCCAGCAGGCAGAACGGTGATCATTGGCCACTTGGATGAGCGGCGGGACATCCGTCTTGCATTTGTCGATCGCCAGCGGGCAGCGGGGGTGGAAGCGGCAGCCGCTGGGCGGACTGGCGAGGCTCGGCGGGCGACCCTCCAGCGCCGGGCGCTGGGCGGTGTCGCCGATGCGCGGCAGGCTGGCCACCAGGTGGGCGGTATAGGGATGCTTGGGCGCGAAGAACATCTGCCGCGTCGGCCCCTCCTCCACCAGCCGCCCGGCATAGATGATGCCGACCCGGTCAGCCATGTTGGCATGGACGGTCATGTCATGGGTGACGAAGACCACGGACGAGCCCATGTCCTGCTGGATTTCGCGGATCAGCCCCAGCACTTCCTTCTGCACGACCACGTCGAGCGCCGTGGTCGGCTCGTCGGCAATAACGAATTCGGGGTGGCAGACGGTGGCCAGGCCAATGGTCACGCGCTGGCGCATGCCGCCCGAAAGCTCGTGCGGATAGGCATTGAGCACGTCGGCGGGCAACTTGAGGCGCTCGAGATGGTTGAGCACACGCGCCCGGTACGCTTCGCCGCTCAGCCCCAGCGGGCGCCTGGCGAAATCCTCGAAGGTCCGCCCGATGCGGCGCACCGGGTTGAGCACGCTCATGGAGCCCTGCATGATGTAGCTCAGGTGCCGCCAGCGCACCGCCTCGATCTGGGCGGGCGTGGCTGTCGCGACATCGATGGGGCCGTTCTTGAAGTCATACTTCACCGACCCGGCCACGATACGCATCGGCGGCCGGATTGCGGCGGCCAGCACCTTGATGAAGCTGGTCTTGCCCGAAGAGCTTTCCCCGGCAATGCCGTAGATCTCGTTCTTGCGGATGGTCATAGTGATGTCGTCGACGGCGCGCACTTCGCGTTCCACGCCGAAATAGTTCATCTGGTAATAGGCCTTGAGGCCCTCGACCTTGAGCAGATCTTCGGTCATTGGCCTAGGCTCCCATGCGGCGCAGGCGGCTGCGCGGGTCGATATATTCGTTCATCGAGACGGCCAGCAGGAACAGGCCCAGGAACGTCATGACGATCAGGATCACCGGGATGACGATCCACCACCAGGTGCCCACCACCATGGCCGAGTGGCTGTTGGCCCAGTAGAGCACCGTGCCGATTGTGGGCTGGTTGATATTGGTGAAGCCCAGCACTGCCAGGGTCACTTCGAGGCCGATCGACCACAGCATGTTGTTCATGAAGGTGGCGAAGACGATGGGCATCACATAGGGCAGATGTTCTTCAAGCAGCACCTTGGGCGTGCTCATGCCCGCGAATACCGCATGGCGGGTGAATTCGCGATGCTTGAGGCCCACGGCCACCGAGCGGATGAGCCGGGCGTCGAAGGGCCAGCCGAAACCGGCCATGATCAGCGCCAGGGTGAAGCTGTCCATATTGTTGCGCAACACGAAATAGAACAGCACCAGGATCGGGAAGATCGGCACGGAAACGAAGATGTCGTTGATGAACATCAGCACCCGGTCGACCCAGCCGCCGAGATAGCCCGAGGTCAGGCCCACCGCTATCGAGATGATGCGACTCAGCACCGCCACGGTCAGCCCGAAGATCAGGCTGTTCTTGAACGCGGCCGCCAGGTGCCAGAACATGTCCTGGCCGCGTGAGTTGGTGCCGAACCAATACTGCGCGGACGGCGGCTGATCGGGAATGGTCATATAGATCAGCGACGGATCGACCGGCGAGAAGAAGCTCGCGGCGGAAAACGCCACGATGATGACCACCAGGACGAGGCCGATGGTGAATTCGGCATTGTAGCGAACCAGGTCGCGGAAGACGGCAAACATCGGCGCTACTCCGCCTTCACGCGTGGATCGAGCAGAGGATGCAGCAGATCGACAGTAAAGATCGCCACGGCGACGGCGGTGATCGACACGGTCGAAACCGCCAGCACCAGCGAATAGTCGCCATAGTTCACGGCGTCGATCAACAGCGACCCCAGGCCCGGATAGTTGAACACCTGCTCAGTGATGACGGTGCCGGAAAACACGCCGCCCAGCGCCAGCGCCAGCGCAGTCAACTGCGGTACCATGGCATTGCGGATCACGTAGCCGCCCACGATCGTGGATTTGTCCACGCCCGCCAGTTCCGCATAGGTCACATAATCGTCGTTGACGACATTGGACACCAGTGCGCGCATGCCGATGAACCAGCCGCCAAACCCCACAATTACCACCGAAAGGGTGGGCAGAATGGCGTGCTGCAGCACCGAGCTGATGAACGGCCAGTTATAGCCGGGCGTAACGTCCATGGCGAAACCACCCGAAATGGGCAGCACCGGCCAGAGGAAGCCGAAGATGATCAACAGGATGAAAGCCACCACGTAATAAGGGATGGGCTGGATGCCCATTGCGATGATGCCGAAGAGCTTGAAGAAGCGGTTATTCTGGTTGTACCCGGCCAGCGCGCCCAGGAGGTTGCCGATGACGAAGGTGATCAGGGTGGCCGACACCAGCAGCCCCAGAGTCCAGGGCATGGCCCGCGCCACGATATCCATTGCCGGCGTGGGGAAGGCCATCAGCGAGGGCCCGAAGTCGCCGCGGACGAGCCGCAGCCAGAAGTTGACATACTGCTCGTGGAGCGGCGCGCCGGTGCCAAACAGGTCACTCAGTGCCGCGCGCGTCGAGGCGATGGCTTCAGGCGAGAGGTTGGCACGCGAGGACAGGCGACCCAAGACTTGTTCGACCGGATCGATCGGTGAGAGATGCGTCACCAGAAACGTCGCCGAGATGGCACAGAAGATTACTGCCAGCATCTGTAGCGCGCGTTTTGCGATGAACCATAGGTAACCGTGCATGCGGACTCCTCAACCGTCCTCTTGATCCTCTCTCCATCGCGGAGAGGTGTCTCGGCAATGCCGAGACGGTGAGGGGAGTGGCGAGCGCGCCCATACGCGCCCCTGTTCCAGGCATTATCCCACCCACCGCGTCATTCCCGCGAAGGCGGGAATCCATTCTCATCTTTCCCCGGCGGCCTAAATGTGGAATCCCGTCCGCGCAGGAATGACGCCGGGCATTTTGGACCACCGCGAAAAACAGAGAGGGGCACGAGGCAGGTCGCGCCCCTCAGAACGGCCCGGCAATGACGCCGGGCCATCCGGGAGGACGACGTTACGCCACGGGCGTGATCTGGGTGAAGATATACCGGCCGTTGGACCAATTGGTCACCGGGTTGGCATAGTTGTTGTTCGCGTCCGGCCAGCCAGTCCAGTACTTGTTGGACTGAATGGAGAACACGTTATACGCCATGATCGGGATATTCGGCATTTCCTCGAGGTGAAGCTTGACGAAATCCGTGCCGTATTCGATGCCCTTGGGGTCGTTGAAGTCGATGCCGCGGATCTTCTCGATGATCTCGTCGAGACGCGGATCCTTCCAGCGCATCCAGTTGCGGTCTGGCTGCGAAGCGCCCGGCTCGGCGACATAGGCCGAGTGGTAGCTGTCGAGGAAGAAGCTGAGGTCGGGGTGACCGCCCCAGGTTTCCACGGCCCAGGCGATGTTGACTTCGTAATCGCCAACGCGCTGGCGGCCCCAGGTGTCGGAGTCGACCTGTGCAGTCGCCTGGATGCCGTTCTGCGACCAGGTCTGCGCAATGATCACACCGAGACGGTTGACCACGCCTTCGGCCGGCACCATCACCTCGAAGGCGAAGGGCTGTCCATCGGGCATCATCCACTGGTTGCCATTCTTGGTGAAGCCGGCAGCCGTGAGCAATTCGCCGGCAGCTTCGACATTCTGCTTCCACCAGCCGTAGCCGAAGGCGTTGCGGATAGCCGTTTCGTCGGTCGGGACGGCGTCACCGAACTGCGGCCGCACCATATCGGCAATCTGGATACCGATGGTGGGGTCGTAGGGCTTGACCTTGCTGGTGCCGGTGTCGATCTCGTAGTCGGTCAGGAACTGCTGGAGCGGACCATGGTAGTCGCGCGGATGCGTTCCGGTCGGCGGCACCGAGATGGCGGACAGCGTTGCTGCACCACGATAGGACGCCATCGACATGGCACGTGCATCGAGCATCAGAGCCAGGGCCCAGCGGACGCGCTTGTCCTGGAACTTGGGATTCTGATGGTTCGGGATGGCCATGACCAGGGTCGGATCGGGGTGGGCATAGGGGAAGCCCGGGAACCAGCCCTGGATCTGCGGGTCCTGCTGCACGACCGAGAAGGTGCCTTCCGGCGTTAGATCGTGGACCATATCAAGATTGCCGTTGCGGATCTCGATCAGGCGATTGTCGGTGGAAATGTTGTTCCGGTAGATGATGTACTTCGGCTTGGGCTCGCCCACCATGCCGAGAGCGGTCGCTTCCCAATCGGCGCGCTTTTCCCAGATATACCAGGTGCCGTTCGGATCGAAGGAATGGAGCGTGTACGGCCCCAGGCTCACCGGCGGGTTATTGTCGAATTTCAGGATATCTTCCTGAGCTTCCATGATGTGCTTGGGCATGATCCATGCCGCAGTCCAACGCACCGAGAACAGCGCGTGGAAGCGCGAGTTCGGGGCATTGAGCACGAAGTGGACCGTATAGTCGTCCGGCGCTTCGACCGTCTTCACCTGGGCGGTGAAGGCGCCATTGTAGGGCGTACCCGGCGTGGCCTTCTGCTTTTCGACAGTATAGACGACGTCGGCGGCCGTGAAGTCGACGCCGTCGCTCCACTTAATGCCCTTTTTGAGCTTCACGGTCATCTCCGTGAAGTCGGCATTGTATTCCCACGGGCCGTCGGCCAGGGAATTGTAGACTGCGTTTTCGCTGGCGCCCTCGACGCCGGCATCGGGGTCGATGAACCACAGCGTGTCCGTGGTCAGGTTATGCGTGCCGTTGCTGGTACCGGCGCCGCTGCCCACGACCCAGGGATTGAACCAGGCCGGATTGCGGATCACGCCTTCGGGATTGTGAACGATCACAGTCTCGTTGCGTGGAAAGCTCGTCAGGTCAGGCGCCGCGCCTTCAGCAGCGTCCTGGGCGAATGACAGCCGGGTACTGGCCAGCATCAGCGCGGTAACGGAAGTTCCGATAAGAAAATTGCGTCTATCCAATTTTTCCTCCCTTGGGACGCCCTCCAGCGCCCTCATTAATCATACTAAGGACCCCCTGACTGTTGTCAATGAGGATCATGATGTTCATCATATTTCTGGATACAAACGGCGGGCTCCATCAGTTTTGATGGAGCCCAGGCGTTCTCAGCCGAGCTTCACCCGCACCATCTGGTAAGAGTATGGCGGCAGGGCGACAGTCAGGGTGTTGCCGGCAATCCTGGCGCCGGAGCCCTTGCGTGGAGCCACTTCCTGCTGGTTCCTGGCGGTGTTGACCGCCTTGAGGTCCGGATGGGTCATCACCTGGTGATCGATGACGGTGCCATTGCCGAAGCCCTGCAGGCTGACTTCGGTCTCTATGGTCTCTGATGTGTGGCGATTGACCAGGAAGAAGCTCAGCGTACCATCTTCTTCGTTATGAACGCCTGACACATCCACGAAGGGGGTATCGGCGGCATGGGTGGTCTCGTAGCCCGGCGAGCTGGTCACCAGCTGCAGGGCGGTGCCACGTCCGAAGACCGAAGCGAAGAAGTAGGGGTAGTAGATGGTCTGCGCCCAGGCCGGGCCGCCCTTTTCGGTCATGATCGGCGCGATAACGTTCACCAGCTGGGCGATGCAGGCGATCTTCACCACATCCGAGCGGCGGATGAAGGTGTTGAGGATCAACCCCACCATCAGCACGTCTTCGAAATTGTAGATGTCCTCGAGCAGGCCCGGCGCATGCGGCCAGCCGCCATTGCCGTCCAGGATCTCGCGATCCTTCTTGTTGGAATGGTACCAGACGTTCCATTCGTCGAAGGAGATGTAGATGTCCTTCTTGGACTTCTTCTTGGCCTTCACCTGCTTGATGGTGGACGCCACGGTCTCGATGTAGCGGTCGAGCTTGTGGCTCAGGCCCAGGTAATTGGGCGTATTGTCGTCGCGATTGGCGAAATACATATGCAGGCTGATGTGATCGACATGCTCATAGGTATGCTCGAGCACGATGCGTTCCCAATCGGGGAAGCTGGGCATGTCCATATGCGACGAGCCGCAGACGATCAGTTCGAGCGACTTGTCGAACATGCGCATGGCGCGGGCCGTGTTGGCGGCCAGCTTGCCATATTCGTCGGCATCCTTGTGGCCGACCTGCCAGGGGCCGTCCATTTCGTTGCCCAGGCACCACATCTTGACGTTCCACGGTTCCTTGCGGCCGTTTTTGATGCGCAGGTCGCTCCAATAGGAGCCGCCGGGATGGTTCACATATTCGAGGAAATTGCGGGCCTCGTCGACGCCGCGCGAACCCAGGTTCACAGCGAGCATCATTTCGGTACCGACGGTCGCGCACCAGTCGGCGAATTCATGCACGCCCACCGCATTGCTCTCGGAGGTGTGCCAGGCCAGGTCGAGGCGAACGGGGCGCTGGTCGCGCGGGCCGATGCCATCTTCCCAGTTATAGGCGGAAACGAAATTGCCGCCGGGGTAGCGGACCACCGGCACATTGAGGTCCTTGACGAGCTTGACGACGTCGCCCCGCATCCCGTCCTTGTCGGCGGTCGGGTGATCGGGCTCGTAGATGCCCTCGTAAACGGCCCGGCCGAGATGCTCCAGGAATGCGCCATAGACACGATCATCGATCTTGCTGATCGTGTAGTCCTTGTGCGCGACGACGGACGCCTTCATCATTTCCTCCATTCCCATTCCTGATTTATATCAGTTACTGCGTTTTAAACGTGCGCAGGGCACCGACGCAATAGGGGCTCGGGAAAAATATGATAAATGGCTAGCGGGCGGTCTGCAGCCGCATGATGATGTCCTGGTCGTAGTTGCCGAAGCCGCGGCCGAAAATGTTGACGCCGCCGGGGTGCTTGGCATCGTCCTTGACCGCGATCCGCAGCCGGATCGAGTGATGCGTGGTCAGGTCAAGGTCGCCCAACGAGACTGGGGATATCTTCATTCCGTCCACATAGGTGCCGTTCTGCGTGACGCGCCAGCTCTTGAGCTTGCCGTACTGGCTGCCCTTGAGCTTCCACCAATCGGGCGTATAGACGCCGCGCTTGTCGCCAAAATCGCCCGGCGAGGTCCAGCTGCCGATTTCGGTGCCGTTGACGGACAGGGTGATGTCGCTGGGCCAGTCGGCCGAGGTGCCCGGCACCTCAGAGCTTAGCTCCATCGAGAATTCGATGGCTTCGATCTTGCGCTGGCCCAGCTTGGCATTGTTGGGAAACTGGTATTCGAGATAGCCGCGGGTGAACCAGATCAGCCCGGCCTTCATCCGCTCCGGGTTGAGGAAGGAATCGGGCACATCGAGCAGTCCGATGATGCCCTCGACCGAGCAGGAGCCGCAGGGCGCCGAAACTTCGCAGCTAGTATAGAGTCCAAGCGGCATCGACACCTCGATGGTGTTCTCGCGCGGCGGACTGGAATCCTCCTTGAACATCACCACCACCTCGTCGAAGGCGGAGTGACACACCTTCTGGTTGCCCTTGCGGGCCTTCTGCGTCTCCATCCGGATCAGGCCGGAGCTTTCGAGGATTTGCAGGTTGGTCGACACCGTCGACTGCGGCAGGCCCAGATGCTCGGCAAGTTCATTGCCGTTGAGCGGCCCCTTCTGGCGCAGGGCCTTGAGAACCTTGACCCGGATCGGCGATGCCAGAGCCTTGAGCACCTCCATGCCTTCCTCGGGGTCGATCAGCAGAAAATTCCGGCTCATTGTGCATCCGTTAGTGCGTGCTGCCAGCTTTGTGTATCAGAGCTTTCGATACTTATCTGGCGTGGCGAGGCTTCGTGTCAATGGCGGCAGGCCGCCCCGTTATCGTCAGGCCTGTACCGAGGCCATGACGCGCGCCTCGTCGAGGTCGATGACCTCGCCCACGATGGCCGTGGCTTCGGCGGCGTCGGCATTGCCGATGGCCGCCACCAGCCGCGTCAGGGC
Organism: Devosia sp.; assembly: GCF_014860165.1. Lineage (GTDB taxonomy): Bacteria > Pseudomonadota > Alphaproteobacteria > Rhizobiales > Devosiaceae > Devosia. The sequence goes on from NZ_JACZKG010000075.1 coordinate 17,892, forward strand.
TTCGAGCGTGGTCGTGAGATAGTCGCCGGGGCCTTGCGCGAGGCATTGCTTGAGCGCCAGGGCCACGGTCAGTTCGACGATGCCGGTCACCGACCGCAGCAGGGCGTTGCCCGAGGTTTCGGCGACGGTGCGGTGGATTTCCAGCGCCGCGATGCCGTGGTTCTCGAGATCGCCGCCGGCTGACTCCATCTGGTGCAGCCAGTATTTCATGACGCGGATATTCTCGGCGGTGCGCCGCTGGGTGGCGAGGGCAGCGGCGCGGATTTCGAGCGCACGGCGCACGTCGAACAGGCTTTCGTAGAAGTGGCGGTCGGGCTTGGCATAGAAGTGCCAGGAAAGCACCTGCGGGTCAAAGAAGCTCCAGCGGCTGGGTAGGGAGACGCGGGTGCCGACCTTGGGGCGCGCCTCGACCAGGCCCTTGGCCTCGAGCGTCTTGAGCGCCTCGCGCAGCACAGTGCGCGATACGCCATAGGTTTCCATCATCACCGCATCGCTGGCGAGGATCGAGCCCACCGGATACTTACCCGTGACGATGCCCTGGCCGATTTCGTTGATGACGAAGGTATGGAAATTCCGTGCAGCGGGTCGCCCGGACAGCGAGCGAATAAGGCTGCCTGCTTCGATCATGCTACACTTTCTCGGGCGACTCTTCTCCGGGAGCGGAGGCCGCAAATATGATGCGCTGCAGGACAATGAACAAGAACAGCAGCACGCCGATCACGATCTTGGTCCACCAGCTCGACAGCGTGCCGTCGAAGATGATGTAGGTCTGGACCAGACCCAGCAGCATGACGCCGACAAACGAGCCCAGCACGAAACCATAGCCACCCGTCAGCAGCGTGCCGCCGATAACCACCGCGCTGATCGCGTCGAGCTCGACGCCAACCGCCGCCAGCGGATAGCCGGCCGATGTGTAGAGCGAAAAGACGATTCCCGCCAAGGCCGCCAAGACGCTGGACAACATGTAGATCTGTACCGTCGTGCGGGCCACCGGCACCCCCATCAGCAGGGCCGATACGGGATTGCCGCCCAGCGCATAGACATAGGAGCCAAACCGGGTGCGATGCGCCAGCAGGGCACCGACGAGGAAGACAGCCACCATCAGCAGGCCGATGAAGCTCAGCCGGCCGCCGCCCGGCAGGCGAATGATAAGGCCGGAAATGGCGGCGTAGAACTCGTGGTTGATCGGCACCGAATCCTGGGTGATGACCGAGGCGCCACCGCGCGCCAGGAACATGCCGGCCAGGGTGACGATGAAGCTGGGCACCTGCAGATAATGGATGGCCGCGCCCATGGCGCCGCCGAACAGGGCCGCGACGCCCAGGGCAATGGCGAAGGCGGCCAGGGGATGCAGGCCCATCCAGGAAATCAGCACGGCCACCAGCACCCCGGTGAAGCCGATGACGGCCCCCACCGACAGGTCGATACCGCCCGAAATGATGACAAAGGTCATGCCGACGGCGGCGATACCCAAAAAGGCATTGTCGGTGAGGAAGTTGCCAAGCACGCGGGTCGACAGCATGCCGGGAAACTGCAGCACGCTCAGGGCATAGGCGATGAGGAAAATGACGGCGGTGGCGGCGAGCGGACGAAGACTGCGTTTCATTTCGAGCCCGCCTGCCTGGTGTCGCGTTTGAAGAAGCCGGCGGCGTTGCCGACCAGCGGCGATTGCAGCATCAGGATGAGGATGATCATCCCGGCCTTGACGATGAGGTTGAACTCGGGCCGGAAGCCGGAGACCAGGATGCCGGTATTCATCGCCTGGATGATGAGCGCCCCGACCACCGCCAGCGGAATAGAGAATTTGCCGCCCAGCAGCGAGGTGCCGCCGATGACCACGGCCAGGATGGCGTCGAGTTCGAGCCAGAGGCCGGAATTGTTGGCATCGGCGCCGCGAATGTCGGCGGCGACGATGATGCCGGCAATGGCGGCGCAGAAGCCACTGAGCGCATAGACCAGCACCAGCAGCATGCGGCTGTGAATACCGGCCAGCGATGCCGCCGCGCGATTGACGCCGATGGCCTGGATGAACAGGCCTATGGCAGTGCGCCGGACCAGCAGCGTCACCAGGATCATCAGCACCAGGGCGATAACCGCCGCCATGGGAAAGCCGAGAAAGGAGCCGGTGCCGATGAAGATCAGGCTCGGCTCGTTGAAGGTGACGATGGAGCCCTCGGTAATGAGCTGGGCAATGCCGCGGCCGGCCACCATGAGCACCAGGGTGGCCACGATCGGCTGAATGTCGAGTATCGCGACCAGGAAGCCATTCCAGAGGCCGCAGGCAATGCCCACGGCCAGGGCCGCGACGACGGCGATGGGGGTCGGATAGCCGGCGACGACCATGGTCGCGGCCACGGCGCCGCACACCGCCATGATGGCGCCGACCGAAAGATCGACGCCCTTGGTGGCGATGACCCCGGTCATGCCGATGGCGAGGATAGCGACCGGCGCGCCGCGATTGAGCACGTCGATGAAGCTGCCGAACAGGCGTCCATCCTGCCAGGAGATGCGGAAGAAGTTCGGGAACAGGGCCCAGTTGATCAGCAGCACGGCGACAAGGGCCAGCAATTGCGGATTGGCGAGGCGTTCGAGATGGAGCCGCTTCATGCGACGGCCTCGTCGGGATGGTTGGCGATGGCCTGCACGATGACTCCGGGATTGATGTTCTTGCCGCGCAGTTCGGCGACCATTTCGCGGTCGCGCATCACCACGATGCGCGAGCTATAGGCGACGACTTCGTCGAGCTCGGACGAGATGACCAGCATGGCCATGCCATCCTCGCGCAGCCGGTTGATGGTGCGGACAATTTCGGCATGGGCGCCGACATCGATGCCGCGGGTGGGTTCGTCGAGAATGAGGAAGGCGGGATCGGTGGCCAGCCAGCGCGACAGGATGACCTTCTGCTGGTTGCCGCCCGAAAGCAGTTTGACCGGCATGTCGAGCGAGGCGGCGCGGATATCCATGGCCTCGCCGAAGCGGCCGGCAATTTCGAGCTGCTCGTCGCGGTTGAGCGCCTTGAACCAGCCCAGCTTGCCCTGGAGGGCGATCACGATGTTCTCGCGCACGCTGAGATCACCGAGGATGCCCTCGGCCTTGCGGTCTTCGGGGCAGAAGCCGAAGCCGTGCTTGATGGCGTCGGTGGTCTTGCGGATGGCGGTCGGCTTGCCGTTGACCGAGAGCGTGCCCTGATCGGCCGGGTCGGCGCCGAACATGATGCGCGCCATTTCGGTTCGGCCCGAGCCGAGGAGGCCGGCCACGCCGACCACCTCGCCCTTGTGGATGGTGAGATCGAAGGGCAGCACGCCGCGCTTGCGACCGTAGCCCTTGAATTCGAGCAGCACTTCGTCCGGATTCTCGCTGGGCTCGACATCGGTGGCGCCGGAAAAGGCGATATCCTTGCCCAGCATCAGGCGGACCACGTCGGTGCGGCTGAGCGCATCGAGCTGCCTGGTGTCGACCAGCTTGCCGTTGCGCAGCACCGTAACGCGGTCGGCAAGGGCGAAGACCTGATCGAGGAAATGGGTGATGAAGATGATCGCCAGGCCGCGCGCCTTGAGGCCGCGCACCACCTCGAACAGGCGTTCGACCTCGTTGCGGTCGAGGCTGGCGGTGGGTTCGTCCAGGATCAGCACCTTGCCCGAAAGCTGGACGGCCCGCGCAATGGCGACGATCTGCTGCACGGCAACCGAATGGGTCCCCAATTCGCTCGCCGGGTCGATATGAAGATCATAGATGGCCAGCAGCGCACGGGCATCGGCTTCCATCTTGCGGAAATCGACGAAGCCGAAGCGGCGTGGCTGGTGCCCGAGAAAGAGGTTTTCCGCCACCGAGCGGTTCGGCAGCAGGTTGACCTCCTGGTAGACCGTGCCGATGCCGAAGGTCTGGGCATGCAGGGGATTGTCGAGCGACACCTTGGCGCCATCGACATAGATGCCGCCGCCATCGGGCTGGTAGGCGCCGGTCAGTATTTTGATGAGGGTGGATTTGCCGGCACCATTTTCGCCCAGCAGGGCATGGACTTCGCCCGAGCGCAGGCCGAAATCGACGCCATCGAGAGCAACATGGTTGCCAAAGATCTTGAGGACGCCGCGTGCTTCGAGCACGTAGTTGTTGTCCGCCATATCGCCCCTCCCCCAGTCAGCCGATTCAGCTTAGCACCGATTTCGGTTCGGCCGTCATTGCCCGGCTTGTCCGGGCAATCCAGCAGCCCGCAATGGACCACCCGGACGAGCCGGGTGGTGACGTTGCGGAGGTATCCGGTATTTGTCGAGCTTAGTAGCCCAGACCCTTGCGGGTGTCATACTCGCCCTGCGGGTTATCAGCAGGCGTATAGAGCTTGGACTCGGTGATGATGAACTTCTCGGGTTCGGTGCCGTCGGCCAGATAGGCCGAGAGGGCTTCAAAGGCGGGACCGGCCATGTTGGGGGTCAGCTCGACCGTGGCATTGGCTTCGCCGGCAACCATGGCGGCGAAGATATCGGGCACGGCGTCGATGGAGACCACCTTGATGTCGGTGCCGGGCTTGAGGCCGGCATCCTTGATGGCCTGGATGGCGCCAACGGCCATGTCGTCATTGTGGGCATAGACCGCGCAGATGTCGGCGCCGCCGTTTTCGGCCTTGATGAAGCCTTCCATCACTTCCTTGCCCTTGGCGCGGGTGAAGTCGCCGGTCTGGCTGCGGACGATGGTGAGGTTGGCGTGGCCGGCAATGGCCTCTTCGAAGCCCTGCTTGCGGTTGATGGCCGGGGTGGAACCCACGGTGCCCTGCAGCTCGACGATCTTGCAATCGGCATCGCCGACTTCAGCCACCAGCCATTCGCCGGCAACGCGGCCTTCCTTGACCTGGTCGGAAGCAACCGAGGTCAGGTAGAGGTCTTCGGGCGCATCGACGCCGCGATCGAGCAGGATCACCGGGATTTCGGCTTCCTTGGCTTCGGTCAGCACGTCGTCCCAGCCGGTGGCGACCACGGGAGCGACCAGGATGGCATCGACACCCTGGGCGATGAAGCCGCGGATCGCCTTGATCTGGTTTTCCTGCTTCTGCTGGGCATCGGCAAACTTGAGATCGATGCCGAGAGCTTCGGCCTGCTGCTTGGTCACCGAGGTCTCGGCGGCGCGCCAGCCCGATTCCGAGCCGATCTGGCTGAAGCCGACGACGAGGCCCGAAAGGTTTTCCTGGGCAATGCTGACCGAGGTCAAAGCGGTAGCGAGGCTCGCCGCGATGGCGAGCTTGGAAATGATGGTCACGATGTCCTCCCAATGTGGCCGTCGCGGCGTGTTCACCTGCGACGATGCGAGGACGCTATATAAAGTACTATTATATGTAAATAGCAAAAAACACGGCCGCGGAATCTGGCTGCGTCAGGAGAAAAAGCCAGATATTACAGGCCTTTCAGGCTGTTCGGCTCATTGCACCCTCACCGCTGGTGACCCGTCCTTGCGGGCCGCGCGACCCTGCACGGGCAACGATGAACACGGCTTTCCCCCGGCCCGGCTGCCATTGCTGCTCGATGGCGAAGCCGGCGCCGGTAAGGCTAGCGACCAGTTCGACCGAGGTCATCACGTCGAGTTGCGGCAGCAGGCCCAGCGCCTTGCCGAGCGGCGCGATGAACTTGAAGGCGCCCATGGTGTCGCCCACACACGTCGTGCTGCTGATGAACACGCCACCCGGCTTGAGCAGGCGGAACACCCTGGCGATGACGGCATCCTTGTCGGCCAGCAGGTGCAGGATGCTGAGGCCCAGGATCACATCGAAACTGCCCTCGGGCGCCACGAAGCTGGTGATGTCGGCGCGCTCGAAGGTCACGTTGCCGGTGCCCGCGGCGGCGGCCTTGGCGCGGGCAATGTCCAGCATGGCCTGGGAGAAATCAATGGCCGTGATGTGCCGGACATAGGGCGCCTGGAGGATGGCGGTACCACCGGTCCCGCAGCCGAATTCCAGCACATCCATGTCCGGGCGCAGGTAGTCGCGCGTGATCTGCAGCTTGCGCTGATAGGCCGCCTCGTCGGCGATCGGCTGCCGCGCGTAGCGTTCGGCCAGCCGATCCCAGAACCTGTCCTCGCCCATAGTTTTGCTCCTGTCTATGCAGCAAAGGATAGTGGCGGGCGCGCTGAAACGAAATTGCAGAAATTCGCACGAGCGATATACATCAGCGCATGAGTTCGCATTACCCCGACTGGAACCAGCTGCACGCCTTCCTCGCCACGGTCGAGACCGGCTCGCTGTCGGCTGCGGCGCGCCAGCTTGACCTGACGCAGCCGACCGTGGGCCGGCAGGTCGCGGCGCTGGAACAGGACCTCGGCGTGCTGCTGTTCGAACGCGTCGGCCGCTCGCTGAGCCTCACCAGTGCCGGGCGGGAGCTGTTCGAGTCGGCGCGGTCGATGAGCGAGGCGGCAAGCCGCCTGTCCCTCATCGCCTCGGGCCAATCGCAGGCCGTCGAGGGGCTGGTGCGCATCACCGCCAGCGATATCGTCGCCGCCTATACACTGCCCCCGATCCTCAAGCGCCTGCATGAGGTGGCACCGGGCATCGAGGTGGATGTCGTGGCCGCCAACGATGTCCGCGACCTGATGCGGCGGGAGGCAGACATCGCCATCCGCCACGTGTCGCCCGAGCAGCCGGACCTGATTGCCCGGCGTTGCCGCGGCACCACGGCGCATCTTTATGGCGCGACCAGCTACCTGAACGCCCACGGTCGCCCGGCCGGCGCCGCCGATCTCGCCGATGACGACTTCATCGGCTATTCGGCCGCGGATGGCCTGGTAGCCGATCTCAATGCGCGCGGCGTGCCGGTGACGCGGCGCAATTTCCGCTGGACCACCGGCAGCGTCGTCACTGCCTGGCAGATGATCCGGCAGGGCCTGGGCATCGGCGTCATGTTTCGCGAGGTGGCCGAGGGGGCCGATGGCGTCGAGCCGGTCCTGCCGGAGCTGGCGCCGTTCGACGTACCGATCTGGCTGGTGGTGCGTCGCGAGCTGCATACCAGCCGTCGCATCAGGCTGGTCTTTGACCTCTTGGCCGAAACGCTGGGCTGATCGCATACCCCCTGTGACACCGGCAGGCTTGCGCCTTCGGCCCCGCAGTGCTTTACGGGCGCGTTCGCTGTGCCCATTGGCCGGCCGCAGGAATCCGCACGGCAATGATACGTCTCGAAAGCATCGGTAAGCAGAACGGCAAGCAGATCGTCTTCATCGACGCATCGGCAACGCTGCTCAAGGGTGAGAAGGTCGGCCTGGTCGGCCCCAATGGCGCTGGCAAGACCACCCTCTTCCGCATGATTACCGGCGAGGAACAGCCCGACGAGGGCCAGGTTTCGATCGATCGCGGCATGACCATAGGCTATTTCAGCCAGGATGTGGGCGAGATGGAAGGTCGGCCTGTGGTCGCCGAAGTGATGGATGGCGCCGGCCCGGTCAGCGCCCTCATCACCGAGATGCGGGCGCTCGAGGCCGATATGGGCGACCCCGACAAGGCCGATGACATGGATGCCATCATCGAGCGCTATGGCGAGGTGCAGCACCAGTTCGAGGAGCTCGACGGCTATTCGCTCGATGGCCGCGCCCGCGAGGTGCTCGACGGCCTTGGCTTCAGCCAGGAGATGATGGACGGCGATGTCGGCGCGCTCAGTGGCGGCTGGAAGATGCGCGTGGCCCTGGCCCGGATACTCCTGATGCGTCCCGATGCGCTGCTGCTGGACGAGCCGAGCAACCATCTCGACCTGGAAAGCCTGATCTGGCTGGAAGATTTCCTGCAGAATTATTCGGGCGCGCTGTTCATGACCAGCCATGACCGCGAGTTCATGAACCGCATCTGCACCAAGATCATCGAGATCGATGCCGGATCGCTCACCACCTATTCGGGCAATTACGAGTTCTACCAGAGCCAGCGCGCCATTGCCGAGAAGAACCAGCAGGCGCAGTTCGAGCGCCAGCAGGCCATGCTGGCCAAGGAGCTGGATTTCATTGCCCGTTTCAAGGCGCGCGCCAGCCATGCCGCGCAGGTGCAGAGCCGGGTCAAGAAGCTCGACAAGATCGACCGCGTCGAACCGCCCAAGCGGCGGCAGACGGTGGAATTCGAGTTCCGCCCTGCCCCGCGCTCGGGCGAGGATGTCGCCCTGCTCAAGGGTGTCTCCAAGAGCTATGGCAGCCGCACCATCTATGACGGGCTCGACTTTCATGTGCGCCGCAAGGAACGCTGGTGCATCATGGGCGTCAACGGCGCGGGCAAGTCGACCCTGCTCAAGCTGGTGACCGGCACTGCCGATCCCGACCAGGGCACGGTGTCGCGCGGCCCCTCGGTCAAGATGGCCTATTTTGCCCAGCATGCCATGGACGTGCTCGATGGCGACCTGACCGTGTTCAAGCAGCTCGAAAGCGCCTTCCCGCAGGCCGGACAGGCGCCGCTGCGCGCACTGGCCGGCGCCTTCGGCTTTTCGGGCGACGAGATCGAAAAGAAGTGCCGGGTCCTCTCGGGCGGCGAGAAGGCACGGCTGGTGATGGCCATGATGCTGTTCGATCCGCCGAACTTCCTGGTGCTCGACGAGCCCACCAACCATCTCGACATCGCCACCAAGGAAATGCTCATCACCGCCCTCAGCCAATATGAGGGCACCATGCTGTTCGTCAGCCATGACCGCCATTTCCTCGCCGCGCTCTCCAATCGCGTGCTGGAACTGACGCCCGAGGGCGTCCATACCTATGGCGGCGGCTATACCGAATATGTGCAGAGCACCGGGCAGGAAGCGCCGGGGCTACGCAGCTAACACATTCGTGACGGCAAACGTCTGAATGACTCGATCCGATTCAGGAATAGAGAACGCTTAGCTGGTATCCCTGAGGGGGACCCTGGGGCGTGGCCGCCCCGCCCGGCCCGGGAGGCCAGATTGACGTCACCCTGGCAGATGCTTGCTGGCAATCTCGCCGTCGTTGCTCTTTTTGTCCTGGCATGGGGCCATGCCCGATTCTGGTTGCGCGGCGTGCCCGGCGCAAGCCGCGCCGCCCTGTTCGGCACGGTCATGGGGCTTGGCGCCGTATCGACCATGTTGATGGCAGCCGAAATCGCGCCCGGCCGCTTTCTTGACCTGCGCCTCTCCCTGGTGGCGCTTTCGGCGTTCTTCGGCGGACCGCTGGCGGCAGCGATCACGCTTGTGATGGCTCTGACCTTCCGTGTGGTGCTGGGTGGCGTCGTGTTGCCGGCAGTGGTGACGATCGTCGCGGTGGCCGCTGTGGGACTGGTCCTGCGCCAGATCGTGCGGCGTGGCGCCATCACGCCCTGGCATGCCCTTGGCCTGGGCATTGCGACAGCCATCGTTCCGTCGACCAGCGCCGTGGTGCAGCAGGCATGGACGATGCTGCCCAACCTGGTACCGCTGGCGGTGCTCAACACGGTCGCCATCTTCCTGGCCGGCGTAATCTTCCTGCAGGCCCGGCGCTTCGCTGCGGAGCGCGACCTTCTAGCCGCCGCCCTCGCGCAATCGCCGGACTACAACTATATCAAGGACCAACACGGTCGCTTTGTCGCGGTCAACGAGCGCGTCGCGCGGCTGCATGGCTTCGCCAACCCAACCGACATGATCGGCAAGACCGACTTCGACATTGCCACGCCCGAACGCGCATCGGCCCTGTTTGCTGCCGAGCAAAGCCTGATCGCCGGCCGTGAGACGCAGGTCGAGCTCGAGGAACTGTTGCAGGACGAGACCGGGGCCGAACGCTGGTTTACGACCGCGAAGGTACCGCTGCATGGGGCCAATGGCGACATGATCGGCATAGCGGGCGTTACACGCGACATCACCGCCGATCGGCAATTGCGGCAGGATCTGATCGACAGCCGCAACACGCTGTCCTATGCGCTGGAGGAGATGTCGGACGGCCTTGCCATGTTCGACCGCCAGGGCAACATCATCCTGTGCAACGACCAGTATCGTGCCCTCTTCCCCTATACGAGCGAGGTCCGGCGACCGGGTGCCAATCTGCGCGACATCCTGCAAGAAGTGGTCAAGACCGGCGAGCAGCTCAGTATTCCGGCCGGCCACGAGGCTGCCTGGATCGAGCAGATCATCGGCAACCTGCATTCTGAATGCGAAGAAGAGGTCAACCTGTTTGACGGCCGGTGGCTGCAGGTGCGCACCCGCCCGACCAGTGAAGGCCGCACCCTCGTCGTGGTCACCGACGTCACCCGCCTCAAGAATGCCGAGCTGGCGCTGCATTCCGCCGCCGACCAGCTCAAGCATCTGGTGCGGACCGATAGCCTGACGGGGCTCTTGAACCGCCGCGCCTTCGACGAAGCGATGGAAACCGAAATTGCCCGCAGCGCCCGGACTGCCGCACCGATGAGCTTGCTGCTCATCGATGTCGATCGCTTCAAGGCCTTTAATGACGAATATGGCCATCCGGCGGGCGACGACGCCCTCCGGCTCGTGGCCAAGCATCTGCGGGGGTCACTCAAGCGGCCCGCCGACATGGCGGCGCGCTATGGCGGGGAGGAATTCGCCGCCATCCTGCCCGATACCGACGAGGACGGCGCCTATCTGGTTGCCGAGGCCTTCCGGCGCTCGGTGGCGGATGCCAAGCTGCCGCATCGAGGCAGCGAACGCGGCGTCCTCACCGCCAGCGTTGGCGTCGCCACCTATATGCCGGACAATCTGCATCGCAGCGCCGCCGAGATCATCCAGGTCGCCGACGAGGCGCTCTACAGCGCCAAGGCCGCCGGCCGCGACCGCGTCTTCGGCACACGGGTCGCCGGCAAGCAGCGCCGATACGGAACCCACAACTGACAGCTACGGGTCTGGCCGCTATGGCCGGGGTCTCCGGAGGCCGATCCAGGCAAGACGGATCTTTTCCCATCCGTCAGCGCGGGGTCGCCACCATCGGGCCCGGCTCGGCCATCGCTTGGACAGGGTGTTGGCTGGCCGATGCGGCGACTTGAACCAGTAGAAGGGCCGCGCCAGCAGGTCATGTGCTGCACGCAGCGTGGCAAAGCCCATCAGCAGCCAATAGGCGGGCAAGAGGATCTGGGCCGGCAGCAATTCGCTCCTGCCAAGCCGGTGCAGGCCAAGCCCCGTCATGGCGAGCGCACTGCCATAGCCCAGCGCCAGTATCGCCAGATAGAATGCGGTCCAGATGCTGGCATCGAGGCCCCCCATGCCGGAGAGCCAGCGGACCAGCAGCAGCAGGGCGAAGCCGCAATGCAGCATCGGCGCCAGGATCATACCGAGCAACAGCGCCTCGACCACCAGAAAGGCCGGCAGGCCCATTTCGGCCATGAGCCGGCCCGGATCGCGATTATGCACGATGAAGGTCTGCATCCAGCCCTTTATCCAGCGGGTGCGCTGGCCGATCCAGGGCAGCAACTGGGTCGGCGCGGCCTCGCGCGTTGACGAGGCCAGCACCTCGACGCGCAGCCGTCGTCGCGCCAGGCGCAGGCCAAGATCGGCATCCTCGGTGACGTTATAGGCATCCCAGCCACCCAGTTCGCGGAGCACCTTGAGGCGAAAGTGGTTTGAGGTCCCACCCAGTGGCATGGGCAGGCGCCAGCGTGCCAGGGCCGGCAGCAGCACCAGGAACAGGCCGGCATATTCGCCCGCAAACAAGGCCGCAAGCCAGTTGCGGGAGCCATTGTCGATCACCAGCGGCGCCTGCAGGCAGACCAGGTCATCGGCGTCGCGAAACCGCAAAGCGGCCTTCCACAGCTGGTCGGGATCGGGCACGTCCTCGGCGTCGAAGACGACGACATGCTCGCCCCGGCAAAGCGGCAGCGCGAAATCGAGCGCCTTGGGCTTGGTGCGAGGCAAGGCATCGGGCACAGTCACCAGCGAGAAGCGTGGATCGCTCAGCCCGGCGCGGACCGCGGCCACCGTATCCACCGAACGCGCCTCCACCACGAACTTGATGTCGAGGCGTTCGGCCGGATAGTCCAGCGCAGCCATGGCAGCATAGAGCTGGGGGACCATCTCGGCTTCATTGTAGAGTGGGATTAGCACCGAATAGTCGGGCAGTTCCTCATCGGGCGGGCGGCGGAGCGACGGGGCTGGCCGAATCGGCGTGAATACCGCGCCAAGCCGGATCGCCGCAGGCAGGAGCAGCATGCCGCAGGCCAGGGGCAGCAGCCACACTTGCGCGACGAACGGGGCCAGCAAGAGGCTCGACGCCAGCAGCGCCAGGGCACCGACAAAGCCGAGCCGAGCCAGCAGGGTCAGCTCGAGATGGGCGGAGGCATAGGGCCATCGCCGCGCCAGGTTCTGCCGCGCGCCATCGATCAGGGCCGGCGCGGCGGCCTGGGCGAGATATTCGCGCAGCGCCGGCTCGGGCACGAAGAACAGCAGGTTGAGCAGCCGGGGCGTTGTGCTCTTCTTGTTGCGGAGGCGAATGACATCGAAGAATCCGGGCGCCGCAAAGGCGACCTCGCGATCCAGCAGCTGCACCCGAAACAGGCGGACGCTGGCCAGCGCTTCGAGCTTGGTCGGCTGGGCATCGCCCTGCGCCCCCAGCGGCACGCGTTCATAGAAGGCATAGCCGGCCCAGGCGGCGGCACGCTGCATGACGAGATCCGCACCCAGGCCGAGCGTCGCCGCGCAATAGCGCAGCACATCGACCTCGCGCTCCAGCGCCGCCTCCAGCACCCGCAGGGCGCGTGCGTCATCAGGCTCGGCCAGAATGGCTCTGGTCAGGTCCAGCGCATCGGACATCGAACGCGGTCCGGATCAGCGCTTGTACATCGGCATTCCGAGGTGATCGTCCGGTCTATCGACCCTGTACACTGTCATGGCCCTGCCCCCAAGCAAGAGACGGCTGCGCCCCCGGCACAGCCGATATTCTCAATACTGATATAGATTTAGAGCAAAGGCTAGTTGTTCGACGCCAATATTGCGTTCCCTGCAAGCGAGATCTGGCGGGAATACATCATGCGGGCCGGCGGGCGATGGGGACGGCCGCCGGGCGGCCGTTCCGTCTCAATGCTTGGCGTTGAACTGGTGCGGGTTGAAGCGATAGGCGGTCGAGCAGAATTCGCAGACCACTTCTATCTCTCCGTTCACGGCCATTTCCTCGCGGTCTTCGGCGGTGAAGCTGGTGGCCAGCATGTCCTCGATACGGTCGGCCGAGCAGGTGCAGCGCTCCACCATTGGCAGAGGGGTGAACACGCGGACGCCAGTCTCGTGATAGAGCCGGAACAGCAGGCGTTCCGAGCTCAGGTCTGGATCGGCCAGTTCAAGATCATCCAGGGTGGCCAGGTGGATCTTGGCTTCGTTCCAGCCGTCGGCCTCGACAAAATCGGGGTCGGCCGTTTCCGGATTGTCGAAATTGCCGTCGCCAGGCAGATCGGCCATATGCGAGATGCCATGCTCGGGCAGATGCTGGATCAGCACGCCGCCGGCACGCCAGTGCGGGCGATGGTCACCCTTCTTGGTGAACTCGGCGACCGCCAGCCGGACCTGTGTTGGGATCTGCTCGGACTGCATGAAATAGGTATGCGCCACTTCTTCCAGGGAATTGCCGTGCAGGGCCACGATGCCCTGATAGCGCTCGGTATTGGGTCCCTGGTCGATGGTCATGGCCAGGTGGCCGTTGCCCAGCAGTTCGTGTGGCCTTGTACGACCCTCCGCGGCTGCCTTGAGCAGCGCCTCATGATCGAAGCGGGCGTAGCCGCGCAGCCCGTCGGGCGCGTCGAAATCGACCACGATCAGGTTCACCGGACCATCGGTCTGGGTCTGCATGATAAAACGGCCCTCGAATTTGAGGGACGAGCCGATCAGGGCGGCCAGCACCACTGCCTCGCCGAGCAACCGGGCCACCGGAGCGGGATAGTTGTGGCGGGAGAGGATGGTATCGAGCGCATCGCCCAGCCGCACGCTGCGGCCGCGGGTGTCGAGCCTATCGAGGGTGAACGGCACCACGGTATCATCGCGGCTTTCCGGCCGGTCGAGCCCCAGGGCACTCATCAGGTTCTCGTTCATGGCAGTCGTATCCGTCGTCATTCTCTTGGCTTTCTTGAGGCTAAACCCTCAAGGCGAAACGTGCCACCAGCTGTTCGTTCAAACCACAACGTCATTCCCGCGCAAGCGGGAATCCACTCCTTCGGGTCAAATCGAAGAGTGGATTCCCCGCATTCGCGGGAATGACGCGATAGAATAGATCAGTCGCAACCTAGTTCACGTCTGCCCCGAAGGCCCAGCACAGGATGGCTTTTTGGGCATGCAGGCGGTTTTCGGCCTCGTCCCACACAACCGATTGCGGACCGTCGATCACCTCGTCGGTCACCTCATCGCCACGATGGGCGGGCAGGTCATGCATGAACAGGGCGTTCTTGTCCGCCAAGGCCATCAAACTGGTGTTGACCTGGTAGGGTTTCAAGACCCGGCGGCGCTCGGCGACGTCGACATCGCCCATCGAGACCCAGGTGTCGGTGATGACGAGGTCGGCGCCCTCGACAGCCTCGCGGGGGTCCTCGATCAGCTTGACGAAGTCCCCGGCCCGCTTGATGTCGTCCATCAGGTCCTTTTCGGGGCTATATTCCTCGGGTGTCGCGATGGTCAGGTGGCATTCGAACAGCTCGGCCGCGTTCACCCAGGAATGCAGCACATTGTTGCTGTCGCCGACCCAGGCCACCTTCGCGCCCCTGATATTGCCGCGGTGCTCTTCGAAGGTCATGAGGTCAGCCATGATCTGGCAGGGATGGGCGCGGCGCGTCAGCCCGTTGATGACAGGGACCGTGGCGGCCTCGGCCAGGTCGAGCAGGTCGGCGTGGCTCAGGATGCGGATCATGATGGCATCGACATAGCGGCTGAGCACGCGAGCCGTATCGGCCAGCGTTTCCTCACGGCTGAGCTGCATTTCCTGACCCGACAGCATGATGGTCTCGCCACCCAGCTGGCGCATGCCGACATCGAAGCTGACGCGGGTGCGGGTGGACTGGCGCTCGAAGATCATGGCCAGGACCTTGTCCTTGAGCGGCTGCGGGCGATCGCCCTGCTTGAGGCGGGATTTGAGCGAGCCGGCCGCATCAAGCATGCCGCGCAGTTCGGGATAGGTGAAGTCGTCGATCGAAAGAAAATGCCGTGGGGTGCCGGTCGATGTCATGGGCCGGGTTCCTTTTTGACGCTATGGTTGTTCAGAGCATACGCGAGTTCTCTCCTTCCCTCAGGGAGGAGGAAACAGACCGCGTCGTCGCCGACCAAAATAGCGGACACTCAAGTCCATCTCAGCCAACCGCCGGAACCGACGCCGTTTCGGCCTCGATGGCGTCGAAGGCGTCGCCGAGCTTGGCCATCGCCTCCTCGATCTCCGCCTCGGTGACGATCAGCGGCGGAATGAGCCGCAGCACATTGTCGCCGGCGCCGATGGCCAGCATGCGATGATCGTCGCGCAGCCGGGCGACGAAGTCGCGTACCGGTGGGGTGATCTTGATGCCGGCGAGCAGGCCCTTGCCGCGCAGTTCGAGCACATAGTCGGGATATTTCTGCGCCAGTTGCTGCAGGTGCCAGGCCAGCTTCTGGCCCATCTGGTTGACATGGTCGATGAAGCCGGGCGCCAGGATGCGGTCGAGCACGGCATTGCCGACGGCCGATGCCAGCGGATTGCCGCCATAGGTCGAACCATGCGTACCGGGCACCATGGATGCCGCGACATCGCCCTTGGCCAGGCACGCCCCGAGCGGGAAGCCGCCGCCAATGGCCTTGGCCACCGCGACGATATCGGGCGTGATGCCGCTCCACTCGAAGGCAAAGAAGCGCCCGGTCCGGCCATAGCCGCATTGCACTTCGTCGAGGATCAGCAGCATGCCGTGTTCGTCGCAGAGCGCGCGCAGGCCCTGCATGAATTCTGATGTCATGGCGGTGACGCCGCCCTCGCCCTGCACGGTCTCGATCAGGATGGCGCAGGTCTGCGGCCCGATCAGTGCCCTGACCGCATCCAGATCGCCCGGCGCGGTATGCTTGAAACCGGGCATTGGCGGGCCGAAGCCTTCCAGGTAGCTCGGATTGCCGCCGGCGGCGATGGTGCCCAGCGTGCGGCCATGGAACGAGCCGGTAAAGGCGATGATCTCGTAGCGGTCGACCTCGCCCTTGGCCCAGAAATAGTGCCGTGCCGTCTTGATGGCGCATTCGAGCGCCTCGGCGCCCGAATTGGTGAAGAACACCGAATCCGCGAAAGTGGCGTCCGCCAGCCGCTGGCCCAGCCGTTCCTGTTCGGGAATGGTGAAGACGTTGGAGGTGTGCCAGACCTTGTCGGCCGCCGATTTCAGCGCCGAGACGATGTGGGGGTCGCCATGGCCCAGCGCGTTGACCGCGATGCCGGAATGGAAATCGAGATAGTCTCGGCCATGCTGGTCATACAGGCGCATGCCCTCGCCCCGCTCGAAAGCGAGATCGGACCGGGCATAGGTGCCGTAGAGCGCAGACATGGACAATTTCCTTCGATTGCAGGGTTGAAAACGAGGCTAGCGGCGATGCGTGACAATACCGCCACAAAAACCAAAAACGCGCTCATTGCGCAGCGCGTTTCGGTGTCAGAGTTAGGCCATTTTCGTCAGATAAGTCAATGATCGCCGCCCAAGCCCCTGATTTGACTCATGGTTTGTTAGGACAATTTTAACCAGTGAATTTACGGGGAAAGTCGCCCCCGACTCTTGATCCCGATTCCGCCGATGTCGTAAACTACATGGCATTGGGAACACGATATCTCGTGTGGCGGACCCACCTAACATACGACGCCTAGCGTTTGATGGTTGCCATGGCCATTTGGCAGCGCAATGAAGGATTCTGTTTTGACGATGGTTTCAGGAGCACAATCGGCGGGCTGGACTGACGAGCGCGTCGAGACTTTGAAGAAGCTCTGGATGGAAGGCCTCTCGGCCAGCCAGATCGCCGGCGAGCTGGGCGAAGGGGTTACCCGCAACGCCGTGATCGGCAAAGTGCATCGCCTCAAGCTGTCTGCCCGCGCCAAGCCGACCAATTCGGCACCGCGTGCGCGCCCGGCAGCCCGCCCGGCGCCGCGCCGCGTGGCCAGCCCCTCGGCCGGCATTTCGAGCATGGGTGGTGGCGCCGGCAAGGTGCGTCCACAGATGTCGTCGCGGCCGCAATCAATCGGCGCAACCGCGCTGGCGCATAATCCGGAAATGGAGCAGCAGCTCTATGTGGCGCCTGCCGCGGCGGAACTGTTCATCCCCGAGGACAAGCGCCTGAGCCTGCTGCAGCTCACCGAAGCCACCTGCAAGTGGCCGATCGGCGATCCGCTGACCAAGGACTTCTACTTCTGCGGCCAGCATAGCCTCGAGACCGGCCCCTATTGCGAGTTCCACTCGCGCCGGGCGTACCACCAGGTCGACAAGAAGCGGCGCTGAGGCGCGATCACAGAACGACGAAGGGCGCCACCGGGCGCCCTTTTTGTTTGAAGTGACGAGCAGTCATCGACCTGCAACACACCACCGCATGTCACCCTTGGGCTTGACCCGAGGGCACTGTACTTAGCAGAGCGCCTGGTAAGTGAAGAGCCCTCGGGTCAAACCCGAGGGTGACGCCCGGTGGATGGGTAACATCGAGGCGCAGCAGAGCATCGCGCCTAAGGCAGAAACACATCCACCCGCATGCCCTCGCCCGGCTTGCTCCTGAACGAAAGCTGCCCGCGATGGCGGTTGACGATGTGCTTGACGATGGCGAGGCCAAGGCCCGTGCCCTTCTTCTTGCGGCTGACCTCGGCATCGATGCGGTAGAACCGTTCGGTCAAGCGCGGCACATGCTCGGGCTCGACGCCCGGGCCGTGGTCGATGACAGTTACCTGATGCTGAAAACCCGGCCGGCCGGCCGGGGCGAGGCTCACCTCGACATACTTGCCGCTCGCGCCATACTTGACCGCATTGTCCAGCAGGTTCTCGAACACTTCATAAAGCTGGCCCCGATCGCCGGTCGTGATGCTCGGGCCCTCGAACAGGCTCAGACGGATTTCGACATCGGCCGCCTTGGCCTGCATCATCAGCCCCTCGCGCACTTCGCGCAGCAGGGCTGCCAGGTCGATGCTGCCGGTGGGCCGCACATGCTGGTGCATCTCGATGCGCGACAGGCTCAGGAGGTCGTCGATCAGCTTGCTCATGCGCTCGGCCTGGCCGCGCATGATGCCGAGGAATTTTTCCCGCGCGGCGGCATCCTTGGCGGCCGGCCCGAGCAGCGTATCGATGAAGCCGCGCAACGAGGCGAGCGGCGTCCGCAATTCATGGCTGGCATTGGCGATGAAATCGGAGCGCAGCGCATCGACGCGCTTGAGCTCGGTGAGGCTCTGGAATGTCACCACCAGTTGCCTGTTGTCGTCGGCGAACCAGTCGCGGCCGGTCCGGCGCAGCGGCGACACCACGACCTTGTCCCAGGTTTCGGACGGCACCGTCTCATGCAGCTCGACCGTGTGGACCGCACCGCCACGCATGGCCAGGTCGATGGCCCCGACCAGTTCGGGATTGCGCAGCGAGAAGGTGATCGGGTTGCCATTGCTCACCGAAGGGAACTGCCGGCGGGCTGCCGCATTGGCGTGAAGCACGACGCTGCGGCGGTCGAGCACCAGGCAAGGATCGGCCAGGGCGTCGGCAAAGGCAAAGACCGCGTCATCCGCAGCGGCGGCCGGGTGCGGCGTCTCGACCATCTGCGTCACCGTGACGGTGTTGCCTGGGAGCACGAGGACAGCCGCCAAAATGGCCAGATAGCCAAGCAGGGCCGCGACAATGCCGACCTCGCCAAACAGCGCCAGGCCGATGAAGACGGCAAGGATGCCGGCCAGCAGGCCGCCCTGCGCAGCCAGGCGTGCCAGCGCCACCGTCAGGGGCGAGATGGGGCGGGTCGCCCGGAGGTCATCCATGTTTTGTTTCTGAGAATCAGCCAGTTGCGAGGCCCCTTGCGCGCGGGGGCGCCTTCATAGCACGGTGAAGATGACAACGGAGAGACACCTGTGACCGACCCTCTTGATGGTTTCGACCTCGAAAATCCGGAACTGCCCAAGGCGATCAAGAAACGTGCGATGACCTCAGGCGGCTATCCTTACGAGGATAAGCTGGATGGCGACATCTATGAAGCGCAGATGTATGAGCTGCAAAAGCAACTGGTATTGCTGCAGGCGCACCTGGCCACATCGGGCGAGCGCATCATGATCGTGTTCGAGGGGCGGGATGCTGCGGGCAAGGGCGGCACCATCAAGACCTATCTCGAAAACCTCAATCCCCGCTACAACCTCATCGCCGCCCTGCCCAAGCCGAATGACCGCGAACGCACGCAATGGTATTTCCAGCGCTATGTCGACTGGCTGCCGGCCGCCGGGGAAACCGTGCTGTTCGACCGCTCCTGGTATAACCGGGCGGGTGTCGAGAAGGTCATGGGCTTTGCCACGCCCGAGCAGGTCGAGCACTTCCTCGATGAAGCGCCGGAATTCGAGAAGCGCATCACCAATGACGGCATCCATCTGTTCAAGTTCTGGCTGTCGATCGGTCGCGAAATGCAGCTTAAGCGCTTCCATGACCGCCGCCACGATCCGCTCAAGATATGGAAACTCTCGCCCATCGACATGGAGGCCCTGCACAAGTGGGACGCCTATACCGCGGCCCGCGACGAGATGCTCAAGCGCACCGATTGCCCGCACGCGCCCTGGACCGTCATCCGCGCCAACGACAAGCGCCGTGGCCGCATCAATGTCATCCAGACTGTGCTCAAGGGCCTCGCCTATACCGGCAAGGACGAGAAGGCCATCGGGGAATTTGATCCGAACATCACGATGAGCGCCGAGGATTTTCTGAGGCTGAAGAAGACCGACTAGCTTGGCCGCATTCCCACCCAACGGCCGTCACCCTCGGGTTTGACCCGAGGGCTCTTCATTTTTCGAACGCTTCGCAAAGTCCAACGCCCTCGGGCCAAGCCCGAGGGTAACGATCCAGCGTGTGAATTCAACATGAGGACACCCTTGGCATCCCCTACACGCCCTCGATGCTGCCCATCCGCTTGCTGGCGGTGGGCCAACTCAGTTCGGTGGTGCGAGCGATCACCGCTTCGACCACGGTGAACAGCGCGCCATTGGCGTCCCAGGTGCGCCCCATATCGGTCCGGCAGGGCAGCACCAGCTTGGCGAAGCGGCTGACCGGGCTCATCCACTCATCGGTAACAAGCACGATCTGTGCCCGGCGGGCGGCCAGCTCGACGGAGACATCGACAAGCCCCGGATCATAGCGCCGGACATCGAAGATGATGGCGACGTCGCCCGGCTTGACGTCGATCAACTGGTCGGCGCGGGTGGCGACGCGCCCGTCGAGCCGCCGCACGCTCTGCCGGATCAGGCGCAGATGGGCCTCCATATAGCCGGCGACGAAATCGGTGAACCGGCCGCCGGCCAGCCAGCAGGCCCCTCTTGTATCGGCCAGCCGCTCGCAGACTTCCTCGAATTCGGATGCTGGGATGAGCGACGCCGAACCGCGCAGGTTTTCGATCTCCTGGGTCACGAACCGGTCGAGAAAATTCTTGTCCCCCGCCGGCTGGCCGCTGGCAGACTGGCTGCGCTGCAGGGGCGACTTGGAGCGTTCCTCTAGTTCCTCGCGCAGGGCCCGCTGGAAATCGGGATAGGATTTGTAGCCCAGTTGCGCCACGAAGCGCAGGACGGTGGCCGAACTCGCGCCGGCCTGCTGGGCGAACTCGGCGACCGGGGCCAGGCCCAAGGTCGGATAGGACCCCAGAAGCCCCCGCGCCGCCCGCTTTTCCGCTGCCGTCAGCCGATGGATCGCGTCGTGGATACGCCCCGCGACCGATTTCCCCTCCATGCGCCCCTCTGAATTTGTGATTTCAGCATTGACAGTTTTGAGCAATGTGGAACTACTGATACAGAAGTTAATCGGCCATGCGTAGAGGCTAAATGGATATTGGCGGGCAAAAGGCGGTGCTGGTTTCCAATGCACGGGGGCGGTCGCCCTTCGTCATCGTCTGCGACCATGCCAGCAACCGCATTCCGGAAAAGTACGGCACGATGGGCCTCACACAGGCCGAACGAGTGAGCCATATCGCCTGGGACCCGGGTGCACTGGCCGTCAGCCGCCGGCTTTCCGAATTGCTGGATGCCCCCCTGGTGCAATCCACCGTGTCGCGCATCGTCATCGACTGCAACCGCGACCTGGATGCACCGGACCTGATCTGGACCCTGTCCGAGACGACGCGCATCGCCGCCAATGAGAACCTGCCTCCCGAGGAGCGCCAGTATCGGATCGAGCATTTCCACAAGCCCTACCATGCGTCCATCGAGACGCTGCTGGAGGCGCGGCGCCATGCCGGACAGGAAACCGTGCTGGTCTGCATGCACTCCTTCACTCCGGTCTATCACGGCGTGGCGCGGCCCTGGCCCATCGGGCTGATCCATGGCGCGGACCCCGCCTATACCCGGGCGCTGTTCGATGCGCTGACCGATGCGGAGCCCGGCCTCAACATCGGCTGGAACGAGCCTTATGCGGCGCTCAACGGCGTCACCCTGACGCTGGAGAAGCATGGCGACGGGCGGGGGCTCGACGCCACCATGATCGAAATCCGCAATGACGAAATTCTCGAACCTGCCGGCGTGACCCTGTGGTCGACCCGGCTGGCCCGTTGCCTCGAAGCGGCGCGGCAGGCGCGCAAAGGGGCAATGGCAGTCTAGACTTAACCGTGGGCTACTTCAGGGGGACGTGACTATGACTGATACCAAGAGGGTCGGCAGTGTCGCCTATGCGACGCGCGACAAGGACTATTTCGCAAAGCGCGGGCTCGAACGCTATGCCGGCATCTGGTCGCTGTGGGCATTGGGTGTGGGCGCGGTGATTTCCGGCCATTTCTCTGGCTGGAACTTCGGCTTTGCCACCGGCGGCTGGGGCGGCATGCTGGTTGCCGGCGGCATCATCGCCATCATGTATATGGGCCTGGTCTCCTCGATCGCCGAAATGAGCCCTGCTTTGCCCCATACCGGGGCGGCCTATTCCTTCGCCCGCACCTCCATGGGGCCATGGGGTGGGTTCGTCACGGGTCTCTTTGAAAACGTCGAATATGTGCTTACCCCGGCGGTGATCGTTACCTTCATATCGGGCTATTTCGGCTCGATTACCGGCATGGATACATCGCTCTACCCGATCCTGTGGATCGTCTTCTACGCGGTGTTCCTCGCTCTCAACATCTATGGCGTGGCGTTGAGCTACAAGGTGACGCTGGTCGTCACCCTGATCTCTTTGGCCGTGCTGGTGGTGTTCTGGATCTCGGCCATTCCCAACATGGATTTTGGCCGCTGGGCGCTCAATATCGGTGTCGGCGTAGACGGCAAGGCCGTCGAGTTGCCTGAGGGCAACGGCTCCTGGTTCCCCTTTGGCTGGCAGGGCGTGCTTGCCACGCTGCCCTTCGCGGTTTGGCTGTTTCTTGCCATCGAGCAGGTGCCGCTGGCTGCCGAGGAATCGGTCGATCCCAAGCGTGACCTGCCGCGCGGCATCCTGCTGGGCTTTGCCACGCTCGTGCTGTCGGCCTTCATGATTGTGCTGCTCAACCCGTCGGTGAACGGCATCGGCAGCTTCGCGCTCGGCACCTCGCTCGAGCCACTGCTCGACGGCTTCCGCGCCATCTATGGCGATGCGGGCGCAACGGTCCTGGGCATCGTGGCCCTCACCGGCCTCATCGCCTCGTTCCACACCATCCTCTATGCGCAGGGCCGCCAGGTCTATTCGCTGAGCCGTGCCGGCTACTTTCCGTCGGCCCTCTCGGTGACGCATGAAAAGTACAAGACCCCGCATATCGCCATGATATCAGGGGCGCTGCTGGGCCTGGCCGTGATGCTGATCATCTGGTTCGCCAATGGCGGCGGCGGCGGTGGCGAAACCCAGCTGGGCGACGACATCATCGGCACGGTGCTGCTCAACATGGCCGTGTTTGGCGCGATGCTGAGCTACATTATGCAGGCGCTCAGCTTCATCATCCTGCGGCGCAACCAGCCCAATATCGAGCGGCCGTTCCGCTCGCCGCTGGGCATTCCTGGCGCCATCGTCACAATCATCATCGCGGCGATAACGCTGTACTACCAGATGCAGGACCCCAACTTCTTCAAGGGCGTGATCTGGGTGGTGCTGTGGTGCGCTGTTGGCATCGTCTACTTCGCCGCCATCGGCCGCAACAAGCTGATCCTGTCGCCTGAGGAAGAGTTCGCCCTGGCGCACAAGGCGTAAAGCTAACGAGGGCGCGGTCACGCACTGCGCCCTCCCACCCCCGATGTCATTCCGGCGCAGGCCGGAATCCATGCGGTGACCCTTCCCCGCGCTGGGTGCATGCGGAACACCACGGACATGGATCCCGGCCTGCGCCGGGATGACCCGGCGGGGATCGACCAAACGAGGAGATTTTCATGGCCTACACTCTTGCCGAACTGCGCAAGGACGTCGCAGCGGGCAGCATCGATACCGTGCTCGTCGCCTTCCCCGACATGCAGGGGCGGATGATCGGCAAGCGCTTCCAGGCCGAGTATTTCCTCGAAGTCGCCAATGACGAAACCCATGGCTGCGACTATCTCCTCGCCGACGATATCGACATGGAGCCCGTCCCCGGCTACGAGGCCGCCAACTGGGGCAAGGGCTATGGCGATTTCGTCATGAAGCCGGACCTCGATACGCTGATGAAGGCCAACTGGCTCGACGGCACCGCGATCGTGCTCTGCGATCTCAGCGACCACCACCATCACGAGCCGATTGTCCACAGCCCGCGCGCCATCCTCAAGGCGCAGATCGCGCGCCTTGCCGCCATGGGCTACACCGCCAATGCGGCCACCGAGCTCGAATTCTACCTGTTCGACGAGGACTACCGCACCATCGCGCAAAATGGCCATGCCAGGGCGCAGACGGCGGGCGACTACATTCAGGATTACCACATCTTCCAGACCACCAAGGAAGAAGGCGTGATGCGGGCCCTGCGTAAGCACCTGCAGGCTTCCGGCATTCCGGTGGAAAGCTCGAAGGGTGAATGGGGCCCCGGCCAGGAAGAAATCAACGTCAAATATGCCGATGCCCTCACCATGGCCGATCGCCATGTGGTGCTCAAGAACGCCACCAAGGAAATCGCCTGGTCACAGGGCAAGGCCGTGACGTTCATGGCCAAGTGGGATTACACCCTCGCTGGCTCATCGAGCCACATCCATATGTCGCTGGCCGACAAATCCGGCAAGCCGCTCTTCGTTGACGGCAAGGACGAGCGCGGCATGAGCGACCTCATGAAGCATTTCATGGCCGGCCAGCTCGCCTATGCGCGCGACATCACCTATTTCCTCGCGCCCTATATCAACAGCTATAAGCGCTTCCAGGCGGGCACTTTCGCGCCCACCAAGGCGATCTGGTCGCCGGATAACCGCACGGCCGGCTTCCGCCTCTGCGGCGAGCATTCCAAATCCATCCGCGTCGAATGCCGCATGGGCGGCGCCGACCTCAACCCCTATCTCGCCATCGCGGCCCTGATCGCTGCCGGCATCAAGGGCATCGAGGACAAGATGCCGCTCGAGCCGGCCTTTGTCGGCGACGCCTATATCACCAAGAAGCTGCGCGAGATTCCCAAGACGCTGCGCGAGGCGACCGACACGCTGCGCAAGTCAAAGATGCTTAAGGACGCGTTTGGCGAACAGGTCATCGGCCATTATGTGCATACGGCGGAGTGGGAGCAGTTCGAGTATGATCGGCGGGTGACCGATTGGGAGCTGAAACGCGGGTTTGAGCGGAGCTGATCCCGATTGTCGCCCCGTCCGGCAGGCACTAAAGACCTGGCCACCACTGCGTCGCATACCACCCACGACGTCATTCCCGCGCAGGCGGGAATCCACCTTTGCGGAAGAATGGATTCCCGCCTGCGCGGGAATGACGCTGAGATAGAAGGCCAAACACCATGACCGAAACGGTCAAGATCATCTCCCCCATCGACGGCAGCGTCTATGCCGAGCGACCCCTGGCCAGCGCGACCGAGATCGACAGCGCCGTAATCCGCGCCAAGGCGGCCCGTCGTGCCTGGGGCGAGACCACCATTCCCGAACGCCAGAAGATCCTGACGCATTTGGTCGATGCCCTGTTGCTCATGAACGACGAGATCGTTCCCGAACTGGCCTGGCAGATGGGCCGCCCCATCCGCTTCGGCGGCGAGAAGCGCGGGGTCGAGGAACGCAGCCGCTACATGATCGAGCTGGCCGCCGAAGCCCTCGCGCCCTCGATGCGGCCCGAGAAGGAAGGCTTCACCCGCTACATTACCCGCGAAGCGCTCGGCACCGTCATGGTCATCGCCCCGTGGAACTATCCCTTCCTCACCGCGGTCAATTCCATCGTCCCGGGCCTGCTGGCCGGCAATGCGATCATGCTCAAGCATGCCAGCCAGACGCTGCTGGCCGGCGAACGCTTCGCCATGGCCGCCGAAAGCGCCGGGCTGCCGGCTGGGCTGTTCCAGAACCTGGTCCTCGGCCATGCCGATACTGAAAAACTCATCGCCTCGGGCGCCATCGACCACATCAATTTCACCGGTTCGGTGGAAGGCGGTCGTCGCATCGAAAAGGCCGCCGCTGGCACCTTTGCCACGCTCGGCCTCGAGCTGGGCGGCAAGGACCCGGCCTATGTGCGGGCCGATGCCGTCATCGACAATGCGGTCGAGAACCTGGTCGATGGCTCCTTCTTCAATTCCGGCCAGTCCTGCTGCGGCGTCGAACGCATCTATGTGCATGAAGCGGTCTATGATCGCTTCGTCGAGGGCTTCATCGACAATGCGCGCGGCTGGACGCTGGGCAATCCGCTCGACGCAGACACCATTGTCGGCCCCATGGCCCGCGGCAGCTTCGCCGACCACGTGCGCCAGCAGACCGAAGAGGCTCTGCGCGGAGGCGCTGCCAGGCACCTCAACACGCGCCACGAACTCGACAAGCCAGGCTCGCCCTATCTGGCGCCCGAGGTGCTGACCAACGTCAACCACCAGATGAGCGTGATGCGTGAAGAGAGCTTCGGCCCGGTCGTCGGCATCATGAAGGTGGCCGACGATGCCGAGGCCATTACCCTGATGAATGACAGCCCCTATGGCCTGACCGCCTCTGTCTGGACCGAGGACCTTGATGCGGCGGCGAAAATCGGCGGTCAGGTCGAGACCGGCACGGTTTTCGCCAATCGCTGCGACTATCTCGATCCGGCTCTGGTCTGGACCGGGGTCAAAGATACCGGCAAGGGCGGCGCGCTGAGCGAGATCGGCTATGCCAACCTGACGCAGCCGAAGAGTTATCATCTGAAGCGGGTGTAAATTCTGGGGGGCATTGCGCCCTCCCCAATCGTCACCACCGGGTTTGTCCCGGTGGTCCATGCCACCGCCAGCGCGATCCTGCGATGGATTGCCGGGACAAGCCCGGCAATGACGGTGGTGCAGGGCCAAAGGCCCGGAAACAACGAGGCGACAATGACCAAGGCCAACTGGAACTACCCCACCGCAGTCAAATTCGGCCCCGGCCGCATTGCCGAACTGCCTGAGGCATTGAAGACCGCCGGGATCAGCAACCCCCTGCTGGTCACCGATGCGGGCCTCGTCAACCTGCCGGTCACGCAGAAAACTATCCAGATCCTCAAAGATGCTGGCATCCCCGTGGGTGTCTTCGCCGATGTGAAGCCCAACCCGATCTCGGCCAATGTCGAAGCCGGCATCAAGGTGCTGCGCGAGGGCGGCCATGACGGCGTCATCGCCTTTGGCGGCGGCTCGGGGCTCGATGTGGGCAAGGTCATCGCCTTCATGGCCGGGCAGACCCGGCCGATGTGGGATTTCGAGGATATCGGCGACTGGTGGACCCGCGCCGATCCCAAGGGCATTTTCCCGATTGTCGCCGTGCCCACGACGGCTGGCACAGGCTCGGAAGTCGGCCGCGCCGGCGTCATCACCGATGAAACGACCCACACCAAGAAGGTGATCTTCCATCCGCTGATGATGCCCAAGGTGGTCATCGCCGATCCGGAACTCACCGTCGGCATGCCCAAATTCATCACCGTGGGCACCGGCATGGATGCGCTGGCGCATTGCCTCGAAGCCTATTGTGCCCCCGGCTATCACCCGCTGGCCGATGGCATTGCCGTCGAAGGCATCCGCCTCGTCTTCGAGAACCTACCCAAGGTCTATGCCGATCCCAACGATGTGGAAGCACGCGGCCACATGATGAGCGCCGCCGCCATGGGCGCCACCGCCTTCCAGAAGGGGCTCGGCGCCATCCATGCGCTCAGCCACCCGGTCGGCGCGCTCTACGACACCCATCACGGCATGACCAATGCCGTGTTCATGCCCTATGTGCTGGCGGTCAACCATGCGGCCATCGAAGCCCGCATCGCGCGCCTCGCCGCCTATCTCGGGCTCGCCCCCAGCTTCGAGGCCTTCCAGCACGCCGTCCTGGCCCTGCGCCTCCGTCTCGACGTGCCGCATACGCTGGCCGAGTTCAAGGTGGATAACAGCAAGCGCGAACTGATCGGGGACATGGCGATCGTTGACCCGACAGCCGGTGGCAATCCGATCGAGCTGACGAAAGAGCGGGCGCTGGAGATTTTCGACCGGGCCATGGAGGGGCGGGTCTGAACGAACTGTATGACCGCGCGTTGAACCGGGCCTCATGGAGTACCCGATATGCGCGCGATCTTCCTTGCGACCTGTCTCACCCTGATCGTCGGCGTAGCCAATACGCCGGCGCATCACAAGCCCGGCCACCCCATGCCTCCCGGCCAGGCCAAGAAACTGCTGCCGCCGGAACTGGTGATCATGGCCCCGCCACCCGAAGTGGAGGAGGTCTGCCTCGTCACCACGGACACGCCGGGCGACCCCTTCGCGCCGGTGATCGTGACCGAGTGGCTACCGCGTGACGTGGCAGAGAACCGTGCCGAGGCCGGCGGCAGCTTCGTCATCTACCACCCGGATTTCAACAGCGAAGTCGGCTGCGTGAGTTTCTAGCCGGCGACTTCGGCAACGGTGGCCTTCACGCCAACCTCGAACAGGCTGTCGAGATGGGTGGCGACCGTCTCGCCAAAAGTCTGGTTGTCCGCCAGGTCGCTGCCGAACACTTCGGTCAGCGCCACCAGGCCGACATAGAGCGCCTCGGCGTCATCCCCGGCGTCGGCGGCGATGGCCATCATGCGCATGGCCAGGGGGTCGCGCACGTCGATGCTCTCGCCCTTCTCGTCGATCCCCACGACATAGCGCATCCATGCCGCCACCCCCAAACCCAGCCGTTCGAACGGCTGGTTGGCCTTGAGGCGGTCGCGGATTGTCCCCAGCAGGCGCTGCGGCAGCTTTTGCGATCCATCCATGGCGATCTGCCAGGTGCGGTGCTTGAGCGCCGGATTGCGGAAACGGTCGAGCAACTGGTCGCGATAGGCGCCCAGGTCAACGCCCGGCATGTCCAGCGTCGGCATGGCTTCCTCGGTCATCAGCCCGTGGATCAGCTTGACGAAGTCGGCGTCGCCCATCACGTCGGAGATATATTCGTAGCCCGCCAGGTAGCCGAGATAGGCCATGGTGGAGTGGCTGCCATTGAGCATGCGCAGCTTCATGCGCTCGAAGGGCTCGACATCCTCGACCATCTGCGCGCCGGCCTGTTCGAAGGGCGGGCGGCCATCGGGGAAGTGATCCTCGATCACCCATTGGGTGAAAGGCTCGGTCATGATCGGCCAGGCATCCTCCGCCCCGATCATGCCGGCGACGGTCTCGCGATCGGCGTCGGTGGTCGAGGGCACGATGCGGTCGACCATGGTGCCGGGGAAGGCAACCTTGCCGACATATTCGCCCAAAGCCGCATCGCGCAGGCTGGCAAACCTGGTGACGATCCGCTTCACCGTCGCGCCATTGCTCGGCAGGTTGTCGCAGCTCATCACGGCGAAGGGGGCAATGCCCGCAGCCTTGCGGCGCGCCAGGGCCTCGACCAGCATGCCAGGCGCCGATTTCGGCACGGCGGGATTAGCCAGATCATGCACAATGTCGGGGTGGCGCTGGTCGAGCTCGCCCGTCGCCGGATCGTGGCAATAGCCCTTCTCGGTCACGGTCAGGGAGACGATGCGGATGGCCGGGCTTGCCATCAGCGCCAGCAGGTCCTCGCGCTGGGTGTTGGCGTCGAGTACTCGGAGGATGGAGCCGATGACACGGGGATGGGTGCCCGACGCATCGCGCACCGCGACGGTGTAGAGCCCGTCCTGCGGCTCCAGCGCCTCCTTGGTATCGGGCCGGCGGAGGCTGGCGCCGACGATCGCCCAATCAGGATGGCGGGCCAACAGATCGTCGACATAAACGGCCATATGCGCCCGGTGGAACGCGCCGATGCCCAGATGCACGATACCCGGGGTGATCCGGCTCCGATCGTATTTCGGCACGGTCACGCCGGCGGGAACTTGGCTCAGGGTTGCGGCGCTCAGACGCGTCATGGATGTCTCCGGCAAAACGATGCGACACCATAATGGTGTTTCATCTTGTATGGAAGATGCAGTATCTACACCATCCGTCTATCCACTACGTCATTCCCGCGCAGGCGGGAATCCACTCCTTGCTGCGACTGGACAAGAATGGATTCCCGCTTGCGCGGGAATGACGTCGTGACTATGCGAATAGCCAATTGGGAGGACGCGTAGTGGCAAATCGGTTCGTCAGCATCGGGGAATGCATGATCGAGATGAGCGGCGGCGAGGATCGCCTGTATCGCCTGGGCTATGCCGGCGATACGCTCAACACCGCCTGGTATATGCGCGCGCTGCTCGGCGAGGACTGGTCGGTGGATTATTTCACCGGCCTGGGCGAAGACAAATATTCCGGCGATATCCGCGCCTTCCTCGATACCAACAATATCGGCACCAGCCACATACGCACCGTGCCTGGCCGCCGTCCCGGCTTGTACCTGATCCACCAGGAAAAGGGCGACCGGCACTTCACCTATTGGCGCGATACTTCGGCCGCCAAGCTGCTGGCCGACGACAAGGACGCGCTGGCGGCGGCGGTCGATGGCGCCAGCATGGTCTATTTTTCCGGCATCACGCTGGCCATCCTCGCCCCGCGCGCCCGCGGAAGGCTGCTTGGCGCCATCGTCAAGGCGCGCGATGCCGGCGCCAAGGTGGTGTTCGACACCAATATCCGCCCGGCTCTGTGGACCAGCCCGCGCGTCATGACCGCGGTGCTTACGGCGGCGGCGACCATGTGCGACATCGTGCTGCCCACCCATGGTGACGAGGCGCCACTGTTCGGCGACAAAAATGTCGACGACACGGCCGATCGCTATCTCGAACTGGGCGTCGAGGAAGTGGTGGTCAAGGACGGGGCCGGCGAGGCGTTGATCGCCACCGCATCTGAGCGCGTGAAGGTCGCCCCGAAACCCGGAGCCACTGTGGTTGACGCCACCGGCGCCGGCGACAGTTTCAACGGCGCCTATCTCTCGGCAAGGCTGGCAGGAAAGTCCCTGCGGGAAGCGGCTGAGGCCGCCCATAGGGTGGCGGGCGTGGTCATCGGGCAAAAGGGCGCCCTGGTCGATCCCAAGTTGCTGCAGTAGGCACTTCGTCTCTCCCGGTGGGAGAGACGGCGGTCAAAACACCCGATCCTTCTGTTCTTCCATATAGGCTATCTCAGCCGGCGTACTCTGCCGCCCGAGGACTGCGTTGCGGAACGGAAACCGGCCGAAGCGCCTGATCGTGTCGCGGTGGTCGGTCATGAATTTCAGCATTTCCTCGCCGAACTGTACGAAGTGCCGGCAGCCTTCCTCCTGGATCAGCAGCGACTCGGAATGCTGGAAGGGCATGAACAGAAACATACGGCGGTCCGTTGGAATGGCCTGGTCGGCCCCAGCCGCAATGGTCTCCTGAGCCAGCACCAGGGCCATCTTGTCCTGTGCGAAGGCCTGCGGTGAACCACGGTGCAGCTGCCGCGAGAACTGGTCGAGCACGATGATCTCGGCCAGCCGGCCTTCCGGCGTCTCGCGCCAGCGCCAGGCCTCCCCCAGGGCGACGCGCGCATGCGTGTCGGCGAATTGCCTGGCAAGTTCGGCATCGAATTCCGCCTCGCCGCCGAACCAGTCGTCCATGCCATGCTCGACGAACCAGAACCGGATGACGTCCTCGGCGGTGCGCATGATCACTCCTAAACCGTGATGATCGCCTTGATCAGCCCCTGGCGTTCATGGGCCCATTTCGGCAGGTTGACCGGCACATCATCAAAGCTCGTCGCGTGGGTGGCAAGCCCGTCCGTCGGCACGCCGCCGTTGCGGATGGACGCCATGACATGGTCGAAATCCTCGCGCGTCGCGTTGCGCGAGGCGCGGATGGTCAGCTCCCGACGGTGGATTTCCGGATCCTCCCAGCTCAGCGTGCCCTTTACCACGCCGACCAGCGTCAGCGCGCCACCATTGCGGCAATAGCCGACCGCCTGGTTCATCGCCGGAATGGCGCCGGTGGCGTCGAAGACGGCATCAAAGCCGGTTCCCATCCTGGCCTTGAACACGGCGCCATCGCGCTCGCCCAGTGAAGCCGCGGCAAAGCCGAAGCCCTGTGCCGCCTCCAGCTTGTCCACCGCCGCGTCGAGAACGGTCACGTCGGCCCCGGCAATCCGTGCGAAGAAGGCGACTCCCAGCCCGATCGGTCCGCCGCCCACCACCAGCACGCGCCAGCCCGGCTTGAGCTCGGTGCGGCGCACCGCATGGGCGCCAATGGCCAGGAATTCCACCATGGCCGCGTCGCGCAGGCTGAGGCCCTCGGCCTTGTAGAGATTGGCCTCCGGCATGACGATTTCCTCGGCCATGCCGCCATCGCCATGCACGCCGAGAACCGTCAGCGTCTCGCAGCAATTGGTCTTGCCCTCGAGGCATGCCGGGCACTGGTCGCAGGGCAGATAGGGGTTGACCACCACCGCGTCGCCATTGGCCAGCGCGACCGCGCCATTGGCATCGAGCACCACGCCGCTCAGTTCATGGCCCATGATGCGCGGATATTGCAGGAACGGGTGCTTGCCTTCGTAGATGTGATAGTCGGTGCCGCAAATGCCGATATAGCGAATGCCGACCCGCACCCAGCCGGGCTTGAGCTCGGGTCGTTCGATATCGACCAGCGCCAGTTCGCCCGGCGCCGCACAAGAAATAGCCCGCATGAAATCCTCTCCAGATCAGTGATCGGAGTGACTAACATGTTAGTTGGGGAGGGGGAAGGGTTCTGTGTCTGCTGCGGGCGGAACAGGCAGTCCCGCCTGAAGTGAGGGCCAGCAAAAGGGTGCTGGGGGATCACCCCACCCTTGATCCCCCCACAGGGGGAGGTTCAATTGGCCACCGTGGTCCAGTCGATACCGCGACAACCCACCCATCAAGGCAGATCATCGCGTCGGCGCTAGACCGCCACCAGTACCCTTATGCGATTGCCCGAGGGGTCCTGCGTCTCAATGCCGCCATCTACGGCCGAAACCGGTGCCGCAGCGCCTTGCAGCCGCGCCTTGACGCCGTCGAGCGTTGCGGCATCGGGCACCACAATGGTGAACCAGCGCAGACCCGCCGCTCCGGCCGCCGGCAGGCCGGCATTGGGGCCCGACCAGATGTTGAAGGCCAGGGTGTGAGGCATGTAGTCGAGCCCGACATCGCCCATGCCAAACGAGGTAATCAGCAGGAATCCGGCAAAGCCAAGGACGTCGCGATAGAAGTGCATGGCGATGTGCAGGTCGTTCACATGCACATGCACATGGCCGATTCGCGTACCATCGGGCATGCGCGCAGCCAGGTCAGGGGCAGGTCCCAGTTCGGCCAGCAGGCCATCCAGGTCGATGGGCTCGCGCCCCGAATGCGACTTGCCCTCCGAGGTGACCGCATAGGTCTGGCCCTTGTCGGGGTCGCCCAGCGTGCCACGCCAGGGCGTTTCAAAGGTGATCTCGATGCCATTGCCATCAAGGTCCCACAGGTAGATCGCCTCGGAGACCAGGTGATCGGTCGGGGAAATGCGCACATTGCGCTGCAGCGCCCGCACGGCCATCTGTGCCAGATCCACGCGCCGGGGCACGTGGATGGCCACGTGATAGAGCCCGATCGTGCGCGGCACGACGGGCCGCAGCGCCCCGGTCTCGAGCACGATCAGCGGCTTCCCGCCAGCGCCCAGGATCAGTGCGTTGCCGTTCTCCCCGATCAGATCGAGCCCGACGACGTCCTGCCAGATGGCGAGTGCCCTGGCGCGATCGGTCACGGCGATATGCACGGGCCCCAGCGTCGTGGTCAGCGGCAGGATGGGCGCAGACCTCACATTGGTCTGTATGGATGTGTCGATCATGGCGATCTCCAATTCAGCTTTTCCCAGCATATAGGCCGGTGTTCACGCGCCCACCACTGGTCCGCCAGCGAAGGCATTGTTCGCCAAAGCGTGAGCAATGCGATCCGGCTTTGCCGATCGGCGCTTTCGTGCTGAACTCCGGAAGGACTTGGGAGGCCACAATGAAACTGAGAAGTCTGATCGCGGCTGTCGCCCTGCTTGCAGGCACGGGAGCGGCCATGGCGAATTGCTACGAGATCATCGGCTGCGACTACAGCGACTATTTCCAGCGCAGCGACCTGCGGCAGCTCAGCTGCCAGTCGCTGTGGGAGGTGCGCAACCTGATCTACCAGCAGAACGGCTACTGCTTCCAGACCGACCGGGCCCGCCGTGCCTTCGGCAACCAGGGCTGCTGGATCAGCGAACAGGGCCAGGTTCGCCTCAACGCCTATGAGCGGGAAAACGTCGCCCAGATCGTGGCGGTGGAGAAATCCAAGGGCTGCAACTAGAGGACGGGTGATCGCTACCTCCTCGCACTTGATCGTCACCCTCGGGCTTGACCCAAGGGCCCTGTACTTACCGGGCGTGCAGCAAGTGAAGAGCCCTTGGGTCAAGCCCGAGGGTGACGGCCCCAGTTGGCGGCGTCAATGTGCGCTCACACCGATTGGAGGAGCAGAACGCCGGGGCTCACACCCCGGCGTTTCAGTTTCACGCGATCTTCAGCCCCTTGGTCAGCTCCAGCGCCTGCCGCTCGAACAGCCGGCGATAGATGCCGCCATTGAGGCGGATCAGTTCGGCATGGTCGCCCTCCTCGACGATACGGCCCTTGTCGAAGACCAGCAGCCGGTCGAGCGCCCGCACCGTCGACAGCCGGTGGGCGATGACCAGCGTGGTGCGGCCGACCATCAGGCGTTCCATGGCCTGCTGGATCTGCACCTCGCTCTCGCTGTCGAGGCTCGACGTGGCTTCGTCCAGGATCAGCACCCGCGCATCGGCGAGGAACGCCCGGGCAATGGCGACGCGCTGGCGTTCGCCACCCGACAGCTTGACGCCACGCTCGCCGACCAGGGTTTCGTAGCCCTTGGGCAGGTTGAGGATGAAGTCATGCGCATTGGCCTGGACAGCCGCCAGCTCGATCTCAGCGCGCGTGGCGTCGGGACGGGCATAGGCGATGTTCTCGGCCAGCGTGCGGTGGAACAGGATAGGCTCCTGCTGCACGATGGCGATCTGGCTGCGCAGGCTCGCCTGTTTCACCTCAGCGATGTTCTGCCCGTCGATGCGAATGGCGCCGTCCTTCACGTCATAGAGACGCTGGATCAGCTTGACGAAGGTCGTCTTGCCCGAGCCTGAATGGCCGACAAGGCCCACCCGCTCGCCCGGTGCGATGGTCACCGAGAAATCGCGGTAGAGCGGCGTCGGGTGGGCGCCATACTGGAAGGTCACATGGTCGAACACGATCTCGCCCTTGCCGATGGCAATGGCTTTCGCGCCCTTGGCGTCATCGATGCCCAGCGGCGTCCGGTCGAGCGCCACCAGCTCTTCCATGTCATTGACCGCGCGCTGCAGGTTGCGGATGTGCTGGCCCACGTCCCGCAGATAGCCCTGCAGCACGAAGAACATGGCGAGCACGAAGGTGATATCGCCCGGCGTCGCCAGGCCGCGCTGCCACATCAAGAGGCCCGTGCCCAGGATGCCGGCCTGCATGGTCACCATCATGAAGCCCTGGATGGTGCCGCTCAGCGTGCCGCGCTTCCAGGTGCGGCGGGTGCGGATGTCCCACTTGCCCAGCACATGGCGCAGCCGCTGCTCTTCCCGGTCCTCGGCGCCAAAGGCCTTCACCACGGAGTTGCAGCTCACCGCATCGGCCAGAGCGCCGCCAAGCCGGGTGTCCCAGGCGTTGGCGAGGCTGGCGGCCGGGGAGACGAAGCCCATGGACAGAGCCACCGTGACGCCGATGTAAATCACCGAGCCGAGGCCGACGACGAGACCCATGACAGGCCAGTAGGAGCCGAGGATGACCGTGGCGCCGACCAGCATGACAATGGATGGCAACAGCGCGATCAGCAGCACGTCGTTGAGCGAATCGAGCGCCCACATGCCGCGGGTGATCTTGCGGACGGTGGAGCCGGCAAAGCTGTTGGCATGCCAGTCGGTCGAGAAGCGCTGCACCCGGTGGAAGCCGTTGTTGACGATGTCGGCCATCATGCGGATCGTCAGCCGGATGATGCCCTGGAAGATGAACCAGCGCAGGATGACGCTGGCCAGCCCCAGGCCGACCACGATGGCAAAGGCGCGCAGGGCCGCGTCCGCGCCGCTGCCGGTGCCCCCGGCAATGGCGTCGACGATCTGGCCTGAAAACACCGGTACCATGACTTCGGCAAGCGTCGAGGCGATCACCAGCACGCAGATGATGGCGATCAGCGCCGGCCGGCCCGACCAGTGGCGGAAGGTGAAGCCGAGCACGTTGCGATAGGCATCGGCGCGGAAATCGAGTTTCTTGCGACTCATATTGGCAGCCCGGTTCCGTTATCCGGCAACCGGCCCTCAAAAGCAGGGGATGAAAGGCGCAGCCGGAACGGGAGGCAAAATGATCCCGTCAGATCATCAGGGCTGCGAAAGGAAGAAACCGCGGGCGGCGGTCCTCGGTCTGGCCGAGGAGGGCCGCGGATGGAAACGACCTAACGTCGTTTGTCGCCCAGCGGGAGGGGGATGAATGTCACTGCCATACAACGCCTCCCTGGTTCGAAATCTGAAGCGGTGGACGGTTTGTACCCAAACCGTTCGGGCTTGCCAACAGGGTATTTTGCAGCGTTGCAGTGGTGATGCGCGAAAGCCACAGCCCAATGCACCGCCGTGCCTCAAGCACCGGACGGCGCACCTATTGTCCGGGGTGTTGGGAGGCACAGTGGGGGGCCAACCATACCGCCCTTGATCCCCCGCAGGGCGCGGGGGTCAATGTGAGGGTCAGCGATCGTGGGACTGGTCGGCCCGATAGACCTCGATGCCACGCGTCGACCATTGCGCATAGGCCAGCGCCAGCATGAAAGTGCCGAACAGCGCGCCGACGGCGACGGTGAGCAGAGTAAGGTTGGCAGCCATTGTAGTTTCCTTTGTGACGCTGCCAAACCTGCACCAACCGCCGCTGCCACCACCTTGATCCAGGTCAATTTGATTTTCGGATACATGGCTGTGGCGCCGATCCCAACCGGCGGCTAGGCTCCGGCCAACCGATTCAAGACCAAGAGGCATTCGCCCAATGACCATCGATCCCATCAAGCTCGACAAGCTCGCCCAGGTTGCCATCAAGGTAGGCCTGCAACTGGCCGAGGGCCAGGACCTGATCATGACCGCGCCGATGACCGCCGCGCCGCTGGTCCGCCGCATCACCGAGCATGCCTACAAGGCCGGGGCGGGCCTGGTGACCACCATCTATTCGGACGAGGAGGCGACCCTCGCCCGCTACAAGCACGGCAACAATGCCAGCTTCGACAAGGCCGCCGGCTGGCTCTATTCGGGCATGGCCGAGGCCTTCAGGAACAATGCGGCGCGCCTCGCCATATCAGGCGACAATCCGATGATGCTGGCCGGCCAGGACCCCGACAAGGTGACCCGTGCCATGCGCGCCAATTCGGCGGCCTACAAGCCGGCTTTGCAGCTCATCACCGGCTTCGACATCAACTGGAATATCGTCTCCTATCCCGGTGCCGCCTGGGCCAAGCTGGTCTTCCCCAATGACAGCGAGGAAGAGGCGGTGACCAAGCTGGCCGACGCCATCTTCAAGGCGTCGCGCGTCGACCAGGACGATCCGATCGCCGCCTGGAAAGACCACAATGCCAACCTCAAGAAGCGCTGGACCTGGCTCAACGGCAAGGCTTTCTCCGCGCTCAAATATACTGGCCCGGGCACCGACCTCACCGTCGGCCTAGCCGATGGACACCGCTGGAAGGGTGGCGCGTCAGAGGCCAAGAACGGCATCACTTGCAACCCCAATATCCCGACCGAGGAGGTCTTCACCACGCCGCACAAGCTGCGCGTGGAAGGCCATGTCGCCGGCACCAAGCCGCTCAGCCACAATGGTGCGCTGATCGAGGACATGCAGGCCCGCTTCGAAGGCGGCCGCCTGGTGGAATTCAAGGCGAGCAAGAACCAGGACCTGTTCAACAAGGTGCTCGACACCGACGAGGGCGGGCGTCGTCTCGGCGAAGTGGCGCTGGTGCCGCACTCCTCGCCCATTTCGGCCTCGGGCATCCTGTTCTTCAACACGCTCTACGACGAAAACGCCTCCTGCCACATCGCGCAGGGCCAGTGTTATTCGGACTGCTTCATCAACGGCAAGGATCTCAGCCAGGAGCAGATTTCCGCCCAGGGCGGCAATACGTCCAACATTCACATTGACTGGATGATCGGCAGCGACAAGATCGACATCGATGGCGTCCATGCCGATGGCAGCACGGAACCGGTGATGCGCGGCGGCGAGTGGGCTAACTAGGGGCGCAAAGCGCCAGGGGGACGAGCATGAAGAGACTGCTGTCGACTTTGATCCTCGTCGCCCTGGCGCAACCGGCCCTGGCGCAGACGGTGCTGGAGAGCGATTTCACCATTTCGGTGCCTAATGGCTCGGGCGATCCGGTGGTGGAAAGCACGACGCTGGTGCCGCTGCTGGCCGGCACCTGCTACAATTGGCACCTGCGCCTGGGCAAGGTGAAGGGCGATATCGAAGTCACCGAGATCTATAGGCTGCCCGCGGCGCCCGAGACCTGGGGGCTGAGCGAGGGCAGCGATATCGTCGTGTCCGACGACAAGCTGTCGGCGACTTCTACCCTCTCGCTGACGCCCGAGGACGGCTGGATCGCCAGCGGCTGGTGCGTGTCGGAAGGCGACCCGGAAGGGGATTACACGTTCGAGATCAGGTCCGGCGACAAGCTGCTGGAGACCTTCGAGTTTGAGCTGCGGGCGATGTAGCCTACCCCCTGAACTCGTTCTCCCGGATGCTTTCCGGCTTCATCTGGATCGAAAACCCCGGCAGCTTCGGTGGCATGTAGGCGGCGTTCCGGATGTCGCACGGCTCGATGAAATGCTCGTGCAGGTGGTCGACATATTCGATCACGCGGCCTTCCTTGGTGCCCGATACGACCAGATAGTCGATCATGCTGAGATGCTGCACATATTCGCAGAGGCCCACGCCGCCGGCATGCGGCCAGACCGGCAGGCCGAACTTGGCCGCCATCAGCAGCACGCTCAGCACTTCATTGAGCCCGCCAATGCGGCAGGCGTCGATCTGGACGATGTCGATGGCGCCGTCCTTGATGAACTGCTTGAACAGGATGCGGTTCTGGCACATTTCGCCGGTCGCCACCTTGACCGGTGCGATGGCCGCCCGGATCGCCTTATGGCCGGACACATCATCAGGGCTGGTCGGCTCCTCGATGAAATAGGGATTGAAGCGGCTGAGCGCCTTGACCCAGTCGATAGCCTGGTCGACCTCCCACACCTGGTTGGCGTCGATCATCAGGAACCGGGCCGGGCCCATGATGGAGCGGACGATTTCGAGCCGGCGGATATCGTCGTCGAGATCACGCCCGACCTTCATCTTGATGTGGTTGAAACCCTCGGCCACCGCTTCGGTGGCCAGCCGTGTCAGCTTCTCGTTGGAATAGCCCAGCCACCCCGCCGAGGTGGTGTAGCACTGGTAGCCCTCGGCCTTGAGCGTCGCCATGCGCTCGGCCTTGCCCGCCTCGGCCTCGCGGAAGATTGCCAGCGCTTCTGCTGGCGTGATGGCGTCGGTGAGGTAGCGGAAGTCGATGATATCGACGAGCTGTTCGGGCGTCATGTCGGCCACCAGCTGCCAGACGGGCTTGCCGGCGTCCTTGGCCAGAAGATCCCACACGGCGTTGACCACCGCGCCGGTGGCCAGGTGCATGGCGCCCTTGTCCGGGCCGATCCAGCGCAGCTGGCTGTCGCCAGTCACATGCCGCCAGAACCGACCGGGATTTTCGGCGATCCAGGAGAGCTCCAGCCCGACCACGCGGCTTTCCAGCGCCCTTATCGCGGCCACCACCACTTCATTGCCGCGGCCGATGGTGAAGGTCAGCCCATGTCCCTCATGCGTCCCATCCGTGCCGAGGATCACATAGGCGGCCGAATAGTCCGGATCGGGGTTCATCGCATCGGACCCATCGAGCGAGGCCGAGGTGGGGAAGCGGAGATCGTGGGTGGAAAGTGAGGTGATCCTGGTCATTTCAAACTCGACTGAAACTGAAAATGCGGCGCTGCGATGCGTTAAGTATGCGGATTAACCCAGGCGGAGCCCCTGGCGTGACATTGTCCTGTCGCAGGTTGGACCACGGGGATGCGGAGTGTCGGGCAAGATCTTTGGGCAGAGCTATCGACGCTTCTACGCCTGGCTGCTGCGGCTGGGCCGCGTGCGCGCGATGCTGCTGGGCACCACAATCGCGATCACGACATCGGTGCTGGTCACCGCGCTGGTCATGGCCGTGATCCCCGGCTCCAGGGACTTCTTCTGGTACAACATGATCGTTGCGGTCGTGTCGCCGCTGGTCAGCGCCCCCGGCCTGACGCTGGTTGCCATTTCCATGGTCTACCAGCTCAACGCGGCCCAGACCGCGCTGACGCTGGCGGCCGAAACCGATGCGCTGACCGGCGTTTCCAACCGCCGCTCCTTCATGGCGCAGGCCGAACTGGCCTTCGCCCAGACCCAGGCGGGCGGTCCGCCCTTCGCTGTGATCATGCTCGATATCGATCACTTCAAGGCCATCAACGACAACCACGGGCATATCGTGGGCGATGACGTGCTGCGCGATGTGGCGCATGCCTGCAAGGCGGCGCTGCGGGGCAGCGACTGCTTCGCCCGGTTCGGCGGCGAGGAGTTCGTCGCCCTGCTGCGCGTGACCGATACGGCCAGCGCGGCGGTCGTCGCGGAAGGCCTGCGCAAGACTGTCGCGGCGCTGGCCTTCGAAAGCCGGACGCCGCCAGCCGTGACAGTCAGCCTGGGAGTCGCCGGTTATCTTCCGGGCAGCGAGAGCCTGCATGATATCCTCAATGAAGCCGATCGGCAGCTCTATGCCGCCAAGGCCGCCGGCCGGAACCGGGTAATGGTGGCCGGCGGTGGCATGCGCCAGGCGTCCTGACCTCAGGCCGTCCAGCCCCCGTCGATGATGTGAACCTGCCCTGTCGTATAGGTGGCACCCGCCAGGTAAACCGCCAGGTCCGCGACCTCGTCGGGTCGCGCGATCCGCCCGATCGGCTGGCGGGCGATGAAGGCCTTCCTGGCCGCCTCGAAATCGCCCGTAGCATGCCAGCGCTCGTGCAGGCTGGGAGAATCCACCGTGCCCGGCGCGATGGCATTCACGCGGATGCCCTGCGTCGTATAGTCGGCGGCAATGGACTTGGTCAGCCCGATCACCGCGGCCTTGGAAATGGTATAGGCCGCCCGGTTGGGCACGCCCTTCACCGAGCTGGCCACCGTCGCCATGTTGATGATGCAGCCATCTTTGCGCGCAAGCATTTGCGGCAGCACCGCCTGGATGGTGCGGATCTGCGCCTTGATGTTGAGGTCGAAGGCGAAATCGAGGTCCTTGTCGCTCATTTCCAGCACCGTGCCGGAATGGACCACGCCGGCGCAGTTGAACAGCACGTCGATATGGCCGATCTCTGCCACCGCCTGGTTCACGGCCTCAGCGGAGAGCACGTCGAGCACCCTCGTCGTCACGCCGGCCATGCCCTCGAGTTCGGCCAGCTTGCCGGCATTGATATCGGTGGCGATCACCTTCGCCCCGGCCCGCACAAAGGCTTCGACCGAAGCGCGGCCGATACCCTGGGCAGCGGCGGTGATGAGGACGATTTTGCCTTTGAGGTCGGCCATAGGAGATTCCTGAATGAAGGTGGGCCGGGCGATTTGCGCCCGGCCCGTTGATCTTAGTCGTACAGCACGGCCGCGATCTTGGGATCGGTCATGTTGGTCTTGTCATAGTAGTAGAAGCCGGTGTCGATGATGGCGGGCAGGGTTTCGCCCTTGAGCGCGCTCACGGCGGCCTGGACGGTCTGGTAGCCGATGCCGACCGGGTTCTGGGTGATGGCGCCGGCGATGACGCCGCTCTCGATCAGGGCCTTCTGGGCAGCGCCAGAGTCGTAGCCGATGATGACGACATTGCTGCCCAGTTCCTGCTTGCCATTGGCAACGCCGAGGACCGAACCTTCATTGGCGCCGAAAATGCCCTTGAGGTCCGGATTGGCGAGCAGGATCGACTTGGTGATTTCGGTCGACTGCAACTGGTCGCCGCCGCCATACTGCACCGAAACGACTTCGATGTTCGGATAGGCTTCCTTGATCCGGTTCGAGAAGCCTTCCACGCGGTCGATGCCCGTGCGGCTGGTCTGGTCATGTGCCACGATGGCAACCTTGCCTTCGCCGCCGATCAGTTCGGCCATCACGTCGGCGGCCAGGGCAGCTGCGGCCACGTTGTCGGTGGTGGCAGTGGTCAGCGGGATGTCGCTATCGACGCCGGAGTCGAAGGCGATGACCGGGATGCCGGCATCCTTGGCCTGCTGCAGCAGCGGCGTTGCGGCCTGGCTGTCCAGGGCGGCAAAGCCGATGGCCGAGGGCTTGCGCGACAGCGCGGCGGCCAGCATGTCCATCTGGCGGTCGACCTGGCTTTCGGTTTCCGGACCTTCGAAGGTCACGGTCACGCCGAGATCGGCAGCGGCCTGGTCCGCGCCGGCCTTCACGGCCTGCCAGAACTGGTGCTGGAAGCCCTTGGAAATCAGGGCGATGTCATAGGCGTCCTGTGCGGTGGCAGCGCCGCCTGCGGTCAGGAGTGCAAGTGCGCTGATGGCGC
Organism: Devosia sp.; assembly: GCF_014860165.1. Taxonomy (GTDB): domain Bacteria; phylum Pseudomonadota; class Alphaproteobacteria; order Rhizobiales; family Devosiaceae; genus Devosia. Next base: position 59,976 of record NZ_JACZKG010000075.1, read on the forward strand.
CAAGCAGGGTACGTCTGGTAAGCATTTGAAGTCCTCCCTTAGAGTGTGAATTCGTCTTCTGGCGAGGCCTGATCCGGCCTTCTTGTTGGCATCCTCGGGCGCGATCCTTCCGGATCGGCCTTCGGGCGCGGGGGATCGTCGGCGCCTAAAGTGTACGGCGCCGCAGGATATCGGCGTAGACCGCCAGGATGATGATCAGTCCGGTCACGACCGTCTGCCATTCCTGGGGGACCGAAAGGATGCGCAGGCCATTGGCCAGCACGGAGATGATGAGGGCGCCGATCAGCGTGCCGATCACGGTGCCGCGGCCGCCCGAAAGCGACGTACCGCCAATGACCACTGCCGCGATGGCGTCGAGTTCATAGCCCTGGCCCAAGGCGGGCTGCGCCGAATTGAGGCGGCTGGCAATGAGCAGGCCCGCGACGCCGCAGATGCCGCCAGCGGTGGCATAGACGGCGATCTTCCAGCGATCGATGTTGACGCCCGAGAGGCGAACGGCTTCCTCATTGGAGCCCAGCGCAAAGGTGTAGCGGCCCAGTTGCGTCTTCCCCAGCACGAAGGCGGCCAGCAGCGCCACCACGAACAGGATCAGTACGCCATTGGGGAGCGGCACGGCGGGGAATATCGTCCCCACCCAGGAGCCCAGCGCGATCTGGTTGAAACCCGGCGTGTCGTTGAAATAGATCGGCTTGGTGCCTGAAATGACCAACGACAGACCCTTGAGGATCAGCATCATGCCCAGGGTTGCGATGAAGGGCGGCACCTTGAGCTTGGCGATGATCGTGCCCGAGACCAGGCCGCAGGCCGTGCCGGCCAGGATCGAGGCGACGATGCCCAGCGGCAGAGGCAGACCGAGATAGGTCAGCACCACGCCGGTGATCACCGCGCAGAAGGTCATCAGCGTCCCGACGCTGAGGTCGATGCCGCCGGTGATGATCACCAGCGTTGCCGCGATGGCGAGCACGCCATTGACCGAGGTGGCCTGCAGGATGGCCAGCACGTTCTGCGTCTGCATGAAGTTGGGCGAGGCGATCGAGAACACCACGATCAGCGCGATGAGGCCCGAGAAAGCCAGCAGCCGATGGAACGCACCCGAGATGCGAACGCCGGACTTGGTGGCGGGAGCAGTGGTGTCAGTCATGATTGGTCTCCGCGGTGCGGTGCTTGCGGCCCCCTTTTGGGGGCGCTTGGTTGGTGTGAAGTTTCACAACCACGGCGTCATTCCCGCGAAAGCGGGAAACCATTCTCTTCAAACCAGGCTCGCCCAAGAGTGGATTCCCGCCTTCGCGGGAATGACGCCTGGGGAGAAAGCCTGCCTTGGTGGGAAGCTGGCCAGGACAGGCGGCGACGATTTCCGTCACATCACCCCGCATGATGCACCTCCGCCACGGTGCTCGGCCGCATGGTGGCCAGCCGCATGATTTCTTCCTGGCTGGCGCCGCCCGGCAGCGTGCCGGTGAGCCGGCCTTCGCACATCACTGCGATGCGGTGGCTGAGACGCAGGATTTCGGGCAGCTCCGAGGAGATGACGATGATTGCCCTGCCCTGCTCGGCCAGCGCGTTCAGCAGCTTGTAGATTTCGGCCTTGGCGCCGACATCGATGCCGCGCGTCGGCTCGTCGAAGATCAGGATATCGCAGTCGCGCAGCAGCCACTTGGCGATAACCACCTTCTGCTGGTTGCCACCGGACAGCAGCCGCGCCTCCTGGGCGTCGCTGGGGGTCTTGATCGACAGCTGGCGAATGAACTTCTCGGCCACGTCATGCATGGCCCCGTCATTGATGACGCCGCCCGGCCCCACAAAGCGCTCGAGGCTGGCCAGCGCGATATTGTTGCGGACGTCGAGCCCGGTGGCGAGGCCGAAATGCTTGCGGTCCTCGGAGAGATAGCCGATGCCTGCTCGCACCGCATCCTTGGGCGAGGAAATGCCGACGCGCTTGCCGTTGACCCAGATTTCGCCGCTGTCGCGCGGGTCGGCGCCGAAAATGGCCCGGGCCACCTCGGTACGCCCGGCGCCCATCAGCCCGGCCAGGCCCAGGATCTCGCCCTTGCGCACGCTGAGGCTGACATCGCGGATGTCGCGGCCACGGTTGAGGTTGCGCACTTCGAGCGCTACGGGCGCGCTGGCGGTGTTGGGAATGTTGAGCGCTTCGTTGGTCAGCGTGCGCCCCACCATCATCGAGATGATGGTCTCGATGGGTGTATCGGCGGCGGGGACGGTGCCCACATATTCGCCGTCGCGCATCACGGTCACGCGGTCCGAGATGCGTTTGATCTCGTCCATCTTGTGGCTGATATAGACGATGCCGACGCCTTCGGCCTTGAGGCGGTTGATGATGGTGAAGAGCTCGGCGATCTCGGCATCATTCAGCGCGGCCGTCGGCTCGTCCATGATCAGCACGCGCGAACGGTAGCTCAGCGCCTTGGCGATCTCGACCATCTGCTGGCGGGCGATGGTCAGGGTCTCGACCCGCACGGTGGGCTCGAGCTTCAGATTCATCGAATCGAAGATGGCCTGCGCATCGCGGTTGAGCGCGCCTTCGTCCAATAGGCCAAAGCGGCGCGGCTCGCGGCCGATGAAGATGTTCTGCGCCGCCGTCAGGTCGCGCATCAGCGCCAGTTCCTGGTGGATAATGCCGATGCCCATATCCTGGGCCTGGCGCGGCGAGGTGATTTCGACCGGTTGGCCATCGAGCCTGATATCACCGGCATCGCGGCTATAGACGCCAGAGAGGATCTTCATCAGCGTCGACTTGCCGGCGCCGTTTTCGCCCATCAGCGCATGGACTTCCCCTGCCATCAATTCGAACCGGGCCCGGGACAGCGCACGCACGCCTGGGAATGCCTTGTCGATGTCAATCATCTCGACAAGCGGCGTCAGCTGTCCGGTCGCCGGGTTGGCGGGGGTTGGCGGCATGGGTTCTGATATCCTCCCGCGCATTCTTGCGATGCGCATGCAAACAATCTATTCATAAATGAAACGAGGTTGCAATAGCTAACATGTCAGTGCGAATGCACGAGCAGCCGAGGGTGACTACAAATGCTAACAGTCCGTTGGCGTTGGAGGGGAAAGTGGACGAGGATGCGAATGATCGCTATCGCGCGCCGGCGCTGGACAAGGGGCTCGACATCCTCGAGTTGCTGGCCCGCACCGATGACGGGTTGAGCCAGGCGGAGATTGCCAAGGCGCTGGAGCGGTCCCCCAACGAAATCTACCGCATGCTCGACCGGCTGGTGCGCCGCGACTATGTGCGCCGCACGCCCGAGGATCGCTACGAAATTACGCTCAAGCTGTTCGAACTGGCCCATGCCAGGCCACCGCTACACCGGCTGATCAGCCAGGCGACGCCGGTGCTGCGCAACTTTTCACTCCGGGCGGAACAGGCCGTGCACCTGGTGGTGCAGGATCGCAATATCCTGGTCGTCGTGGCCCAGTTCGATGGGCCCGGCTACTGGAACGTCTCGATCCGCGTCGGCTCCCGCATCGGGCTGGTCAATACCGGCTCGGGCCATGTGTTCCTCGCCTTTGCGACGCCGGAGGAGCGGAGCATGATGCTGGAGGCGCAGGATCTGGGACGGCCGCAGAAGATGCCCAACGGGCTGGAGTCGCGGTTGGCGGGCATCGCCGAACAGGGCTATGAAAGCATGCCGAGTGCCCAGACCCCCGGCGTCTTCAACCTGTCGGTTCCCATTATCGGACCGATGGGCAGCGTGCTGGCGGTCATCACCTGCCCTTACACGCAGCGCCTGGACAAGTATGATGCGCCCAACATGCAGCAGGCGCTCGAACTGCTGCAAGCGGCGGGCCAGGAGCTGTCCCGGCGGACCAAGGAGTAAACCGTGCGCATCGTCGATACCCACCTGCACCTGATCTACCCGGACCGCTTCAGCTATCCCTGGCTCGCCAGCAAGCCCAGGCTGAACTGGCAGCCCTGGACCCATGAGGCCTATTTCGCCGAAGCCGTGCCACTGGGGATCGAGACGGCCCTCCACATGGAGGTCGATGTCGCCGAGGCCGACATTATGGGCGAAACCGAATTCGTGCTCGGCCTGCCGCGCATTGCCGGGGCCATCGCGGCCTGCCGGCCGGAGCACATGAATTTCGTCGATCAGATCGAGCAGCTTTCCGAGCATGCCCATGTCAAGGGCGTGCGCCGGATCCTCCACGAATCGCCCGACGATCTCAGCCAGTCGGACCTGTTCATCGAGAATATCCGCCACCTGCCCGACTATGACCTGTCGTTCGACCTCTGCCTGCGCGACGACCAGTTGTATCTGGGCGTGGCCCTGGCGCAGCGGGCGCCCGACGTCACCTTCATCCTCGACCATTGTGGCAATCCCATCCCCAATGGCTCCGGGCTCGATCCCTGGCGCGCATCGATCACCGAGATTGCCCATAATCCAAACGTGGTCGGCAAGATTTCGGGCCTGGTCAATCACTGCGACCCCGGCTGGACCGCCGAAACCCTGCGCCCCTATGTCGAGCACATGATCGAGGCCTTCGGCTGGGACCGGGTGCTCTGGGGCAGCGACCACCCCGTCGCCACAGTCACCGGCGGCACCCTGACCGACTGGGTCAATGCGACAAGGGAAATCGTCTCCGGTGCCAGCCCGGACGAGCAGGCGCGGCTGTTCCACCGCAATGCGGAACGCATCTACAAGATATGAAGCAAGCCCGGCGATTGGCTACAGGCTTGCCCGCAGATTTCTTGTGGCTTGCCGGCAGACATATGGCTGCGCCAGACATCAGCGGCCGTCCGCGTTCGATGAATGATGTATTCATCTACGAATTTCCGTCGCGACGATCTTGCCTGACATAGTGGCTTGAACGTCCCTGAATGGCAGAGCACAGTCGGGGTAACTAGAACAAGGACAGAGCCATGGCCCAAATCAGCGCCGACCGTATCGCCGTTTCCACCTGGTCGCTGCACCGCCTGCTTGGCGCCACCTATCCGCATGATCTAACGACGTCAGAGGTCGGGCCGATGCAGGAGACCTATGGCGAGGGTGAGGAATCGTTGCTGGGCCTGCCCTCGGTGCTGGCCAATCACGGCTATCATCGGCTTGAGATCGTCTCGTTCCACCTGCGCAGCCGCGATCCGATCTATCTGGGTGAATTGCGCGATCAGCTAAGGATTGCCAATGTCCGGCTACAGACTCTGCTGATCGATGCCGGCGATATCAGCCACCCTGAACATGGCGCCCGCGACCAGGCCTGGATCGCCGGCTGGATCGAGGTCGCCAACGAACTGGGCGCCGACCATGCCCGCATCATCGCGGGCAAGCAGAAGCCGACCCGTGACGCCCTCGACCGTTCGGTCAAGGCCCTCAACGCCCTGGCGGAAGGCAATGCGGGTTCGCCCGTCCGGCTGGTGACCGAGAACTGGTTCGACCTGCTCTCGGAGCCCGCGCATGTGCATTACCTGCTCGACAGGCTCGAGGGGCGCATTGGCCTGCTGGGCGATTTTGGCAATTGGGGCGGCGCCACCAAATATGCCGACCTCAGGTCGATCTTCGCCCGGGCCGAGCTGTGCCATGCCAAGGCCAGCTTCATCGATGGCGACCTGGACGAAGCCGACTATGGCGCCTGCGTCACCCTGGCCGAGGAGGCTGGCTACAAGGGCCCCTATACGCTGATCTTCGACAGTGAAATCCCCGGTGAATGGCATGGTCTGGCTACCGAGCGGGACTTCATCACTTCGCGCGATGTCTAGCGCTTCCTAAGGCGGTATTAACGGTCCTGTCACAGAGTGGGCTTATGCCCATTCGGACGACAAAATCCATCGCCGCGCCCCTGGCCCGCTTCGAGCGGATCGGGTCCATGCTCGCCAGCATCGTCGACAATGCGGCGGTCGGCATGCTGGTATGCGACATGGAAGGGCGGCTGGTCTATTGCAACCGCGCCCTGCGCGAGATGCTCGGCCACGGCGTGGATGAGACTGGCGACTACACTATCCTTGATCTCGTGCATGACGAGGACGTGGCGGCGGCGCCGCTGCGCCTGCAGCGCCTGATCCGTGGCGAAGCCGACGACTATCGCGGCGAGTGCCGCTTTCGTCATGCCGACGGCCATCCGATCTGGGTGATGGTGGCTGCCTCGGTGCTGCATGCCGACACCGGCCAAGCCCCGCAATATCTCATCGTCCAGGTCACCAATATCGAGCTGCAGAAGAAGGCCGAGGAAGCCTTGGCGCATTCGGAGAGCCGCTGGAACTTTGCGCTCGAAAGCGCCCGGCAGGGCGTATGGGACCACGATATTCGCACCGACACGATGTTCTACTCGCGCATGTGGCGCATCATGCGCGGCATGTCGCCCGACATGCCCGTGCCTGTGGCGCATCAGGAGGAGTGGGTGAGCCGGCTGCATCCTGATGACGTGGCGCAGGTACTCGCCAATATCGGCCGCCAGGACAGGGGCGATGAGGATTTCGATGCGCTGGAATATCGCGAGCGGAAAGCCGACGGCAGCTATGTCTGGATCCTGAGTCGCGGCAAGCCGGTGGAATGGGACGAACACGGCAACCCGACACGTACCCTGGGCACCGATACCGACATCACCCGTCTCAAAACCATCGAGTTCGAACTGGCGGCGGAAAAGGAACGATTGCGCGTCACGCTCGATGCCATTGCCGACGGCATGATCTCGGCCGACCAGAATGGCCTGATCGTGCTGATGAATCCGGCGGCCGAGCTGTTGACCGGCTTCGCCTCGACCGAGGCCATTGGCAAGGATGTGCGCTCCATTTTCACCTTGCGCGACGGGATGACAGGCGACATGCAGGAATGCCCGGTCGCCAAATGCCTTGCCAGTGACCAACCGGTGCATCTTGACGACGACATGATCCTGGTCAGCCGTGATGGCGCAGAGCGGGACATCCGCTGCACCGCGGCACCGGTGCGTACGCCGGCCGGCGCGCTGACAGGCGCCGTGCTGGTGTTCCAGGACGTGACGCAGAGCCGCACGATGCAGCGCGAGCTGGCCCATTCGGCCACGCATGACGACCTGACGGACCTGCCCAACCGGGCAGCGTTCGAGCGGGTGCTCAATGGCGCAATCGGCTCGGCGCGCGATGGCGGCCGGCGCCACTGCCTGCTCTATATCGATCTTGACCGCTTCAAGCCGGTCAATGACAGTGCCGGCCATGCCGCCGGCGACGCCTTGCTCAAGCAGGTGGCACAGACCATTCGCGGCTCCTGCCGCAGCCACGACGTGGCCGCCCGCATCGGCGGCGACGAATTTGCCGTGCTGCTGACCGATTGCCCGCTCGAAGGCGGCCAGCGCATCGCCGACAAGATCGTGCGGGCCATCGCCGCCCTCGCCTTCGGCTGGGCCAGCCGCACCTATCACATCGGCGCCAGCGTCGGGCTGACGATGGTGACCAGCCAACCCGCCTCCCCGCTCGGCTTCATGGGCGAAGCCGACGCCGCCTGCTACGCCGCCAAGGGCCGCGGCCGCGGGGTGGCGGTGGCGTTCGGGGATTTGTAGCGGGGGTTCACCCGGCGAGTTAACCGCCAACAATTGCAGTCCCACCAGACGTCACCCTCGGGCTTGACCCGAGGGCTCTACACTTGCCGAGGCCAAAGAAGTGCAACGCCCTCGGGTCAAGCCCGAGGGTGACGGTCTGTGTTTGGGGAGCCCCTCACACCAGCGGCTTCAGATCCGCCAGCAGCGTCGGGAGCAGTTCGGTTACCGTGGGGTGGATGTGCATGGTGTGCATCATTGACGTGTATGGCGTGCCCGCCGCCATCAGCTGCAGCAGCGAATGGACGACCTCGTCGCCGCCAATGCCCAGGATGGCGGCGCCCAGCACCTGCCTGGTCTGGGCGTCGACCAGTACCTTCATCAGGCCCTGGGTTTCGCCACGCTCCTTGGCGCGGCTGACGCGGGACATGGGCATAACTGATATAAGCGCCTTGCGGCCGGACTTGCGGACTTCGGTCTCGCTCATGCCGATACGGCCCAGGGGCGGATCGATGAACAGTCCATAGACCGGAATCCGCCCCGCCAGCGAGCGCTTGCCGCCGTTGATGACGTTGTCGGCAACGATTTCGAAGTCGTTGTAGGACGTGTGGGTGAAGGCACCACGGCCGTTGACGTCGCCCATGGCCCAGATGCCCTTGACCCTGGTGCGCAGGTGGTCGTCGACCGGAATGAAGCCGCGCTCATCGGTCTCGATGCCGGCGGCAGCCAGATCGAGGGCCGCCGTGTTGGGCGTGCGGCCCAGCGCCACCAGCAGATGGGTGCCCTCGACAGAGGCCAGCCGCTCGCCCGATTTCAGGGACAGCAGGACGCCATGCCCGGCCTTGGCCACCGCCTCCACCGTGGTGTTGAACATGAAGGTGACGCCTTCGGCCTCGAGGATATCCCTGATGGCAGCGGATATATCGGCGTCCTCGCGCGAGGCGGGGCGCGGGCCGCGTTCGATCACGGTGACCTTGGAGCCGAAGCGCGCATACATCTGGGCAAATTCGAGCCCGATATAACTGGCGCCGGCGATGATCAGATGCCCGGGCAGGGAATCGAGGTTCATCATCGAGGTATTGGTGAGGTGCGGCACGGACTTGATGCCCGGCCAATCGGGCACGCTGGCGGTGGCGCCGGTATTGATGAAGATCTGCGGCGCGGTCAGCACCCGCTTGCCGACCTTAACCTCGGTGGGGGAGACGAAGCGGCCTTCGCCCTTGAAGTATTTGAGCGTCCTGAGGCCGCCCAGCCAATCGGTCAGGCCATTGACGGAGGCCGCCACCACCTTGTCCTTGCGGGCCTTGACCGCCGCCATATCGACGGTCACCGGACCCTTCAGCACCACCCCGAACTGGGCGGCGTGGCGGGCGCTCCAGGCCGCGCGGGCGCTGGCCACCATGGTCTTGGTGGGCGTGCAGCCATCATTGACGCAGGTGCCACCCAGATGGTCCCGCTCGATCAGCGCTACCGAGCGGCCCGCGTCGGCAAGGCGGGCTGCAAGAAACGGACCAGACTGGCCCGCGCCGATAATAATGGCATCGAACTGTTCCGGCATCGCACCTCCAAATCGGCTGCAAGTTTATGGCGGCTGAAGCACGTACGCCAGAGGGACGTTGGGTGGCCGCCTATCGTTTTCCACGGGGGAAGCTGGCGCAAAGCGCCGGGAAGAGGGGCGGGAACGGCCCAAGGACAGCTTGGCCGAGGGCCCTCCCCTCGCGGACCTATTCGCGCCTGATCTACTCGATCGGGGCGATGGGCGTGGCGCGCGGCATGCGGTTCCAGGCGTCGAGCGCGGCAATCTTGTAGGCCTCGGCCAGCGTGGGATAATTGAAGGCGTTCTCGACGAAATAATCGAGTGTGCCACCCAGGTTGAGCACCGCCTGGCCGATATGGATCAACTCGGTGGCGCCCTCGCCCACGATATGGACGCCGAGCAGCTTTCGCGTCTCGAGCGAGAAGATCATCTTCATCATGCCCGACTGCAGACCCATAATGTGGCCGCGCGAGGTTTCGCGGAAACGGGCAATGCCGGCTTCATAAGCGATGCCCTGGGCCCGCACCTGCGCCTCGGTGAGGCCGACGGTGGAGATTTCGGGCACGGCATAGATGCCATAGGGGAAAAATTCGGGTGCCGGCGGCATGGCGGCGCCACAGGCATGCAGGGCGGCGATGCGCCCCTGCTCCATCGAGGTCGAGGCCAGCGAGGGCCAGCCGATGACATCGCCGGCAGCATAGATATTACGCACCGATGTCTGGAAGGTCACCGGATCGACCTTGAGGCGGCCGCGATCGACGGGCTCGATGCCGCAGGTTTCAAGGCCCAGGCCGGCCGTGGCGCCGGAGCGACCGGCAGCGTAGAGCAGCATGTCGCTGCGCAGGCGGCGGCCATCGGTGAGAATGGAAATGGCCCAGCCCTGCTCGTCGAGCTCGACCTTTTCGACCTTGGCGCCCAGGCGGATGGTCACGCCGCGATTGCGCAGATCATGGGTGAATTCCTCGATGATCTCGCGATCGATGAAATCGAGGATGGTGTCCTTGGGCTCGACGATGGTGACGGGAACATCGAGGGCCGAGAAGATGGTGGCATATTCGATGCCGATGACGCCGGCGCCGACGACAGTGAGGCTGCGGGGCACGCGCGGCTCGGCGACCAGGGTGTCGCTATCGACGATCGAGTGGTTGTTGAAGGGGATGTTGGCGGGACGATAGGGCGTGGTGCCGACGGCGATGACCGCGGATACGAAGCCGATAATGGTCTCCTCGCCCTCGGCATTGGTCACGGCGATGCGGTTGGCATCGAGGAACCGCGCCCGGCCGCCGAAGGTCTCTACGCCGTTGCGGGCGAACTGGTGCTCGAGCACCTCGATTTCATAATCGAGCGTCATGCGCAGGCGGGCGCCGAGGTCCTGGCCACCGATGTCCTTCTTGACGCGATAGGCCAGGCCATAAAAGCCGCGCTCGCGCCAGCCCGACAGGTTCAGCACCGTCTCGCGCAGGGTCTTGGAGGGAATGGTGCCGGTATGGACCGAGACGCCGCCCAGGCGGAGGCGGTTCTCGACCACCAGCACCGACTTGCCCAGCTTGGCCGCCTGCACGGCGGCCCGGCGCCCGGCAGGGCCGCTGCCGATGACCACGATGTCATATTGCTTCAAGTGGAATGCTCCCGACTCGCCCGCGCGAATGCCTGACAGCAGAATGTGACGCTGGTGCAAACGATGCAATGGATGGCAACGGCAAGGCTGGGTTGCGGGCGATGGCGTGCGGCAATTGACACGGCGGCCTTGCCCGCTATGGTCCGCGCGCATTCATCCGGGGAACCGCACCATGTCCTATGCCGATCTCGCCAAGACCATCGATGACGCCTTCGAGGCCCGCACCGAGATCAGGTTCGGCCAGCAGGGACCGGTGCGCGAGGCGGTGGAGGAGGCGCTGCGGCTGCTCGACACGGGCAAGCTGCGGGTGGCCGAGAAGGTGGATGGCGCCTGGCAGGTCAACCAATGGCTCAAGAAGGCGGTGCTGCTGAACTTCCGGCTCAACGACAACCACCTCATCGCCGGCGCGCCGGGCGGTTCGCATTACTGGGACAAGGTGCCCACCAAGTTCGAGGGCTGGAGCGAGAACACGTTCCGCGAGGCCGGCTTCCGCGCCGTGCCGGGCGCGGTGGTGCGCAGCCCGGCCTTTATCGGGCGCAATGTCGTGCTCATGCCCAGCTTCGTCAATGTCGGCGCCTATGTCGACGAGGGTACGATGGTGGATACCTGGGTGACCGTGGGGTCCTGCGCGCAGATCGGCAAGAATGTGCATATTTCGGGCGGCGTGGGCATTGGCGGGGTGCTGGAGCCGCTGCAGGCCGGCCCCGTCATCATCGAGGACAATTGCTTCATCGGCGCGCGCTCGGAAGTGGTCGAGGGCGTCGTGGTGGGCGAGGGCTCGGTCATTTCGATGGGCGTGTTCATCGGCGCCTCCACCAAGATCGTCGACCGCAATACCGGGGAAATCCACATCGGCAAGGTGCCGCCCTATTCGGTGGTGGTCTCGGGAAGCCTGCCCGGCAAGCCGCTGCCCAATGGTAATCCCGGACCGAACCTTTACTGCGCCGTGATCGTCAAGACGGTGGACGCGCAGACGCGCAGCAAGACCGGGATCAACGAGCTGCTCAGGGACTAGTGAGAGGCCATGAAGCGGTTGCAGGGTTTGCTGTTTGGCTTTTCCGGCAGAATTGGTTGAAGCACGTCCTGGCTGACCGGCGCTGGCTCTTGTCGCGCCGGCATCCTATCTTCGCCGGGCCGGAATGATTCCGGCTCATTTTGGGGGAAGTCATGGACAAAATAATAGCCCTGCTGACAACTTCGGAGGGACGCATCGGCCGCCAGCAATGGTGGATCGGCGTGGTCGCCATGATCGTGGTTGGCATCATCGCCAGCATCGTCATCGGCATCATCAGCTTCGGCAACGCAACTATCTTTGGCTGGCTCGTCGTGCTGCTCAATCTCGCGCTGCTCTGGCCGAGCTACAATATCGGCATCAAGCGCCGCCACGACCGGGACAATGACGGCACGGACCTGAAGATCATGCTCGGCGTCAGCGTCCTTCTGAACATCCTCACGGCAACCGGCATCGGCTCAAGCGTCGTCGATATCGGCGGTGGCGTGATGATGCCGCAGCCGGCACTGTGGCTGACAATCATCAATCTGCTGTTCGCGGTCTTCGCCATCTACATGCTCGTCCAGCTCGGCTTCCTGAAGGGCACGACGGGCGCCAATACCTACGGTTCCGACCCGCTCGGCACCTGATTTCCAGGACCATTCCGTTGACCATCGATCCGCAGACCCTGCTTGAACGCCTCATCGCCTGCCCTTCGGTAACCCCCGAAGCGGCGGGAGCACTGGACCTCCTGGCCAGGGAACTCGAAGCCATCGGCTTTGCGGTGACGCATCTGCGGTTCGATGGCGACGGCTCCTACCCGGTCGACAATCTCTTCGCGATCCGCGGCAGCGGTGGGCGCAGGCTGCTTTTCGCCGGGCATACCGACGTGGTGCCACCGGGGGACCGGGGCAACTGGACGAGCGACCCATTCGTGGCTCGCCAGGCCGACGGCCGGCTCTATGGGCGCGGCGCTGCCGACATGAAATCGGGCATTGCCGCCTTCGTCGCGGCGGCGGCCGCAATTCCTCATGATGCTGGCACGGTGATGCTGGCCATCACCAATGACGAGGAAGCCGACGCCATCAACGGCACCGAGAAGCTGATGGCCTGGGCCGAGGCGCAGCAGCATCGTTTCGACTTTGCCATTGTCGGCGAGCCGAGTTCGGCCGCGACGCTGGGCGACGGCATCAAGATCGGCCGGCGCGGCTCGCTTTCGGGCATCATCACCGTCACGGGCAGCCAGGGCCATGTGGCCTACCCTGACAAGGCCAACAATCCGCTGCCAACGCTGGCGCGGATCGTCACCGCGCTCGACACTGACATCGATACCGGCACGGCGCATTTTCCGGCGAGCAACCTCGAAGTCACCTCGATCGATGTCGGCAATGCCATTTCCAATGTCATTCCGGCCGCGGGCACCATCCGCTTCAACATCCGCTACAATGACCTGTGGACGCCAGATACGCTGGCCGAATGGGTGCGTGGGCGGATCGCCAGCGTCGACCATGGCGGGGCAACCGTGAGCTTTGCCGTGGCGGGCGTGCCGTCGCGATCGTTCCTGTCGCCCCTGAGCGACGATGTCGATACGCTCAGCGACGCCATTGCCGGCGTGACCGGGCGCCGACCCGAATTCTCGACGGGCGGCGGCACGTCCGATGCGCGGTTCATCGCCCAATATGGGCCGGTAGTGGAATGTGGCCTTGTCGGCCCGTCCATGCACAAGGCGGACGAGCATATCGCCATCGCCGATCTCATCGGGTTGACCGAGATCTACCGGGCCTTCATGGTCCGCTTCTTTGGGAGATCGGCGTGAAGATCTGGGCCGCCTTGCGCCAGGCCGTGATCGGCTGGGTGATGCTGCTGCGCAGCGAGGACGGCTGGCGCGAGCGATTCAGCTTCACCGCGGCTGGGCTGGCGACGGCACTCATCATCTTCGTCTTCACGACATTCCTCGCCGTCGCCATCACCTCTGCCAGCATCGGCATGCCGAGCCTGGTTGGCGTAATCGCTGCCATGTTCGTGCTGGCCCTGCCGCTGACCTCGCTGGTGGTAGTGCTGCTGGGGACGCGCATGACGCTCAAGAGCCAGGAGCCGGCGCTCGACGTCATGGTGCCTGCGACCTATGCGCTTACGGCCTTCCTGCTGGCCGAGGGGTTCCTCGCCATGCTGGGCGGGCCGGTGGTGATGCTGGCCTGGCTGGGCCTGGCCTATATGCTCTATCAGCTGGCCCGATCGGCCACGGCATGGACAACAGCTATTTCGGCCGGGTTTGCGGTTTTGACCGTGGTGCTTCTTGTGGCCATGCGGCTGGCGCTCTACATGCTGTCCACCGCCGCCGCCGGCTCACCCATCTGACCATCGAGATCGCCCTTGGCCCAACCGACCACGACTTTCCTCGATGAACTGCTGGCTGCCGCACGCGGCTGCGTCGCCCTGGTGCTGGGTCGGCGGGAGGCGGCGAGCTATTTCGATTTCAGCCAGCGCGGCCTGGTGGGGAGCCTCATTGCGACGGTGATCGCCATCGGACTGGCGGGCTTCGGTCCGCTGCTCACCGGCATTCCGCTGCCCGCCGGGGCGGCGACACAATCGATCATCGTCAATGCCGCGCTGTTCCTCGCCCAGGCGGCCACGGCCTTCATCGCCCTGCGGCAGATGGGGCGGCAGGATGGGTTCATCCCCTATCTGGTTGCCTCCAACTGGGTGACGCTGGCATCCGCGCTGCTGCTGCTGCTGTCCACCCTGCTGGGTCCGACCGGTATCATCGTGCTGGTGCTGGTGGTCGTGGTGGCGCTGGCCACCTTTATCAATATCGGCCGCTTCATCGTTACGCTGACGCCTGTGCAGATCGGTATCCTGTTCGTATCGCAGGCGGTGGGCGTGTTCCTGGCGCTGGCCGTGGTTGCCATCATCTTCGGCGCGCCGCCGGCCTAGTAGCTCACTCCCGTCAGATAAAGCCCCGATGACGGCGCCATGGCACCGCAGCGGCTGCGGTCGCGCGCGTCGAGCGCGGCGCGGAAATCTGCTGGGGACCACTTGCCCTCCCCCACCATGCGGAGCGAACCCACCATCGAGCGCACCTGGTGATGCAGGAAACTGCGGGCGCTGGCGGTGACGATAATGTGGTCTAGCTCGCGCCGGACCGCGAAGGCATCCAGCGTGCGCAGAGGCGAGTTGGCCTGGCACTCCGATGAGCGGAATGTGGTGAAGTCATGGGTGCCCAGGATCAGGCTTGCAGCATGGTCCATCGCCTCGGCATCAAGGGTTTTTGGAATGTGCCAGACATGGTCGCGTTCGATGACCGGCGGGGCCCGCCGGGTCAGGATGCGGTATTCATAGTGCCGCGCCGTGGCAGAGAAACGTGCCTCGAAGGTGTCATCCACCGCCTCGGCAGCTATGATGGCCACGGGCTGGGGCCGCAGGTGATAGTTCAACGCCTCACGGATGCGAAACGGGTCCCATTCCTTGCTCAGGTCGAAATGGGCAACCTGGCCAAGGGCGTGCACGCCGGCATCGGTGCGGCCCGCGGCCTGGGTGGTGACAGCCTCACCGGACATGGCGTTGATCGCCTCTTCGAGCGCCCGCTGCACGCTGGGGCGATCGCTCTGGCGCTGCCAGCCGGAGAAGGGGGTGCCGTCATATTCGATGGTGAGTCTATATCTAGGCATCAACGGAGAGTTTCATGGCCTTAGTTCGCAACTTTGAAAAACTAGACGGTGAACGAACATCGCTTCACGTCGAGGTGCCAGCCAAATACTACGCCTTCGAGAAGGACGGTGTTGGTTTTGTGCAGATCAACACCTATGGCCGACCTGACAGAGAATTTCCCGACAAAGTATCACAATCGATTCAGCTCGATCGGACAGGGGCGGAGGCCTTAGTCCAAATACTGACACGTGCCTTTCGACTCTAGCTGACTCTCGCGGGCAAAATCCCTGCCCCGCGGAGGAAGGTTGCGGCGTCCATGGCGCCCTTGCCTTCGCGCTGCACCTGGGTGAGGCGCACCGCGCCGGCGCCGCAGGCGATGGTGAGGTCGTCGAGCAGCGTGCCAGGTGCGCCGCTGCCCTCGCCGAGCGTCGAGCGCAGGGCCTTGACCCGTACGGGCTTGCCGCCCAGTTCGAGTTCGAACCAGGCGCCGGGGAAGGGCGACAGGCCGCGGATGTGATTGTGCACGGCCTCGGCGGGTTGTGACCAATCGATGCGGGCCTCGGCCTTTTCGATCTTTCGGGCGTAGATCGCGCCTTCGTCCGGCTGGGGCTTGAAATCGAGGCTGCCGCGCTCGAGCGCCGCCAACGCCCGCCCCATGAGGTCGGCGCCGACGCGCATCATCTGGTCGTGCAATTCCCCTGCGGTCATATCGGGTCCGATGGGGATCAAGTCGGCCAGGGCGACGGGTCCGGTATCGAGCCCCTCATCCATCTGCATGACCATGACGCCGGTCTGCGTGTCGCCAGCCATGATGGCGCGCTGGATGGGCGCGGCGCCGCGCCAGCGCGGGAGCAAGGAACCATGGAGGTTGAGGCAGCCCAGCTCGGGCGCGTCGAGGATGGGCTTTGGCAGCAGCAGGCCATAGGCGACGACAATGCCGACTTCGGCGCCGTGGCTGGCAAAGACGAGCTGCTCGGCCTCGCCCTTGAGCGATCTGGGCGTGAAGACCGGAATGCCGAAGCCTTCGGCCGCCCGGTGGACCGGCGACTTGCGCTCCTCCTGGCCGCGCCCGGCCGGCTTTGGCGCTCGGGTATAGACGGCGACGACCTCGTGCCCCGAGGAGACGATCTCGGTCAGGGTGGGGACGGAGAAATCGGGCGTGCCCATGAAGACGACGCGCATAGGCTGGTTGCTCCTCAGCTCGGGCGGGGCCCAGGTATTCCAACCCCCGTCATTGCCCGGCTCGTCCGGGCAATTCAGGCAATGCCCGAAAATGGATCACCGGGACAAGCCCGGTGATGACGACACACAAGCGCTGTCGGAAGACCTAGCCAGCAGCCCGCTTGGCGGCCTTGTCGAATTTCTTGATGACGCGATCGCGCTTGAGGCGGCTCAGATAATCGATATAGAGCACGCCATCGAGGTGATCGAGTTCGTGCTGGATGCAGACGGCGAGCTTGCCCTCGGCCTGCTTGACCACTTCCTTGCCGTCGAGATCGGTATATTTCACCGTGACCTCGTTGGGGCGCTCGACCTCGTAATAGAGCTCGGGGATGGACAGGCACCCCTCTTCGGTCACCTGCATCTGCTCGCCGAACTGGGTGATCTCCGGATTGATCAGCACCATGGGCTCGGGCGTTTCGCCCTCGGCCGCAAGGTCCATCACCACGATGCGCTTCATCACGCCGATCTGCGGCGCGGCAAGGCCGATGCCGGGCGCGTCATACATGGTGTCGAGCATGTCCTTGGCCAGCGCCTTGATCTCGTCGTCGATCTCAATGATGGGATCGGTGACGGCTCGCAGGCGCGCGTCGGGAATGATGAGAATTGGGCGGATGGCCATGGGTAGAGGTCCGGCGGAAAGGGATTTGCCTTTCGATATGGTATTTCTCGCGCTGCGGTCAACTCTTGTGGGCAGCCCGACGAGAACATTATGCGAACACGCGAATCGCGGTAAGATGCGTGGATGGATGATGTGCTGTTTGTCATTGGCGGTTTTCCGCTAACCATTGCCCAGGCGAGCATTGCCGGCGTGGCGCTGGCCGGGCTTCTGCTGGTCGGCTTGACCATTGTCGCCATGCGGTCGGCAGCGGCGCGAACGGTCGAGGCCAGCGTACAACTGGCCGAGCAGATGCGGGCGGGCCTTGTCGCCCAGCTTGGCGAGCGGGACCGCCGCATCCAGGAACTGGACCATCAGGTGCGCGTCGAGCGCGAGCGCGGCACCGAGCAGGCCGAGCGACTCCAGGACAGGAATTCGGTGCTGCTGGCCGAGGTTGCCGGTTTGCGGGCCCAGATGGCCGAGCAGGTGGCGCAGGCGCAGGCGAGCGAAGCGCGCTTCATGGCCACCCGGCAGCAGATGACCGACGAGTTCAAGGCCATTGCTGGCGACGTGCTCAAGGTGCAGAGCGAGACGTTTACCCGGCAGAACCGCGAGCAAGTCGATACGCTGCTCAAGCCGCTCAACGAGAAGATCGGCGAATTCCAGACCGGCATGATCACCGATCGGGCGACCATGGCCGAGCAGATAAGGGCGCTGGCGGCGAGCAACCTGCAGATCACCACCGAGGCCCATAACCTGACGCGGGCGCTCAAGGGCAATGCGCAGACGCAGGGCGCCTGGGGCGAGATGATCCTGTCGACGATCCTGGAACGGTCGGGCCTGCGCGAGGGCGAGCAGTTCATCACCCAGAAGAGCCATAGCGGCGAAGATGGCGGGCGGGTGCGCACCGATGTCGAGGTGCTGATGCCCAACAATGACCGGCTGGTGATCGATTCCAAGGTCTCCCTCACCGCCTTCGAGGCCTATACCAGTTGCGAGGACGAGACGCGCGAGCAGCATCTGGCGGCGCATATCGTGTCGGTGCGCAACCATATCCGCACCCTGGGCGACAAGGGCTATCAGCGGCATGCCCAGTCCAAGATGGACTATGTGATGATGTTCGTGCCGATCGAATCGGCACTGTCGACGGCGATCCAGCACGATGCGGGGCTGGTTGAATTTGGCATGTCCCGCGGCGTCATGCTGACGACGCCGACCACGCTGATGACGGTGCTGCGCACGGTGCGCAATATCTGGGACATCGAAAAACGCCACCAGAATGCCGAGGAAATCGCCAACCGGGCCGGCGCGCTCTACGACAAGGTGGTGGGGTTCCTGGCCACCATGGACAAGATGGGTAGCCATCTCGACCGGGCGCAGCAGAGCTATGCCGACGCCAAGGGGCAACTCGCCACCGGCAAGGGCAGCGTGGTGCGCCAGGTGGAAATGCTGCGCGAACTCGGGGCCAAATCGAGCAAGCAACTGCCCGGCGGCTGGGACAGCGGCGGCGATGACGTGCCGATGCTCCGGCTGGTGGGCGAGGAGCCCGGCGACCTGTCCTGATCACGATATTCGAACTTGTTGGTCGCCCCTGCGTTGCTTGGCAATAGGCAGCCAAGGGAGACTGACATGGCACAGCATCACGACCATCACGGCACCATGGTGCCGCAGGATACCAATTTCGACAATGCCGACCAGCCGGGCATTGCCCAGCCCTATACGCAGAGCGAAGTCGAGGAGCTGCTCTATGGCGATGATCGCCCGGCCAACGAGCGGCTGGCGCGGCTGCGGGAGCTGCGGGACGAGAGCGCCATCCGCGAAAGCGGCGACTGGGGCGGCCAGGACCCGGCGGCCATGCTGGACGAGATCGACCGGGCCATCGATGAGTTGAGCGCCACGATCGCCAATGCCGAGGACAATCACGCCTTCGCTGGCCTGGCCACCACCTATGACAATGATCCGGCCGACCGGCTCGATACGCTATCGCCTGACGACGAAGAGGCCCGCTATGCCATCGAGGGGGACGAGGAAGCCTTTTTCGATGATGAGGACGACGAGGATGGCAGCCTCGAGGAGGAGGCCTGGGATGGCGGCGAGGAATTCCGGACCGACCGGGACCTGCACTAGATTTCGGTGCGGGCGCGCAGGGCCTGGCTGAGGGTGCCTTCGTCGAGATAGTCGAGCTCGCCGCCCACGGGAACGCCGTGGGCGAGGCGGGTGACCTTGGTGCCCGAGCCCGCGAGGCGGTCGGTGATGTAATGGGCGGTGGTCTGGCCCTCGACGGTGGCGTTGACGGCCAGCACGACCTCCTTGAAGGTCGGGGCGCGCTTGATCAGGTCGTCGATGGTGATGTCGTCGGGGCCCACGCCATCGAGGGGCGACAGCACCCCGCCCAGCACGTGATACTTGACCTGGCCGACGCCGGCGCGCTCGAGGGCCCAGAGATCGGCCACGTCCTCGACCACGATCAGCATGCCGCTTTCGCTGCGGCGCGGATCGGCGCAGATGGAACAGGGGCTCATGGTATCGACATTGCCGCAGACTTCGCAGGTGCGGACGGCGGCGACGGCGCGGTCGAGGGCAGCCGAGAGCGGGATCATCAGCTGATCCTTCTTCTTGATCAGCTGCAGCACCGCCCGGCGGGCCGAACGCGGTCCGAGCCCCGGCAGGCGCGCCAGGAGCTGGATCAACTGTTCGATCTCGGGTCCGCCGTTGGCCATTGGTGCCTAGAACGGAAACTTCATGCCGGGCGGCAGGGGCAGGCCGGAGGTGACTTCGCTCATCTTGCGCTGCATCTCGGCTTCGCTCTTGGCCTTGGCGTCGGCATGGGCGGCGACGATCAGGTCTTCGAGCACTTCGACATCGTCTTCCTTGAACAGGGACGGATCGATCTTGAGGCCCTTGAGATCGCCCTTGCCTGACAGCGACACGGTGACCAGGCCGCCGCCGGAGCGGCCTTCGACGACGAGATTGGCAAGTTCGGCCTGCATGGCCTCCATCTTGCCCTTCATCTCGCTGGCGGCCTTCATCATACCCATGATGTCTTTCATTCGTCGTCCTCTTCGGGTGGTGGCGGCGGCATATCTGGCGCCAGAACTTCAGCGTCGTCCTTGACCTTCACATTGACCACCTTGGCCCCGGGAAAGGTGTTGAGAATGGCCTGGACCAAGGGGTCGTCATGGGCCTGAGCGCGCTGCAATGCGGCGCGCTCCTCCTTCTCCTGCCGGAGAGTGAGGCCGTCGCTTGGCTTGCTGGAGACGGTGATCAGCCAGCGCTGGCCGGTCCAGAGCTGGAGGCGCGCTGACAGCGTGGCGATCATGCCCGGATCGGCGCCATCGGCCAGCGCCACCTCGATACGGCCCTGTTCGAAGGAAATGGGGCGCATCTGGCCTTCGAGGGCCAGCTTGATCAGCACGTCGCGCTTGGCGCCGGCCAGGGCGATCAGTTCCTTGTAGCTGGCGACAGTGGCCAGGGCGGCCTGCGGCTGGGCAGCAGCGGGCTGTTGGGCCACCGCTTCGGTCATGACCGGACGCGGGGCCTCGACACGCATGGCGGACGGGCCGCCACCACCGCCATTAGATGGTCCGCGCGACATCGGCGCCATCGGTGGAAGGCTCGGCGCGGTTGCCGGCTGGTTGGCGAGGCGGGCGAAGAGATCGTCGGGGCTGGGGAGATCGGCGGCATAGGCCAAGCGGATCAGCGCCATTTCGGCGGCCTGCAGGCCATTGCTGGCGCGGGCCACTTCATCATAGCCCTTGAACAGGATCTGCCAGGCACGGGTGAGCGCCCGCATTGGTAGTCTGCCGGCCAGCTCGGCGCCGCGACGGCGCTCGTCGGGCGTCAGCGACACGTCGTCGGCAGCAGCCGGGACGACCTTGATGCGGGTCACCAGATGGGTGAAATCGGCCAGGTCGGCCACCAGGGTCTGCGGATCGGCGCCCATGTCGTAGAGCGCGCGCATGGTCTCGATGGCGTCCCCAATCCGACCGCCCATCAGTTCCTCGAAGAGGTCGATGATGCGGGCGCGATCGCCTAGACCCAGCATGGCCTTGACGGTTGCCGAGGTAACGGTGCCGTTGCCATGGGCAATGGCCTGGTCGAGCAGGGAGAGATTGTCGCGGGCGGAGCCTTCGCCGGCGCGGACGATCATGGCCAGAGCCTCGGGCTCGAAGGAAATACCCTCCTGCCCCAGGATCGATTCCAGGTAAGCCGTCATGATCTCGGGCGTAATGCGCCGCAGATCGAAGCGCATGCAGCGGCTGAGGATGGTCACCGGCACCTTGCGGATTTCGGTGGTGGCGAAGATGAACTTCACATAGGGCGGCGGCTCTTCGAGCGTCTTTAGCAGCCCGTTGAAGGCCGCCGTCGAGAGCATGTGCACTTCGTCGATGACATAGACTTTATAAGGCGCCGAGCTCGGCGCGTATTTCACCGAGTCGATGATCTCGCGGATGTCATTGATGCCGGTATTGCTGGCGGCGTCCATCTCGATGACGTCGACATGGCGCCCTTCGATGATGGCGCGGCAATGCTCGCCCTCGACGCGGAGATCGAGCGTGGGATGGGGGCCGGACGCATCTTCATAGTTGAAAGCGCGGGCGAGGATGCGGGCCGTGGTGGTCTTGCCGACGCCGCGCACGCCCGTGAGAATGAAGGCATGGTGGATGCGGTTCTGCGCGAAGGCATTGCCCAGCGTCTGAACCATCGCATCCTGGCCGACAAGCGTGGTGAAGTCGCGCGGCCGGTATTTGCGGGCGAGCACGAGATAGGGCGAGGTCGGTGCGTCAGCCATCGAGCCCTTCTGTCGCTTGCGCTGGGAATCTGCCTGAGATCATGCTCCGACCATAAGGCAATGGCGCCCGTCCGCAAAAGCCTCAAGCCGGGTTGCGGACCGTCAAACACCATATGTGAACAGATTAAGTAGGAGGCTGGCAACGACCCGTGAAGGTCTCGTTGGGGCTGCTTCCTTCCGGACCTGACCCGGTTGGCGAGGAACACGTCCGCGCCAACCTCCCGGTTCGCTATATGCGAACAAAACGTGGCTTTGGCAAGACCTCAGGATCGGAACTATCCAGCGTACGCAACCCAGCCACGGAAGCTGAAGGCGGTGTAGAACTGGGTGATGTCGGTAAATCCGGCTTTGCGGAGCAGGGTTTCCTCCTCGGCAGGGTCGAGAATTGTCAGCCGCGTGCCGATGGCCTGGCGGGCGCTGTCCATCTGCTCGGGCGTCAATCCGGCCGCGGCGCCAAAGGCGACGTGGCGGGCGATCCACCGCGAGCGCTCGGGCTCGGCCTGGGGGAAGCTTATATGGGCGAGCACGAAAGGTGCGCCGGGCTTGAGGCGGCGGCGGAGCTGGCGCAGCGCATCGAGGCGCTGTTCAGGCGTCATGAAGTGGAAGACGAGGATGCAGGTGGCTCCGTCGAAGGGGCCATCGGGCGCGATGTCGATATAGCCTTCATGAAGCCGGATACGCGCGGCGTGCTCGGCAGTGGTTTTCGCCGCCAGATGGAGCATGGGTCCGGATGGGTCGACGCCATCGAATGACCAATGCGCATGGCCATCGGCGAAAGCCTTGAGTTCGAGCCCGCCTCCGGCGCCGAGGACGAGCATCCGGCCATCGGGAGGCACGCGTTCGGCGAGGAGGAGCATCGTCATGCGGAGCAGACCGGCATAGCCGGGGACCTGGCGGGGCGGGCCATCGAGGTAAGACGCGGCACCCTGCTCATCGAAGTAGGACATAGGCGGCACTCCGGATCATTTGTAACTTCTATTGTTACATGACTGGCGCCGGGTCAAGCCCGCGGTGCGTAAACCATGATTGCATATGGAGCCGGACGCGTGCCGCCCTTCGCGTTAAGGTTTCGTCAACCATAAGCGGGAGGGCGCCATGCGTGTTCCATCCATCGGTCTGACGCGAGACGAGCGGCATATCGTCGAAGAAGGCTACCGCCTGGCCGAGCACATGCTGCGCAACTACCAGGATCCGCCGAGCCTTGCCGCCACGCTCGGCAAATGGCTCAAGCAATTGCGCCTCATGGTACTGGCGCGCGACTGAGGCCTCGCTTACCGCTCGGGCCGATAGGGCCTTGGCAGATGCACCAGCGTTACCAGCACCACCGAAATCAGCATCAGCAGGTACCACGAGCCGAGCTTGCCCCAGCTGACCATGGCCCAGCCATCGACCTGGTCGGGATAGATCCAGGCGCGCGACCAGGTGCCGATATTCTCGGCGATCCAGATGAACATCGCCACCAGCAGGAAGCCGAGCAGCATGGGCATGCGGTGGCGAAAACGGAACACGCGATAATGCATGGTGCTACGCGCATAGAGCACCACGACCACGGCGAAGAGCAGCCAGCGGAAATCGAAGATGAAATGGTGGCTGAAGAAGTTGACGTAGATCGCCACCGCCAGCAGCACCGTCATCCAGACCGGCGGATAGCGGGTAAAGGTTATGTCGAAGATGCGCAGGATGCGGGCCATGTATGAGCCAACGCAGGCATACATGAAGCCGGAAAACAGCGGCACCCCGCCCAGCCGGAAGACGGCGGGCTCCGGGTAAATCCATGAGCCGGCCGCCGTCTTGAACAGCTCCATGCCGGTGCCGACCACGTGGAAGATCAGGATGACCTTGGCCTCGTCCAGCGTTTCGAGCCTGAACACCAGCATGCCTGTTTGGATCACCAAAGCGGCGATGAACCAGAGGTCGTAGCGGGCAAGGCCGATATCGGGCCACCACAGCCGCGTCAGCAGGATCATGCCCAGCATCAACCCGCCGAACAGGCAGGCCCAGGCCTGCTTGAGGCCGAAGACCAGGAATTCGATCGCGCCATCGGCAAGCGACCCACGCGGCAGGCGCGCAAGCACAGCATGCGCGGCCGCGTCGATCCGCGCTTCCAAACTCGTGAACTGGTTCAAGCCCCTCGCCCTTGCTCACATCGCCCCGGCTGGATATGCCCTGTCGAAGGTTTCGGAATTATGGCGGTGCGTCGCCGATCTGATACCACAGTCTTTGTCGCGTTTTCGAACCGGAAGTGGGTCACCCCCATTTCCTGGAAACGCCCAATGGAGAAGCCGGAATGGCCAGACGTCGCCCCACCTCCCTGCGGACCTCGGTTGAAGACGTCGCCGCCTCCAAACGCGCGCCATCGACGCCACAGACGCAATCGGCGGCGTTCCGGCTGGCCTTTGCCGACGACGAATTCCTGACCTCCGAGGACACGCGCGGCGTCCGCTTCCAGCTCGAATACCTCAAGACCGAATTCAGGCTGCGCGAGCGGGGCATCAATTCCACCGTCGTGCTGTTTGGCGGCGCCCGCATTCCGGCGCCCGGCATGCCGGCCTGGGCCGCCAAGAACGAGGTGCAGAAGAAGAATCTCGAAGCCGCGTCGCACTATTATGACGAGGCGCGGCGCTTCGCCCAGTTGGCCTCGTTCACCTCCAAGGCGCTCGACTTCAAGGATTATGTGGTGGTGACGGGCGGCGGCCCGGGGGTGATGGAAGCGGGCAATCGCGGCGCGGCCGATGTCGGCGCGCCCTCGATCGGGCTCAATATCGTGCTGCCGCACGAGCAGGCGCCCAATCTCTACGTGACGCCGGAGCTCAGCTTCAACTTCCACTATTTCGCCACCCGCAAGATTCACTTCCTGATGCGAGCCAAGGCGGTGGCGGTGTTTCCCGGCGGTTTCGGGACGCTGGACGAGTTCTTCGAGACGCTGACGCTGATCCAGACGGGGCGCATGGAGAAGGTACCGCTGTTGCTGTTCGGCGCGGAGTTCTGGCGCAAGGTCATCAATTTCGAGGCGCTGGCGGAGGCGGGCACCATCGCCCCCGACGATCCCAAGCTGTTCCACCTGGTCGATACCGCCGAGGACGGCTGGGACATCATCCGGCAGTTCTACAACCTGCCCGTGATCGATGAGGTCCTGCGGGGGGATTGAGCGATTGAGCGAGGGCATCGCCGGTATTGGTTAGGGATCGGCCCGGCGAGGTGATAGGCCCAGTGCCAATCAGGAGCGACCCCATGGCGACAATGTATCTCGTTCAGGCCTTCAAGCTGAGCGGCAAGAAGCTGATTGCCGACCCGGTGCAACAATCTAAATCCGCCGACAAGGCCATGGCGACGGCCGAACGGCTGGCACCCAGCCGCGCCGGCGTCATCGCCTTCTCGCAGGAAGTCGACATCGAAACCGACACCTATGACGAGCTGCGCGTGTTGCTGCGCATCGGCTCGCTGCCGCCCGGGCTGATGGAAGGCTGAGCATTCAGCTGATGCTGGCCTGCAAATACCGGTCTTCTGCGCTTCCGGTCCATACGTACCCAAACGTACGCTCCGGTCCGGTTCTCGAAAACCGGCATTCTCGGCTCAGCCTGAGCTGAATGTGCGCTCCTTGTTTTGCTGGCGGGCCGAAGAGCCTATGGGCTCTCGGCGGGGTAGACGCCGAGCACCTTGAAATAGTCGGTGAAGAACTTGAGTTCGTCGAAGGCGTGCTGCACGCCGATGTCGGAGGGGTGGCCCTCGATATCGGCATAGAACTGGGTGGCGGTGAAGGCGCCGCCCACCATGTAGCTTTCGAGCTTGGTCATGTTGACACCATTGGTGGCAAAGCCGCCCATGGCTTTATAGAGCGCCGCCGGCACGTTGCGGACGCGGAAGACGAAGGTGGTCTTGACCTTGCCATTGCCCGCCGGGGCTTCCTTGGGCTCGCGCGAGAGCACGAGGAAGCGCGTGGTATTGTGGTCGGCATCCTCGATATTGGAGGCCAGCACATCAAGGCCATAGATCTCGCCGGCGAAACGGGATGCGATGGCGGCAACCGACTTGTCGGCCTTCTGGGCGATCTCGCGGGCCGAACCGGCGGTGTCGACGGCGTTGATGGTGCGGAAGCCATGGTCGGCGATGAATTTGCGGCACTGGCCCAGGGCGACCGACAGCGACTGCACCGCCTTGATGTCGCCAAGGGTGGCGCCGCGCACGCCCAGCAGGTTCATCTCGACCCGCAGGTAGGTCTCGCCGATGATGTAGAGACCACTTTCGGGCAGCAGGTGGTGAATGTCGGTGATGCGGCCATAGAGTGAATTCTCGACCGGCACCACGGCATAGTCTGCGCGGCCCGACTGCACCGCGTTGATGGTTTCCTCGAAGGTGACGCAGCCGATCGCTTCTTCGCCGGGGAAGACATTGGTGGCGGCAGCATGGCTGAAGGCGCCGGGCTCGCCCTGGAAAGCGATCTTCTTGGTCATGGTGGATGTCCGTTGCTGATAGGCGGAAGGCTTGTGGACCGGGGCCGAAACGGAGTCAATTCAAGCCCGCCGCCAAGGCGCCACATGGCGGCGGCGAGGAATTGTCGCAGTGGGGCTTTGCATGGTTGCGCCGCCACTGCCTTGCGACTATCTTCCGCGCGCGTCGGCCCCCTCCGTTGAGGCGATTTTCCTTTGGGATATCGAAAGTTGGGACGGGATCGACTACAAGTCCACAGGGGATGGACCGGCAGAGAGACCAAATGGATTCGTTCGAGCTTAACAAGATCATGGGCGCCGTGCTGGGCACGCTGTTGTTCGTCATGGGCGCCGGCTTTGTCGCGGAAGCCATCTACCATCCTATCGAAGGCCGCGGCCCGGGCTATGCCCTGCCCGAGCCCGAGGCTACCGAAGGCGGGGACGCCGTGGCGGAAGTCGAGGCCGAGGTTCCGCTTGGCGTGCTGCTGGCCAGTGCCAGTGCCGAACGGGGCGCGACGGCCGTCAAGAAGTGCCAGTCCTGCCACAATTTCGGCGAGGGCGAACCCAACAAGCAGGGCCCGGGCCTTTATGGCGTTGTCGGCCGGCCCGAAGGCAGCCATGAGGGCTTCGCCTATTCAGAAGCCCTTATGGCGCACAATGCTGCCGGGGACATCTGGACCTACGAAAACCTCAATCACTTCCTGACCAAGCCTGCCGACTATGCGCCTGGCACCAAGATGAACTTTGCCGGCATTCGCACGGCGGAAGAGCGCGCCGATATCCTGGCCTATCTGCAGACGCTGTCGGCCGATCCAGTGCCGTTCCCGGCTGCCGATGTGGCTCCGGTCGAGGGTGGCGAAACGGCCGATCCGGCAGCGCCGGCTGCGGAAGCCGCCGGGACCCAGCAGCCCGACGCGACCGCGCCGACCGATCCGGCCGCCACCGAACCTGCCAATGCAGCAGCGCCGGCAGCTCCCGCCGAGGTCGTCGACACCCCGACAACGACGCAGAGCGAAACGCCGGTGGAAGGCACGCCGACCACCAGCGGCACCGAGGCCGCTCCGGCGCCAGCCACCAACTAGGCTCGCCGCGATACCGTCATTCTCAACAGGAGCCGCGCCCGACAGGGTTGCGGCTCCTGGCTTTTCCTAGGATCCGATCATGCTGCTGCTGCACCTGTCCGATGTCGACGAGGCGAGCTGGGCCGAGAAGCTGCGATCTGCGCTAGCGCCCTACCCCGTGGTGCGGCGCGGCGAGGCGTTCAACCCGGCCGACGTGCGCTACATCTTCGTGTGGAAACCCAAGCCCGATGCGTTCGAGGGACTTGATGGCCTCAAGGCGGTGCTGTCGCTGGGCGCGGGTGTGGATGCGTTGATGAAGCATCCAAGGCTGCCCGACGCGCCGATCGTCCGCTTCGTCGACGCCGATCTCAGCCAGCGCATGAGCGATTATGTGGTCGCCCACGTCACGATGCATCATCGGCTCTATACTCGCTTCCGGGCCGACCAGAAGGCGAAGCGCTGGAGCCAGCTCTACCCGCCCGCCGCATCGGAGACGACGGTGGGTATCATGGGCATGGGCGTATTGGGGCAGGATGCCGTGGCGCGTCTCAAGCCGCTGGGGTTTGCGCTGCGCAGCTGGAGCCGCACCCCCAAGGCCATAGACGGCGTCGAGGGCTTTGCCGGGGAGGAATCCTTCGAGGCCTTCCTCGGTGGCACCGATATCCTGGTGAACCTGTTGCCGCTGACGCCGGAAACAACAGGCATTCTCAACTACGAGACCTTCGGCAAGCTGCGGCGCGGCAACCTCAATGGCGGCCCTGTCATCGTCAATGCAGCACGGGGCGGGCACCAGCGCGAGGCCGATATTGTCAAGGCGCTGGGCGATGGTACGCTGGGGGCGGCGAGCCTGGACGTCTTCGAAACCGAGCCCCTGCCCGAAAGCAGCCCGCTCTGGGACATCGAGAACTGCTACATCACGCCCCATATCGCGGCGATCAGCAACGAGAAGAGCGGCGTTGCCTATTTCAGCAAGATCATCCGCGCGCACGAAGCCGGCGAGCCGTTGATCAATGTGGTGGATCGCAAGCGGGGATATTAAAGCTCCAGCGCCCAGTATTGGCCATTGAGGTCGGCGCCGAAGGAGTGGTGCTTATCCTCGCGGACCAGGGCGAAGCCGGCACCCTGGTAGATGCGGCGGGCCGAGACCAGGCAATCCTGGGTCCAGAGGATGATGCGCTTGTAGCCCGAAACGCGCGAGAAGCGGACGGCTTCCTCGACCAGCCGCTTGCCGATGCCGCGGCCGCGAAAGGCCGGTTCGGTATAGAGCATGCGCAACTGGGCGGTGCCCGCGGCGTCCTCGGTGGCCGGAATGATGAAGACGGAGCCAGCCACCTGGCCATCCTGCTCGGCGATCCATAGCCCCTTGGGCGGATTGGCGGGGGCGGCCTCGTATTCGGCATAGATGCGGGTGATGAGCGTTTCGAACTCGCCGTTCCAGCCCTGCTCCAGATGGTAGAGCAGGCCCTGGCGGTGAATGAGCCAACCGATCTCGCCGATGCGGTGGGGACGCAGGATCAGCGGCTCATCGCCCGGTTCGGCCAACAGGGACTCGATGCGCCGCATGGCGTCGACGAGATCGCGACGACCGAGTTCGTCCAGTGGCTCCAGCAGGCCATTGGCCGCCGCCGCATCGCTCATCTCGTTGAAGTGCCGGAACAGCGCATCGCCCTCTGATGTCAAAGCCAACGGGGTGGAGCGCCGGTCTCGGCTGCGCGGCAGCACGGCAACGATGCCCTGATCAACCAGCCGCAGGACCAGCCGGCTCATCTGGCCTCGATCCATGTCCAGTTCCTCGGCGATCGTGGAGGATGTGGCGTGGCCGCGCTTGCCCAGTTCGTAGATGACCCGGGCTTCGCTCAGGCTATGCGGGCTCTTGTGCATACCCTCATCGAGCAGTCCGATAATCCTGGTGTAGAAGCGATTGAAGGCGCGCACCTGCGCGATATCGGCGGGGTTGACGGCCACGAGTGCGACTCCAACTGGCTGACTGTTGATATAGTCAACTAACTAGTTGTCAAAGTCAATTAAATGGGTATCGCGCCTTCAGAACTCCATAGACGGCTCGGATACCTTGGTCGGTGCCGCCGACGGGGCGAGCCGGTCGGGCTTCGGGGGCCCAGCCAAAGATGTCCAGGTGCACCCAGGCCGCGGCATTGTCGACAAAGCGGCGCAGGAACAGGGCCGCGGTAACCGATCCGGCAAAGCCGCCGCTGCTGGCATTGTTCACATCGGCGATCTTGGAACTCATCATGGCGTCGTAGGGCGACCAGAGCGGCATCTGCCAGAGGGGATCGTCCGCGGCCGCGCCAGCATCCATCAGCGCCCGAGCCAGGGCATCGTCGGTGCTGTAGAGCGGCGGCAGGTCGGGGCCGAGCGCAACACGGGCGGCGCCGGTCAGCGTCGCCATGTCGAGCAGCAGCTCGGGCCGCTCCTCATCGGCCAGAGCCAGCGCGTCGGCCAGGATCAGCCGCCCTTCGGCGTCGGTATTGCCGATCTCGACGGTAATGCCCTTGCGCGACTTGAGCACGTCGCCAGGCCGGAAGGCGGCGCTGGCGATGGAGTTCTCGACAATGGGGATCAGCACCCGCAGGCGCAGGCGCAGCTTTGCCGACACAATCGCGTGGGCAAGGCCCAGCACATTGGCGGCGCCGCCCATATCCTTCTTCATCAGCAACATGCCCGAGGCAGGCTTGATATCGAGACCACCGGTATCGAAGGTCACGCCCTTGCCGACCAGGGTGACCCTGGGGTGATTGGCATTGCCCCAGGTCAGGTCGATGAGCCGCGGCGCCTGCACGCTGGCGCGGCCCACTGCATGGATCATCGGGAAATTGGCGCGCGGCAGTTCGTCGCCCGACGTGACCTTGATCTTCATCTTGCGGGCGGCGGCAAAGGCCCGGATCTCGCTCTCGAAGGCATCGGGGCCAAGGTCATTGGCCGGCGTATTGATGAGATCGCGCGCCAGCATCGCAGCCTCGACAAGGCGGGCGACCTCGTCTGGGTCGGCGCGGCCGGGGACGGCGAGCTCGGGCGGGGCCTTGCCTTGACGATAGCGGTCATAGCGATAGGCTCCGAGACGGAAACCAATGGCGGCGAGCGTCGGATCGCCATAGGCGCCTTCGAGCCGATAGGTACCGGGGCCGAGCGCCGCGCCGGCAAGGCCGGTGACCAGGGCGGGACGATCGCCAGATTCGCCGAGGCCGAAAAGGTAGCCAGACAGGGCGCCCTCGGCACCGGGAAGTGCCAGAAGGCGTCCGCGCTGGCCAGAAAAGCCATTGGCCTCGGCCCAAGCCCCATGGGCCGCGGGCAATCCGGCCTCGGCGAGCTTGCCATCCTCGACGCAGATCAGCGGGATGATTTGGGTCTTGGGCATGGCGGACTCCGGAAGGTGACACATCTGTTGTACCGTGTCGGGGTCATTCAAGTCACCTGCCGTAACCCATTGTTTTTCCTAGGCCCTGCCAGGTCGACCCATCGCTGTCTCTCAAGAGGGATAGCTTGTGCCGTGCGGTCATGGAGAGCCCGCGGGGGCACCTTTCCCTGAAGCACGGACACGAATGGCCAGATACGGCCTCCCGGGCAATTCAACGGCAAATGCCGCATCGGGCTTGCGCGGTCGGACGATCGCGCCATGCCGGGTCGGGTGGTTTTCCGGCGCTGGCACGATCCTGGCCGGCACCACCGTCATATTCCAGGTATCGATCAGGTCGACCTCGTACGTGCCATCGTCCTGCGGCAGGCCGCTGGCCCAGATTACCGGTTGGTGTTCACCGAAATAGATGATGGTCGTCTCGCCATCGCGAGCGCCCGAGACACGGTTCCAGGGAAAACCCATCTTGTTGTCGATCGGCTCGAAGCCGAGGCGAATGCTCGCCTCCATCACGTCGCGCAGAAAGCCGATACGCTTCCAGGCCTCGCCATGCAGTTCGCCGCCCTTGGCCCACCAGATCAAATCCTGAGGGTGGCTGTAGGTCTCGCCATGTCCGGCATAGCCGCCGCGCATCGCCGTGGTCCAGAACCGATGCACCAATTCCTGCGCCGAGATATTCCCCCAGCTCGGGGCGATGTTGCCCTCGTATTCCGGCTCGTCATTGACGACGGGCTTGCCATAGGCGTTGCGCCACTCGATGGTGCGCTTCACATCCCAGTTCTGGATGCAGGCATGGGTAACCCAGGCCTTGCGGTGATCGTAATTGGCTTCAGGATCACCATTGTGGATGGAGCGCAGGTGACCGTAGGGGTCGTTTTCCTCGATGATGTGGAAGTAGCGGTCCCATTGGTGCATCGGCTTGGTGTCGAGCAGGAAATCGTATTCGTTGGCCAGCGACCACCACACGTTGTGATAGGCGGCCAGCCGCGCCGTCAGATAAGCGAAATAGCGATAGTCCTGTGCCTGGCTCATGCCGCTATAGCCCCAGCGATCGTAGGGGTGCAGGATGATGATGTCAGCCTGGATGCCCATATCGCCCAAGGCTTTCACCTGGTTTTCGAAATGGCGGAAGCTCCCCGGATTTGGCCGGTCGAAATCCAGTTCGCCATCGGCGCCGCGCTGGTAGACGTCATGCAGCGGCTCGTTGATATTGTAAGGGTAATCCTTGGGAAACACGCCCATGCGCAGCTTGTTGAAGCGCGTGCCCGCCAGCGTGTGCAGGGTTTTGTCCTGCTCGCTCAGAGGCTGATGAGTCCAGGCATAGCAGGTGGTGCCGAATGACAGGAACGGTGTGCCGTCGGCATGGGCAAAATGGTAGCGGTTGGCCACCTGCACCGGACCATGATTGCCCGGGCGTGGCGCGGTGACGGTGAAGCTGCCGGTTTGGCCATCGAGCTCTGTGGCGCTCGATTTCGTGGTGAAGCTCCATGTGCCCTCATTGTCGGGCATGAAGCGCAGGCGAAAGGTGCCGTTGCCGTCGTAGAAACCGGGTACGCGGACAGTGCGCGCATGCTGGCTGAAGAAACCCTCCAGGGTCACGTCAAGGAAAGGATTGCCGTTCGAGGGGCCGGCGAAGCTCACCTCGAACATGTCCCACTTCGCGATGCTCTGCGTCATTTCAGGCATCCTCAATCGATCCGCTTCAGCAACAGCGCCTGGTAGGGTTTGGGCTTGAAGTGCAGCAACTGGCCGCGCTCGACATCGTGGGCAATTTCGGTTTCGGTCATCTCCCAGGTGTCGATCAGCGTGGCGCTGTAGCGCTCGCCGGGCGGCACGATGGCAGCGACTTCGCCTGGCTGGTTCTCGCCGAAGTAGGTCAGGTAGTAGCGGTGTGGCTGGCCGGCCGTGGCGAAATGCATGCCCACGCGCGACCAACCTTCCTGACCGGGGAATGGCGCAATCAGCTTGCGCAGGTCGGCGTGATCGAGCCCCCCGGCGATTTCGATCTGGTAGTGGCCGGTGCTTGGCACCGGGTCGAGGCCCTCGTCGGGCCCCTCTGCCATGATGCGCTTGAGGAAGGCGATGCGTTCAACGCTGTCACCGACCAGCGTGCCGCCCTTCGCCCACCACAGCGTTTCGCCGTCATTGTAGTAGGTCTCGCCATGGGTCGCGTAGCCGCCGTTCACGGTGGCCTTCCAGAAGCGATGCACTAGCTCGCGACCAGAGATATTGCCCCAGGCTTCGGCGATGTCGCCTTCGTAGCAAACCTCGTCGAGCGAGACCGGCTTATGAAACTGCTCCCGCCAGATCATGCTGCGCTCGGTATAAGGGCGCTGGATACTGACATGGGTCAGTTTGGGATGGCTGTAGTCGAAGGGCGCGAAGCCATTATGCACCGACAGCAGGTGCTGATGCGGATCGGTCTCGGCGACGATGTCGATCCAGCGGTTCCAGTCATCCAGGGTCTTGTTGAACATGAAGTCGTATTCGTTGGCCATCGACCACCAGACATTGGGGAACGCGGCCAGCCGCGCGACCAGGTAGCGCAGATAGGCGTCATCCTGGCTGGCCGACATGCGAGCAAAGCCCCAGCGGTCATAGGGATGAAAGATGATGAGGTCGGCTTGGACGCCGATCGCCGCCAGGTCGTTGATACGCTGTTCGAGGTGACGGAAATAAGCGGGTTCGAATGTATCGAAGTCGAACTCCCAGCCCTGGACGGCCATCGAACCCAGCCAGCGGTGGTCACCCTGCTTGAGCAGCTTGAACGGGTAGGTCTGCGGCTCGACCTCGTTGTAGCGATAGTGCTTGGGAAAGACGCACATGCGGATCTTGGTGAAGGGCGCCTCGGACAGCGTCGCCAGCGTTTGCTGTTCCAGGGCCTCGCCCTGGAGGTTCCACACATAGGCCGTGGTGCCGATATTGATGTAGCGCGTGCCGTCGGCGTAACGGAAATGGTGGCGATTGGAGACTCGCACCGGACCGTGGTGACCCGGCTTGGCCGGACCAACCGCGAAGCTGCCCTCGATGCCGTCCAAGGCAGAGACATTGCTGGTGGTGCGGTAGCTCCACGCCCCTTCGACATCGGGCAGCAGCCGGAGCTTGTAGGACCCTTCGCCATCATAGAAGCCGCGAACGCGCAGCGACCGATCGCCCTGGCGGAACACAGCCTCCAGCGTCACGTCCTGAAACGGGTTGCCCTCCGATGGTCCTGCAAGCGCCAGCTCATAGGTGCTCCATAGCGACGCGGCGCCGTTGGCAATGGCAGATTGGGTCATGGCTGTTCCGTACTCAAAATGGGCGGCGCTGGACGCGCCATATGAAATGATCAGCCGGCGGCCAGGGCGCGCGGGCGCCAGCGGCTGTTGGTGGTCGGAATGGAATCGAGCAGCAGGCGCGTATAGGCGTGCTGCGGGTTGGACATCACCTCGCGCGCCACCCCGAACTCGACCACCTGCCCCTTGTTCATCACGGCGATGAAATCGCTGATGTAATAGGCCGTGGCCAGATCATGGGTGATGTAGAGGAAGCTGCGCCCCTGTTCGTCTCGCAGGCGCTTGAACAGGTTGATGATGATCATGCGCCGTGACGCGTCGATCATGCTGACGGGCTCGTCGGCGACGATCAGCCTAGGCTGCGGAATCAGGGCCCGCGCCACCGAAATGCGCTGCAACTCGCCACCGGAGAACTGACTGGTATATTTGCCGCGCACCTCGCCATAGTTGAGGCCGACGCTATCGAGCGCATGGGCAACGGCGGCTTCGGCCTGGCTCTCGTCCATGCCGGCAACGCGCCGCGCCGTCTCGTGCAGATAGGCATCGACGGGCCGGTAACGACTGAAGGCCTCGAACGGGTTCTGGAAGATGGGCTGCACCAGCCCCAGAAATTCGCGCCTGGTGGGCGTCGCGCCTTTGCCCGCTACAACGCGGTCATAGACGATGGCGTGACCCGAGGTTGGCGTCTCGAGCCGCAGCAGGGTCTTGGCCAGCGTCGTCTTGCCGCTGCCCGATTCACCGACCACCGCGATCACCACCGGCCGGTCGCTCTCGACGGTGATGTTGACGTCCCTGAGCGCATGCACCTGCCTGGCGCGAACGAGTCCACCCTGGCGGTAGACCTTGTTCAGCCCTTCGGTCTTGAGGATGAGCGTCATGCCGCAACTCCGGCACTGTGCTCGCCGCGTGCCACGAAATGACCCGGCTTGACCTCGACCAGATGAGGCTCGACCCGGAAGGCGCGATCACCGCCCGCCCCGGCTGTGCTGGCCAGCACGCCGCGCAGGCTGTCGTCGCCGATGGTCGGCAGGGAGTCGATCAGCATTCTGGTATAGGGGTGCTGGGGGTCGGAGAAAATTCCGTCGGTGTCGCCATATTCGACCACCCTGCCCGCATACATGATGAGCATCTTCTGGGTTACCTGATAGTGGACGCCCATATCGTGTGAGACCACGAGGATGGTGTTTCCCATCTGCTCCTGCAGTTCCATCAGCAAAAGCAGGATCTCCTTCTGGACGACCACGTCCAGCGCCGTGGTCGGTTCGTCGGCAATGATCAGCTCGGGCTGGAAGAAGGTGGCGAGCGCGATCATCACGCGCTGACGCATGCCGCCCGATAGCTGGTGGGGGTAGGAATCCATGGCTTCGGCCGGCAGTCCCAGCTTGCCGATATAGGCTCGCGCCCGCTCCAGCACGCGCTTCTTGTTGCTGTCCGAGCCAGGAAAATCGATGAACTGCTCACGGATGCGGATGACCGGATTGAGCGAGTTCATCGAGCTCTGCGGGATGTAGGAAAGGGACCTGAACCATTCCCGGCGGATCGTCTCTGACGTCACGGGCCGGCCATCGGCGCCCTTGAGGCTATAGTCGATGCGGCCCTGCGACAGATACATGGGCGACTGGATATCGCCGTAGATGGCCTTCATCAGCGTCGACTTGCCAGAGCCGGATTCGCCGGCAATGCCGACGATGCAACGGTCGGGAATGGTGAGCGTCACGCCATCGACTGCGTCGATGACGCGGTTGCCGATGCGATAGCTGATCTTGAGGTCGGACAGCCGGATCATGACACACCGCGCTTGCTGGCAAAGGCGGCGTTGAAGCCGGTGGAGGTGAGGAACAGGCCCAGGAACAGCGTGATCGTCGCGATGATCGGCGCCACCAGCCAGACATATTGCCCGGTGAACAGCGCGTTGTAGTTCAGCGCCCAGAAGATGATCGATCCCAGCGTGGGGACCTCGACCTTGGAGAGACCGATGACCGACAGCGTGGCCTCGGTATTGATCGCGAACAGCACGGTATTGATGAAGCCGACCACCATATAGGCCGATACGTAGGGGAAGATCTCGCGCAGGATCACCTGGACGGTATTGGCCCCCGAAAAGCGCGCCATGTTGATGAACTCGCGCTCGCGCAGCGACAGCGCCATGGCCCGCACCGTGCGCGCATCCCAGGCCCAGCCGAAGATGACGATGATGATGCCGACACTCAGGAAGGAGGTATTGCCGCGGATCAGGGCGCCCAGGATGATCAGGATGGGCAGCAGCGGCACGGTAATGAAGGTATCGACCACCAGCATCACGACCCGCTCGAAGCCGCCGCCGATATAGCCGGCGCTGAGTCCCACGGCCGTGGCGATGATGGTGACGCCGAGGGCCACAAGGACGCCGAGCGTCAGTGAATTGCGCACCGCGAACACCAGGAACCAGAAGATATCCTGTCCCAGCGAATTGGTGCCGAGCAGATGTATTCCGGATGGCGGCAGGTTGCGCATGTAGCTGGCCTGGATCGACGGATCGACCGGCGCGAACATGGGCAGGATGAAGCTGCCCACGCCCATAATCAGCAGGATTGCCAGCCCGATCCCCAGCCGTGGATTGAGCAGCCACAGCAGGTTGCCGCCGGACTTGCCCGGCAGGGGCGCGGCACTCACCACCGGCGGCGCGACGACATTGGTCTCGATGGTCATTTGTGGCGGATCCGCGGATCGAGAAGGGGATAGAGCAGGTCAATCACCAGCCCCGCGGTCGCCACCGCGATGATCGAGATGGTGATGGCACCGTAGAGCACGTTGTAGTCGCCGCCATTGGCCGCCGTGCGCATGATCAGTCCTATGCCGGGATAGGAGAAAATCATCTCGGTAAGCAGCGCGCCGTTGAACACCATGCCCAGCGACAGAGCGAGCGCCGTCACCTGCGGCAGCAGGGCATTGCGGAATACGTAGCGGGTCATCCGCGTCCAGTTCGACGCACCCTTGAGGCGGGCATAGGTGACATAGGCCTCTTCCGTGGTCGCCACCGCGAGCGCCTTCATCGACAGGATGTTCCAGCCGAAGCCGGCCAGCACCAGGGTGATGCCGGGCAGCAGGGAATTGTAGATGACCATGCCGAACTTTTCGGGCGTCATCTGGCCGACCGGGAAGGTCGCCGATAGCGGGAAGATCGGAAAGATATAGGCCAGCAGCAGCAGCATGCTGACCGCCAGGATGTAATAGGGAATGGGGTAGAGCAGGATGCCGACGAATTCGAGGATCGATGCGGCCTTCTTCTTGTGGAAGTAGCCGGCGACCAGCCCCACCATATTGCCCAGCAGCCAGGCAATGACGGTTGCGGTCAGCAGCAGGCCAAGCGTCCAGGGCAGCGCATTGAAGATCATGGCCGAGACGGGCTGCGGGTAATAGGTGAAGGACGGCCCGAAATCGAAGCTGAAGACGATGCGCTTCAGGTAGGACACGTATTGCGTGAACAGGTCGCCCTTGAGCCCATAAAGCGTTTCCAGCGTGCTGCGCAGTTCGGTGATCGCTTCGGCAGTCATCGTGCCATTGGCGCGGCTCTGCAGCTGGCCGATATAGCCATCCACCGGATTGATCGGCATCAGCCGGGGCAGCAGGAACGTGATCGTGAGACCGATGAACAGCACGGCGAAGTAGATGCCGATGCGTTTGGCCACGAAGGCTAGGACACCCATGGATCGGACCTCAAGGAGAAAAAATGGCGAGGCAGCCCGGAGGACCTGGGCCGCCTCGCCGCGGGCTTACTGCTGCCCGGTAGGCTCGATATTCACAACCGTCTGCTTGAAGGAGCTCCACCAGGTGTAGGGCGCCGCGTAGAAGTTGTCCTGCTTGGGGAAGTTGGTCCAATAGGTGCTGTTGGTGGGGATCGTGGTCGGGATGTTCATCAGGTTGATGATCTGCATGTCCTTGACGATCTCCATGGCAATCCCGCGTCCATTCTCGAGGAACTTGGGATCGTCCAGCGGTAGCGAGGCACCTTCCGACACCAAGGCCAGGACTTCTGGATCGGTGATGCGGGCATAGTTGCCGCTCAGCGGATCGGTCGAGTCGGCCGGCTTGATGTTTTCCTCGCGGAACTGGTTCCAGTTGCCCAGCCAATTGGCATTGTAGACGCAGGTGTTGGACCAGTTGATCTGCAGCTCGTTGCGCGCGTTGGTGTTCTGCACCGTGCTGTATTCGCCGTTATCGACCTGGCGAGCATTGACGTTGAACCCCGCCTGCCGCCAGCTATCGGCGATCGAGAAGCCCATGCGCTGCAGCACTTTGTTCCAGTCACCCGGAATGACGAATTCGATCACCCAGGGCGATCCATCCGGCAGCGCATAGAAACCGTCGGCGCCCTTCTCGATACCGACCGATGCCAGGAGCTTTTCGGCTTCTGCCGGATCGTGGTTCCACCAGCCCTGCCCGAACCCTTCATTGACCGCGTCGCCGGTCGGCAGTTGCGCGGGATCGATGCCCTGAGCGGTCAGTGCCTCGACGAGCTTGGTGCTGAAGGCCGGGTCGAACGGCTTGTAGCCGTCGCCCAGCGTCAGCTCCTGCAGGCCGGCAACGAGGGGATCGTAGAAGGCCGGGCCGGTGATCGGTGTGTCGGGCAGCGGCAGCACTCCGGCCTTGAACTGGCCGCTCATGGCGCTGATGCCAACCTGTTGCAGGTTGAGCGACAGGGCCAGCGCCCATCGCACTTCGGGCATGTCGTAGGGTGCCCGCTGCTGGTTGATGTAGACGCCGTAGGAGCAGGCATCGTTCATGTCGTGGAACGGGAAGGTCGGCGAGAAGCTCTCCACTGCCGGATTACGGGCCTTGGCAGCCTGGATGGAATCCGGGCTCATGAAGGTATCGACGTCGTACTGGTTCTGCACGAAAGCCAGGGCGCGCGTCTCTTCGGTACCGAAATCCTTGTAGTAGATGAATTTTGGCTTGGGCTGGCCAAGATTGCCCCAGCTTGAGCGTTCCCAATCTTCGCGCAATTCCCAGAGTTGCCAGAAGCCGTTGGGATCGAATTCCTTGATCTTGTACGGCCCCAGCGTCACCGCCGGCGCGTTCTGGAACGACACGACCTCGTCGCCCAGCGGTTCGAACACATGCTTGGGCACCCAGTTGAAGGGCGTGCCCCAGGTATAGACGCCCAGACGCGTCACCAGGTCATAGGACGGTTTCACCGTCTCGACTTCGAACGTGTAGTCGTCGATCTTCTTGTAGCTCTTCACGAATACCGTGGCGCTGGCGACGTTGGTGAGCTGCTCGCGGTACTTGAAGGCGGTGTCGTAGGAAAAGATGATGTCGTCGACAGTGAACTCGACGCCGTCGCTCCAATAGATGCCGGGACGAATCTTGATGCGGAACTGGGTGTTCTCGTCGTTCAGCACCTCGGGAAAGCCATCAGCCATTTCCGGGTAGGATTCACCGGTCGCCGTGTTCATTTCCCACAGATAGCCCCAGCCCAGCTCGCGGAAACCGCGCCAGATGGCATAGGAATTGAGCGGGTTCTGCGCCGCCGGGTTTGCCACGCGACCATCGAAGGTCTGCACGATGAGTGTTTCGGCACGCGGCGTGCCGACATCGGTCATTGCCCCCTGCGCAAGGGCGGTGGTGGTCAGAAGCGCGCCCAAAAGCGGCGCCATCAGAAATCGGCCAAGCCGTGCCATGTTACGTCCTCCTCGACTGACTGGACCCTCTAAGCCCGCCGTCTCTGTTTGGGTGCTTCCGAGTCCCTCGGCCGGCATACCTGTCCATCAATGCCGCGCCGACGATGGCGACAGGCAGTCGATCCCAGGACAGAGCCTCCCTCGGGCCTTCGCGCATACCCTGACGCGCATCGCAGGTGTTTTTTGACTAGTTTCGTTTCTTTGCGATTTCTAACGAATATGATTGAGTATATGCGATGTCAATGCCCCTGACGGCAGCCAGTGGCGCAATTACCAAAAAAATGAAAGCTGAAACTCAGTTGGCGACGATGACGTCGACGCCGCGCCGTTCGAATTCTGCGCGGTCCTCGTCCCTGATACCGCTATCGGTGATCAGGGTATGGACGATCTCCACCCCGCCCAGCGCTGAGAAGGAAACGCGGCCGATCTTGGTGGAGTCGGCCAAAAGATAGATGTGCGAAGCTGCCTTGACCATGGCCCGCTTGACGTAGATGTCGCCGATTGCCGGATAGGTGAGGCCGGCGTCGAAGGATATTCCAGCGGTCGCCAGAAACAGCTTCTGGGCATATATGCCGACAAAGAACTCGGCCGACTTCTCCCCACTCAGCGACAACGTTGGCGCCTTGAACTGTCCTGCCGGCATATGCACCGTATTGGTGGGCATGGCACCCAGGATCAGCGCGATGTTGAGCGCATTGGTGATGATGTTGAGATCCCGGCGGCTCTTGAGATTTTCGGCGAATTGCGTGGTGGTGGTGCCAGAATCGATGATGATGGTCTCGTTGTCACCCACCAGGGCCGCAGCGGCGATGCCGATGCGCAGCTTCTTGTCCATGTTCTGCCCGTGCTGCAGCGTCATGGACTGGACTTGCTGGGGCACCGAGCGCAGGTAGGCGCCGCCATGTTCCCGGGTGATATAGCCCTCGCTGTCGAGGCGCTCCAGATCCTGCCGGATGGTGGCTTCCGACACGGCGAAAGCGGCCGACAGGTCGCGCACGCGGGCGCTACCCTCTTCCTGCAGCCATTCAAGAATCTTCATCCGCCGCGGCTCAGCCAGCAATTGCGGACGGCCGGCATCGGATGCGGCAATCCGCTCGCGAATGGGCCTGGTCTTGCCAGCCTTCTGCATCATCACCCTCTGTGTGACGGAGCACTTTCAGCCCCAATCCATCCATTCTGTTTGTCACTGGCGGCACCGGATTGCAACGCATTCAACGCGCAACACACCGAGATTGCCGAAGGGGATCGAAAGTAAAACTCAAAAATCGAAACTTTTCCGTATTGCGTGATGGAAGGACGCATTATAGCTTCCGGCTAACAAGAGACGGCGACTGACATCGTCGCGCCTTGAGCCGGCGGCAAAGAATGCCGTTTCACGGACGCTGAAGCCGGCTCACCGCTGTTGCCTGGGAGGCTGCATTGACATTGTCCGCGCCGGATCAAACAACCCTGCCCAATGATCTGGTCGCGCTTGTTCGCGACAAGGCATTGTGGATTCGTCGGCGCAGCTTCCAGATGGTCTATGAGGCACAGCTGGGACATCCCGGCGGCGACTTCAGCTCAGCCGATATCCTCGCTGCGCTCTATTTTGGTGTGCTGCGCTTTGATGCCACCAAGCCCAATGATCCTGCGCGCGACCGTTTCGTCATGAGCAAGGGCCACTGCACGGGCGCCTTCTATTCGGTACTGGCAGCGGCTGGCTATTTTCCCGAGGTCGAGCTCACTACCTACATGCAGCCGCTGAGCCGGCTCAACGGCCACCCCAACCGCAACTATCTCCCCGGCGTCGAAACCAATACCGGACCACTGGGTCACGGCCTGCCGGTTGCCACCGGCATCGCCATTGCCGGCCAGATGGATGACGCCGATTTCCGCACTTTCGTGCTGACCGGCGACGGCGAATTGCAGGAAGGCAGCAATTGGGAGGCGGCGCTCACCGCCGGCCACCGCAAGCTCGAAAACCTGACGCTGATCGTCGACCGCAACCGACTGCAACAGGGTGCGAGGACCGAGGATACGGCTTCACTCGACCCGCTCGACGATAAATGGCGCGCCTTCGGCTGGCATGTGGAAAGCATCGATGGGCATGACCATGGGCAGCTCCTGGAGGTGCTGAATACCAGCCCCAAGGGGCGCGGCAAGCCGCTCTGCATCATCGCCAATACGTTCAAGGGCAAGGGCGTCAGCTTCATGCATGACAATGTCGCCTGGCATCATGGCGTGCCCAACCAGGCGCAGTATGAGCAGGCCATGGCGGAGTTGGTTTGATGAGTGCAGCAGCCCCCGACAGAGCCGGCCTGTTCGATTGCCGCGACAGTTTCGCCGCCACAATAGAGTCGCTGGCCGAACACGACAGCCGTGTCGTCACGGTGGTCAGTGACAGCCTGGGTTCATCCAAGCTCGGCGGCTTCAAGAAGCGCTGGCCCGAACGCATGGTCAATGTCGGCATTGCCGAGCAGACGCTGGTGGCCGTCGGCGCAGGGCTCGCCAATGGCGGCAAGGTGCCGTTTGTCTCGGCCGCCTCATGCTTCATCACCGGCAGGGCCATGGAGCAGGTCAAGGCGGACATCGCCTATTCCAATGTCAACGTGAAGCTGATCGGGCAGTCGAGCGGCGTCGCCTATGGCGAACTGGGGCCGACCCACCACTCCATCGAGGATATGGCCTGGCTGCGGCTGTTCAACAACCTGACGCTGATCGTGCCCGCCGACCCCTGGCAGACCGAGCAGGCGATCCGCGCGGCCGCTGCCATGGACGGCCCGGTCTTCGTGCGCATCAGCCGCATGCCGGTGCCGGCGCTGGAGCGCAATAATGCGCGTTTCGAGATCGGCAAGGCTGAAATTCTGGCCGAGGGTGCCGATGCTGCCATCATCGCCAATGGCACAATGGTGCACCGAGCCGTCGCTGCGGCAAAAATCCTTGCCTCAGAGGGCATATCGGCCCGGGTGGTCAACTTGGCCACGGTCAATCCACTCGATGAAGCGGCCATTCTGGCAGCCGCCGATACAGGTGCGATTGTCACGGTCGAAGAGCATTCCGTCCGTGGCGGCCTTGGCGGCGCGGTGGCCGAAGTCGTCACCGCCAATACGCCTGTACCGATGCGGATCATGGGTTTCCCCGGCTTCGTGCCGACAGGCTCGGCCGAATGGCTGATGGAGCATTTCGGCTTGACCGAAACCGGCATCGCCGACGCGGTGCGGCAGACCATCGCGCGCAAGCGATGAGCACCGATCTCGTCCTCGCCATCGATCAGGGCACCACCAATACCAAGGCCTTGCTGGTGACAGCGGACGGCCGCGTGCTGCGCCAGGCTTCGGTGCCCAATGTCGTCACCTATCCCAGGCCGGGCTGGGCCGAGCAATCAGCCACGGCTTTGGTCGATGGGGTATGCCAGGTGATCGACGAAGTCGTTGCCAAAGCCGGCGGCAGCGACGAGATCGTGGCACTGGCTATTTCCAACCAGCGCGAATCCATCGTGGTCTGGGATGCCATCAGTGGCGAGCCGATCGGCCCCTGCATCATCTGGCAGTGCCGGCGCTCTGCGCCTGCTTGCGATGCCTTGCGGGCTGACGGCCATGCCGGGGCCATCGAACAGAAGACGGGCCTGGCCCTTGACCCGCTCTTCCCTGCCGCCAAGATCGCCTGGCTGCTCGACAATATCCCTGGAGCGCGGAACCGTGCCGAACGCGGTGAGCTGCGCGCCGGAACGGTGGATAGCTGGCTGCTCTGGTCGCTGACATCAGGCGCGGTGCATGCCACCGATCACTCCAACGCCTCGCGCACCCAGCTTTTCGACACTGCAGCGCTGCGCTGGGATGAGGCGCTGGCCGGTCTTTTCAACGTGCCAATGACGCTGTTGCCGGAGGTGCGCTCGTCCGACAGCAATTTTGGTCGGCTCGCCGCTGGTGTTACGGTTCTTCCTGCCGGTATTCCCATTCATGCCATGATCGGCGATTCCCACGCCGCTCTCTTCGGTCACGGTGTCCGCGCACCCGGCGCGGTGAAGGCCACCTACGGCACGGGTACCTCGCTAATGGCCCTTACCCCCGGGCGCGTGCTGTCGGGTCACGGACTATCCAGCACCATTGCCTGGAGCCAGGGCGACAGTGTCGCGCATGCGCTGGAGGGGAATATTTCCGTTTCCGGCCAGAGCGCCGCCTTCATGGCCGAGATGCTCGGCCTCGCCGACCCGGCGGCCCTGTCCTCCCTCGCCCAGACCGTGCCAGACAGCAATGGCGTCGCTTTCGTGCCCGCCCTTGTCGGCCTGGGTGCACCCTATTGGCGCGCAGAGGCTCGCGGCACAATTACCGGACTTTCCCTGGGCACAAGGCAGGCCCATCTGGCGCGCGCCGCCATCGAAGCCATCGCCTTCCAGGTCGCCGACGTATTTTCCGCCATGGAGCAGGATATGGGCCTGTCCATGAGCGAGCTGCGGGCCGATGGTAGCGCCTCGCGGAATGGTTTCCTCATGCAGTTTCAGGCCGACATCATCGACCGCCCGGTCGCCATCGCGGCCGCGCCAGAGGTCAGCGCCCTGGGGGCCGCAGCGCTTGCCTTTGCCGGCCTTGGCGTCGCCATGGCGCCGGTTCCCGCCGTGGGGCGCCACCTGCCAAGCATGGCAGAGGCCGATCGGCTGGCCCACCGCGCCCGCTGGCAAAGCGCCATCACGCAGACTCTGACCACACATGCCCCGAACGGGCGGCCCCATGGAGGACACCAATGAGCAACCAGCGTTACGGCGCCGGCATCTGGCAT
Organism: Devosia sp.; assembly: GCF_014860165.1. Classification (GTDB taxonomy): domain Bacteria; phylum Pseudomonadota; class Alphaproteobacteria; order Rhizobiales; family Devosiaceae; genus Devosia. The sequence goes on from NZ_JACZKG010000075.1 coordinate 104,390, forward strand.
TTCGCCACCTATCTCGATCGCTACGCGACGGACGGCTATGGCACGCCACGCAATATTATCGAGGCCATCGACCTCGCCGGCCAGGTGCGCGACCTGTCGGTCGTGGATCTCAACTGGCCCTATTTCGGCGGCGAATTCAGCAATGAGCAGGTCAAGGCTGCCCTCGATCGCAACAAGCTCGGCGTCATCGGCATCACGCCGGAAATCTACACGCGCGATTTCGTCAAGGGCGCCTTCACCAATCCCGATGCCGGGCTGCGCCGCAAGGCGCACGAACTGGTCACCGCCGCGTGCGACGTGGTGCGTTTTCACAGGGCCGACTATGTCAAGCTCTGGCCCGGTCAGGACGGCTGGGATTATCCTTTCCAGGTCGACTACAGCACCCAGTGGCAGCGCTCGCTCGACGGCGTCGGGCAGCTGGCCAGCGAGAACCCCGATCTCAAATTCGTCATCGAATACAAGCCACGCGAACCGCGGGTGCGCATGAGCTTTGGTTCGGTTGCCCGCACTATTCTGGGTATCGAGAAGATCGGCCTGCCCAATATCGGCATCCTGCTCGATTTCGGCCATGCCATCATGGGCGGTGAATCGGCGGCCGACAGCGCACAGCTGGCGATCGATTACGGGCGCCTGTTCGGCATGGACGTCAACGACAACTACCGCTCCTGGGACGACGACCTGGTGGCCGGGAGCCTGCATCCCATCGAGCTCTTCGAGTTTTTCTACGTGTTGCGCAAGAACAAATGGGAGGGCGTCTGGCAGCTGGACCAGTTCCCCTTCCGCGAGGACAGTGTTGCCACTGCCAACCACGCCATCGACTTTCTCAAGGCGGCGGCAAAGGGGCTGGATGCCCTCGATGTCGATGCCCTCAAGGAGGCACAGAGCAAGCACGACGCCATCGGCGCCCTCAAGATCGCCCAGAAAGCGCTCTTCGGGGCAATGTAGGGCAGGTTAGTGGCAATCCCGTCCGCGACAGGCTTCCAGTTCGCTAGCGCCCAATGCCGACGTCACAATTGGCGGCGCGGTCGCCCCGACCAGCGCCGCCATCGGCTAGATGGCTTGCGGGGAGCCGAATTCGGCGCCATTGGAAGCCGCAGCTTCATCCAAAGGCGGAATCCTGCCCGTACTGCCGCGCCCGACCACCTTGGGTTCGGTCACCACATGAACGGCCTCGGTGCGGCCGCCGATCCGTTCAAGCAGGAGTTGCGCGGCTCGCCTGCCGATCTCCTGCCCGGACTGATCGATACTGGTGAGGTCGTTCTGGGTGTAGGAACACGGGTCGGAATTGTCGTAGCCGATAATGCCTACATCTTCGGGAACCCGGTATCCCAAGGCCCTGACCGCGCTGAGAATTTCGAGTGCGTAATAGTCCGCCCAACCAAAGAGGGCGTCCGGCGGGTCCTCGCCTTCGAGCAGATGCCGGATGGTGGCAGTGACGTCGTCGAGCATGTCGGCCGAGGCAACCACGCGCGGGACGGAAATGCCGGCCGCAGCGAGCGCTCGGCGATAGCCTTCGACGCGAAGCTGGTCGACGTCCATGCGCACGATGTCCTGGCGTGTAATCGTCACCATTACCGGGTTCTTGTAGCCCTGCTGAAGCAGATGGTCAGCGGCCAGTTGACCGCCGCGCAGGTCGTCATTGTTCACCGTATCGAAGGTGAGGGCATCGGGTTCATGATGCGCAACGATCACGGTTGGCAATGCGCTTGCAACCAGCTTCATCTCCTCGGGCGGCAGGCGCTGTCCGATCATGATGATACCATCCATCTGCCGGTCCAGCATCGCGTTCACGATGGAAACGACCTTGCCCGGCTTCCCGACTATGCCTGTCAGGGTGACATAGGGCGTTTCCGCGAGCACGGCCTCTACCCCTTCCAGAATGGTCGGGAAGAACGGGTTGCGCACATCGGGCATGACAATGCCGATCGTGTAGGTCTGTCCGCGCATTCCCCGGGCCGACGCGCTCGGGCGATATTGCAGCTGGTCTATGGACGCCAGAACCCGGGAGCGGGCCTTGGCGCTGACGCCATAGGCGTTGCGCAACACCTTGGAGACGGTGGGAACCGACACGCCGGCATGTTCCGCAACGGTCTTGATCGTAACTCTCACGTCCTTCTTGGGCGCAGATTGAGTGGTCTTCATTAGCGGCTCCGAGCTGAACACCGATCTAGGACCGTTACCCGCCGCGATCAAGCGCGGCGAAAGGGGGTTGATTTGGATAACGATATCTGGATAACGTTATCCAAAATCGACCGGGAGGGGAATGACGGATGTTTTCGAAGCCGCTAGATCGTCAGCACGGACAGATCGACACCGGTTCCTGGGCTGCGAGGATGATCCATCCCCTGGCGGACAAAGGCGTCGGCACGCCCGCCAGCTTCGTTGCCAAGAGGTTCACGCTCGATAGCGTGGCCGGGCAGGAAACCCTGCTGATCAGCGCCCTTGGCCTCTATCGCGCCTTCATCAATGGCCATCGGGTCGGCAATGATCTGCTTACCCCAGGCTGGACGGTCTATGACAAGCGCCTAAGCTTCCAGACCTACGCGGTCGCAGAGCTCCTGCGCGCCGGCGAGAACCACATCGAGATCTGGCTGGCCGATGGCTGGTTGCGTTCGCAGATGATGTGGGGTCGCTCCCCGATCTTCAACACCTGGGGCGACAAGATCGCCGCCTTCGCGGAATTACGGACGGCGCCGAATGCCGGCAGTGTGCTGCTGGCCACCGACGACAGCTGGGGCAGTGGCGAACTGCCGATCCGCAAGTCGGGCATCTATTTCGGCGAAGTGTTCGATGCCCGCATCGTGCCGAAGGTCACTGCCGGCACGGAAGCCATGGCCTTTGATACCGCCACGCTGGTGCCGCACGAGACCACGCCGGTCCGTGAGCTGGCCCCGATTGCCGTCGTCAGTCAGCGGACTGATGACAGCGGCCGCACCACCTATGACTTTGGCCAGAATGTTGGCGGCAATGTCGCGCTGACCGTCAGCGGGGCCGCGGGCGCACGCATTACGGTGGAGCACGGTGAAGTCCTCGACAAGGACGGCCAGTTCTACAACGGCAACTATCGCACCGCCGCCGCCCGCATCGAGTATGTCCTGGCCGGCACCGGCAAGGAACACTATCGCCCCTATTTCACCTTCCAGGGATATCGCTATGTCCGCGTGACCATTGAAGGCAATGCCACGCTCGAGAGCATCGTTTCGGTGCCGATCAGCTCCGTGACCGAGGTCAAGGCGGACTTCACCAGCGGCAATCCACTGGTGGACAGGTTGTTCCTCAACACGCTCTGGTCGCAGCGGGCGAACTTCATCGAAGTGCCGACGGACTGTCCGCAGCGCGACGAGCGTCTGGGCTGGACCGGCGACGCGCAGGTCTTTGCCGGAACGGCATGCTATCTCGCCGATGCCCAGGCCTTCTTTCGCAAGTGGATACGCGACCTCGTAGCCGACCAGAGGGAAGACGGCGCCGTTCCCCATGTCTGCCCCGACCCGACGCGGCTCAACCCGGAGAACTATCCCGGTTTCTTCGGCTCGACCGGCTGGGGCGATGCGATCTACGAAATCCCCTGGCAGATGTATCTGCATTACGGCGATACCGACATCCTGCGCGAAGTGCTGCCGGCAATGGTCAAGTGGGTCGACTTCGTCTGGTCGATCAGCGATGGCCCGGTCGTATCGCCGCCACGGGCCTGGGGCGCCAGAGGCTTCAGCTTTGGCGACTGGCTACAGCCCAGCGGTCCGAGCGCCAAGCCACTTCCAACCATCGGCGATGATGCGGCTGCAACCATCTATCTGTTCATCGCCGCAACCAAAGTGGCGGGGATAGCCCGCATCGTTGGCGACAGCGCCTTGGCCGAAAGGCTGGAAGGAATGGCGCGGCTGGTCAAGGCCGCCTTTGCCGGTGAGTTCATCACGCCGTCAGGACGCCTGGCCTATGACGACCAGACCTCCTACGCCCTTGCCTTCCTGCATGACCTCATCCCCGAGGACAAACGGGAATCGGCGAGGAAGTATTTCAAGAACACCATCGCCCGCTCCGATGGCCGCATCGGCACCGGGTTCATCGGAACGCCAGCATTGCTGCCGGCCCTGGTCAAGATCGGAGAGCCTGGTCTTGCTGCCGACGTCTTCCTTCAGGAGGACGTGCCGGGCTGGCTGTACCAGGTGAAGATGGGCGCTACGACCATCTGGGAGCGCTGGGATGCCATCCAGCCGGACGGCACGATCTACAATCCGCAGATGAATTCCTACAACCACTATGCCTATGGCGCGGTGTGCCAGTGGCTGCTCGAAGCGGTGGCGGGATTCCGGCCGGATGCAGCGGATCCGGGCTTTGCCACCATCGTGTTCGAGCCGACGATTATCGGCGACCTGTCGCCGGTCAAGGCCAGCCACGACAGCCCGCGTGGCCCGATCCGGGCGGAATGGACAGCGACGGGCGAAACCGTGCGCTACGCGGTCGAGGTGCCTGCCGGTTCGCGCGGCGTGCTGCGGCTGCGCGACGATTACTCAGACGTTCTGGTGGATGGCGCAAGCTGGAACGGGCGGGGCGACTTTGCGCTCACGCCGGGCAGCCACGTCATCACCTTCACCTACACCCCGGTGCCGCGCGCGATGCGGAACCACAACGCCATCAATGCCCGAACGCCCTGAGCAACAGGCGGCGGCAGTGAAAACAGTCCGCATGGTGCGGGCAAAATGGGAGAGAGACCAATGACCAAGACGACCCGCAGGACCATGCTGACCGGCTTCTCGGCCGGCTTGCTGGCCATGACTGCCCTATCAGGCACTGCCTTTGCGCAGAGCATCAACCTCACTTACCTCGTTCCCAGTGGTGCCGACGGCGTCGCCATTGCAGAGGAACTGGTGAAAACCTTCGAGGCCGCCAACCCCGACATCAACATCGATATCGAGACGCGTCCTGGCGGGTCGGAGGGCGACAACCTGATCAAGACGCGCCTGGCTACTGGTACGATGGCCGACATCTTCCGCTACAATTCCGGCTCGCTGTTCCAGGCCATCAACCCCGCGCAGTTCCTTGTCGACATGACCAACGAACCTTGGCAGGCCGATGTGCAGGCCTCGTTCAAGCAGGTGGTGACGGCCCCCGATGGTACAGTGCGCGGTGCCCCGATGGGCGCGGCAATGGGCGGTGGCATCTACTACAACAAGGCCATTTATGAAGAACTGGGCCTCGCCGTGCCCACGACCTGGGCCGAGTTCATGGCCAATAACGAGAAGATCAAGGCTGCCGGCAAGGTCGCGGTCATCCAGACCTATGGCGATACCTGGACCAGCCAGCTCTTCGTGCTCGCCGACTACTACAACGTCTCTGCCAAGGATGGCTCCTTTGCCGGCCGCTACACCGCGGGCGAGGCCAAGTTCGGGACCGATGCAGCGGCACTGCGCGGCTTCGAAAAGCTGCAGGAGACTTTTGAAGCAGGCTTCTTCAATGAGGATTTCGGCGCCGCCAAGTATGACGACGGCATTCGCATGGTTGCGACCGGCGAGGGTGCGCATTATCCGATGCTGACCTTTGCAACGACCGCCATCGCCTCGACCTACCCGGAAAATATCAATGATGTCGGCTTCTTCGCCCAGCCTGGCGACGAGGCAGAGCTCAACGGCCTGACTGTGTGGATGCCGGATGGCCTCTATGTCCCGCAGACGACACCGAATCTCGAGGCGGCCATGAAGTTTGTGGCCTTCGCCGCCAGCGTTGAAGGCTGTGAGGCCCAGACCCGCGCAGGTGGCGCTTCGGGTCCCTACCTGATCAATGGCTGCAGCCTGCCCGAAGACGTGCCGCCCGCCGTGAGCGACATGCTGCCCTACTTTGCCGAAGGCGGGCAGAACGGTCCGGCGCTCGAATTCCTGTCGCCCATCAAGGGGCCCGCGCTCGAGCAGATCACCGTTGAAGTCGGCTCGGGCATCCGCACCGCCGCCGACGGCGCCGCGCTCTACGACGAGGACGTGCGCAAGCAAGCGCAGCAGCTCGGCCTCCCCGGCTGGTAAACCCCGAGTGGAACCACTCCCTGGCGGTCAATTGACGGCGTCTTCTGCGCTTCCGGTGCTCACGTATTCAAGTACGCTACGCTCCGGCTCTCGAGATCGCCGCCAATTGCCACACCGGGGAGCGGTTCCAAGGCGGGGTCATGCGCCCTTGCACATGAGGCGGTTCCGGGTGTCTGGTCTCATCCGGGGCCGCCGACCTTGAGGAGGAGTTGATGGCCGATATGACGCAGAGCGGGTTGGCTGTGACCCCCGCCAGGATTGCCGCACCGCGGCGACGCTCGCCCTATCCGGGCTGGTTCTTTCTACCCGCAGCCATCATCTATGGTGTGTTGTTCCTGCTACCCACCGTGGCGTCGCTGTATTTCAGCCTGACGCGCTGGACATTGTTCAACTCCACCTTCATCGGCCTGGACAATTTCGCTCAGTTTCTGCGCGAGCCGTTCCTGATCAAGGGGCTCATCAATACCGTGATCTATGCCGTGATCACATCGAGCATGAAGGTTGTGCTTGGTCTCTTGCTGGCGGTGCTCCTGACCAGCCAGATCGCGGCGCGCGGCTATTTGCGCTCGGTGGTGTTCTTTCCGGTCCTGGTCTCGACGGTGGGCGTGGGCATCACCTTCACGGTGCTGATGCATCCCACCAATGGCATGATCAACGAGGGCCTGGCGCTGTTGGGCATCAAGGGTCCCGGCTGGCTGGTGAACCCCAATCTGGCGCTCTATTCGGTGGCGCTGGTGGATGTGTGGAAGGGCGTCGGCCTGGCCACCGTCATCTACATTGCGGGCATTGTCGCCATCCCTAGGGATTACTACGAAGCCGCGCGTATCGACGGCGCGACCAAGCTGCAGAACTTCTTCTACATCACGCTGCCGCTCTGCCGGCCAGCGACCTCGACGGTGATTATCCTGAGCTTTATCGGCGGCCTTCGCACCTTTGACCTGATCTGGGCCATGACGCGCGGCGGTCCGGGTTTTGCTTCCGATACGGTCGCCTCGGTGATCTACAAGCAGTACCAGTCAGGCTTCTATGGCCTGTCGACAGCGGGCAATGTGGTGCTGTTCGTGCTGATTGCCGTGTTGGTGGTGCCGCTGACCATGATGCTCAACCGCAAGGAGGGGCATGAATGAGCTTTATCCGCAAATACTGGCTCAGCGCCGTCGCCATACTGGTATCGGTCGTGGTGTTCCTGGTGCCCTTCGCCTTCATTGTCCTGACCGCGTTCAAGGACCCGAAGCAGGCCTCGCTGCTCGATTTTTCGTGGCCTCAGGGCAATTATCTATGGGGCAACATCGTCGAGGTGGTGACCACCCGCAACTGGATGCTGGTGACCGCCTTCGTCAATTCCAGCATCCTGACGGTGGCCAGCGTCGCCCTGCTGGTGATCTTCGGCGCCATGGTCGGCTTCGTGCTGCAGCGGCGCAAGACGCGGCTCAACGGGCTGATCGAATTTCTGATCCTCGCCGGTCTGATGATCCCGCCCGCCGTTGTGCCGACGATCTGGCTGCTGCAGGGCATTCAATTGTTCGGGCGGCTGCATGGGCTGATCCTGATCGAGGTGGCCTATGGGCTCCCCTTCACAATCCTGCTCTACCGCGCCTTCATCTCCACCATTCCGCGCGAGCTGGACGAGGCGGCGATCATCGATGGGGCGCGGCCGTTCGATGTGTTCTTCAAGGTGATCCTGCCGCTGCTCTGGCCGGTGACCGTCACCAATATCGTGGTGCAGTCGGTAGCCATCTTCAACGACTTCACCAACCCGCTCTACTACCTGCCGGGCAATGCCAATGCGACGGTGCAGCTGACGCTCTACAATTTCCAGAGCCAGTTCAACACGTCCTACAATCTGCTCTTCACCAATATCGTGCTCATCACCATTCCGCCGCTGATCGTGTTCCTGTTCTTCAACCGGCAGATCGTGGCAGGCATGACCGCGGGCGCCGTCAAGGGATAACGACATGGCCGGACTGGAACTGAAATCGCTCTACAAGAGCTATGGCGAAGTCGAAGTCATCAAGGGCGTCGACCTGAGTGTCGACCATGGCGAGTTCGTGGTGTTCGTCGGGCCTTCTGGCTGCGGCAAATCCACCCTGCTGCGCATGATCGCGGGGCTCGAGGAGATTACCGGAGGCGAGTTGTGGATCGGGGACACGCTGTGCAATGCGGTCGAGCCACGCGACCGCGGCATTGCCATGGTGTTCCAGAGCTATGCGCTTTATCCGCATATGACGGTTTACGAGAATATGGGTTTTGGCCTCAAGCTGGCCAAGACGCCCAAGGACGTGCGCGACGCCAAGATCCGCGAAGCGGCACGCATCCTGCAGATGGAGAACCTGCTCGAGCGCAAGCCGGGGCAGTTGTCCGGCGGCCAGCGCCAGCGCGTCGCCATCGGCCGCGCCATCGTGCGCAAGCCGGAAGTTTTCCTGTTCGATGAACCGTTGTCCAACCTCGACGCAGCCTTGCGCGTCGACATGCGCATGGAACTGTCCAAGCTGCACGACGAACTCGGTTCAACCATGATCTATGTCACCCATGATCAGGTCGAGGCCATGACTTTGGCGGACAAGATCGTGGTGCTCAATGGCGGCGTGGTGCAACAGGTGGGGTCGCCGATCGAACTCTATCAGCGCCCTGCCAATCTCTTTGTCGCCGGTTTCATCGGCTCGCCAAAAATGAACTTTGCCCCGGTCAACGTGGACAGGGTCGAAGGCACTTCTGTGACCATCAGCGGCAAGGACATTGCCGCCATGACACTCGAAATCCCCTTGAATGCGGTCCAGGCCGGGGATGTCTTGACAATCGGTGTCCGACCGCACGATCTGGTCCCCTCGCCGAGCGGTGCCATTGTCGGGCGCATTGGTCTTATCGAGCGGCTTGGCAACGAGACCAATGTCAATATCGAGCTTCCATCAGGCGCATCCTGGCTGGCGGTTCTCGACGGCGACCAGGCCCTTCAGCGTGGTGCGTCTCTGATCATGAACCTGGACCGCGCCAAGATCGCCGTTTTCGACGCCGGCGGCCAAGCCGTAACGGCCGAGAAACCTCTGGCCTAGGGCGTTGCAGCCTCAGGATTGGTCCCGGCCAGTGCTTCGGGGGCGTCCAAGGGCCGAACCGATCGACCCGGCAACCAGCAATAGAACGCTGCGCCTGCGGCGCCACGGGCCGTACCGCCCACAACTGCGCCAGCATTAGCGTCCTGCGCGCAAGCCCGCCTTTAACCGGCTGTTAGGGTTAATGATTTATTGAAGGGCATATCGTGCCGCCTGGCTCGAGGAGTTGCTCGTGACGTCGCTGAACCGCCTTTACACACCGCTGCGCAACCTGCTGCTTGCCGGTGTGGCAGTCGTGGCGATCAGCGCCTGCGCATCCAACCGCGGCAACATGCCTTCGCCCGACTATTCCGGCATGCCGGCCAGCCAGAGCCAGCAAAGCCTCGCAGAGCTCACTGCCCGCTACAAGGCCAACCCCAAGGACAAGGGCCTAGCCATCCATTATGCAGCCGCATTGCGCGCCGTGGGGCAAAGCCAGCAGGCGGTTTCGGTGCTCGAAATCAGCATGGGCCAGTATCCTGGCGATGCCGATATCGCGGTCGCCTATGCCAAGGCCCTGACGGCGGAGGGCCGGTTCGAGCAATCACTACAGGTGCTCGACAATGTGATCCGCCCCGAAGCGCCGGACTGGAATGCCCTGCTGGTCAAAGGCGCGACGCTGGACCAGTTGGGCCGCAACCAGGAAGCCCGCACCCTCTATACGCAGGCTCTGGTCTTTGCCCCGGGTGAAGCCTCGATCGAGGCCAATATGGGCCTCAGCTATGCGATGACCAGCGAGTTGCCGGCGGCCGAGCAGCATCTGCGCCGGGCCGTGCAGATGCGCGGCGCCACCAGCCGCATCCGGCAGAACCTGGCACTGATCGTGGGCCTGCAGGGCCGGTTCGAAGAATGCCGGGCCATCTATGCGGCAGAACTGCCGCCCGAGCAGGTCGAGAGCAACATGGCCTATGTGCGCGCGCTGCTCACCCAGCAGAACCGCTGGGACCTGATCCAGGGCTGAGGGTCGCGCTTCGTTTCGGGACGGTCAGTGAATGGCTGGTTCCGACCCCATCTCGGTCATTCCAGCCCTAAGCTCGAAATCCTAAAAGCTGCCATTTTTTCGCTACTGGGCAACAGCAGCAACGCGCCCCATATCTGCCGTTCGGGCAGGCATTTCGATTTCCCGAAAGCGGTCGGTCTGGTTAGCGTCTCGCCCGCGTCAAAATGGGGTGGAATGCGGTCTGGCGGCTTTTAGACGCCACTATCGTAAAAGCTGCCGTCGACAGTCTTGATTGAGATGGGAGAGGTCCGTGCGAGTTGAACTAACCAAGGGGAACTCTGCGTCTGAAAAGGACATCGCCTTCCTTGCACAGAAGCTTGGAACGCAGCTGCCGCCTGACCTTTTGGCATTTCTGCATCTATACGACGGTGCGGAACCAGAGCCGAATATTTTCAAGGTCGGGACAACCAACGAAGCGGGTGTGAATGGCTTCATACCGGTACGGGATATTGCCAGAGAGGCGCAAAATATCGAGAATCTCGGCGCTGGGTCTTTCCCAATCGCTTGGGCAGAAGGCGGAAACTACATCATCATCGATCGAGCATCGGGTGGTGCCGTGTTTTTCTGGGACCATGAGCTGCCCGGCAGCCCTACCAAACTGGCGGACAGTTTCCTGTCGTTCCTTGACCTTCTAGAGCCGTTCGATGCCACGACTATTCAGTTGAAGCCCGGTCAAGTGATTACAACATGGATTGACCCAGACTTCCTGAAGACCCTCAAGAAGTGAATCCCCAGCATCGCTAATTTCCGGCCGTCCAGACCGTGTCTGCTAGCAGGGTCGCCGGACGGACGTCCTGATGACCGAGATGGGGTCGGTTGCCGACCGGAGAGACTAGATCCTCTGCCCGCCGGATTGCGTTCGGCGAGGCGTGGAGTTTTTCTCAGAACTGACATCTTGCTCATATCCCCGATATGCAGCCGCCAATAGTCTTTATCGACAAAGACGTTCCCGCACCTGCAGCCCAGATTGCGCTTCGGCACGGAAGGAACGAAATCTCCGCACTCGTCACAACGATAAAATATGTCGTGGTCTTTTGGAATATCGCCGGTAGAGGCGTAGTTTGTACCGACTAATTGATGGGTGTGCTCGATCGCTTCAAGGTGGATATCTACCATCTGCGGATCCACCTACCCGATTGTGGCCTGCCAAGTGTATGCTGAGGACTATGAGCCAACAATGTCCGATTTGTCACACGCTTGTCGCTGACAATCCTCGGTACCCCAAGTATCTTTGCCGCAACTGCGCCGCGAGGGCCGCTGACATAGACGGTCGGCCGCTTGTCCCTCGGGATGTCGGCCCCCAGGGCCTTTACAGCGCGAGCTACGCGGAAACCCGCGCACCTTACGACAGCAATGAGGTGTACGTGGATGGCGTGCCTTGCTGGGCCAGAGAAGCGCATTTCGGTGGCATCGTGATTCAGACTCGATGAAGTCGTGGCGCGGATCGCGGTGTGTTTTCCATATGCGCTGCTGGAGCACGGACTGCTTATTCAACGTCCCTATTCGGCAGGCTCGGGTTAAGCCGCCCGCCCTGCGGGAGGGCGCCTTAGGGTTGCGATATGGTGGTGACGTTTAACGTTTCTTTTCACGAACATTTGCCAGATGACCAAATCTCGAACCTCAAAGCGATACTGCTAAGCGCCGGTATCGCAAGGGATGGAACCGACGATTTCGTCTTTGACGTCCAGGGCCCGTCCCGTGTCTCGGGAACAGCAATAAAATTGAACAACTGGGTGGAATGCGGCTTTGTGTCGTCATGGACATCTACACCGCAGCTATCTTCCGATACGCCCGGACTCGATCAATTCGCATCAGCACCCTTTCTGAATGACTGACCAACAAATGCTAACTGAGATCAGTGGATCCACGCTGGCCAAAGCGTTCTCGTCCAAGCACGGTCCTGCCGCACTAATAGCGGGGGACGCCGTGGCTCGTCAGCTGGCACCGCGGCAGCTCGGGAAGCAGTTCGTTGTGCAAGCCGAGGGACAAAGTGTACTGATCCCGCAAAGACTGAACTTTGCCTCAGATGACCTGCAGCTTACCGAGAGCGACGACGCCTGGCAGCTTGCTCGTGCACTTCAAACCCGCAGCAACGACGGTTTCCAACGTCAACGGGCCGCGCGGGATCTGCTAGCTGACTTGCAGCCGTGGGCAGCACCCTTCGTTGTGTCGCTTATTGGGGAGTACATCGTCGAAATATTGGATGACGTTGCTACTGCGCTTACGCCCGAATCGACCCACACACTCGGCACTTTCATCAGCCATAACAAGGCCTACTGGAATACTACCAAGCGCCGGGTGATGAGCTATTGGAACGAATATTATCGCTATCAAAGCGCTCAAATGGGTGGTGCTAACCGTCGAAACCAATATGTCGGGTTCAAATTGATTGCCGAACTCGAAACGGCAGCTTTTAAGAGGACGCAATCTCCAACTTGGTGACCGCTAAGGGTCGAAAGCTGCCGAACTGCAATGCGCCCCATTCCGGCCGTTCAAGCTCCGCGGGCCAATGCCTGAAAGCGGACGGTCGGCTTTGTCGAGTGCGACGTCCGCAAGGGGTGGGAAACGGACTGGCAGCTTTCGGGTGCCAGACCACTAAAGCGGACGCTGGACGATCGTCTCGTTCGAGGCCGCAAGCGGAATGACGGCTTCTGGTGGCTGCCAGTTGATAGCGGACATTCGGCGTGCGGCAGACCGATGGCTTACGGGGGGCCGATTGCGGTCTGTCAGTTTCAGGCAGAAAAAGAACTGCCGTTGCGCGGACTGCGAACGGGCTACCTGGTTGGCGAGGAGGATGCACTATGCACTATGCCTTCAGCTCTCTGGTCCCGTCGATCGCCAAGTGCTGCGCGAGTGGATGACCGCTGGTCGCCGCAGCATTGGGGCGCTCAGGGGTAACTGCAAGCCGAGCGTGGTCGCGGAATGTCCATGGCGACCTCGCACACGCCTGCAATCACCAGCCAGCATGATCACTGCAGCGGCGTCGCGCTGGCGGCTAACACTTTGGCAATGCGAGAGGTCCAGCATAGGGCAGTCATCCCAACCCTTGATTCAAGTTGCTCAGTCCACGCGTTTCGGTAGTCATCCCCGCCTTCAATGCGGCGGCCACGCTTGCCGACACGCTTGACGCCGTGCGCGATCAATCGGTTGCCGACCTCGAGGTCATCGTCGTTGACGACGGCTCGACGGATGACACGCGCGGCATTGCCTTGCGCTACGCCAGCCAGGACAGGCGCTTCAGGTGCATTTCCGTGCCCAATGGGGGCGTCGCCTCTGCCCGCAATACCGGAATTGCGGCGGCGCGTGCACCATATGTCGCGCCCCTCGACGCCGACGATCTATGGCACCCCGACAAGACAGCTCGGCAACTGGCGGTCCTGATGGCCAGAGCCGAAGTCTCCATGGTCTATTGCAGCCGCCGAAACGTCGATGCGCAGGGCCGCGTGCTCAAGACGATCTCGAAAGCCACACTTTCCGGCTGGGCCTGCCATCGTATGACCGCGTTCAACGCGGTGGGCAATGGCAGCGCCATCATGTTTCGTAAGGCCGATGCGTTGCGGGCCGGAGGGTATGATACGCGCCTGCGGCAGCAAGGCGTGCAAGGCAGCGAGGACTACCTGCTGCAAATACGGTTGGCCGCGATGGGGCAAGTTGCGGTAGATGGCGACTATCTGGTGGGTTATCGGAAGAGTGCCAATGCCATGTCCAATGACGACGCTGGCATGCTGCGCTCCCGAATGGCGGCGCTACGGATCGTAGCGGACGAATTGCCCGAATTGGCGGCGACAGCGCGAGCAACGTACAAGCGGTGCCAGTTCATTCTGGCGCTGAAGCACCTAGCCGCAGGCAACTGGGGCAAGGGGCTGCCCCAGGCAGCGGACTGGGCGCGCGGCATCAATCCGAAGCTGGTGGGCGACAGCCTGGGCTATCTGCAGCATCGCCGACGCACCCGCGATCCCGTTGCGATTGCCAGCGAACCGGGCCGCCCTTTCGGCACCTATCGATGCAACGAAGCTCCGGAGGAAGGCACAAGTGGCTATCTGGAGCGCATGCTGGCAGAGCTGGAACCTCTTGACCTTGCCTATGGGGTGGGCCGGGCCGCGGCTCAGAGCTTGACCGGGTAACCAGCGAACTCCAGCCACGTCAGCGTTCGACGCTGCGCTTCGGCCAAGGAGACTATGGGCTCGTATCCCAGTTCATCGGTGGCCCTGGTGTAGGGTAGTTTCCAGCCACAACGATGCAGCAGGCTCATTTCAAGCGTAGCAATCGGCGCGGCGGGGGCCGACCCCCTGCCCGCTTCGCCGGTCTTGCCGATCCTCATTTCCCGCATTCCTGCCCGCATGGCGGCCTTTATCGGCCGGGGCAACCGCCTGGCGAAGCCTTTCAGTATTCGGTTGTTTCGCAGGAGAGAGACCAGGCCGGGCGCCTGTTCAGCTGTCGGTGGCGGCAACTGCTCCAACGGATATCCCAACGCCTCCCCAATCGGGGCCAGCAGGTCTCGCCAGCTATAGGTCTCGCGATCGCCCAGGAGGTAGGCCTGTCCATCCGCGGTTTCGCTGGCAACCGCCAGGGTGATGGCATGAACCAGGTTGTCAACGTAGATGCCGTTGCAGATGCCCATGCCGCCATCGACGAGGTAAGCCTGCCCGGCAAGGAGGGCGTCCGCAAACCCGCCCACCCAGAACGAGCGTGGCCCGTGCACGATACCGGGACGCAAGATGACGACCTCAACATCCCCCTGCCGCCGCAAAGACAGCAGGCGCTCTTCTGCCTGCACTTTGGCGTTGTTGTAAGCGATCGGCTGGTGTTTCGAGAGCGCGGTCGCCTCGGTGGTATGGGGTGCCGGATCCTGGCCGTGAACCGAGGCGGAACTCAGATAGATGATGCGCCTTACGCCTGCCGCCCGGGCCGCATTGTAGACCGGCTCCACAGAGCCGACGATGGTCTGCAGGTCGCCGGCAATCGCATGGAGTACACTGTCGCAGCCACGGAAGGCCTCGGCGAGCGCGGCCTTGTCGCGGCCGTCCGCGACGCGCGAGTCCAGTTCAAAGCGGCTCGCCAGCGCCAGCGATTGGGCGGTGCGCACCACGGGTATGACCTCGAACCGGCCACCCAGATGCAGCATTTCGACCGCCCGGTTGCCGATGAAGCCTCCCGCCCCCAGAATGGCCATGCGCTCCATCAGCGGCTACCCGCCAGCGATTCTGCGCGGGCGGCCTCTACCGGGGCCAGCCAGGGAAGGTGCATCGATATGCGATCGGCGTAGCAGCGCTCGATCAGGGAAACGCTGGCAGGCACGGATGTCACACTCGCTCCCCCCGTCCCGCCAGGCAGCGCACCCTCGATCTGACGGACAAAGGCCTGCTGAAAGTCATCCTTGTCCGAGACCATCATGCTGACCTTTGCAGGCACGTTGCCCAACACTTGAAACTCGTAATTGAATGGGTCGTTGACTTGCCAGGCAAGCCAGCCGCCGGAGCCGACGATCCTGTAGACGTTCGGCTGCGCCCAGTCCCGGCTGAGCCGCACGGTCGCCCGAAACGAAGGATAGTCGAGCCGAACCAGGCAGTTTGCCTCCACGCCGCCGAATGCGTCGTCCAGGTAGTCAAACCGGTCCGGAGCGCCAAACCACCAGTGGAGCAGATCGAGGCAGTGTGTGCCGATGTCCTGCAGCACGCCGCCACCTGACGAGGAGCGGGAGAAGTATGTTGGTCCTGCGACGGGCCAGGCGAACGGCCCTCCCTCGAAGCAGGTAACGCCGGTTATCTCGCCGAGCAGACCCGACCGAACAATGTCCCCGATCGCCTTGGTGGCAGGAAACTGCCGCCGCACATAACCGGCAGATAGCCGGGTGCCCGTACGCGTTGCAGCGTCGATCATCGCCTGGGCCTGGGCGGCGCCGATCGCGAGCGGCTTCTCGCATAGCACGTCCATCCCCGCCTCCATGGCGGCGATCGATTGAGCCATATGCAACATGGGCGGAGACGCGACGATCACCAAGCCGGCCCCAAGCTCGAGAAGCTCGTCGAAGCTTCCGACGGGCTTCCCGTCCACCAGCTCTGCAAAGGTGTGCGCCCTGCCGGCATCCGGATCGAAAGCAGTTATCCGGCCCACGACGCCGCCGCGACGAAGACGCATCAGCGCGGGCGCGTAATAGAGCGTGCTTACCGCGCCACACCCCACGACCGCAACATCAGTACCAAGGGTCATCTAGGTCTCCCCCGCCCTGAGGAGGGACCGCAGCACAGCGCCAAGGCCCGCACGCGCAACGCCGGGAGATGGGCGGAAGCGGATCGCCTGCCAGGCCTGCGCCAGCGCCGCCGGGACGTCGCCCGAGCCGGCGACACGGCGTGCCATGGCCAGCGCGGCCTTCGCATATGTCTGCCTTGCGCGCCTGACGGTGCTGCGGCGATCTGCCGGGGGTAGATAGTGGGCGAAAATATCCATGGCTCGACGTGTATAGGCCATGTCCGCGCCCGATCGGATATGCCGGCCGGTGTTAGAGTGCACATGCATGCGATAGCTCGCCAGCGGCCGGGGCTCGTACCAGAAGGCATAGCGTGCCGCCAAACGCACCCACATTTCCCAGTCCTCGCTGCAGACAAGCCGGCGATCGAATCCCCCCAGCTCCACATAGGCGTCGCGGCGGACGGCGATAGACGGCGTCATGATGCGTTGCTCGCGGGCCAGACGGATCAGATGATTGGGCAGAGGGCCGGCCCGATCCTCCTCCTGTTCGGTGGTGCTCAACTCCTCGCCAGTCTCGTCGATGAGCCGAGCTCGGCAGAATGCTGCCCCAATCTGCGGACTCGTCCGAAAGCCCCTCTCCAACGCTTCGTAATAGCCTGGCCCGACCAGATCGTCGCCATGCAGCAGGTGGACCACCTCGCCCCGCGCCCGCTGCAGGCAGGTGTGGAAATTGGCGATATGACCGACATTGGTGGGTTGGCGGGTGAAGGTCACCCTGCCGCCGCCCAGTTCCTCGACAATGGCTCGTGGCTCATCACTATCGGATGCATCGTCGACGACCTCGATCTGCATCCTGTCGGGGCCCTGATCCTGAGACAGCACGCTGGCCAGGGTCTGGCGGAGATAGGCGCCGCAATTATACGTCGGGATCATCACCGACCAGAATGGGCGAACCACGTTGTCTGCGACCGGCTCGACGACGTCGCGATGGCGCATGTCATGAAGGGCACTGTCGCTCATGGCCTACCCTCGGTCCGCGCGAGCTTGAGCGCCAGACTCAAAAATTGCCGCCAGCCGACTTCGCTGCCGATGCCGCCACTGCGCAAGCTATGGAAAAGCGCGCGCCGGGCTAGCGATACCTGTCGGTGGTCGAGATAGTCTGCCGCCCAGTCGAAGAACAACCGGGTGGCGCCCGCCCTGGCGAGATCATGATGGCGCCGCCCCAGGCAGCGGTCCATCCTAATGAGGAAGGTGAAAGTGCTGTCGAGCTTGGCCGTTTCCGAGCCGGTGCTGAACATGCCGCCCTCATGCAACCGATAGACCGCTGTCGGCTCCGGATCGAAAGCCAGATCCCCAGTCATCGCGCACAGGATGTAGAGAGGCCAGTCCGTGCGCGGAAAGAAGTCATCGTACCACGATGGGACGTCACGGATCGGCGCCAGTCGCATCATTCCGCCGGCCGTTGCGTAGGGATTGCCGTGCCAGATTTCCCGGAGATCGACCCGCTTGGCCTGGTTGGGGGGCGTCCACAGGGCATCGGTCAAGATAGCAGCGTGGGCAACTCTGGCATTGAAGAAATGGGCAGCGCAGTCGGCATGGCGCAGCAGAAAGCCAGCCTGGCGCTGCAGCTTATCCGTGGTGCTCCAGTAGTCGTCGCCATCCAGCAGCGCGACGAACTCGCCTCGGGCAGCCCGCAGTCCCCGGGCCACCGTCTGATTGCTGCGAAGGTTAGTCTGGGAAAGAAGAAGCCGGATGCGCTCGGGGAAGCGGCGGGCATAGTCCTCCACGATTGTCCGCGTTCCGTCGGTGGATGCGTCCTCGCTTATCAGGATTTCGACGTCGAAATCGGTCACCTGAGCAAGAGCGCTGTCGATGGCCTCGGCGATGTAGCGGGCATGGTTGTAGGTGACGATCAGGACGGTGACGAGGGGCATTACGGACGCCTTCGTAGCGTTCGAAGTAACGCCCTTGCGGCGCGTACTGGCAGGCGGCGCAGTTGGCGGACCAAGCGCTTGAGCCGCAGATAGAGCATGTCGAGCGAGCGTTGCGGGCCTGGCTCGGCGTATGGAGCACGAGCCAGGCGCAGGGCCCGCTGCACATCAGCCGCCGTCAGGTTCATCGCCGAAATGTGCTCCGCCGACCAATTGAGAAAGGCAGCACGGGCATGATGACTGCCTTCCCGCTTGTATTCACCCGACTTCGTCGCTGCGGCCGATACCGAGGCCTCGTGCTGGCGGTAGCGCGCCAGGCAATGCGCGTGCACGAAGACGGGATAGCGCAGGAAAAGCTTGGTCCAGAGAGTCTGGTCTTCGTAAAGCGTGAACCGCTCTTCGAAGCCGCCCACTTCATTTATAGCGGAGCGACGAATGAGAACGCCGCAGGTGCACGGCACGTGCCAGTCAAGCGACAGGATAACCTTGGACACTAACGCAGGCGGCATGTGCAGCCGACCCGCTTCACGGTGCATGGGCTCCACCCAGCGCCAGGGATGTTCTCCGTCTCGCCACCATTGGGTGGGGCCGTAGACCATCGCCGCCTGCGGATGCCGGGCGAACAGCGTCAGCTCGAAGGCAAGTTTCGTCGGCTCATAAAGGTCGTCGGCATCCAGAAAGCCGATGAACTCGCCCGTGGCAATCGCCAGTCCGGCATTTCGCGCCGCCGCAGCACCCCGCTGGCGGCCGTCCGGGCGGCTGACGGAACGGATGCGCCCGTCATCGCGGGCTGCGGCTTCGGCAATCGCCAGGCTGTCGTCAGTGGAGCCGTCGTCCACCACGATCAGTTCCCAGTCCGTTTCGGTCTGCGCCTGAACGCTCGCTATGGCCTCCCCCAGAAAGGCCTCAGCATTGTGGACCGGTGTAATGATCGAAACCCTTGGCATCTAGGGCCTCCTGGACCAGGTTGGGCGCCTTGGCCGCAGCACAGCCCAGCATTGCCGCAGGCCCAGCCGAAGGATCTGCGCCAGGATTGCCGGGTTTGCAGGCGCCGTGCGGAGCACATAGCCGAAGAACCAGGCGAGGAATTTCAGGTGAGCGCGGTCGACCACGCGGTCTTTGGCAGCGCGCGCGGAGAAGCTGGCAGGATGCTGGCGGTAGAGGGCCCAAGTTCTTGACGACACGTAAGTTGGAGCGGCCAGGAGAACCTTTGCGAAGAAGACTTGGTCCTCGAACATATTGCGGAAACGGTTTTCGAACCCGTCCACATCGCGCACGAGGTCCGTTCGCATCAGGGCATTGCAGGTGGTCGGCGTCTGGCTCTTGTTCTCGAGTAATACGGTCAGGAGGCGTGGCGGGTCGATGACACTGTCAGGCGACACGCCCAGATCGTAGTAGTGGTCGTCCGCCTGGACCCCGGTATGCCAAGAGTGCCAGATCTGCGTCCGCCCATAGATCATCTGCACGTTGGGATGGGCATCCATCACTTCGACCTGTTCGGCCAGCTTTGTGGGCAACCAGACATCATCGCAGTCCAGAAAGCCAATGAGGGCCGAACGCGCTGCGGCGATGCCAAGATTGCGGGCGGCGCTCATGCCATGATTGCCCGCGTCGGGATGGGCAATGCTGAACACCCGGTCGGGGTAGCGCGCGGCGTATTCGCGGGCAATGTCCAGGCTGCGATCGGTGGATCCATCATCGGCGATGAGCAGTTCCCAGTCGGAAAAGCTCTGCGCGAGCACACTCTCGACGGCCTCCGCCAGGTAGCGATCGCCATTGAAAACGATAATGATCACGCTGACGCGGGGAGACAGTGACTGATTATGCATGGCCGGCAAGCAGGCGCTCGAATGCGCCTGCCTCCAGCCGCCCGATAGCCAGTCGGGGCAGCGCATAGGGGGCATCACCGGGCCGTATCGCACCTGCACGGGTGGTGCAGGCGAACGGGAAGCCGGTGGCCGCGGCCGCAGCCATGCTGTCACGGTCATAGTCGCCATAAGGATAGGCCAGTCCAACCGGGTCAATTCCAAGATGCTCGGAAATCCACTGGCGGCTCCGCAGCATTTCGCTCTGCTGGTCGGTTGCATTGAGCTGCGATAGCGAAGGATGGCTCATGGTATGGGCGCCGATATCGAGATGGCCGGGCCGCGAGAACGCCTGGAGCTGCGGGAGGGACATGCAGCGATCACGCGCTGGAGCCTCCCCGGGCAGACCCGCCCAGTCGATCAGGCGGGCCAGTGCGCGCCGGCGTTGCTCGGGATTCATGGATTTGAGGAGAGCCCAGACCTCGTCGTGAACGATCCGGCGGCTGGTTCTCGGCAGGTGCCAGGACCGGCGCTGGCCAGCCGCGTCAAGCTCGAGCAGGGTTGGCAAGTCAGGCGCAGCCAGGAAGAGCCGCGCCAGCGTGTCCCACCAGAACCCGGCGGCAGAGCCGACGAAATCGGGTGGCAGGAACATGGTGGCCGGACAATCATGTTGCTCAAGCAGGGGCTTCGCCGTGTCCAGGACGTCGACATAGCCATCGTCGAAGGTTATCGCCACCATGCGGTGGGCCGGTCGTCCCTCAACCAGCCGGCGGACCAGCCACGACAGCGGTACTACTGACCGGTTCGCACTTAGCACCTGAAGTTGGGCAGCAAAGAGCGCCGGGGGGACGGCAAGGTCCCAGGGGTCGTGGTCCAGATCGGCGACACGGTGATACATCAGAATCGCGGGGCGCTCTGCCGACAATGCCGTGCGGAAGGTGCGCGCCAGCCGCCCCAATGCCGCACGGGCCTTCATGAGCGTTTCCTCGCGCTGGCCGCGACAAGAACCGGGCAATAGGGATCATCGACGTCGAGGTCGTCCGGGTGCATCTCGTGTTCGGCAAGGCCGTAGAGAAACGCGGATGCGGACAATGCATTGCCATAGCTATCCACGGCGATGTCGGCGACGTCAAACCAGGTTTCCAGAAGCTTTTGCAGCCCGGCCGGCGAAATGGCCCAATACCAGCTTCTGCCCCACTCGCCCTGGTCGATAGGTGACAGCCATGGAACCGTAATCAGCACCGAGCCACCAGGCCTGAGGGCCTTCCAGATCGTGGCGATGGCGGTGGGCATGTCGAAGATGAGGTGGAGAGTCTGCGTCAGGACGATACAGTCAAAGCTGTCGTCGGGGAGGTTGTGGGCGCCTGACAGGTCGCCGACATAGGTTACCCCGGCCTGTCCTTCGAAACGATGGAAGGCCTCGGCCGATGTCACCCGGTCACCGCCGAACTGTCGCGTATAGGCGGTATCCCCGATCTCGAGCACGGTGCCACGGATCAGCTCGGCATTTCGGGCGAGAAAATCCTCTATGTAGTAGCGGTCCAGTGGCTTGCCGCGATCATAGCCGAATTCCGTGCTGATCCTGTGTGTGCCGATGGCGGCCGCTGACTTCAAACCAGCAAAGCGCCGTAGCCGGGTCTGGCGCCCAAGGCGCCGCCTGACGCCCCGCCCGACCCGCGAGAGGCAAAGCCGGATGGCTCGTGCGGGGCTGGCAAGCAGCAGGGCAATTGTCTGCCGAAGGGCTTTGCCGATATGCCTGCGGGTCTGCAGAGCGGACTTAAGCTGCCCGAGTTGCACGGAGCCATAGTAATCGAACCAGCGGGCCTGGCCGCGACGGCGGGCGGCGTCCCATGCGGGACTGGTGCCGGCAATGGCGCTCTGCTTATCGAGCACCCTGCGTGCCGCCCGCAGCATGCGAACGGTATCGGAAGACATATTGTCTGTGTGCTGGCGGTATTCGGCGACTATTTCAGACCCGCAGGCTATCGGGTAGTCCTTGGCGATGCGCAGGTAGACATCATAGTCTTCGCAGGCCGGCAGAGCCGTGTCGAAGCCTCCTATGCCGACTAGGGCATCGCGACGATAAAGGACCGTCCCGTGCATTCCGATGCAGTTCTGGGACAACAGCGTTCGGTAGGGGTCGCGCCCAACGGGACGCAGCGCGCAGTCCCTCTGCCAGTCCGGATTGGTACCGAACAGACGGTAGGCACCGTAGACCAGGCCGCATGCAGGTTGCCGCTCGAAGCGGCGCAGCAGCGTCTCCAAGGCAATTCCGGTCAGCCGGTCGTCGGCATCGAGGAACAGGACGTGTCGAGACTTGGCGATTGCCAGCCCGGCATTTCGCGCGGCGGACAATCCCTGATTGGCCTGCTGGATGATGCTGACGCCGGCGAATTTGGCCACGACGGTTTCGGGGTGATCGGTGGAGCCGTCATCGACCACGATGATTTCGTCTGCCGGCCGCGTCTGGGCCAGAATGCTGTCAAGCGCTTCCCCCAGGTAGCGGGCGTGATTGTAAGTGGTGACGACGACTGAGACCGAAGCGGCTCCGGTCGCTCCTTGTGGCTTCGTCATGAAAGCATCTCGGTTGACCATTCCAGCCGGGGACGAACGGCGCCCTGCCATTTCCCGTGCCAGCCAAACCGGCGCTGCGGATTGTCGAGAATATCGAAAGTCAGCAGATCGGGCACAGACAGGATCAGATCGCCCCGGTCGCGGAGCTCCAGCGATATCCGGTGCGGCCCGTCGTTCATCAGGTCGGCGGGCACGATACAACGTTCGCGACAACGACCAGCTGGCACGGGTCCCGGCTCGTTGTTGCGCCCCGCATCGAAGATCACCAGGCCCTCCTCGTTCTGGACAATGAGGCTGGGATTGATGTGGGCACCATCGCGCAGGTTGTCGTATTCGAAGCTCACGGCGAAAGGGGTACCGACGTCGATGGGCGCCCCTGCGGACCTTCCCACAGCCTCGACCCGCGCATTCCGCAATCGGACGGATTCATTGCCCGCCGCATCCTGCCCGTCCCAGTTGCGCTCCATGCCGCTGCCGACGCGATCAAAGCCGGTATATCCCGCGATCACATCGGCTGTGGGTCCGTCCGCGGATATCTTTCCATGATCGAGCCAGATGGCACGGTGGCATATGGATTGGACGGCAACCAGACTGTGGCTGGTGAATATGATCGTGCGCCCGTCACGAGCGATGGAGTCCATGCGGTTCAGACATTTCTGCTGAAATTTGTGATCGCCGACAGCGAGGACCTCGTCCACGAGCAGTATGTCCGTGTCCAGGTGCGCCGCTACCGCGAAGGCCAGCCGCATGTACATGCCACTTGAATAGCGTTTCACAGGCGTGTCGATGAATGACTCGACGCCCGAAAAATCGACGATCTCGTCGAAGTATCCGTTCACCTCGGCCCGCGACATTCCCAGAATCGCCCCGCTCAGAAAGATGTTGTCCCGCCCGTTCAGCTCAGGGTGAAATCCGGTACCTACCTCCAGCAGGGAACCAACCCGACCGCGATAGGTGATGGCGCCGCGCGTCGGGGGCGTGATGCGGGAGAGAATCTTGAGCAATGTGCTCTTGCCAGCGCCGTTCTCCCCGATGAGACCGACCACCTCGCCCCGCTCCACCGAAAACGAAATATCATCGAGAGCCCAGATCTCGCGACGATCCTTGCTGGCGGACCTGACGCCGCCCGGGCGCCACGATGATGCCGTCGAACCAATCAATTCGGCCAAGGTGGAGATTCCGGCGCCCTCGCCAAGCTGGTAGCGCTTGGAAAGCTGTTTGACTTCAATTGCCGGCAACAACATTGTGCTCCTAGATCAGGTCGGCGAAGCCGCGTTCAAGTCGCACGAAAATGTAAAGACCTGCCCCCAGGATGACCGTGGCTGACACGGCCGATACCGCCACGAGGGACCAAGGATCGCCGGACCCGCCCAGCAGTGCCCAGCGGAATCCTTCGACCACGCCGGCCATCGGATTGAGCCCGAGCAATGGCCGCAGATGCTCCGGCACCAGGTTGGACGAATAGACCACCGGGGTGGCGAACAAACCCAGTTGCAGCATGAGCGGAACCAGATGACGGACGTCGCGATACCTGACGTTGAGGGCCGCAAGGATCGCACCAAGACCGAGGGCAGAGAATAGCGCGATGACCACCAACGGAATGATCGCCAGGGCGCGTGGCGTGGGCAGAATTCCGGCAATGGCGAGGACGGGCACCAGAAACGCGATGGTGATTGCGAGATCGATCAATGGCGACAGCACCGCCGACACGGGCAAGCTAAGACGCGGAAAATAGACCTTCTCGATAAGCGAGGCATTGTTGACGGCACTGCTGGCCGCATTGGTCAGAGCCTGCGAGAAGTAGGTCCAGGCGGCCAAGGCGCAAATGCTGAAGGCCCAGTATGGCTGACCATCGGAGTCGAGCTTGACCAGCGTGCCGAAGACCAGGGTGAAGACCACCATGGTGAAAAAGGGGGGCACCAACGCCCATGCAGCACCGAAGAAGGTCTGCCGGTAGCGCACCTTGAGGTCGCGCCACAGCAGAAAGACGACAAGGTCTCGACCGGCCCAGAGTTCCGCCAGCTGAGCAAGGGCC
This sequence comes from Devosia sp., assembly GCF_014860165.1. Classification (GTDB taxonomy): domain Bacteria; phylum Pseudomonadota; class Alphaproteobacteria; order Rhizobiales; family Devosiaceae; genus Devosia. Next base: position 129,021 of record NZ_JACZKG010000075.1, read on the forward strand.
GCAGTCCGGTTCGGGCTTATGGTGGTCAACGATCCGTCTGGCTGATCCGACATGGGATCCTCACTGATGCCCCACTGTTCTTTACAAATGTTCCGGCGCTGCACCGCCTTGGGCCACGCTAGAGACGCATCTCCCGGCGGAACCAGTCCACGCTCCTGAGCACCCCCTCCTCGTACGGGATCTGGCACTTCCACCCCGGCAGCACCTGGTTGCAGAGGGTGAGATCGGGACGGCGATTGGTGGGATCCTGGGGGACCGGCGGCAAGAACACGATGGGCGAGCCGGGAAAGCTGGCATTGATGAATTGCGCAACCTCGAGAACGGAGATTTCGCGATCGTTGCCAATATTGAGGGGCCCGGAATAGTCCGTGCCGTCGCTCCAGAAGTAGCGCTCCAAGCCATCGACGATGTCATCGATATGGCCCCAGCTCCGGCTTTGGGAGCCGTCGCCATAGACCGTCAACGGTTCGCCACGCAGGGCCTGGGTGATGAAGTTGGAGACGGCGCGACCGTCGTCGGGACGGGTGCGGGGGCCATAGACATTGAACAGGCGGGCGACCTTGACCCGTGTACCGTGGACGTTGCTGGCCCCGAACAACATGGCCTCGACGCAGCGCTTGCTCTCGTCGTAGGAGGATCGCGGCCCGGTACAGTCAACCGAGCCCCGATAGGATTCGGGCTGCGGATTGACCAGTGGATCGCCGTAGACCTCGGATGTCGAAGTGTAGCAAATCACGCCCCCCGGCTTGAGCATGCCCAGCAAGTTCATGGCGCCGAGGACATTCGCCGAAATCGTCCTCAGGGGCTGGGCCATGTACCATGGCGGTGATGCCGGGGAGGCCAGATGGTAGATTTCGTCGAACTGGGTATCCGATTTGAAATGCTCGACGTCGGCCCGTACGAATTCAACCCGTATATCGTCAATTGCACTAAGGTTCTCTATGCGGCCGGTCCACAAATTGTCGACGACAACAATTCTACTGACGTCGTTGCGGCGGCAGAGCCTGTCCGCCAAATGCGAACCGATGAAACCGCACCCTCCAGCCAAAAGAACTTCAATCATTGTTATTCCACCATGGCGGGTCCACCAATGATTGATAGGCGCTTCGGGAACCTCCGGCAATTTCATTGGGTCATTTACCCTAATGACTTGGTTGCAACTCGCAAGATGGGCGAGCTTCTTCGTATGGTCACCATATGACGTGAGAATGTGGCATATCCCGCAGGTTGGCGATCGCCGCGCTGGCGAGGCGGGTTCAGCGGGCTGGTGACGCCCTAGAGTGGAGTGCGATCGGGTCCGCGGACTAGCATGGCTGCTTTCGGGCACTGCGGCTTTATGTCGGAATAGCCGGAATGGGGTCGAAAGCTGACCCACTAACGACTTCGTTTCCTCTTTGGCCATTTCGGCCAGAGGAGAACAGTTATGGGTATTTCTCAATATGACCCTGCTGCAGCACGAAAGTCGGCTTGGAACGCCGGCAAAACAGGTTGGCGACGGTGGTAGCGATGACGGCGGAGATAATGCCAGTGACGCCTCAGACACCGGAGATACGGCAGATGCCGACTACTTAGTCGACGCGAATGGAGACTTCATACTCGACGCGAACGGCAAGAGAATCAAAAAGCCGAAGACGGTAGACTTCTCCACACTCGACGTGGGGGGGAGAATCCCATGCTGACCACCCATGGGACCATTAGATGAGGAGGCGGCCAGCTTTTTGACCTGGCTGCAGCGGCGAGCGGACGCAACTATCCCCTGCGATCTGGCCCGTGGCAATGCGCCTGTTCGTGATCGCGACGGCGTACTCCTGGTACCGCAACTTGTACACGGTTGAGGCCTGGCCTGGCGCCACGCTGCTTCCAAGGACCAAGCTGGTTGACGGAGGCCACTTTTGGCGCTGAGTTGCCGTTGGCAGCCGGTTATCGGTATGGCACTTATCCACCCCATTGCAGACATCATCTGACGCAGTTTTCAGACGTGCGAGATCACCCGACTCAATCGCGTCGCGGAAGCGACGTGTCAGCCGCCGCCCACCGTGCTCGCCACCGGGCCGCCGAAGACCTTGATCATGGCCGGAGCCATGATGACGATGAACAGCACCGGCAGGAAGAACAGGATCAGCGGCACGGTCAGCTTGGGGGGCAATGATGCGGCCTTCTTCTCGGCGTCCATCATGCGGCCCTCGCGACCTTCCTCGGCCATGACGCGGAGCGCCTGGCCCACCGAGGTGCCGTAGCGGTCGGCCTGGATCAGGGCGGTCATCACCGACTTGACGCCGTCAAGACCGGTGCGGCGGCCCAGGTTTTCATAGGCACGGCCGCGATCCTCAAGGAAAGAAAGCTCGGCGGTGGTGAGGGTCAGTTCCTCGGCCAGGGCCACGCTCTGAGCGCCGATTTCCTTAGCCACACGCTTAAAGGCATGTTCCATCGACATGCCCGCCTCGACGCAGAGCAGCAGCAGATCGAGGCAATCGGGCCAGGCCTTCTTGATCGATGCCTGGCGCTTGGACGTGGTATTCTTGAGCATCAGGTTGGGCAGGTAGACGCCCAGCAGGCCGGCGCCGATGGCATAGACGAGGTTGAGATAGAGCGGCCGGTCGCCGGGCGAAAGCACCATGACATAGACGCCGACCAGCGCGAACACGACCAGGGGCGTGATGAAGCGCATGAACAGGAAGGTGGTCAGGTGCCCCTGCCCGCGATAGCCGGCCATGGCCAGCTTGTCGACGGTGGCATCGTCCTGGAACGCCTTCTTGAGATCGAAGCGCTCCACCACGTTCTTCATATAGGTCTTGGTTTCGGCGCTGCGGCGAATGCCCCTGCCCTCGGCAGCGACGCCGCCGCGCAGGCGGGCCATTTCCTCGGCGCGCATCTTCTCGCGTTCGAGCGCCACGCGCTTGATGCGGTCACGCATCTCGGACTTGACGATGAAGCTGGAGCCGAAGGTGAAGACCACGGCAGCCATCGAGATGGCGGCCAGAATGGCGATCAGGGAATCACGCTGGGTCAGAAGCTCGATGATGTTCACGACAGCGCTCCCCGGTCAGTAATCGAACTGGATCATGCGGTTCATGATGAAAATGCCCAGCGCCAGCATGAACACGCCTATGCCCAGCCAGATATGGCCCAGCGGGGTAAAGAACAGTGGCGCGAGATAGGCGGGCGACACGACGCTCACCAGGATGCCGACGACAAAGGGCAGCGAGCCGATAATGCCTGCGGAGGCCTTGGCTTCGGACGACATGGCCTTGATCTTCTGCTTCATCTTCTTGCGGTTGCGCAGCACCTTGGCAAGGTTGCCCAGGGCCTCGCTGAGATTGCCGCCGGCCTGTTGCTGCACGGTGATGACGACCACGAAGAAGTTGACCTCGGCCAGGGGCACCCGATCGAGCAGGATGCCTACGGCTTCCGTCATGGACTGGCCAAAGGCCTGCTGATCGAGCACGCGGCCGAATTCGGACTTCACCGGCTCCTTGGCATCCTTGGCCACCACGCGGATGGAATCGTTGAGCGGCAGGCCGGTCTTGACGCCGCGCACGATGGCTTCCACCGCGTTGGGCAATTCGTCGAGAAAGCGGTCCTGATACTTCTTGCGCTTGCGGCCGGCCCACCAGCGCGGCAGCAGATAGCCGGCGGCCAAGGCGAAGACGGGCGCCAGATAGATCGGCACCTGCACCAGCACCAGGATGACCAGCACCACGACGCCGAAGATGATGCTGTTGCGGATGAAGGCTGCCGGCTTGATGGTCATGCCGGCCTGGAACAGCAATTGCGGCAGCTTGAGGCGCTTCTTGGCGTTGAGGGCGTCGGTCTGCGATTTCAGCGCCTGCTGCACGCTCTTGCGTCGGTCGTCGCGGCTGCGGGCGGCGCTGGCTTCCAGGCGATTGACGCGGATGTCGCCCTGCAGCGCCTTGCGCCGCTTTTCGGCGCGACCGCCGCCCAGAGCCGAAGGCACCAGGGCGAAGCCCGCCGCGCCGACGGTGATCATGGCCAGGATGACGAGCAGGATGGTGGTCATCAGGAATCCAGCAGCTGATGCTGTTCGGTATTGGACTTTTCGAGGGCTTCGATGAGGTTGGCTTCCTCATTGAAATAGCGGGCGCGCTCGGCGAATTGCGGCTTGGTGATGCCGGTGGAGCGATGCTTGCCGACCAGCATGCCGTTCCCGTCTTCGCCCAGAATGTCGTAGAGGAAGATGTCCTGGGTGACGATGACATCGCCTTCCATGCCCAGGATCTCGGTGATGTGGGTGATGCGGCGCGAACCGTCGCGCAGGCGGGCGGCCTGGACCACAACATCGATGGAGGAGGTGATCATCTCACGGATGGTGCGGCTGGGCAGCGAGTAGCCGCCCATGGTGATCATGGATTCGAGACGGCTCAGCGCCTCGCGCGGGCTGTTGGCGTGGAGCGTGCCCATGGAGCCATCGTGGCCGGTGTTCATGGCCTGGAGTAGGTCGAAGCTTTCGGGGCCGCGGACTTCGCCGACGATGATGCGTTCTGGGCGCATACGCAGGCAGTTCTTGATGAGATCGCGCATGGTGATCTCGCCTTCGCCTTCGAGATTGGGCGGACGGGTTTCGAGACGCACCACATGCGGCTGCTGCAGCTGCAATTCGGCTGAGTCTTCGCAGGTGATGACGCGCTCGTCCTTCTCGATAAAGGCGGTGAGGCAATTGAGCAAAGTGGTCTTGCCCGAACCGGTACCGCCCGAGATCAGCACATTGGCGCGCACCCGGCCGAGGATGCGCAGCACCTCGGCGCCTTCGGGCGAGATGGAATTGTATTTGACCAGCTGCTGGAGGGTCAGCTTGTCCTTCTTGAACTTGCGGATGGTGAGCGCGGCGCCGTCGATGGCCAGCGGCGGGGCGATGACGTTGACGCGCGAGCCGTCGGGCAGGCGGGCGTCGCAGATGGGAGAGCTTTCATCGACGCGGCGGCCGACCTGGCTGACGATGCGCTGGCAGACATTCATCAGGTGGGCATCATCACGGAAGCGCACGTTGGTGAGGCGCACCTTGCCAGCGACTTCAATGTAGCATTTCTGGGACCCGTTCACCATGATGTCGGCGATGTCGTCGCGCGCCAGCAAAGGCTCGAGCGGACCATAGCCGAGCACGTCGTTGCAGATGTCCTCGAGCAGGTCTTCCTGCTCGGAAATGGACATGATGATGGACTTGAGCGCGATGATTTCGGCGACGATGTCGCGAATTTCCTCGCGCGCCGCGTCCTGGTCCATGGTCGCGAGCTGGCTGAGATCGATGGAGTCGATCAGCGCGTTGAAGATGGCCGACTTGGTGTGGAAGTATTCCTTGTCACGCGCGGCATCGGCCGGGGCACGGACGTCGACCACATCCTCGCTACCGGCCCGCATGCGGCCAGCCATCGTATCGGTGTCGGCAGCACGGCGCGCCGGCGGCGGCGGTTCGGCGCGGGGGGCGGCACTGGGAGTCGGCCGCGGCATTTCGCCGACGCCCGGTGTATTGCCGCCAAAGGATACGCGCTTGCCAAACATGGTCGTCCTACCGTTCGAGAGACCGAGCCGCCTCAGGCCCGCTTCTTGAGGAACGAGGGCAGCTTCATCAGGCTTGATGACTTGCCCCCGGCATGTGTCGCCTGCCGCCCCGTCACATGCATGCTGATGGCGCGGTAGACGTCGTTGATCTTGTTGTTGGCAGCGACCTCGGCGATCATCTGCCCATTGTTGGCGGCGGTGCCGAACAGGGCCGCGTCGAATGGCAGCTGACCGATGAGCTGGCATTCCACTGAACTGGCAAATTCGGCCGGGTTGATCTCCGGACGACGCGGCATGGCCACCTTGTTGAGCACCAGGCATGGCGCATTTTCGGTGGGCCGCAGAGCGCGCACCGTATCGGCCAGGTTCTTGGCATTGCGCAGGTTGGCCAGATCCGGCTCGGCGACGATCACCACCTCGTCGACAGTGGCCAGGGTCTGCCGCACCCAGGCATTCCAGGCGTGCGGGATGTCGAGCACGACCATCGGCATGGTGTTCTGGCAGAGCTCGAGCACCTGCTCGAATTCGCGCTCCTCGAAATCGTAGGTGCGGTCGAGCGTGACCGGAGCGGTCAAGAGGCTGATATGGTTGGCGGCCTTGCTCATCAGGCGGTCCAGCATGGTCTGGTCGACCTTCTGGTTGGCCATCAGCGCGTCGGCCAGGCCGTGTGGCGGATCCTGGTTGAAGTTGAGGCCGGCCGTACCGAAAGCCAGGTCCATGTCGAGGATCAGGCTGTCCTGCCGCAGGACCGTGGCAATCGCCCAGGCCACGTTGTGGGCAACGGTCGAGCTGCCGGCGCCGCCCTTGGCAGAGACGAAACCCACAGTGCGGCCGATCGGGGCGGCGTTCTCGGAGGCGAAGAGCTCGGTGATGGCGCCAACGATCTGTTGGGCGGTGGCGGGCAGCACGATATATTCGGAAATACCCGAGCGGATCAGTTCACGATAGAGCAGCACGTCGTTGACATGGCCTAGCACCACCACGCGGGTCGAGGCGTCACAGACTTCGGCCAGTCGCTCGAGTGCGCCCGGAATTTCATCGGGCGCCAGCAGGGTTTCGACGATGATCAGGTTGGGTGTCGGATTGGACTTGTAGGTTTCCACGGCACCGTCGATGCCGCCATTATGCGTTGTCAGGGCAACCTTGGACATGCGCCGGTCATGGATGGCGCTTTCCACCAGCTGGGCCGTCTGGGAATGCTCGCAGAAGGCCTGAATGGTGATGCGCGGGATGAGCCGCGCGCCTGGCGCAATGTCGGCGGCGGGCTCTTCGCTCCGCTTGGGCTCTGATGACAGGAAACTCATGAAACGAAAACTCCTTGACGCTGGCCTCAGTCGAGGACGAAGCCGACCGAACCGCTGAAGGTGCCACGCATCTCGCCGCTACTGCCGACCCCGTACATGGTCTCCAGCTTGCCCAGGAATATGGCCTCGGCATCGCTGGCCACCGCCGTACGGTCGGTGGGCACCGGAATGGAATTGGCGGGGCTGGGGGCGACCAGATAGGGGGTGACCAGGATCACCAGCTCGGTCTGTTCGGTCTGGAAATCCCGCGAGCGGAACAGCGCGCCCAGGATCGGGATATCGCCAAGCCAGGGGAACTGCTCGATCTGCTGGGTGGACTTTTCTTCCAGCAGGCCGCCGATCGCGAGCGTGGTGCCGCCAGGCAGCTCGACCGACGTACTGGCCTCGCGCTTGGTGATCGAGAAGTCGGCCTGGGGCTCCGATACAGAAGTCTGCACCTTGAGCGCGATGATGCCGTTGGACTTGACCACCGGGGTGAAGGCCAGCTCGACGCCATAGGGTTTGAACAAGACCGTGCGGGTGGTGCCGCCATTATCGTTTGGTTCGAAGACGTAGTAGGGCATTTCGCCGCCAGCCAGGAACTTGGCCTCCTCGCCCGAGATCGCGGTCAGGGTCGGTTGCGCCAGAATGCGCAGAGCGCCGTTCTGCTCGAGCGCGCGGATGCCCGCGGTGACATTGTTGCCAGTAGCCGATCCGAACCGCGCATCGGCCCCGTGCGGAATATCGCCGTCGATCATCACGTTGGCGATGTTGAAGACATTGGAAATGCCCACGGTGAAGGCGGCGCCCAGATTGATGCCGAACTGCTTGGCGACGTCGCGCTTGACCTCGGACACGGTGACCTGGAGCATCACCTGCTGGGAGCCCGCCACATCAAGGATATTAGCCACGTTACCCGGATCGCCCGCGAACTGGACAGCCACTTCGGTGGCCCGTTCCCGGTCTTCGCCCGACAAGACGTTGCCGGTCAGCACGACACGATTGACCCCGCCACCCAGGGTGACCGATTCAACGCGGATGTTGGAACCGGGCAGAATGCGGGCAAGGGCAATCTGCAGCGCATTGCCGACCTGAGACGGTTCTTCAATGACCTGCACGTCGAGCACGGCAATGGTCTGGCCGCGGTCATCAAGGAAGAAGATGTTGGTGTCGCCACCCGTGATGCCCTGAATGATGGCCCGCGTACGGGTTCGCATGATTGCCGCGGCGACCGTCGGCTGCGAAACGATGACTTCGGCGGCGCCGGCCGGCAGGTCGACCAGGGCCGTCTTGTTGATCTCGATCTCGAACTTGCGCGTGGCGCCATAGGCTGCCGGCGTAATGGTGACATGGGTTTCCTCGGCCAGCACGACGGGCACGCCCGCCGATGCCAGCAAACCGATGGCCAGCAGCGGCGCAATGAGAAGACCGGCGGTCCGGCGGCTGAACTTGGTGAACTGATTGATCATGATCATCTCCGCCCCTACTGGGGCACCACCTGGGGTTCGACGGATGTGCCGGATTCGGGGGCCATCTGATGGCCGGCCAGCTCTGGATTGGTGCCCGTGAGGACCGACTGTTCCTTGCCGAAGCGGATCAGCCGCACGGCCTGGTTGGAACTGGTGGCCTCGGCGACTGTGTTGTTGTTGAAATCGACGACGGACCGCAGAGCCAGCGAGAGCTGTCCCAGGGTGGAGGCGTTGATGAGGGTTTCGGCCTGCCCCGGCGTGAGTTCGAGCGTGGCGATGGCCGCATTGTCAAAGGTGACCGGGGTGGGCGCGGGTGAATTGGGATCCTCCTGGCCGCCGGTCGCCCCCATTTCGCCCAGGCGCGCACCGATGGCGAGGACTCGGACATTGGACAGGATGACCTCGGACTGCTGGCCCGACTGGGTCTGCGTGGTCAGCAGCACATCGACATGGTCGTTGGGGACGACGAAGCCGCCCGCGCTGGACACGGCGGAGACGCCAACCGACACGCCGCGCATGCCCTCGGCGAGCACGGCGGACAGGTAGCCCTGGTCGGCACGCACCAGTTTGGCTTCGCGGATCGGTTCGCCGGGGAAGAATTCGAAACGCGCCACGGCGCCCGTCAGATCGACCGGAGCCTCGGGCATGGCGGAGATCGTGACATATTCCGGGCGAACGGCGCCCTCAGGCCAATCCTGCCATTCAAGCGATGCCACGCTTAGCCGCTCGCCGACGCCGATCGGGGTCTTGGCGACGAGAATCTGGGTCTTGGCTTCCTGGACCAGCTCGGTCTGTACGACCTGCTGGGGTGCCGGACGACCACCGCGCGTGACCAGAAATGCCGCCAGGCCGCCAGCGACGAGCGCCACGAGCAACAAGATGATACGGGCCGGCTTCATGACTCACTCCGGTTGCACGCGGGCGCAATTGGCCCAGTTCCACCGGTTGAACTGTGGACGCAAAGGGTCAAAGTTTGGTTAACCGGAGCTTTGCGGATGCGGTTAACAATATGTAAATTTTAGCTTTTTGCGACAGAAGCAGCAAAACCGGCTGTTGGGCGCGGCTTACTGGGCCAGTCGGAGAACATTACTTGCGCCAGCCTGATCAGGCGGCAAGACGCTCGAAGATGATGGAATTGGAATAGGTGAGCATGCCCGCCATGGCCAATGCAATGCCATAGGGCACGCCGCTCTTGCGATCGTGCAGGCGCTCGAGCCAGCGGTAGCGGGCCAGGAACGGCGTCAGCGGCAGGCGGCGCAGGACGAGGATGGCCAGGGTCAGCACGCCGCCCAGCAGCGCGGCATAGACCAGATAGGGCAAGGTCAATCCGAAACCCAGCCACAGGGTGGTCGCCGCTGCCAGCTTGGCGTCGCCGCCGCCGATAACGCGCAGGGCGAAGAGGGCGAAACCGGCGGCGAGCACCACCAGCGCGCAAGCCACATGCAGAGCAAACTGCTGCAGGGGCAAATTGATGGTTATGGCCACCACGAAAAAGCTGGCGACCAGGAACAGGACGAGCTTGTTCGATATCCGCATGGTCAGCAGGTCAGATGAGGCCGCGAGCGCCATCGCGGCCGGAAACAGCAGCAATGCGATCGTGGACATCTTCTTTCCTCCCTAGTGGCACGAAACCTCGATGGGACATCCTGCCAGTGCGCCGTTAAGAAAGCTCAAATGGAAAGGGAGGAGCGCATGCGCCCCTCCCCCCAAACTTTCGCTGTCGGCTTGTGCCGGCTTACGGCACGTCGACGTCGAGCTGGCCGGCGATGTCGTTGAACAGGGTGCCCAGATTGGTACCCAGTGTCGTTGCGGCAAGGATGATACCGACAGAGATCAGAGCGGCGATAAGGCCGTATTCAATAGCGGTCGCGCCAGACTCGTCCTGCGCGAAACGTGCGAAGATGTTCATTCCCAGGCTCCATTTTTACGTCATCAAGGACGTCATCGTTCGACACGTAAATCATCGAACACGCCGGACCCTAGCCGCCAGTTCTTGAAATTGCGTTAATTGAGCAATGCATCTCACGATCCGTAAGCGCTGATTTCCTATCGTAATCAGAGAGTTAACAGAGAATATTGTATCTTACCTATGCAGTTTGATGTGAGTTTTACTATGCGGTTTGCAGACGATATTTCATAAATTGCCAGATGTTCCTACGTGGCTCCTTGTTTGTTCTATTCTCCGCCATATGTTCATGCGTCATTTCCAGGGTTGCTTTCGGACGGGCATTTGCCAAAAATAAACCATTCTGGCGGAAAGTGACTGCATCGAGTATCAGTCCGCCGGAACCGCCCCATGCGCCCCATGCTTGCTGCCGCCTTCGCACTCTGCCTGTCGCTGGCAACAGGTTTCGCCACGGCGCCCGCCATCGCTGCCGATGGCGCGCCGATCAATGTCAACGTCAACATGGCGCGCATCCTGCGCATCAATGCCGCCGCGGCAACCGTGATCGTGGGCAATCCGGGCGTGGCCGACGTCACCATCCAGGATCCGCAGACGCTGATCCTGACCGGCAAAAGTTTCGGGCAGACCAACCTGATCGTGCTCGACAGCGCGGGCAATCCCATCGCGGACACGCTGATCGAAGTCGTGCAAATGCAGGCCGGGGTGGTGACTGTTTACCAGGGCCAGGCGCGCACCAGCCTGGCCTGCGCGCCAGTTTGCCAATCGGTGGTGATGATGGGCGATGACACCAATTTCTCGTCCCAGGCCATCGCCTCGTCGCAACTGGTGCAGCAGCTCGCCAACTGATCTTCATTTTCGGTTAACCGTCGCCGCAGTCGCGGTCTCCATGACAATCCATCCTAACCTTCGGTTATCCATGGCAGGCTAGGGTCGGCCGGTCGCAAACCGGACGCGGATTCATGGCTGGTCGACCCGCATCGCCGATAGTTCAACCGCCGCTTCGGTGGCGGCGCGGCTTTGCGCGTGACGAAAGCGGCGTGACGGCCATCGAGTTCGGCCTGCTCGCTTTGCCCTTCTTTTCCATCCTCGGTGCCATCCTCGAAACCTCCCTGGTCTTCCTGTCGGGGCAGGTTCTCGAAAGCGCCGTGCAGGATGCCAGCCGATTGATCCGCACAGGACAGGCGCAGGAAGCGTCGGTAACCGCAGACGGTTTCAAGACCCTGGTCTGCGACCGGGTCTTCGGGCTCATCCGCAACTGCGAGGGCCTGCATATCGAAGTGGACGTGATCGACGCGTTCAGCGAGGTCGATGTGTCGGCCCCTGTCAACTGGTCCTGCGCCGCACCGGGCCCCGGGCAAACCGAGGCCGAGGCGAGCGCCGCCTGCGCCGACTGGACCCGGCCGGAAAGCTACACGCCCGGCAATGGCTCGAGCATCGTCATGGTGCAGGTCTACTACAAGTGGCCGGTGATCGTACCTTTCGGCGGTCTGGGCCTCTCCAATCTGCCGGACGGAAAACGCGTCATGGGCGCGGCAACCGTGTTCCGCAACGAGCCGTTTACATCGTGAGGGCGCTGCGTCGATTGCTGGCCGATATGCGCCGGCTGCGGCTCGCCGAAGCCGGCACAGCGGCGGTAGAGTTCGCCCTGGTTCTGCCGATCATGCTGATGCTCTATATCGGCTTTGTCGAAGTCAGCGCGCTGATCTCGGTGGATCGCAAGCTGCAATCGGCTGCTGGCGCGCTGGGCGACCTGGTGGCGCGCTCCGATACGACGATTGCCGCCGCCACACTCACCGACTATTTCCAGGCGGCGGGCGGCATCATGACGCCCCATCCCACCGATGACCTGCGCCAGGTGGTCACGCAGGTGGAGGTTCGAGCCGACGGGTCCACCAGCGTCAGGTGGTCGCGCCAATATGTCGACGGCGCCTATGGCGTGGGCCCGCATGCCGTCGATTCCAGCTTCGTCCTGCCCACGGCGATGCGGGACATCGCCAGGGGTAAGTTCGTCATCGTTGCCGAGGGCTACTACGACTACCCGCCGCTCTACGGCTTTGCCTTCGACCAGACGATCAACCTGTACCGCGAAAACTTCTTCATGCCCCGCTTTGGCGGCAGCATCACGCTCAACTAGGGCCGCTTGCGCGGACCAACCGCCCATGCCACAAGCCGGGATCCCTCTCCTGTCCGGCGGTATGCTCATGAACGATACGCTTGTTCCCGTGTTCGACCTTGGCGGCGTGTTCGTCGACTGGAACCCGATGTACCTGTTCCGCAAGCTCTTCGAGACCGAAGAGGACGCGCATTGGTTTCACCAGAACATCTGCACGCTGGACTGGAACCTGGAATTCGACGCCGGCGAAATCTACTCCGAAGGCGCGGCCAAGCTGATCACCCGCTTTCCCAAATACTGGCGGGAAATCCAGGCCTATGACCTGCGCTGGAAGGAAACGCTGGGCGGCTTCATCCAGGGCACGATCGATATCCATGACGAACTGATCGAGCAGGACATCCCCACCTTTGCCATCACCAACTTCTCCTGGGAGAAGTGGGTGAGCTGCCTGGGCGAATGGCCGTTTCTGGAAAAATTCGATGGCGTGATCGTCTCGGGCCTCGAAGGCCTGGTGAAACCCGATCCGCGGCTCTATCGCGTGTTCTGCGAGCGCTACAGCCTGGCGCCCGACAATTGCGTGTTCATCGACGACAGCGAACCCAATATCATTTCGGCCCGCAAATTCGGCATGCACGGCGTCCATTTCAAGGATCCGGCGATGCTGCGCAAAGAGCTGATCGCCCTGGGCCTGCCGCTCAAGGCGAAGTAGGCATTATTAGCCGGCAGAATACACCCGCGTCATTCCCGCGAAAGCGGGAATGACGCTGTGGATCTGAGGTTCCCGACGAGCGCAGCGAGGACCACGCGCGTAACCCACCCTGTCCGGAGCGCGGCCGACCGCGTGTGGCCTATTTCGTCCCGTACATCCGATCACCGGCATCACCCAGGCCGGGCACGATGTAGCCCTTCTCGTTGAGATGGCTGTCGATCGAGGCGGTGAAGACCGGCACGTCGGGATGGGCGGCGGAAAAGTTCCTGATGCCTTCGGGCGCCGCCAGCAGGCACAGGAAGCGGATGTTGTTGGCGCCGCGCTCCTTGAGCTTCTCGATTGCCGCCGTGGCCGAATTGCCGGTGGCCAGCATGGGATCGACGACGATGATCAGGCGGTCTTCCAGATTGGACGGCGCCTTGAAGTAGTATTCCACCGGCTCGAGCGTCTCGTGATCGCGATAGATGCCAATATGGGCGACGCGGGCGGCGGGCACCAGGTCAAGCATGCCATCGAGCAGGCCATTGCCGGCGCGCAGGATGGAGGCAAAGACCAGCTTCTTCCCCTTGATGGCAGGCGAATCCATGTGCGCCATCGGCGTTTCGATGGGGATCATCTCCAGCTCGAGATCGCGCGTCACCTCGTAGCACATCAGGTGGGCGATCTCGCGCAGCAGGCGCCGGAACCCCGCGATGGAGGTCTCCTTGTTGCGCATGATGGTCAGCTTGTGCTGGATCAGCGGGTGATCGATGACGGTTACGTTGCTCATGAGATCACCCTTGTTCCGCTACAGGAAGGATTTGCCGTGGCGGCCGGGCGCGAGGCCGAGCCAGTGGGCAATGCTCTCACCTATATCGGCGAACGTCGAGCGAATGCCAATCTCGCCTTGCGACAGGCTTGGGGAAAAGACCAGGATCGGTATCTGTTCGCGGGTGTGATCAGTGCCCGGCCAGGTCGGATCGTTGCCATGGTCGGCAGTGAGGGCCAGAAGGTCGTCATGCCGGAGCTTGGCAATCAGCTCGGGCAGGCGGGAATCGAAGAATTCCAGCGCCGCGGCATAGCCCGGCACGTCGCGCCGATGGCCGTATTCGCTGTCGAAGTCGACGAAATTGGTCATGATGAAGGCGTGGTCGTCGGCCATTTCCACGGCCTCCAACGTCTTGTCGAAGAGCTGGCCGAGGCCCGTGCCCTTCATTTTGTGGGTGACGCCGTGGCCGGCATAAATGTCGGAAATCTTGCCAATGGCATAGACTTGGTTGCCGGCTGCCTGATTGCGATCGAGCAGGGTCGGCTCGGGCGGCGAGATGGCAAAGTCGCGGCGATTGCCGGTGCGCTTGAAGCTCCGCGCATCCTCGCCCACGAACGGCCGGGCGATGACGCGGCCGATCATCAGCGGCGCGGTGAGTTCGAAGGCGATCTGGCAGATTTCGTAGAGCCGTTCGAGACCGAAATGGGTTTCGTGGGCGGCGATCTGGAACACGCTGTCGATCGAGGTGTAGCAGATGGGCTTGCCTGATCGGATGCTCTCCTCGCCCAGTTCGGCGATGATCGTCGTCCCCGAGGCATGCTTGTCGCCGAGGATGCCGGGCAGTTTTGCCCGCTTGATGAATTCGGCGATCAGCTCCGGCGGAAAGGTCGGCTCGGTCTGTGGGAAATAGCCCCAGTCGAAGGGCACCGGCACACCCGCGATCTCCCAATGACCCGAGGGCGTGTCCTTGCCGCGTGAGACTTCGCGGCCGACGCCAAAGCGGCCGCCTTTTGATGTGGCGGAGAGGCCGGGCGGAAGAGTGCCGGTTGACAGCGCGATGGCGGCACCGATGCCGAGAGCATCCAGATTGGGCACCTTGAGCGGCCCTGCGCGCAGGCCGGCACGGTCCGCCTTGCCCGATGCGGCCCATTCGGCGATGTGGCCGAAGGTGTTGGAGCCGACATCGCCATATTTATCGGCGTCCGGCGCGCCGCCAATGCCGACACTGTCGAGAATGCAGAGAATGGCGCGTGGCATGGGGACGGCTCCTGTGAAGCGTTTGTCGTACTCTGCGTCATTCCCGCGAAGGCGGGAATCCATTCTTGGTCCGTTGCCAGAAAGAGTGAATTCCCGCCTTCGCGGGAATGACGCCGTGGGTGATGACTAGGTTGGCGGAATGGTTGCCGCGATCAACGGAAAACTTGGCGCCTTGTCGCCGAGGCGATAGGCGGATTTGAGGCGGGCTTCGGCGTCGGCGGCCGAGGCCTCGTCGCGGGCGTGGATGCGGGCGATGGGGGTGCGGGCATCGACCCTAGCGCCAAGGCCGAGGAGGCGATCAAAGCCCACCGAGTGGTCGATCTTGTCTGTTGGCATGGTGCGGCCGCCGCCCAGGGCAACGACGGCCATGCCGACACCCCTGGTGTCGATCTCGGCGACCAGGCCCTGCCCTGTCGCGAAGACATCGCGGATGATCGGCGCTGGAGCGAGGTGCTGGTCCATGCGCTCGACGAAATCGGTGGGACCGCCGAGAGCGGTGACCATCCTGCTGAAGCGTTCGGTGGCGCGCCCGCTATCGAGTGCATCATCCACCAGCTTGCGTGCCGCGGTGACGCTGGCGGCTATGCCGGTCATGGCGGCGACCTCGGCGCAGAGGGCAAGCGTCACTTCCCTGAGCCTGGCATCCTGATGCTTGCCGGTGAGGAAATCGACGGCATTGCGGACCTCGAGGCCATTGCCGGCGGCCGATGCCAGCGGCTCGTTCATATCGGTGATCAGGGCCCCGGTCTTCAGGCCCGCGCCATTGGCGACCTCGACGAGGCTTTTCGCCAGATCGCGGGACTTTTCCAAAGTCGGCATGAAGGCGCCAGAGCCGGTCTTGACGTCGAGGATCAGCGCGCCGAGGCCGGCCGCGAGCTTCTTGGAAAGGATCGAGGCGGTGATCAGCGAAATGGACTCCACCGTGCCGGTAACGTCACGGATCGCGTAGAGCGTCTTGTCGGCCGGAGCGAGATCGGCCGTCTGGCCGATTATGGCGCAGCCGACATCCTGCACCACCTTGCGGAACAGGGTATTGTCGGGGTTGGTAGTGTAGCCGGGGATGGAGTCGAACTTGTCGAGCGTGCCGCCGGTATGGCCGAGACCACGGCCGGAAATCATCGGCACATAGATGCCGATAGCGGCGAGGATCGGCGCCAGCATGAGGCTGACATTGTCGCCCACACCACCGGTGGAATGCTTGTCTGCCACTGGGCCATCAAGGTCGGACCAGTCCAGCACGGTGCCGCTGTCGCGCATGGCGACTGTCAGCGCCACGCGCTCGGGCATGGTCATGTCCTGGAAATAGACCGCCATGGCGAAGGCGGCGGCCTGCGCATGCGAGACGGTGCCCTGGGCGAAGCCGGCGATGAACTGGGCAATGTCCTCCGCAGCCAGGGTCTCGCCATTGCGCTTCTTGAGGATGACTTCTTGGGGGAGGAATACCATGTTGCTTTCGACTGTTGCGACGTCCCCCTCATCCGCCCTTCGGGCACCTTCTCCCGCAAGGGGAGAAAGGGAAGCGCGGGGAGTTCTCGTCGTATCCTTCTCCCGTCGTGGGAGAAGGTGGCACTTTGCGCCGGATGAGGGGTCTAAGCCCCGTAGGGAATCCACACATTCTTGACCTGCGTGGCCTTGGCGAGGAAATAGTCCCCCTCAAAGCGCCGGTCGGACAGGTCGTAGTTGAGCCCCCGGCTGGTCCAGGTCTGCTTGAGATTGGTGATGGAGGCTTTCTCCACCATGGTCGAGGCATCGGCGCTGCCGGCGAACCAGAGGGCATCGACGCCGTCATGTTCGGCCAACGTCTTGGCCAGCGCGACGCTGTCGCCGGTCACGATGTTGACGACGCCGGCGGGGACATCGGAGGTTTCCATGACCTGGTAGAGGTCAGTCATGCTGAGCGGCGACTGGCTGGAGGGCACCAGCACGACCGTATTGCCCATGGCCAAAGCCGGGGCGATCAGCGCGACTGACCCCAGCAGGGGCAGTGCGGCGGGGGCGACGATGCCCATGACGCCAAGCGGCTCGACCATGGCGGCGGCCACGGCGCGCAAGGGCGGATTGTGCACGGCGCCATCATATTTGTCGGCCCAGCCGGCAAAGGCGAAAAGCCGTTCTACGGACAGAGCGACTTCCTTGGCGCCGTCTTCGCCGGTCTGGGCCTTGATGCGAGCGGCGAATTCGTCGCGGCGGTAGTCGAGGTTCTCGGCGAGGAAGTAGAGGATCTGCGCGCGGGAATGAGCTGCGGTGGTCGACCAGCCGAGCGCAGCGCGGGCGGCTTCCACCGCGTTGCGGATATCCTTGCGATTGCCGTCGCCGACTTCGCCGATCAGGTCACCCTTGGGGCCGAGCACCGGGCGGGAATAGCCGCTGTCGGGGCGGGCCTGCTTGCCGCCGATATACATCTTGGCGGTCTGGTCGAGATGGCTTGCGTCGAGCGGGTTGGCGGGTTTGGCCGCAACGGCCTTGGCAACCGGAGCGGGCTTGAGGTCCTTCTCCCAGGCCGGCTTGAGATAGGACGACATGCCTTCGCGGCCACCCTCGCGGCCGAAGCCGGATTCCTTGTAGCCACCGAAGCCGACGGCGGCGTCGAAATTATTGGTGCCGTTGATCCAGACCACGCCGGCCTTGATCTTGGGGGCGATATCGAGGGCCAGATTGATGTTCTCGCTCCAGATGGTGGCGGCGAGGCCATATTTGGTATTGTTGGCCAGCGCGACGGCCTCTTCGGGTGTGCGGAAGCTCATGGCGACCAGCACGGGACCGAACACCTCCTCGGCCACCAGCGTATTGGCGGGCGAGACTTTGGTGACCAGAGCCGGCTTGAGGAAACAGCCCCGGGCCGGAAGTTGGCCATCGGGCTCATAGACCTCGGCGCCTTCGGCCACGCCCTTCTTCATCAGGTCGCGGATGCGTTCCACCTGTACCGGGGCGACCAGCGCGCCGATATCGATGGACTTGTCCAGCGGATCGCCGACGCGCAGGCTCGCCATGCGCGTCTTGAGCTTGGTGATGAACCGCTCCTCGATGCTCTCCTGCACCAGCAGCCGCGAGCCGGCGCAACAGACCTGGCCCTGGTTGAACCAGATGGCATCGACCAGGCCCTCGATAGCGCTGTCGATATCGGCGTCTTCGAAGACAAGGTAGGGCGACTTGCCGCCCAGTTCGAGGCTGAGGCCTTTGCCGGTGCCCGCCGTGGCGGCGCGGATGATCTTGCCGACTTCTGTCGAGCCGGTGAAGGCGATCTTGTCGATATCGGGGTGATTGACGATGGCAGCGCCGGTATCACCCTCGCCGGTGACGATATTGACCACGCCCCTGGGCAGGCCGACGCGCTCGCAGATTTCGGCAAACAGCAGGGCAGTGAGCGAGGTGAATTCGGCGGGTTTCAGCACCACCGTGTTGCCGGCGGCAAGGGCCGGGGCGATCTTCCAGGCCAGCATCAGCAGCGGGAAATTCCACGGGATGATCTGGCCGCAGACGCCATAGGGCACGGCATCGGGAAATTCGCGGGCAAGGTGCTGGGCCCAGCCGGCATGGTGGTAGAAGTGACGGGCGACCAGCGGGATATCGACGTCGCGGCTTTCGCGGATCGGCTTGCCATTGTCCATGGTTTCGAGCACGGCAAAGAGCCGGCTGTGCTTCTGGATGGCGCGGGCGATGGCATAGAGATACTTGCCGCGCTCGTAGCCGGACAGCGCACTCCACGGCTTGAAGGCGGCGCGGGCGGCCTTGACCGCCGCGTTCACATCCTCGGCTGTGCCGTCGCTGATCTGCGCCAGGCTCTCGCCATTGGCGGGGTTGTCGGACGAAAAGGTCTTGCCCGGCTTGGTCCAGACGCCGTCGATGAAATGGCCGAACTTGCGACTGTGGCTATCGAGCCAGGCATTGGCCTGCTCGGGGCCTTCGGGGGCCGGGCCGTAATCAAGCGACTGGAAGATTTGCGCGATCTTGTTCATTTCAGATCCTCCCGCAGGGTCTCGGACCACCGCGTCATGCCGGTTCTATTCACCGCGTCATTCCCGCGCAGGCGGGAATCTATTCTTGTTTGCTCACGGCGCCGAAAGAGTGGATTCCCGCCTGCGCGGGAATGACGCCGTGGGTGAGACGTCTTGCGCGCTAGACCATCGGCTGGCGATAATCCGCCGAGTAGTGCCCGGTCAGCCCGTGCTCCAGCTGCCGCTCGATATCGGTCAGCAGCGAACTCGCGCCAAACCGGAACAGGTGCGGCTGCAGCCAGTGGGTGCCCAATTCTTCCTTCATCAGCGCCATGTAGTTGAGCGCGTCCTTGGTGTGGGCGATGCCGCCGGCGGGCTTGTAGCCGATCTCAATGCCGGTTTCCTCGGCGAACCAGCGGATCATGCGGATCATGGTCAGGCTGGTAACGAGGTTGGCGTTGACCTTTTCCTTGCCGGTGGAGGTCTTGATGAAATCGGCGCCGGCCAGCATGCAGACGAGCGAGGCCTTGGCGATATTGGTCTGGGTGGCCAATTCGCCGGTGCCCAGGATGGTCTTGATATGGGCGTCGCCGCAGGCCTTGCGGAAGGCCTTGACCTGGTCGTAGAGCGCCTGCCAGTCGCCGCGCAAAACCATGCCGCGCTCGATGACGATGTCGATTTCCTTGGCGCCATCGGCGACGGAATATTCGATTTCCTTGAGCTTGGTCTCGATGGGCGCCAGGCCATGCGGGAAGGCGGTCGAGACGGCAGCCACGGGAATGCCGGTGCCCTCAAGCGCGTTCACCGCCGTCTTGACGAAGGGATGGTAAACACAGACGGCGCCGGGCAGGATGCGGAGGTTGCCTACGTCGAGCCGGTCGAGAATATCCTGGCGCAGCGGGTGGCGCGCCTTGGCGCAGAGGCGCTCGACGCGGCCCTCGGTATCGTCGGAATTGAGCGTCGTCAGGTCGATCAGCGTGATCGCCTTGAGCAGCCAGGCGAGCTGATAATCCTTTTTGACGGTGCGGCGCGCGCCGATGGAGCCGGCACGGCGTTCCAGCGCCGAGCGGTTCATGCGGACGCGTTCGACCCAATCGAGATCGAGCGGATAGCCGGGATTGCGCTTGTGCGGCGTATGGGTCGCTTTGTTGTCGACGACACGCAGGTTCATAGCTCCTCCACCAGCGCGGGAATGAGCCTTTTCAGCTTCTCCGCGCCCTGCACGGCCATGGTCTTGGTGTGCTCATGGCTGATGTTTTCGGTCGAAAGGCCCGCGCCCATATTGGTGATGGACGAGCAGGCACAGACTTTCATCCCCAGGAAACGCCCGAGGATGACTTCTGGTGCCGTCGACATGCCGACGGCGTTGGCGCCCAGGCGAATGGCCATCTGGATTTCGGCGACTGTCTCGAAACTGGGGCCAGAATACCAGAGGTAGATGCCTTCGCCGAGCCGGATATCCATGCGCTCGGCCAGGCCCTGCGCCTTGGCGCGCAGGTCGGGGGCATAGCAGTTGACCATGTTCACAAAGCGGCGGTCGGTGGGTTCACCGATGAGCGGGTTCATGCCGGCATAGTTGATGTGATCGGAGATCAGCATCAGGTCGCCAGGGCGGAAGCGCTCGTCGAGCGAGCCGGCTGAATTGGTCAGCAACAGCGTCCCTGCCCCGAGTTCGGCCATGGTTTCCAGTGCCGGGCGCATGGCGGCGGCATTGCCGTGCTCGTAATAGTGCTCGCGGCCGGACAGGATGGCGACGCGCTTGCCGCCCATGGTGCCAATAAGGAGGTCACGGCCATGGCCGCTAACCCCGCCGCCGGGAAAGCCCTTGAGCTCGGAATAGGGAATGGCGACCTTGTCGGCCAGCAGGTCGCCGATGGCCGAGAGGCCCGAGCCGAGCACGATGGCGGCTGCGATCGGCTCCTTGCCCGCGATCTTCTGGATGGTCTTGGAGGCTTTGGTCATTTGGGGAGGTATTCCGGGCCGAAGGAATGCGGCAGCAATTGTTCGAGGGTGCAGACGAGCGGTTCGCCCTCGACGCCATGCGAAATGACTTCGACATCGAGATCGGCGAATTCGCGGATGCGCTGGCGGCAGCCGCCGCAGGGGGTGACCGGCATGGTGCCGGGGCCGGTGACATAGATGCGCTTGATGCGCTTGCCTCCGCCAGCCAGCATGGCAGCGATGGCGCTGGGTTCGGCGCAGTTGCCTACCGGATAGGCGGCATTTTCGACATTGCAGCCAGCATAGATCTTGCCGTCGTCAGCGAGGATCGCCGCGCCCACCGTGAAGCGCGAATAAGGCGCATAGGCCCTGGCGCGAACGGCTTCGGCGGCCTCGAACAGGGCTTGATCGGTCGGGGTCTTGGTCATCAAAAGTCCTCAGTAGACCTCATCCTGAGCCTGTCGAAGGACGAGGTCGTGGCGAGATCGGTGTACCCGACCTCCTGGTTCGACAAGCTCACCATGAGGTCTCAGTTTGTGGTCGCGCGCTAGCGCTCCTTGGTATAGGGCACGCCGCCGGCCTTGGGGCCCACGGCCTTGCCGATGAAACCGGCGAGCAGCACCACGGTCAGCACATAGGGCAGTGCCTGGATGGCCTGGACCGGGATCTGCACGCCGAGGATGTCGGTATTCTGCAGCCGGATTTGCAGCGCATCGAGGAAGCCGAACAGCAGGCAGGTCAGCATGGCCGGCACCGGCTTCCACTTGGCAAAGATCAGCGCGGCCAACGCGATGAAGCCCTTGCCGGCCGTCATGTTGTTGCCGAAGCCCGACCCCTGGGCGATGGAGAAGAAGGCGCCGGCGAGGCCACAGAGCAGACCAGTGATCAGCACGGCCTGATAGCGCAGCCGGGTGACCGAAATGCCCGCCGTATCGACGGCCTTGGGATTTTCGCCGACAGCGCGCAGGCGCAGGCCGAAGCGGGTGCGATAGAGCACGAACCAGGTGATCGGCACCGCGAGGAAGGCGATATAGACCAGCAGGTTATGGCCCGAAATGAGGTCGGCATAGATCGGGCCGAGGATCGGAATGCCCGACAATTCATTGGCGAAAGGCAGTGTCAGGTTCTGGAAGCGGCCGCCGGGGGTGAGCTGGGGCGTGCGACCGCCCTGGGCGAACCACTGGATGCCGAGGAAGGTGGTGAGCCCGGCCGCCAGCATGTTGATGGCGACGCCGGCGATGAGCTGGTTGCCCTTGAGGGTGATGGCCGCAGCGCCCTGCAGGGCGGCCGTGGTGACGGATACGCCAATACCAGCCAACAGGCCCAGCCAGACATTGCCGGTGACGGCAGCTACCGCGGCGGCGCCGAAGGCGGCCGCGAGCATCTTGCCCTCGAGGCCGATATCGAAGACGCCAGCCCGCTCGGAATAGAGGCCGGCAAGGCAGGCGAGCAGCAGGGGCGTCGAAAGCCGGAGGGTGGCGTCGAGGGTCGAGAGAATGAGCGCGAGATCCATGGCTCAGCTCTCCGACTTGGCGGTGTTGCGCGCTTCCGCCTCGGCCTTCTGGGCCGGGGACAGCAGCATGAAGGCGCGCTGCAGACCGGGGCGGAACATGCCTTCCATGGCGCCGGTGAACAGGATCACCAGGGCCTGGATGACGACGACCATTTCCTTGGACAATCCCGGGATCACATATTGCAGCTCGTTGCCGCCCTGGTAGAGCGCACCGAACAATAATGCGGCAAACAGGATACCGATGGGGTGGTTGCGGCCCATCAAGGCCACGGCGATCCCCACGAAGCCGGCATCGGCGACATAGTCGAGCACCAGCCGGTATTGCACGCCCACGATCTGGTTGACGGCGACCATGCCGGCCAGCGCGCCTGACAGCGTCATGACGATCATGATGGTGCGCGAATTGGAAATGCCGGCATAGGTGGTGGCGGTCGGGTTATGGCCCAGTGCGCGCATGGTATAGCCGAAGCGGGTGTGCCAGATGAGCACATAGACACCCACCAAACACAGCAGCGCCAGCAGCAGGGTGAAGTTCACGTCGGTATTCTTGAACCATGGAATGAACGTGCCGAGCTTGGGCATGCGGCCCGCCGGGTCGATCATGGCCGATTCAGGCGCCAGCACGCCGGCGGGCTTGAGCACGTTGACCACCATGTAGACCATGATCGCGGCAGCGATGAAGTTGAACATGATGGTGGTGATGACGACGTGGCTGCCGCGCTTGGCCTGCAGCCAGCCCGGGATAAAGGCCCAGAAGCCGCCGACGGCAGCGCCGGCCAGGATGGCGATCGGGAAGGTGATCCACCAGGGCAGGAACTGCAGTGGCAGCGCAACGAGGATCACGCCCAGCCCGGCAATATAGGCTTGGCCATTGCCGCCGATATTGAAGAGGCCCGCATGGGCGGCGACGGCCACAGCAAGGCCGGTAAAGATGAAGTTGGTGGAGTAGTAGAGCGTGTAGCCGAAATTGTAGCCGCTGCCGAAGGCGCCGCCGACAATGGCTTCGAGCGCGGCCAGTGGATTCTGGCCGATGGCCAGCACGACCAGCCCGGAAATAACGAAGGCCAGGACCAGGTTGATGATTGGCAGGAGCAGGATGTCCGCCCAGCGCGGCAGGGGTCGCAAAGCGCTCATTTGGTCTTTCCTTCGGCCGCTTTGGGCGCCGGGGCCGTCTTTTCGCTGATGCCGGCCATCATCAGGCCGAGTTCGCCTTCCGTGGCGGTGGCCGGATCAGCCTCGCCGACGATATGGCCGTCAAACATCACCAGGATCCGGTCGGCCAGCGAGCGGATTTCGTCGAGCTCCACCGAGACGAGCAGGATGGCCTTGCCCGCATCGCGCATCTTGATGATCTGGTTGTGGATGAATTCGATGGCGCCGATATCGACGCCACGGGTCGGCTGGCCGACGATCAGCACGTCCGGATTGCTCGACATTTCGCGGGCCAGCACGATCTTCTGCTGGTTGCCACCGGAGAAATTGGCAGTCTTGAGCCGTTCATTGGCCGGGCGGATATCGAACTGGGCGATACGTTCACGGGCCTTGGCCCGTGCCGCGTCGATGTCGAGAATCCAGCCCTTGCCGTAGGCCGGGTCGTCCTGGTAGCCGAGAATGGCGTTTTCCCATTCCTCGAAGGCGGTGACCAGGCCCATGCGCTGGCGGTCCTCGGGAACATGGGCCAGGCCGGCCTCGCGGGCGCGGTGGGCGCCATCGTCGCCCTCGAGCGAAAGCGGCTTGCCCTTGAGGCTGACGACACCGCTCGACTGGTCGCGCATGCCGGAGACCGATTCCAGCAGCTCGCTCTGGCCATTGCCGGCAACGCCGGCAATGCCGACAATCTCGCCGCTGCGAACGGTGAAGCTCACATCCTTGACGCGGGTAATGCCCAGGTCGTCCTTGACCACGAGGTTTTCGACGGAAAGGAAGACCTCGCCCGGCGTGGCCGGGCCCTTGTCGACTTCCAGCAACACCCGGCGACCAACCATGAGTTCGGCGATCGCTCCAGGGTCAGTCTCGGAGGTCTTCAGCGTTGCGACCATTTCGCCCTGGCGCATGACCGACACATAGTCGGTGATGGCCATGATCTCGCGCAGCTTGTGGGTGATCAGGATGATGGTCTTGCCCTGGTCGCGCAGCTCCTTGAGCACGCGGAACAGGTCGTCGGCCTCCGACGGGGTCAGCACGCCCGTAGGCTCATCGAGAATGAGCACGTCGGCACCGCGATAGAGGGCCTTGAGGATTTCGACGCGCTGCTGGGTGCCAACCGACACATCCTCGATGATGGCATCGGGATCGACGTCGAGCCGGTATTCTTTGGCGAGGCGCACCAGTTCCTTGCGCGCGCGGGTCAGGCTCGGCCCAAGCAGGGCATTGTCCTCGACGCCGAGCACGACGTTTTCGAGGATGGAGAAATTGTCGACCAGCATGAAATGCTGGTGCACCATGCCGATGCCCAGGGCCAGGGCATGGCGGGAATCGGTGATGGCATGGGTGGTGCCGTCGACACGGATTTCGCCCGAGTCAGCGGTGTAGAAGCCATAAAGGATCGACATCAGCGTCGACTTGCCGGCGCCGTTCTCGCCGACAATGCCATGCACGCTGCCGCGGCGGATGGCGAGGTCGATATCCTTGTTGGCGTGGACCGGGCCAAAGCTCTTGTTGATCTTGATGAGCTCGATGGCGAATTCGGAAGCAGCAGCGGCCCCGGAGGGCCGCTGCGCAGGACTATTACCCATGTGGGTGTCAGATGCCACGGTAGGACTCAGACGCCGGGGCAGGTCGAATCGGTGGTGTAGTCGTGCACCGTGATGGCGCCGGACTGGATCTGGGCGCTCAGCTCGTCGACCTTGGCCTTGGTGTCGGCATCGATCAGCGCTTCGTTGTGCTCGTCCAGCGAATAGCCCACGCCGCTTTCGGCCAGGCCGAGAACGGTGATGCCGGGCTTGAAGGTGGCATCGTCGCCGCCTTCCTTGAAGGCGGTGGTTACGGCGACGTCGACGCGCTTGAGCATCGAGGTCAGCACCGAACCGGGATGGAGGTAGTTCTGATTGCTGTCGACGCCGATCGAGAACTTGCCGGCATCGGCAGCGGCCTGCAGCACGCCCAGGCCCGAACCGCCAGCAGCGGCGAAGACCACGTCGGCACCGGCGTCAAACTGCGCCTTGGTGAGCTCGCCGGCGGTGACCGGGTCGTTCCAGGCGGCCGGGGTGGTGCCGGTGTAGTTTTCGATCAGCTTGATGTCCGGGTTGGCCGCCTTGGCGCCCTGGGCATAACCGCAATAGAACTTGTGGATGATCGGCACGTCCATGCCGCCAACAAAGCCGACGGTACCGGTTTCCGACTTCAGCGCTGCCAGGGCGCCGACCAGGAACGAGCCGGTATGCTCGTCAAAGATGATCGACTGCACGTTGGGCTGATCGACGACGGCGTCGATGACGACGAAGTTGGTGTCGGGGAATTCGGCCGCAACGGTGCCCAGAGCAGTGCCCCAGGAGAAGCCGGCCATCACGATGGGATTGGCACCCTGGCTGGCAAAGCGGCGGAGCGCCTGTTCGCGCTGGGCATCATTCTGCAGCTCGAGGTCGATATAGGCGCCCCCTGTCTCGGCCTTCCACGCTTCGGCGCCGTTATAGGCGGCCTCGTTGAACGACTTGTCGAACTTGCCGCCCAGATCATAGATGATCGCGGGATCGGCAAGAGCAGCACCGGTGAGAACCGCGCTCAGCGCGACGCCGCCGGCAATGGCCTTGGTGATGGATGAGAATTTCATTGAGGTAAGTCTCCCTGTCTCGCACATGAGCGTTGGCCTGAGCTCCAACGGACAATCCCCGTGCGCTAGCGATCGATACAATCGTGCAAACGAAGCGCCTGCAAGAGGGAATCGCGGAAATTTTTCCGATTGGTCAAATTTTGGCTGCAATGCCCAGGGGAGCGGCACCCATGCCGGCGCGGAGACCGGCGCCTACAAGCGGGACAGGATGGCCTGGAAGATCGCGCCCAGGTCAGCGTCGGCATAAAGCACCGCGAGAATGGCAGCCGAGGCGATAGCAAACAGGGCGATAGTATCTCGGGTGTGGGCGGACATGTCGGATTTGCTTCAAATTGACTCGATTTGCCACTCATAACCCGGCTTTGGGCGTCCGATTATGATGCTTTGAGGGCAGAAGCGGGCGTGGTTAAGGAGAGGTTAAGGCGGTGTCTCCGCCGCGTTACTCCGCGCCCAGGGGCGTGACCCCTGCCCCCATGGCGTCGCCGAAGCGCTCGAAGAAGCCGTCGATCACCTTTTGCGCCGAATTGCCGATAATGGCCTTGCCCAGCCGCATGATCTGGCCCGAGGCGCCACCATGGGCATGGAAGATCAGGAGTGTATCCTCGTCCAGGTCGGACAGCACGATGTCGGCCGAGCCTTCGGCCAGCCCCAGCAGCCCGCCCTTGCCCTTGCCGGACAGCGTATAGTGCCTGGCGGGCATGATATTGGACAGGGTCAGGCCGCCCTTGAAGATGGGATGGACCACGCCGAGGTTGACCTTGATCTCGAGATCGAGGGCGCTGTCGCCCGCCCAATCGATGCGGTGACACCCCGGAATGGCGGACTTGAGGACCTCGGTATCGTTGAGCGCGGCCCAGACGGCGGCGCGAGATGCGGCGATGCGATAGCGGCCACCAAATTCCATCAGCGGCGACCCGCCGGACGCTGCGGCGACGCCGCCGTATTGCCGCCTTGTTGCGCCCCGAAACAAGTGCCTGACATTGTGTGCCTCTCGCGCTCTTTACGTGCGGCTTTTTCGCACCAATATGGTCTAAATAGTGGTGCTGGCACGGCCTTGCAATTGTCATGGGGACGGCGAGCAGCAATCTATAGCGCGAACAGCGCAATCCGCCGGATGGGCGTCAGACTACGGGGAGCGAAACATGGCCGATGAAGTGACCACAGCACCGACAACCGAGGTGGCGCCCATGGCTGTCATCGCCGAGAAGCCGCTGCAGTATCTGGACAAGGCGGTCAATGCCATCCGCGACCTGGGCGTCTGGCCCGAGCAGCAGGGCGAGCAGCCCATTACCGGGCTGCTCAGCCAGATCACCGAGCTGGACGAGACCCGCGTGGTGCTGATTGGCCGTACGCTGAGCCAGGCCAGCGCCTTCAATGAAGTGGTGCGCGAGCAGATCGCCGCCATGAAGATCGGCGAACGCTACGAGGACATCACCAAGGGCTTCGATTCCATCCGTGACGATGCCAAGGGCATGGTCGACCAATTGGCCGACAACAGGCTCGACCTGATGGAGCGCGCCAGCAATGTGTGGATGAAGGTGAGCCGCGGCGACATCGCCACCCGTTTCAACAAGATTCGCGACACCTATCTCGATGTCACCAAGGACACCAAGGACCAGATCGACCGCGAGCACACCATCCTGGAGGCCTATCGCGATTTCCGCGGCGCGCTGAAGCAGGCCGAGGTGATGGCCCTCGAAGTGCTCGCGACCGCCGAGAAGCGCCTCGAAGACAAGAAGAATATCCTGCAGGCGGCATCGGCCGCCGTTGCCGGCTATGCCGGCACCGTGCCGGCAGACCGCGCGCGCCTCGAAATGGATCGCGACGAAAAGCTGCGCGAAATGCAGAACGAGGAGAAGCGCTACCAGATCGCCAAGGACCTCTCGGACAACCTGACCATTTCCTACAATACGTCCGAAGTGGTGATGGCGCGGCTGATGCAGACGACCAATGCCAAGGAACGCGTCTATCAGCAGTCGATCTCGTTCTTTTCGACCAACGAGACGGTGCTGACGGCCCTATCGGCCTCGTTTACCGGCATGTTCGGCCTGCATGAATCGACCGAAACGCTCAATGCCATGAAAGAGGGCATGAGCAAGAGCCTCGAGACGCTCTCCGAAATTGGCGACAAGGTGCAGGAAGAGGCGGTCAAGGCTGGCTATGGCCCGACAGTGCGCGCCGATGCGGTCAAGAAGCTCGTCGATTCGGTGGTGAATTTCCAGGAGAAGAGCCGCACCATCATCAACGAGATGCGGATCGCCTCGACCAAGAACTCGGCCGAAATCCGCGACGCGGTGGAAGACGGCAAGCGGCGCCTGGCAGCGCTTGCCGCCGATGGCAACGCGCTGCTGCTCGAAACGCGTAAGTAGCGGAGTGAACCGACCAAGGGTGAACGCCAACAATGAGTGACGTGACAGCGAAGCCCGCTGCGCCCCTGGATGAAGTCATGCTGGCGATGGACGTGGTCGACACGCTCCGTCACCGGCAGGATCTGGCTGTGCGTGAACTTGGCACCGATGCCAAGGAAAAACAGCTCATCGACAAGCTGCGCGATATCTATCACCATCAGGGCATCGAGGTGCCCGACCACATCCTGCGCGAGGGTGTGGCCGCGCTGCAGGAAAGTCGTTTCGTCTATGACCCGCCCGCGCCCGGCCTGGGCACGACGCTGGCGCGGCTCTATGTCGGCCGCAAGCGCTGGGGCAAGCCAGTCGGGGCGGCGCTGCTGGCGCTGCTGGTGCTCGGTGTCGGCTATTTCGGCGTCTGGCGGCCCTATCAGAACGGGGTGGCCGAGGCGGCGCGGATCGAGCTCAGCGAGGGCCTGCCGGCGCAGATGGATGCGCTTTACCAGACGATTTTCGAAGAGACCAAGGTGCAGCAGGCAGTGCTCCAGGCCGAGGCCCTGCGGACGCGGGGCAAGACGCTGGCCGCCGAGGGCAACCGGGCCGGCGCCGAGGAAGCGGTGACCGATCTCACGGCTTTGCGCGACCAGTTGCGGCAGGAATATACGTTGCGCGTGGTCAACCGCTCCGATGTGAAGTCGGGCTTCTGGACCTTTCCCGAGGTCAACACCGCTGCCACCAACTACTATATCGTGGTGGAGGCGCTGGACGCGGACGGCAATGCGCTGAGCCTGCCCATTCTCAACGAGGAGACCGGGTCGACCGAAGTCGTCAGCATCTGGGGCGTGCGCGTGCCGGAGGCCGTCTATGAAGGCGTGGCCGCCGACAAGCTGGACGACGGCATCATCCAGGCCAACGAGGTCGGCCGCAAGTCGGATGGTTTCCTCGAAGTCGAATACAATATGCCGGTTCTCGGCGGCGCAGTAACGCGGTGGTAAAGCAATGAGCATCCGCGGACCCGAAGCGCTGGCGAGCCTGGACGAGGCGATGCGCGACATTCGTCGCGAGGAAGAAGACATCAGCAAGCGCCTGGCGCGCTCAGCCGAGAAGATCGGCAAGATCCGGGAAACCGAGGCCGAGCTGTTCCGGCAGCTGGCGCAGCTGCGGCTTGACCCGGCGGTGCAAGGGGAACTCGATGGGCGCATTTCGGCCGCGGAAGCCAAGGCGCGCGACATGCTCAAGGCCCATGCCAAGGAGCTGAGCAAGGCCGAAGGGGACATTGCTGAGCTCGACGCAACCCTGGCGCGGCTGACCGGAGAGCGGACCGAGGCGCTCAAGGTTTTCGAGGGGCACCAGAGCGAGCTCAAGGCGCTGGCCGCCCGGCTTGGCGCCACCATCGCCAAGGACCCGGCTTTTGCCGCCAAGCGCAGCCAGGCGAGCGAGCTGGAGGCCATCGCGGCCCAGTCCATGAGCAAGACCGAACAGGCGGAGACCGATCGCGAGCAGAAGGGCAAGCCCTATCGCGATGACCCGCTGTTCATGTATCTGTGGGAGGCGGGCTACGGCACTGCCAGCTATCGCGCCAACAATTTCATCCGTTATCTCGATGGCCTGGTGGCCAACCTGGTCGGCTTCCACAAGGCGCGACCGAACTTTGCCATGCTGAACGAAATCCCGCTGCGGCTGCGCGAGCATGCCGAGCGGCAGATCGCCAATGCCCGGGCGGCCGAAGCCGAACTGGATGCGCTGGAAACGGCAGCCATCGACAATGCCGGCGGCAAGCCGGTGCGCGAGGCCATGGAGGCCGCGCAGCAGAAGATCGACGCGCTCGACGCCGAAATCGTGGCGACCGAGGATCGCCGCGACGAGACGGCCAAGATGCTCGGCCAGCTGTCCCAGGGCGGCAACCCGGCCGTAGACGGCGCGCTGAACGATTTGGCAACGGCGCTGGGGCGCGAGGACATCCAGACATTGCTCGCCGAGGCGCGGCGCACCCGCACCGGGCAGGACGACACCATCGTCGCCCAGATCGACGATGCCCGCGCCCGCGCCAAGGAAGAAGAGGGCGAGACGCGCGAACTGAACGAGCGGCTCAAGACGCTGGCGGCACGGCGGCGCGAGCTCGAGGATATCCAGTGGGAGTTCAAGAAGCAGCGGTTCGACGATCCGCGCTCGACCTTCCGCGAAGACAAGCTGGTCGGTGACCTGCTCAACGATTTCCTGCGCGGCGGCATATCGGCGGCATCGTATTGGGACCAATGGCAGCGCAGCCAGAACTGGAGCGCCGGCACCAGCGACTGGGGCGGCGGCGTGGGCCTACCCAACAATGGCCGGCAGCGCGCCAATTCGCCCTGGCCCGAGGCGGGCGGCAACACCTTCAACTGGCCCGATACCAGCTTTGGCGGCAGCGGCAAGTCCAAGCCGCGCGGCAATTCAGGCGGCTTCGGCGGTGGCTGGGGCGGCAGCTCGGGCAGCGGCGGCGGCTTTTCCCGCCCGCGCACCGGCTCCACCGGCACGCGCAAGCATTCTGGTTTCAAGACCGGCGGCGGATTTTAGGATCTAGTTCGCCGCGGGCTGGGCCATCAATTCCCAGACATTGCCTTCGCTATCCTCGAAATACGCCGAGTAGCCCCATTCGGACTGCGTGCCCGCGGTGATCACGGCGCCGCCCGCGGCGAGGACCTTGCGCAGGATGTCGTCGACCTCGGAGGGGCTCGACGCCTGGTGGCTCAGCACGAAGCCAGGCGTGCCAGCCACCGCGACATCCTTTCCAGCGGTCTGGGCGATCTGCTCGCGGGGGAAGAGCACGAAGGAGAAGTCGTTGGGGAAGAAGAAGGCCACATGGTCTTCCCCTGCCCCGATCTGCTCGTCGTCCAGCTCGAACAGGGCGCGATAGAACACGAAGGCCCGCTCCAGGTCGTCAACGCCGATGGTGATGATGGAAATCGACGGCTTCATTGGGAGACTCCTCTGTTCGAAACGAGGTTTACCCCACCGCGCTCCCGGGCGGTACCCTAAGCTGCCCGATCCGGAGCTGGTCCGGACCGGGCTTGGGCGTCAGGACCGGGCGAGCAGGTTGCGCAGCTTGCCGAGCGCCGTTGCCATGTCTTCCCGATAGGCAATGGTGCCCTGGAACTGTCCGTCACGATCGAGCAGGAACACCGAAGCGGTGTGATCGATGGTGTAGTCACCACCTTCGAGCGGTACCTTTTCGTAGAACACGCCCCAGGCCCGGGCCAGGCTATCGATCTGCACCGGATCGCCGGTAATGCCGGTGATCCGGTCGCTCACCCAGCCGACATAGTCACCCAGCAGGGCCGGCGTGTCGCGTTCCGGATCCACGCTGACGAAATAGGCGCGCAGGTCCTGCCCCTCCTCGCCCAGGGCTTCGAACCAGGCCGCCATCTCCGCCATGGTGGTAGGGCAGACTTCCGGACAGTGGGTGAAGCCGAAGAACAGGGCCGAGGGATGGCCGGCGAACACGGTCTCATCGACCGGCTTGCCGTGGTGATCGACGAGGTCGAACGCGGCGACGCCGAAGCTGCCGGCCACCTTCTGTTGCGGGCGCAGCAACAAGGCACCTGCAACGGCCGTCAGCGCCAGCCCCAGCACGGCCACCCAGAGCCAGATGCGCAGGGTGCGGAGGGCCATCAGTGCACCATGGCACCGGCGGGCATGTCGGCCGCAGCGGCCGCGACGGGCAGCAGCACCTCTACCGACCCGGCCTTCTCGAAGGTCAGCGTGACGGCGACCGTCTCGCCTTCCACGAAAGCCTGCTTGAGGCCCATGAACATGATGTGGACGCCACCGGGCGCGAGAACCACCGTCTCGCCCGCGGGGATTTCGAGCCCTTCGGCGAGCTGGCGCATCTTCATGACATCGCCTTCCATGGCCATTTCATGAATCTGGGTTTCCCCGGCAACCTCCGAGGTGGCCGAGACGAGGCGATCGGCCTCCGTGCCGGCATTCTCGATGGTGAGGAAGCCGCCGCCGACGGGCGCATTGGGCAGCGTGGCGCGGGTAAAGGGCAGCGAAATGTTGATGTCGCCGAGATGGATGACGCCATTGTGGGCAAGGGCGGGGGTGACGACGAGAATGGCAGCCGCAAGGGCGGCGCGAAGCAGGCGGATCATGATGATAGTTCCGGTAATTGAATGGGTCAGGACGGCCAGGGGCCGGTGCGTCAGACCGGAACCGGAGGGGCGCGGGGGCCGCCTGAGGGTGCGACAATGCGCGGGAGCACAGTCGGGGACGTCGCCAGACGAGGCGCGGCCAGGGCGGCGCCATAGGCGGCTGGCAGGGCGTGTGGCGTGGGCAGGACGATCCCGGCCTTGCCAATGCCGGTGGCCGGACATTTGGCGATGGAGACGTCGCCGCCTTCGGTGGCGCCTGCCGCCGAGCACAGCACCCAGCTCGCTTGCGTCAGGCTGTAGCCCAGCTCTTCAAAGGCAAGCTGGCTGGCGCGGGCCTGGTGCAGCGGCGCCAGCACCGTCAGCAGATAGATGGCCAGCACGGCCAAAGCCGTCCCGATCTCCCTGCCGATGCTGCGTCCCTGGATCATGCGCAATTCCTAGGGGCGAATGGAGCATCACTCAATAGCCGATTTGTCGCGGCTGCTTGATCCAGGTCAACGTCAGGCGCTGGGAATGTAAGTCTCGCTGCAGAGCGCGATGAAGCTCTTCATCGCCGCCGACAGGGGCGAGGTCTTGCGGCGCGCCACCAGCAATTGGCGCAGCGCCCAGGGCTCGGCCAGCGGGGCGCAGACCAGATCGGTGCCGGCGAGCAGATGCAGGCTCGTCGAGCGCAGGAAGCCGATGCCGAAACCGGCCTCGACCATGCGCACGAGCGCGGGAAAGCTCTCGACGCGCAGATTCTCGACCAGCGGCTTGCCGGCCTTGCGGGCGGCCTCGCCCAGCAGCCGATCGAGCGATCCGGCCTGGTGGATGCCGACAATGGGATGGTCGATCACCGTCTCGAAGCCGATCTCCTTGCGCGGCTCGATCTGGGCGGCCAGCGGATGATCGGGCGGCGCCAGCACCCAGACCCGGTCATCCTCGAAGGCCTTGATCTCGAAGCGGGTGAAATCATAGTGGTCCGAAACGATGGCGACGTCGGCCCGGCCCTCGTCGATGGCCAGCAGCGCCTTGGCGGCGCCCATTTCCTGGATATCGAGTGCTATGCCGGCATGCTTGGCGGTGTAGCGCGCCAGCAGTTCCGGCAGCCGGCCGGTGAGTGCGGAGCTGGTACAGGCGAGCCTGAGGCTGCCGCGCAGGCCGCTGCCGAAATCGGCCATGACGGCATCAAGATCGGCAATGGCCCGCAGCACCGTGCGGCAACCCTCGGCATAGGCCTGGCCGGCGGTGGTGAGCTTGACGCCATGGGCGGAGCGATCGAACAGCACCACGCCGAGCCGGCTTTCGAGGTCGGAGACGCGGCGGCTCACCGCCGAAGAGGCGATGCCCTCGCGCTCGGCGGCGCGCCCGATGGAGCCGGTTTCGGCCAAAAGAAGGATGAGGCGCGCCGTGACGCTGTCGAATGGTGCCATGTCGTCTCCCTGCTGGCACCATACTCATCGGCGTCAGATCAGCAAGGTCACGCCGCGGATGAGATAGAAAATCCCTATGGCAGTGACGATCCATCGGGTCCAGGCGCGGAAATTGGCGTCGGTCAGGCGCTGCAGGATCCAGTGTCCGGCACTGGTGCCCGCGATGGCGAAGGGCGCCGCCACGGCAATCGCGGCCCATTCGAAAGGCGCCAGGACCATGGCGGCATTCCAGTAGAACACCACCTTGGCGGCGTGGGAGATCACCTGCGTGGCCGCCTTGGTGGCGATGATCTTGCGACGGTCCATGGTGGTGCGGATGAAGAAGATATCGACCGTGGGGCCGGAGACGCCCACCGCCAGATTGAGCCCGCCGCCGAGCAGGCCGCAGACGAAGGCATGATGGGGCTTGCTTGCATCAAGGGCCAGCCAGGATTGGGGAATCCAGACCAGTATGGGCAAGAGGCCAATGGCGATGCACACCGTCGCCAGATCGGGCGTGTAGCGCAGGATGAACAGGGCGATGCCGGCGACCAGCAGGCCGAGGCAAATGATGCCCAGAATCTTCCAGTCGATATAGTCGCGCGAGAACCAGGCGCGCGAGCCATTGGCGACGATCTGGATGGCGCCCTGCACGGCAATGGCGGTGCCCACAGGCAGAATGGCCAGCAGGATGCCCAGCAGCACCAACCCGCCCGCCATGCCGAAGACGCCAGACAGGGTCGAGGTGAAGAACACCGCCAATAGCAGGGCGGCGGCAATCGGAAGGCTCATGAATCAGTCTCCAACACCGCCTTGTCATGCGCCCATCGGCAAAACCGCGCCATGTTGGATGCGGCAAGAGGGGATGCCGGAATCCGGGTGGCGTAGCCACGCGGGCGACGCTCGATGTTTGGACAGCAGCCGGCAAGGGCCCTGCCCCCGTGAGGGGAGGGGCACGGTTGCGAGAATGGGTGCAGACGATCTGCGCGTCTGGTGCGCGTGGCCCCACCAGATAGGAACTGCCGGTTACGTACTCGCCGCCCTGGCGTTCGCCTGCGCCACCAGTTCGTCCGGAATATCGTCGAAGCTGGCATAGTTCATGTTGTAGAGCTTGGCGTAGAGCCCGCCTTTTTCCATGAGCTGGTCGTGGTTGCCGGTTTCGATCAGCTCGCCATTCTGCAGCACGATGATGCGGTCGGCGCCGCGGATCGTGGCGAGGCGGTGGGCGATGACCATGCCGGTGCGGCCCTCGAGCAGGGTCAGCAGCGCCTTCTGGATCTGCCGCTCGGTATAGGAGTCGATATTGGCGGTGGCTTCGTCGAGCACCAGGATCTTGGCATCGGCCACCAGCGCGCGGGCAAAGCTCAGCAGCTGCCGCTGACCCAGCGACAGGTTGGAGCCGCGCTGCTCCAGCATGCCGTCATAGCCGCCGGGCAGGCGGGTGATGAAATCATGCGCGCCCACGGCCTTGGCCGCCGCGATGACGTCCTCGCGGGTGGCCGAGGCCTTGTTGTAGCGGATGTTGTCGAAGACGCTGCCGGTGAACAGGAACGGCTCCTGCAGCACCATGGCGACCTGCTCGCCGAGGGATTGCTGGGTGACGTCGCGCACATCGTGGCCGCCCACCAGCACGGCGCCGGACTGCACTTCGTAGAAGCGATGGACCAGCGACATGGCCGAGGTCTTGCCCGAACCGGTCGGCCCCACCAGGGCAACCGTCTCGCCCGGATTGACCTTGAAGCTCACATTCTTCAGCACCGGACGATCGGCACTGTAGCCGAAGACGACGTCGCGGAACTCGACCGAACCATCCATGTCCCGCGTCAGCGCGATGGCATCGGGCTTGTCGTTGATGGAGGCCGGAATATCGAGCACTTCGGTGATGCGGCGGCCCGAGGTCATGGCGCGCTGCATGATCGAATATTGCATCGTCAGGGAACGAATGGGATCGAAGAAGCGCTGGATGTAGAACAGAAAGGCGACGATGACGCCGATTTCCAGCCCGCCATTGAGCACCAGCGAGCCGCCCACCACCACCACGATGGCCATGGCGATGCCGGTGAGGCTGTCCACGATCGGCACCATGACCTGGGCAAAGCGCGAGCCGGTGAGCTGGGTGAGCAGGTTGTTATAGGCCTTGTCGTCGAAGAGGTCGAAATTGACCCGCTGGCGATCCAGATTCTGCACGGTGCGCACGCCATTGATGCCTTCGGCCATGGCGCCGGCGGTGATCGAATTGGTCTCGTGCGCCGCCCAGAAGGCGCGCTTGGCCGGCGGCAGCCAGAAGATGCGCACGATGAACAGGATGGGCATGGTGGAGAGGGTCAACAGGCCCAGCCGGAAATCGAGCGTCAGCAGGACCACCACGATGCCGACGAGCAGCACCATGTCGCCGACCGAGATCACCGAGGTCTCGAGAAATTCCTGCATGGAATTGACGTCGCCCTGCAGGCGGCTCATCAGCCGACCCACTTCGGTCTTGTCCATGAAGCTGAGGGACACCCGCTGCAACTGGGCGAACATGGCCCGGCGCATGTCGAACAGCACGTTCTCGGCCACCTGCCCAACCTGGCTTTCCTGGATCCAGGAGGCGGCGTAATTGATCACGACAACGACGGCAAAGGTCGCCACGGCCCAGAGCAGGTTGGTCGAATTGCCACCCTGGGTCATGCCGCTGTCGATGGCGCGGCCGATGATCAGCGGGATGGCGAGCTGGGTGGCGGTAAAGACCAGGACCGCCGCCACCGAGAGATAAATCTTCAGGCGATAGGGCCGAACAAAGGCCCAGATGCGGCGCACGGTCTTGGGATCATAGGCCTTGCCGAAGATTTCCTCTTCGATGCGGTGCGAACCGACGCTGGCCCGCGGCGGGCGCTGGCCCGGAAAGCTGGCGACGTCGCGGTCGTCCTCTTCGATCGCTCTCATTGGGCGGCGCTCCCGATCTCGATGTCTTCAGTGGGACGGGTCTGCAGGTCATAGAGCGCGCGGTAGCGCCCGCCCTGGGCGAGCAGCTCCTCATGGCTGCCCTGCTCAACGATCTGGCCGCCTTCGAGGAACAGGATGGTATCGGCATGCAGCAGCGAACTCAGGCGATGGCTGATGACCAGGGTCACCCGGTCGCTGGCATAGCGCCGGATGGCGCTGCGGATGCGGTGCTCGGTGCCGGCATCGATGGCGGCGGTGGAATCGTCGAACACCATCACCGCCGGCCGCAGCACCAGGCTGCGCGCGATCGACAGGCGCTGACGCTGGCCCCCCGACAGGGACACGCCGCGCTCGCCCACCACGGTGTCGTAGCCCGCCGGCAGGCCCATGATGTAATTGTGCAATTGCGCGCTTTCGGCGGCTTTCTCGATCTTGGTTTCCTTGGCCCAGGGGTCGCCATAGGCGATGTTGTTTTCGATGGTGGTGGTGAAGAGGAAACTGTCCTGCTGCACGACCGCGACGGCGCGGCGGAGCGACTGCAGGGAGACCTTGCTCACATCCTGCCCGTCGATGGTAATGCGGCCGCCGCTGACATCGTAGAAGCGGGGGATGAGGTGGGCGAGCGTCGACTTGCCGCTGCCCGGCGCGCCGACAATGCCGATGGTCTGGCCGGCGCGGGCCTCGAAGCTCACCCCGTCGAGCGTGGGATGGGTCGCACCCTCATAGGAGAAGCGGACATCCTCGAAGCGCAAGGTACCCTCGGTGACCTTGAGCTCGGGCGCGCCGGGCGCGTCTGATATGGCCAGGGGTTGATCGAGAAAGGCGTAGAAGCGGTCGCCGCAGGTGGAGGCGCGGGCGAAGGAATTGACCATCAGCCCGAGCTGGCGCACCGGCATCTGGAGGATGGTCATGAAGGTGAGAAAGCTGGCCAGCGTGCCCACGCTCATCTCGCCGGCTATGACCTTGTTGCCGCCGGCCCACAGGACCAACCCCATGGCAAAGAAGAATGAGAAGGTCATGAAGCTGGTGTTGCGCACCCGCACATGCACGCGCTCATGGGCCAGGGCCAGGGCTTCCTTGGAAGCATGATCGAACTTGGCCAGTTCGAAATCCGCGCCCGAGAAGGCCCTGACGACCCTGATACCGCCGAGATTCTCCTCCATGACCCGCGACAGCGCCGAGAGCTTTTGCTGGAGCGTGAGCCAGGTGGCGCGCAAGGTGAGCTGCGCCACCGAGGAGCGCCAGGCGACGAAGGGCACGAAGCTGAGCGCCAGCAATGCGAGCACGATATCGGTGGTGAGCAGCATATAGGCGCCGACGCCGATCAGCACCGAGAGCAGCACCACGCGCACCAGGCCCGTGGCGAAGAACATGCGCAAGCCATCGAGGTCGAGCAGGCCCACGGTGATCAGATCGCCGGTATGGACCTTGTCATGATAGGAATAGGAGAGGCGCTGCACCTTGTCGTAGAAGGCCAGCCGCAATTCGTAGCCGACATGGTGGCCGACCGATTCCGAATAATAGTTCTGCACCAGGGTGAAGAAGCCGCGCGCTACCGAAACGCCCAGCAGGGTCATGGCGCTCCAGAACAAAGCCTGTTCGGCGCCATCTGCCCCGGCATCGAGAATGCCCTGCGCCTGGTCGACGGCGTGACCGAGCAGACGCGGAATCAGCAGTTGCAGGACTGACGCAATGATGGTCGCGCCGATCGCCGCGGCGGCCTGCCAGGGATGGCGGAGTGAATAAAGCGCAATTCGCGTCAGCGGCCCGCGGCCCTTGCCCGCGTGAGCGGCGGCCACGTGAGCCCGTGCATCGCCGCGTGAATGGACGCGGCCAGCCTTGTCGGTGGTCAAGGAAGTATCCAGACTTCAATATATGTGTGGGTCCAGGCGGGCGGGAGGAACTAGCCGAAGCCCGGACAAATCAACTCGCAGTGAATAATCAACGCCCATTCGCGCTGCCATTCAAGATCGAATCTATGCAAAAAGCGCAAAGAATAACGTTCCAACGCGGGTGTGGCGCGCCGGGCACGCGATCAGGGGCTGGCGTTGAGTTCGGGGTAGATCACGGCCGAGCATTGCCGGTTTTGCGCATCGAGCAGGGCCTGTTCGGCTGCGGTGACCATGCCGGTCTCGACGGCGTTCCAGAGATTATTGGTGGTGACGCCCGCAAGCCCGCATTGGCAATAGGTGACGCACATGTCGGCCGGCGTGCCGCCCGCCTCGCAGGTGCTCTGGCACGAGCGGAGAAAGGTTACATCGCGCATGGCGACCTGCGGCTGCAGCAAAGCCGCGGCGGGGTAGACCAGTCCGAGCAGGATCGGCTGATGAACCAGATAGATCAGCAGGCTCCAGCGCCCGAGAAAGGCAAGGAGGCGCGGCAGCCGGCCGGGCGGAGCAATGGCGGCGAGGCGGTTCGACCAGCCGGCGGCCAGCACCAGCCGCATGGCGATGATGCCCAGCAGCACCGCGCCAAACCAGGGGAAGACCGGCACCAGGTCATTGGCCGGCGGCGGCACCTGCCAGAAGCCGAGCCAGGACCACGCCTTCTCGTTGAACAGCGGGTCCGAATAGAAGAACGGCAAGGCGATGACCACGGCGGCGACTGTTATCGCCAGCCAGGGCGGGGTGCGCAGGAAGGCGAGACCCGTCAGGCTGAACAGGGCAATGGCATGCAGCACGCCGAAATAGACGAAGCTCTGCGGGAAGGCGAAAGACGTCGCCACCGATATTGCCAGCGCACCGAGTAGGACGAAAATCCAGCGCCGCAAGAAGCTGCGCCAGCGGATGCCGCTGCCATGCCCAAGAACAAGGCTGACGCCAGCAAGGAAGAGGAAAACCGCAAGAATGCTGCGGGCAAGCAGCACCCATGCCGGGTCGTAGCCGACATCGGCAGCGATGAAGCGGAAATAGCTGAGGTCCCAGCACAGGTGATAGGCCACCATGGCAATGATGGCGACGCCGCGGGCTATGTCGACGATGGCGAAGCGGGGGCGGGGAGCGAGGTCACTCATTTCGTCTGTCGCGCCACCACTGCCAGGAAATCCTCGCCATAGCGGTCGAGCTTGGCCTGGCCGACGCCGGGGAGGTTGAGCATATCGTGGGGATGACGGGGCACGGCCAAAGCCATGGCCCGCAGGGTGGCGTCGTGGAAAATGACGTAAGGCGGCACGCCCTGGGCCTTGGCGATGCGGGTGCGTTCCTCGCGCAAGGCTTCGAACAGCGGCAGCGCGTGTTCGGGCACTGTCGCCGCCCGGGCCAGCGCGCGACGGACTTCGACCGATTTCTTGGGCCGGTCCTTGCGCAGGGTGACGGTGCGTTCGTGCTTGAACACGGCGCGGGCGCCCTCACCCAGGGTCAGGGCGCCGTGATTGGCATGATCGACGACGATCAGCCCAGAGGCGGTCAATTGCCGGATGACCGATTGCCAGACCTTGGCATCGAGGTCGGCGCCCTGGCCGAACACGGCCTGGTTCTGGTGGCCGAAGCGCTCGACCTTTTCAGTGGCCTTCCCCATCAGCACGTCGATGACATGGGCGGCGCCGAAGCGCATGCCGGTGCGGTAGATGGCGGCCAGGGCCTTGATGGCGGCCTCGGTGCCGTCCCAGGATTCAACGGGCGAACGACAGGTATCGCAATTGCCGCAATTGCCGGGATGGGCCTCGCCGAAATGGCTGAGGATGGCCTTGCGGCGGCATTCGGCGGTTTCGCAGACGCCGAGTAGCGCATTGAGCTTGCCATGTTCGACGCGCTTGACCTCGTCAGGGGCATTGCCTTCGTCGATCATGCGGCGGCGCTGCACCACGTCGGCCATGCCATAGCTCATCCAGGCGTCGGCGGGCTGGCCATCGCGGCCGGCGCGGCCGGTCTCCTGGTAATAGGCTTCGATCGAAGCCGGCAGGTCCATATGGGCGACGTAGCGCACGTCGGGCTTGTCAATGCCCATGCCGAAGGCGACGGTGGCCACCATGCAGATGTTTTCCTCCTTGAGGAACGCATCCTGGTTGGCGCTGCGGCGCTCGGCGGGAAGGCCGGCATGGTAGGCCAGTGCCGGAATGCCCTTGGAGGACAGCCATTCGGCCGTGTCCTCGACCTTTGCCCTGGAGAGACAATAGACGATGCCGGAGCTGCCCTTGTGGGCGGCGAGGAAAGCCAGCAATTGCTCGCGCGGCTTGTCGCGCTCGACGATGGAATAGGAGATGTTGGGCCGGTCGAAACTGGTCGTGAACACCTGGGCCTGTTCGAGCCCCAGCCGCTCGATGATATCCTCGCGCGTCGTCGCGTCTGCCGTGGCGGTGAGGGCAATGCGCGGCACGCCGGGGAACAACTCCACCAGATGGATCAGCTCGCGATATTCAGGGCGGAAATCGTGACCCCACTGGCTCACGCAATGAGCCTCGTCGATGGCGAACAGCGCGATGTCGATGCCGCTGAGCATATTAGCAAAGCCCGGCGTCGCCACGCGTTCAGGTGCGACATAGAGCAGGTCGAGCTGGCCGTTGCGCAGCTTGCGGCGGACTTCGGCGGATTCTTCTGAAGACAGGGACGAGTTGAGCGCCGCGGCCGCCACGCCGGCCTGCTTGAGCGCCTCGACCTGGTCGCGCATCAGGGCGATGAGCGGCGAGATGACGATGCCGACCCCCGGCCGGCAGATCGCCGGGATCTGGTAGCACATGGATTTGCCGGCGCCGGTGGGGAACAGCACGACGGCGTCGCCGCCACCCACCACGTGCTCGACCACGTCGGCCTGCTGGCCGCGGAAGCTCTTGTGGCCGAAGACCTCGCGCAGCACCGTGAGGGGATCGCGCGAAGAAAGGCGCGGTCCCGCATCGAACAGATCGAAGCTTGATTCAACGGTGCTCACCCCGCCCTTGGATCACAGGGGCGGGGTGAGCCGCAAGGCGGGAGAAATCACGTGTCGGCGCTATCCACCGACGATCTCGCCGCCATTGGGATGCAGCACCTGCCTGTCGGCACAAGCGGATCGGGTGAGGTCCGCGCGGGTGGGATAAGGGCTCGACTGCCGTTGCGTTGGCCGGAGCGGGAAACCGGAAAAACCACTCCGTTCCCTATGCCACCATGTCCGGTTGACGCGCGCCGGACCTCTTTGTGGCAAATCGCTGGGGCTGGGATGGTTCCCACCTTGGCGACGGAGGGACGGCTCCCCTCCCCCTTGAGGGGAGGGGCGGAGGGTGGCTC